>NZ_JBSFVE010000006.1:0-166664 GCF_053592165.1 Streptodolium elevatio
CCCTTCCCCAGCCGCCCCCCCCTGGCCCGCGTTTTTCCCCCCCCGGTACCCGGGGGGTTGCGGCCGCGCCCACCGCCTTCCGCAGGCGGTGGGCGCGGCCCCGACTTAGCATCGTCGGCATGGAGTCCGTACCCGGGAAGCCCCACGCAGAGCGGCCTTCCGCATGAACTTCACCCTGGTCCAACTGCGCTACTTCGTGGCCGCCGCGAGGCACCGCAGCATGACCGGGGCCTCCCGCGAACTGATGGTGTCGCAGTCCGCCATCTCGGCCGCGATCGCGCACCTGGAGCGGGAGTTCGGCGTACAACTGCTGGTGCGCCACCACGCGAAGGGGCTGTCCCTGACCACGTCGGGGGAACGGTTCCTGGCAGAAGCCCGCGGGCTGCTCGGGCACGCCGACGAGATGGCCGCCAGTGCCAAGGCCTTCGGCGGGGCCCTGCGCGGGGTGCTGACGCTCGGCTGCGCCGACACCGTCGCGCCGTTCTACCTGCCTCCGCTGCTCGCCGAGTTCGCCGAGCGCCATCCCGAGGTCGAGGTGCACATGACCGAGGGCGAGGACGACGGCCTGCGCGAGACCCTTCTCGAGGGCGGCTGCGAACTCGCGCTGATGTACGACCTCGGCAACAACGTCAACGGCAACGGGGGCGGCGAGTCGCTGGACGGCGAACTGCTCGCCCGCATACCCCCGCACGTCATCGTGCCGCCGGGCCATCCGCTGGCCGGCGAGAAGGCGGTGTCGCTGCGCGCGTTCACCGGCGAGCCCATGGTCCTCCTCGACCTGCCGCACAACCGCGACTACTTCGCGGTCCTGGCCCGCCGGGCCGGGATCAGTCCCCGTGTGCGCTTCCGCAGCCGCAGCCCCGAACTGGTGCGCGCGCTCGTCGCCGCCGGGCAGGGCTTCGCGATCCTCAACCAGCGCCCGGCCACCGACACCACGTACGACGGCGGCCGTGTGGTCGCCCTGGAGCTCACCGACGACCTGCCGCCGCTGCCGCTGATCCTCGCGCAGGCGCGCGGAATCCGGCCGACCCGCCGGGCCGCCGCCTTCGCCGCGGTGTGCCGGGACTGGTTCGTACGCGGCCGACGCCCGCTGAGAGTGACGTAGATCACATCAAGTCACCGCGATGCCCGCGTCACGATTCCCGGTCGGCCCACTCTCCATGGGTATGACGAACCCTCAGAACGCCCGCCGCGAGAACCCCTACGTCTCCGCCGACGAGCCGCTGTGCGCGACCGACCGGCACCTGGCATGGCTGCTTGCCGAGTGGCGCCGCCGCAGTTACGCGGCGGGTTGGCCGGGACACGCCGTGTGGCTGACCCCCGGTGCCGAGGCGGCCGTGGCGGCGTTCTTCCAACCCGGCAGGATCCGCGGCGCGTGCGAGCTGCTGGCCCGCGACCGGGCCGACGCGGACATCCCCCTGCTGACCGCGCTGTCCGACCTGGACCTGCTCTTCCTGACCGCGGTGGGCCGCGGCGCGTCCGACTCGGTGGTGTCCGGGTACGCGGCCGCCCGGCACGCCCGCAGCCCTGTCGTCGAGGGCTACGACCCGGTGTCCGAACTGCCGACCGAGGTCCTGCTGCGGCGGCATCTGATGCGGATCGCGGCCGACACCTCGCTGACGCCGCACGAGCGCCCGGCCGTGGTCGCGGTCGAGCCGCAGATCGGCGCGTACCCCCTGCATGAGCGGCTGCGCCTGACGCTGCTGGTCGCGCAGCACGTCATGGAGATCTTCGGCGCGCCCGCGCACCTCCTCGGCGACGGGCGGCTCGCGGTGGCCACGACGCGCCACGACGTGCTGCCCTCTCTCCTCCAACTGGCCGAGCTGGCGCCCTACGACCCGGTGCTGGCCGCGACGGGCAGGAGCGCGCTGCCCACCCTGCGCCCCTCGGTGGTCCGCGTCGAGCCGCTGCCGACCGAGGGCACCGGCCGCCGGGGCGGGCTGTGGGTGGCGTGATCCCGTCGGCCCCGGCCGCACTCGGCGGGCTGGGCCCGGGCCTCGCCGGTGCGGCGGGTGCCGCGAGCGGGAGGGACGCGGCCGGGGTCGGCGTCACGCTGGGCGGCGTGACGTCGGTGGGCGCGGTGGCGGCGGGCGCCGTCCGGGCCGGCTTCGTCCGCGACCGGCACGCCGGTCCCGCCGACGCCGCGCCGCTGTGCCGGTGAAGCCCGGCGGCGCGACTACTCGCGCACCACCAGCACGGGGCACGCGGCGTGGTGGACCACGGCCGTGCTGACCGAGCCGAGCAGCAGCCGCGAGAAGCCGCCCGTGCCGCGCGATCCGACCACGACCATCACGTGCCGCTCCGACATGCCGAGCAGGACCTCGGTGGCGGTGCCCGCGAAGACCTGGACGTGCAGATCCCCGTCGAAGGGCGTGTCGCGCGCCCGGTTCACGTCGCCCACGAGGGCGTCGGTCTCGCCGCGCACCGCTTCGAGGGCGGCGTGCATGTCCTCGACGTAGACCGCGCCGGGGGCCATCGCGGCGTAGGTGCCGGCCGGGGGCGCGGCGCTGACCACATACAGCGGCAGGCCGCGCAGTTGGGCCTCGGTCATCGCCCAGTCCAGCGCGCGCCGGGCGGGTTCCGACCCGTCGACGCCGACCACGACCCCGCGCGGTTCGTCCTCTGCCATGGGTGGCCCTCCCAGTGCGTGCCGCAGAAACCCGTTCGGCTGCTCCGAAGGGCTGGAAGGGCTGGTACCGCAAAACCCACAATTCATCACATTTTCTGAGAATTGCGGCACAGGTATCACCCGCCCGGACGTGCGTCGACGGGCGGCCGGGACGGGCAGGCGAAGAAGAAGGCAGGCGAAAACACTGCGAGGCAACTGCGAGGCAACTGCGAGGCAACAAGGGAAAAGGTCAGGTGCAAGGCAGCCGAGGGGTCATGGGAAGGCGCCCCCCGGCGGACCTTCCCACGACCGGCCTCTGCTCCGCGGTCGGGTGCTCCCGCTCCCCGCCGGACACGGAGAACCGCAGGCTATCCACAGAGTGTTAGGAACAGATGACGGCAACATGACGCGTGTGCGGCGGCCCGGGTCGGCAAGATGCCGGCCGGGCCGCCGCGGTCGCGCCCAGGTGCCTCGTTCAGCCGACGCCGCCCGCGAGGGAGACCCCGCCGTCCACGACCAGCGTCTCCCCCGTGATCCACCCGGCGTCGTCCGAGAGCAGGTACGCCGCCGCCTTCGCGACGTCCTCCGGCACCCCGAGCCGCTTCATCGGGTACGCGGCGGCCGCCTCGTCCTCGCGCCCCTCGTACAGCGCCTCGGCGAACCGCGTCTTGACCACCGCCGGCGCGACCGCGTTCACCCGCACGCCGGGCCCGAGTTCGGCCCCCAGCTGGCGCGTCATGTGGATCAGCGCCGCCTTGCTGACGTTGTACGCGCCGATGAACGGCCCCGCGACGATGCCGCCCACCGAGGCCACGTTGAGCACGGATCCGCCGTGCTCGCGCATCCACGCGCCGTACGCCGCCTGCGTCCAGCCCAGCGCCGAGACGAGGTTGACCTCCATGATCTTGCGCACCGCACCGAGGTCCGCCTCGATCAGCGGCCCGAAGTGCGGGTTGATCCCGGCGTTGTTGACCAGCATGTCCAGCGAGCCGAAGCGCTCCAGCACCGCCGCGACCGCCTCTTCCCGGTGCGCGGGGTCGTCCGCCTTGCCCGCCACCGCGATCGCGACGTCCGGCCCGCCGAGTTCCTCGACGGCCGCGTCCAGGTCCTCCTTTTTGCGCGCGGTCAGGCACACCTTGGCGCCGCGCGCCGCGAGTTCCGCCGCGATGCCGAGCCCGATACCGCGGCTGGCCCCGGTGACCAGCGCCGCCTTCCCGGCGAGCCGGTCCGTCAAGTCGACCGTCATGCCACGAACTTCCCTTCTTCGAGGACGGTCCGGGCCTTGGCCGCGAGACCGGAGAGTTTCTCCCTGCTGAACCGGGCCGCCCCGCCGTCGCCCGCCTGGTCGCCCATCGCGCCCGCGGTGTACCGGTCGAGGACGCCGGCGAGGATGCAGGCCAGCCGCCAGTAGGCGAAGGCGGCGTACCACGCGATGCCGGCCAGGTCCCGGCCGGTGGCCTCGGCGTACCGCGCGCAGAAGGCGGCGCGGTCGATGAAGCCTTCCGAGGCGGTCCCGTCGGACGGCAGCAGGTCGCCGGTCTCGCCGCGCTCGACCCAGTAGACGAGGGTCGTGCCGACGTCGGCGAGCGGGTCGCCGAGGGTGCACAACTCCCAGTCCAGGACCGCCTGCACGCTGCCGTCGGGGCCGATGATGCAGTTGTCGAGCCGGAAGTCGCCGTGCACGATCGTGGCGCCCTGCTGCTCGGGCACCGAGGCCACCAGGGCCGCGTGCACCTCGTCTATCTCCGGTACGCCGTCCAGCCGCGTCGCGTCCCACTGCCGGTGCCAGCGCCGCAACTGCCGCCCGATGTAGTCCTCGCGGCGGCCGAGGTCGCCGAGCCCGACCGCGTCCACGTCGACCGCGTGGATCGCGGCGAGCGTGTCCGCGAGCTGCTCGCCCGCGCGGCGCCGCCCGGCGACGTCGAGGGCGCGCGTGGCCGCCTCGGCGTTGCGCAGCACCTCGCCTTGCACGAACTCCATGACGTAGAAAGGCGCGCCGTTGACCGAGTCGTCCGGGCTCAGGCCCACGACCGGCGGCACCGGCACCGGTGTGCGCCCGTCGCCGAGCGCGGCCAGGATGCGGTGCTCGCGCCCCATGTCGTGCGCGGTCGCCAGCACGTGTCCGAGCGGCGGCCGGCGCAGCACCCACCGCGTGCCGACCCGGTCCTCGACGACGTACGTGAGGTTGGAGTGCCCACCCACAACCGGGGTGAAGGCCAGCGGCGGCACGAGCGAGGGCACACGTTCGGACAGCCACGCGGTGACCTCGCCGGGGGCGACGCCGGCCGGGGCCGCGGTGCTCGGTTCGGTCACGCCTGGGCCTCCGGTGCGTCGAGCAGGGCGGCGAACTTCTTGCGGGCTTCCTCGCGCCGGGTGGGCACGTGCTCGGTCGGCACCTCGGCGGGCCGGTAGTTGCGCAGCACCTGCCGGGCGACGCTGACGCGGTGGACCTCGTCGGGGCCGTCGTAGATGCGGGCGGCGCGCGCGTACCGGTACATCTGCTCCAGCGGCAGGTCGGTGGAGAAGCCGAGCGAGCCGTGGATCTGGACGGCGCGGTCGATGACGTCGTAGAGCACCTGCGCGCCGAAGAACTTGATGGCGGAGATGTCGGTGCGGGCCGCGGGCGCGCCGTCGCGGTCCATGCGCCAGGCGGCGTGCAGGGTCATCAGGCGGGCGGCCTGGATGCCCGCGTACGAGTCCGCGATCCAGTTCTGCACGGTCTGCTTCTCGGCGAGCAGCGAGCCGTGCGCGTACCGCGACAGCGCCCGCTCGCACAGCATGTCCAAGGCCCGCTCGGCCTGTCCGAGCCAGCGCATGCAGTGGTGGATGCGGCCGGGGCCGAGCCGGAGTTGGGCGAGCTTGAAGCCGTCGCCCTCGTTCCCGATGAGGTTCTCGTACGGCACCCGCACCGAGTGGTAGCGGATCTCCGCGTGGCCGCCGAAGCCGTGGAACCGGTCGGTCCGGCCCGGGTCCTCCAGCGTCGCCACGTCGCGCACGACCTCGACGCCGGGGGTGTCGGCCGGCACCACGATCATCGAGGCGCGGCTGTGCGGGTTGGCCTCGGGGTCGGTGACCACCATGACGAGCAGGATGTCGGCGACCGAGCCGTTCGACGTGAACCACTTGTGGCCGTCGATGACCCACTCGTCGCCGTGCCGCACCGCGCGGGTGGCCAGCAGGGTCGGGTCGGAGCCCGCGGTGTCCCGTTCGGTCATCGAGAAGGCGCTGCGGATGTGCCCGTCGAGCAGCGGTTCCAGCCACTTCTTGCGGTGCCGGTCCCGTCCCGAGGCGGCGATGCCGTGCGCGAGCAGTTCGGCGTTGCCGGAGTCGGGCGCGTTGTTGCCGAACACCACCGGTCCGTAGGGCGTGCGGCCGAGGATCTCGTGCATCAGTCCCAGGCGGACCTGGCCGAACCCCTGCCCGCCCAGGTCCGGCGGCAGGTGGGCGGCCCACAGGCCGCGGGCCTTGACCTCCTCCTTCAGCGGTGCCAGCACCGCGCGCAGTGTGGCGTCGTCGAATTCGAGTGTCTCCAGCGGGTAGATCTCGTCGCGGACGAATCCGCGCATCCACTCCAACTGCTCCTCGAACTCCGGCTCGGTGGAGAAGTCCCAGGCCATAGTGCCCATCCCCTCGCGTGATCGGTGCTGGTCGGTCGAGTGCCCGCGGCGGCCGGACGGCGGTCTAGCCGGCCGCGGCGTACGGGCGTGCCACACGTCTGGAGAAGGCCAGCGAACGGCCCGCCTCCAGCGCGGCGAACTGCATGAGGTGCGGGAGCAGCCGGTGCAGCGGTCCGACCGTCACCGCGGGTCCGGGGGTGCGCCCCGGTCCCGAGACGCCGAGGAGCGCGCCGAGCCGTACCGCGGCCCGGCCGACCTCGCCGTGCGTCATGGGCCGCGCGGGGCCGTGGGTCTCGGCCGCCGCGCCGCGGTCGAACAGGGCGACCGTGGAGGTGGTGACGCGCTCGGCGTACGGGCGCACCGCGTCGCGGTCGCGCGACACCGCCCACGAGGTGAGCACCTGCAGACCGCCTTCCCTCAGCACGAACATCTCCTGCGGCGGGTCCGCCGCACCACCGGTCGCCCGGGCCACCGTCATCGCGTCGCCGCCGCTCTCGACGAAGACCATCCGCGGTGCCGTACCCCGCAGTGCGCGGTGGCACGCCGCGACGCCCTGGCCGGGCGGCATCGGGACCGTGGCGGCACCGGCGGCCAGTACCGCGAGGTCGAGCACGGTCCACTCGACACACGGTCTGACCATGACCCCGATCCGGTCTCCCGGCAGTACGCCGCCGGCCATGAGCCCGGCCGCCACGGCGACCACCCGGTCCTCCAACTCCCGCCAGGTGAGCGAGCGTTCCACGTGCCCTGCGGGGTCCTGCCAGTGTGCGGCCATGCGTTCGGGCCAGTGGTCGGCGGCCCGCCACAGCGCCGCCAGCAGGTTGCGCGCGTGCTCCACGCCGACACCTCCCTGCCCGGCCGGAGACCGCGGGGACGGGGCGCGGATGTCGGCGCGCCGTACTCGTGCCGCCGGATGCCAACCAACGGTAAGCATCGTCGTCGACCTGCCCCGAACCTTGAAGACCCACGGCCGCACACCTCGACTCGGACCGTCCGGCTCACACGCCGAGCGAGCGCCCGATGATCTCCTTCATGATCTCGTTGGTGCCGCCGTAGATGGCCTGCACCCGGCTGTCGATGAAGGCCTTGGCGACCGGGTACTCCATCATGTAGCCGTAGCCGCCGTGCAGTTGCAGGCAGCGGTCGACGACGCGCTTCTGCAGGTCGGTGGTCCACCACTTGGCCTTGGAGGCCTGTACGGCGTCGAGTTCGCCGTCGACGTGCCGCATGATGCAGTCGTCGAGGTACGTGCGGGCGATGTCGAGTTCCGTGGCCATCTCGGCGAGTTCGAACCGGGTGTTCTGGAATCCCCCGATGGGCTGCCCGAACGCGGTGCGCGTCTTGCAGTACTCCACGGTCCCCTCGAACACCGCCTCGGCGCCCGCCACCGCGGCCACCGCGATGCCCAGGCGCTCCTGCGGCAGGTTGTGCATCAGGTGGTAGAAGCCCTTGTCGACCTCGCCGAGGAGGTTGTTGCCGGGCACGCGCACGTCGTTGAAGAAAAGTTCGGCGGTGTCCTGGGCCTTGAGGCCGATCTTGTCGAGGTTGCGGCCGCGTTCGAAGCCGGCCATGCCGCGCTCGACCATCAGCAGGCTGGTGCCCTTGCTGGCCTTGGCCTCGGGGTCGGTCCTGGCGACCACGACCACCAGGTCGGCGTTGATGCCGTTGGTGATGAACGTCTTGGCGCCGTTGAGGATCCAGTCGTCGCCGTCGCGCACCGCGGTGGTCCGGATGCCTTGCAGGTCGCTGCCCGCACCGGGTTCGGTCATGGCGATCGCGGTGATCAGCTCGCCGGAGCAGAAGCCCGGCATCCAGCGGGCCTTCTGCTCGTCGGTGGCCAGGTCGTTCAGGTACGGCGCGACGACCTCGTTGTGCAGGCCGAAGCCGACGCCGCTGGCCCCGGCGCGCACGATCTCCTCGGAGATGGCGGCCAGGTAGCGGAAGTCCCGGACGCCGCCGCCTCCGTACTCCTCGTCCACGTCGATGCCCAGCAGGCCCTGCTTGCCGGCCTTTCGCCACAGCTCGCGGTCGACGATCCCGGCCTTCTCCCACTCCTCGTGGTACGGCGTGATCTCGCGGCGGACGAACTCCCGCACGCTCTCCCGGAACGCGATGTGCTCGGCGTCGAGATGACGGTCCCTCATGGCTGATCCCCCTGCCTGGGCTCGGGTGACTCGGAAGACTCCGAGGAATCGGACGGCTCAAACAGCTCGGACAGCTCGACGGGCTCAGACGGCTCGACGGGCGCCGACGGCTCGCACGGCTCGGAAGCCCCGGATGACCGGGGCGCATGCGCCGGAAGCGCAGCCGCGCGCAGCGTGTCGACCTCGCGCTGCAGGTCGGCGGCCATCTCGGCGATGAGCGCCGCGCGGTCGATCGCGCCGCCTTGGTCGGCGGCGCGCGCGGGGTCGCGGCGCAGCAGCCCGCCCAGGGCGAACCGGGCGAGCATGGCCGCGAGTTCCTCCGCGGTGTACTCGCCGTCGGGGCGGTACCACTTGAACATCCAGTTGCACATGCCGATCGCGGCGAAGCCGGCGATCTTCGGGTCGACCGCCATGAACTCGCCGTCGGCGACGCCCTCGCGGATGACGGTGCGTACCGCGGTGTCGATGTCGCGCTTGAACTTGTCGAAGACTTCGCGGGCGCTGTCCGGCAGTTGGTCCTCGTCGCGGAACCCGAGCCGGTAGAGGTCGAGGTCGCGGGTGAGGCCGAGCACGTGGAGCTCGATCATCCGGCGCAGGCGTACGGACGCCGGCTCGGCGAGCACCACGACGGCCGAGATGCGGTCGAACCCGACCCGCGCCCAGTCCTCGAAGATCGCCCGGACCAGCGCCTCCTTGTTCGGGAAGTAGTGGTACAGCGCGGCCTTGGAGACTCCGAGCTCGTCCGCGATCTCCTGGAGCGTGACGGCGCCGATGCCGCGCACGCCGAACAGCCGCGTCGCGGTACCGCGGATCTCGTCGCGCATCAGCTTGTTGCGTGGCGCCATCGTCAACCCATGGGTAGGAATTCCGACTCTCTGGTCGGATGCTAGGCGCGCGGCGGATCCGGGGCAAGACTCGATCAAGAGATGACCGCGGAACGGTGCCCGGCCACAAGCAATGCCGCGGTACGCGTGCTCCTACCCGGTTCCCGGCGCTCTCCCGGCAAATTGGCCCGCTGGCCGGTCGGTGGGAGCAGCCGCGCGGCTCCGAGCAGGGCTCGCGACACGCATTCCCAACACATAAGTTGGAAGACTTCCGGGAATCGGCGGGCCCGGGGATGTCAAGACGGCGGCGCCGGCTCCGACCACCTTGCGAAGGGCCCCGGCCGGGGGCCCGCGGTCCACGAGGAGCAGTGAGATGCAGTTCCTGATCAGCATGCACATCAACCCGGCGGTGTTGGACGCGCTGACCGACGAGGAGAAAGCGGCCATCGGCGAGGGCCACGGGAGGCTGCTCGCCGCGCTCAAGGAGTCCGGCGAGCTGCTCACCACGCAGGCGCTCGTCGACCCCTCGCAGGCCGCCGTGGTGTCGGTGCGCAGCGGCCAGCCGGTGGTGACCGACGGCCCGTTCCTGGAGTCCAAGGAGTACCTGGGCGGCTTCTACCTCCTCGACGTCGAGGACAAGGCGCGCGCGATCGAGATCGCGGCGCAGATTCCGGACGCCGCGATCAAGGGGCTGGGGATCGAGGTGCGCCAGGTCATGTTCTCCGACGGACAATTGGAGGCGTGACAGAACCGGACATCGAGGACCTGCTGCGTGAGCTCACGCCGCAGGTCCTCGGCCTGCTCGTACGCCGGCACGGCCAATTCGAGGGGTGCGAGGACGCTGTTCAGGAAGCCGTCCTGGCCGCCGCGGTGCAGTGGCCAACCGACGGCGTGCCGGACAACCCCCGCGGCTGGCTGGTCACGGTCGCCTCCCGGCGGCTCGTCGACCAGATGCGCAGCGACCACGCCCGGCGCGAGCGCGAGGTGGCGACGGCCGTCGAGGTGGTGCCCGGGAGCGTCCCGGACACCGACGACACGCTTGTCCTGCTGTTCCTGTGCTGCCATCCGACACTGACCGCGGCGTCGCAGACCGCCTTGACGCTGCGGGCGGTCGGCGGCCTGACCACGGCCGAGATCGCCCGGGCGTTCCTGGTGCCGGAGGCCACGATGGCGGCCCGGATCAGCCGGGCCAAGCAGCGCGTCAGGGCGGCGGGCAGCACGTTCGCGCTGCCGCAGGGCGCCGAGCGCGAGGAGCGGCTGCGCGTCGTCCTGCACGTGCTGTACCTGATCTTCAACGAGGCCTACACCGCGTCGTCGGGCAACGAGCTGCACCGGGTGGACCTCGCGCGCGAGGCGATCCGGCTGACCCGCATGGTGCACGCGCAACTGCCCGAGGACACCGAGGTGGCCGGACTGCTCGCGCTGATGCTGATCACGCACACCCGCCGGGACACGCGTACGACCGCGGGCGGCGACCTGGTGCCGCTGGACGAGCAGGACCGCACCCGTTGGGACCGCGAACTGCTGGACGAGGGCACGGCGTTGGTCAGGACGTCGCTGGCCGGGCCGGCGCTCGGGCCGTACCAGCTGCAGGCCGCGATCGCGGCCACGCACGCGGACGCGGCCAAGGCCGAGGAGACCAACTGGCGGCAGGTGCACGCCCTTTACCTGATCCTGGAGCGGATCGCGCCGAACCTGATGGTGACCCTCAACCGCGCCATCGCCCTGGCCGAGACCGAGGGGCCGGAAGCCGCACTGACCCTGCTGGCGACGCTGGACGACGACGCGCGCACGGCCGGACACCACCGGCTGCTCTCCGTACGAGCGCATCTGCTGGAGAAGACCGGTGACACGGCGGGCGCGTACGAGCACTACCGCCGTGCCGCCAAAGCCACCGCGAGCATCGCCGAACAGCGCTACCTGGAGTCCCGGGCAAGCAGGTTGCGGGCGTGACGGCCCGCGCCCGCCCCGCCGGTCAGGCGACCGCGGCGATGACGCTGCCCGCCGTCGCGGCCGTGCCCGTGCCCCAACGCGTGGCCCGGCCCGCGGCAACCCCGCGCAGCCACAGCTCGGCACCCACGACATCGGCGAATCCGCCCAGCAGTTCGCTCGGGTCGCCGCCGCCGGCGCCTTTGCCGAGCACCGGCCTTGTCGCCCGGTCGAGCGCGGCGCGTACCGCGGTGGTGTCGAGGATGCCGACTTCGGCCAGCAGCGGCGAGGCGAACAGGTCCCGCAGGTCCGCGGCGTTGCGCCGCAGGCCCCGGATCTCCGAGCGGGTGTAGTCGCCTTTGCCGGTGCGCGACAGCGCCGAGCGGGGCACCAGGCCCTCGACGGCGGTGTGCAGGAGCGTGCGCGGCCCGTCGCCGCGTCCGCGCGCCCACGCCGGCAGCGCGAGACCGGCCCGGACCACGGCGTTGTCCAGGTACGGCGCCCGCATCCGGACCCCGCTGCCGTCCGCGATCTGCTGCATCACCCGGTGCCGGTCCGCCGCGCGCCGCACGGAGACCCACGACGCACGGTCGCCGGGCCTGCGGTGCACGGACGGGTCGGCGCGGCGCTCCGCGGTGTCCGCGGCGGTCAGCTCGGCGTGGGCGCGCAGCGCCGCCGCGACGCCGCGCCGGGCGTCCGGGTCGGCCCACACAAGTGTGGGACCGGGCGCGACCCAGTTGACGAGGGCGTCCATACCGCCCGCGGACATCCCGAGTTCGTCGGCTTCGAGCACCTCGGCCAGCCCGACCAGCGCCCGGTCGAAGCCGGTACGCCCGACGCGGCGGGCCGCCGCGGCCAGGTCGCCCGGCCGCACGCCCGCGACCCGGGCCCACGCGCGGGCGTGCCGCATCGCGGCGACGGGGTGGCGGTCCATCGCGAGGTCGGCAAGGTAGGCGAGCGGCGTGCCGAGCACCGCGTCGCCGCCGTAGCCGGTCAGGTGCACGTCGATGCCCGCCTCGCGGGCGGCCTCCATGTGCCGCAGCGTGCGGGCGATCGTGACCAGCGACGAGGCCGGGTCGTCGGGGACCGGCGGCGCGTCGAAGGCGTCGATCAGCCGCGCGTACGGCAGGCAGTCCGCGTCGGCGGGAACGAGCAGGTGCCGCAGGCGCGCCGACTTGGTGGCGACCTGCGAGGCGTACTCGACGTCGTCGCGAGCGCTCGGGTCGGCCCAGGTCACGGCCACGACTTCGTGCTGCGCGGCCCGTGCGGCCAGGAGCGAGAGGACGGTCGAGTCGCGCCCGCCCGACAGGTCGGTCCCCGTCTTCGCGGCGGCCCCGACACGGCGGTCCACGGAGGCGGTCAGCGCCTCGCGCAGCGCCGCGGCGGCGGCCGGGAAGTCGAGGGGTGCGGCGCCTTGTTCGTGCAGGCGCAGCCGGACCTTGGAGCCGGTCAGCTCAAGCGTGTGGCCCGGCCCGACGCACTGCACGCCGGCGAACAACGAGCGGCCGGCGGTCAGTTCGGGGACGTCCGGGCACAACACGCGCGCCGCCAGCAGGTCGCGGTCCAGGCGGGCGCTGGTGAGGTCGGCGAGCGGGAGGGCGAGGGAGGCGTACACGAGGCCGTCCTCGAACGGCGCGTGGTAGACCTGCCGCAACCCGGCCAGATCGCCGAGCACCAGCGTGCGGCGCCCGAGCCGCAGGACCACGTGGTAGCTGCCCGGCCAGCACGTCAGATGTCGCAGCCCGCCGCCGCGCGCGACCGCGAGCCCCACCTCCAACTCGGCGTCGGTGGCCCGGCAGTCGCCCAGCACGGCCATCTTGTCCCGCCCCCGGGCGACGGTGCGCACCTCGTCCTGCGGCCAGTCACCCACCAGCCACAGGGGATCGAGGCCGTCCCAGACGACCGTCGAGTGGTCGGGTCGCGGCGCCGAGTGGCTGCCGCTCGTCCCAGCGAACCAGCGCATGTCAGATCCCCCTGTACCGCGGTCCTCCACGGCACCGGCCAACGCATCGCCGGCACCAAAGCCCTTACAGTCAAGCAAGGTTAGGCAACCCTGTGCAGAGCGCATGGGCAGGCGCACAGGCACACGGTACCGGCGCACGGCACAACATCACGCCCGAGTGTCGCTCTTTTGTTGGTTTTTCCACCTTTTGGTGGCGAATTTTGACGGCCTATCAGCTACCTGATGCGTACCGTCTTGACGCCTCTCGTACACCCGTTGACCGGCGCTCGTACGAAAGCGTCATTCCCCTTACCCGCGCCACCCCCTCCGGTTACCCTGAGGTAGACGGAAGTCGCCTTTGGGGGCAAGCCATGCGCAGTGGTCCTAAGAGCGACGGGTCAGGGCAAGCCGCCCTCCGACCCGCGGTGACGGCTTCCCGTCTTCCCCGGCCACTCCCCCGTCCGCGCGAGGTACGCGCCCACGAACCCCCGGACGCCGCAACCCGATCCGCCGCATCCGCCGGCGCCGGGTCCACCACGGGACCGGCCGCGCGAGCCACGGCCGCCCCGTCCGCCGCCGCACCGTCCGCAGGCACGACGCGCAAGCGTTCGAGCCGGTCGGCCGCGGTCCGCGACGAGGCACAGGACGGTGACACCGGTCCGGTGTCACCCGGGCAGGGCACGCACCGGCCGAACGCGCGTGAGCCGAACACACGGGAGCAGGCCGGTCGCGAACAGGCTCCTCGGGGGCCGAACGACCTTCTCGGCACGCTCCTGGTACGCGCCGGCGTGAGCAACGCCGGTCTCGCGCGCCGGGTCAACGACCTCGGTGCCGCCAGCGGCCTCACCCTGCGCTACGACAAGACCTCCGTGGCCCGCTGGGTCGGCAAGGGCATGACCCCGCAAGGCCCCGTCCCCCACCTCATCGCGGCGGTCCTCGCCGAACGGCTCGGGCGCCCCGTGCCGTTGGAGGAGATCGGCCTCGACGAGAGCGGCCCGTCCGATCCCGATCTGGGCCTCTCCTTCCCGCGCGACCTTGCCGAAGCCGTCGTCAAGGCCACCGACCTGTGGAGGCACGACCACGTGAACCGCCGCGAATTCCTGACCGGGACATTCGCCGTCACCGCCTTCGCGACCCCCCTCGCGCGTTGGCTCATCACCCCGGCGGACGCACTGGCCGAACACCGCGGCTCCGACCGCAAGGTCGGCCAGACGGATGTGGCCAAGCTCCGGGAGGCGGCGGCCGAGGCGAGGCGCTGGGACAGCAAGTACGGCGGCGGGGACTGGCGCGCGTCCATGGTGCCCGAATGCCTGCGCGTCGAGGCCACGCCGCTGCTGCGCGGCAGCTACCAGGACTCGGTGGGACGCCAGTTGTTCGGCGCGACCGCCGAACTGTCCCGGCTGGCCGGGTGGATGGCGTTCGACACCGGGCAGCACGAGATAGCCCAGCGCTACTACATCCAGGCGCTGCGGCTCGCCCGCGCCGCGGCCGACGTACCGCTCGGCGGATACATCCTGGCCACGATGAGCCTCCAGGCCACCTACCGCGGCCACCCGAACACCGCCGTCGACCTCGCGCAGGCGGCCGTGGAGCGCAACCGCAGCGTGGCCACCGCCAAGGTGACCGGCTTCCTGCACCTCGTCGAGGCCCGGGCGCACGCGCGCGCGGGCGATCCGGGGGCGTGCGCGCGGTCGCTCAACGCCGCCGAGGGGCACCTCGAACGCGCCCGGACCGGTGACGACGACCCCGAGTGGATCGACTTCTTCTCGTACGACCGCCTCTGCGCGGACGGCGCCGAGTGCTACCGGGACCTCCGGCTGCCCGAGCAGACCCGGCGCTTCACGGCGGCCGCGCTGGCCGGGCGCAGCGAGGCGTACATCCGCTCGCACGGCCTGCGCCTGGCCGTCGGCGCCCATGCCGACCTCGCGGCCGGGGACATCGACGCGGCGTGCGGCGGCGGCATGCGCGCACTCGCGGTCGCCCAGCGCGTGCACTCCGCCCGCAACACCGCCTATGTGCGCGACCTCGTCTCCGGACTCCAGGCCGCGCACGCCCGCGAGCCCGTCGTACGGGAGTTCTCCGAGCAGGTGCGCACCTCCATCGGCATCACCGCCTGACACCGAACCCACGGCGAAGGGCCGCACCGCGACGGCCCGTACCGCGACCGGCCGCACCGGCGCCGCGCGATACTGGGCGTCGGCCGGGGGCCGATCGGAGGCCGCCGGGGGGCGGGCCGGGAACGCGGAGGGGCGCATGCTCAGGTACGACGTGATCGTCATCGGCGGCGGCATCGTGGGGCTGTCGACGGCGTACGCCCTCGTCCGACGAGCCCCGGGCACCACCGTCGCGATCCTGGAGAAGGAGACCTCCTGGGCCGTGCACCAGACCGGCCGCAACAGCGGGGTGATCCACTCCGGGCTCTACTACAAGCCCGGCAGCCTCAAGGCCAGGTTCGCCGTCGAGGGCGCCCGCCGCATGGTCGAGTTCTGCGCCGAGCACGGCATCGCGCACGAGGTCACCGGCAAGCTCGTGGTCGCCACCGACCCGTCCGAACTCGGGCGCATGAAGACGCTCTTCCAACGCGGCGAGGCCAACGGTGTACCCGTGCGCGAGCTGACGTCCGATCAGATCCGGGAATACGAGCCGAACGTGCGCGCGATCGCCGGACTGCACGTCGGGACCACCGGCATCGTCGACTACACCGACGTCTGCCGCACGCTCGTCGGCCTGCTGCACGCCGAAGGCGTGTCGCTGCGCACCGGCGCCGGAGTCACCTCGCTCGCGGTGCACCCGGGCGAGGTCGTCGTGCAGACGCGCCTCGGCGAGGTGCGCGGCCGGGTCGTGGTCAACTGCGCGGGCCTGTACAGCGACCGCATCGCCGCGATGGCCGCCCGAGCCGAGGGCGGCGCCCCGCCGCCGGTCCGCATCGTGCCCTTCCGCGGCGAGTACCACGAGCTGGCACCGCACCGCCGCGGCCTGGTCCGCGGCCTCGTCTACCCGGTCCCCGACCCGGCGTTCCCCTTCCTCGGCGTGCACCTGACCCGCGGCATCCACGGAGACGTGCACGTCGGCCCCAACGCGGTGCTCGCGCTGCGCCGCGAGGGGTACGCGTGGACGCAGGCCGACCCGCGCGAACTCGCCGCGACCCTCGGCTACTCCGGCATGTGGCACATCGCCCGGCGGCACTGGCGGTACGGCGCGGGCGAGATGCTGCGCTCCCTGGCCAAGCCCGCCTTCACGCGCGCCGTGCAGCGCATGCTGCCGGCCGTCACCGCGGACGACCTGGTCCGCGCCCCGGCCGGGGTGCGCGCGCAGGCGGTACGCCCCGACGGCGAACTCGTCGACGACTTCCTCTTCACCGGCGGCGAGCGCATCGTGAACGTCCTGAACGCCCCGTCGCCAGCGGCCACCGCCTCTCTCCCGATCGGCGAGGAGATCGCCGACCGCGTCCGGGAACGCCTCGCCGCGGGCATCTGAGGACAGCGGCAGGGGCCCGCAAAGCCCTCCGCCGAACCGCCTCACTCGCCTGCCTGACTTGCCACCCTGACTCGCCACCCTGACTCGCCACCCGACATGCCCACCCCGAGGAGCGGCCATGGCCAAGGTCACCATCTCCCTCGACGCCGACCTCGCGATCGAGCTCATGCTGATGTCCGGCACCAAGAGCCCGCAGGACGCCGTCCAACTGATCGCCCTGGACTATCTGGCCCGCGGGCGCCGGACCGAGGCACGCACCGGGGACGCCCGAGACGCGCGCCGCACCGCCGAACCGCGCCCGGGACCGTCCGAGCAGGGCTGACCGGCCCCCGGGCAGGGCCGGATCGGGCCCACGCCTCCCGTAGCATCGAAGAGTCTCCCGGCACGGCCTCCGCGTGCCGTGCCCCCGAGCCGACGGCCTTCTCCCCATGTCCTCCGCCACGCCTTCCGACACGTCCGCCACGTCGACGACGTCCGCCACGGTCTCCGCGTCCGCGCACCGGCCGGCGTCGCCGCCCGCGGGCACCGAGTCCACCTTGGCGCCCGACCCCTTCGGCGGGCCGCCGGTCGGGGTCGTCCGCACGTTCCACCCGCGCCGAGGACGGCTCAGCCCGCAGCAGCAGGACGCGATAGAGCGGCTGTGGCCGGCGTACGGCCTGCCCGTGGACGGCAAGCCGCGCGAACCCGCGGCGCTGTTCGGCAACGGCGGTCCGGTGGTCCTGGAGATCGGGTTCGGCATGGGCGAGGCCACGGCGGCGATGGCCGAGGCCGAACCCGGCGTCAACATCCTCGCCACCGACATCCACACCCCCGGCATCGGCAATCTGCTGCACCTGATCGAGGCACGCGGGCTCGGCAACGTGCGCATCGCCGAGGGCGACGCCGTGGTCCTGCTGACCGAGATGCTCCCGGCGGACTCGCTGGCCGGGATCCGGGTGTTCTTCCCGGACCCGTGGCCCAAGTCGCGCCATCACAAGCGCCGCCTGATCCGGCCCGGCTTCGCCGCTCTCGCGGCGTCGCGCCTGGCCCCCGGCGGCACGCTGCACTGCGCGACGGACTGGGCGCCGTACGCGGCGTGGATGCTGGAGGTCCTCGAGGCCGAGCCCGCGCTCGCCAACACGGCAGGGCCGGGCGGCGGGTACGTACCGCGCCCGGACCGGCGGCCGATGACACGCTTCGAGCGCCAGGGCCTCGCCAAGGGCCACGAGGTCGCCGACCTGATCTTCCGCCGCGTCTGAACCGCCCGCGACGCCCCGCGGACACGGGACGACGCATTTTGGGCCAAGGAAACGAACCGGTCGCCGGTCCCGGCTATCGTCACACCATATGGACACGCCCGATCACGCGCTGACCGCCGCCGGACCCTCCGGCGGCGGTAAGGCGCGGGCGCTGCGGGCGTTCCTCGCGAAGCCGCGCAACCGGATCGTGGTGCTCGGCCTGCTGTTCGCCGGATGCTGGATCACCGCCGCGGTCAAGATGAGCGACGTGACCGGCCTCGACGGCCTCGCGGTCGGCATACCGCTCGCGGCGGCCCCCGTACCACTGGTGGTCGGCGTGTTCCTGCTGCTCGCGCGGGCCCGACCGCAGCCGTGGCAGCACCTGGCCTTCGCACTGTCGTGGGGGGCGGGCGCGGGCGCACTCGCGGCCCTGTACGCCAACTCGTGGTCGATCGACGCGATCGTCGACCGCTCCGGCGAGTACCAGGGCGAACTGCTCGGGCTCACCGTCGTCGCGCCGTTCGTCGAGGAACTGGCCAAGGGCGCCGCGGTCCTGCTCCTGCTGCTGTTCCGCCGCCCGTGGTTCCGCGGCCCGCTGGACGGACTGGTCCTCGCCGCCACCACTGCCGCGGGGTTCGCGTTCACCGAGAACGTCCTGTACTTCGGCCGGGCCTTCGGGGAGGGCAGCGACGAGGGCGACGCCGCCGCGCAGACCGCCGCGATCTTCCTGGGCCGGGCGATCCTCACGCCGTTCGCGCACCCGCTGTTCACCGCCGCGACCGGCCTCGCCCTCGGCATCGCGGTGCTCCTGCGGAACCGCTCGCGGGCGGTTCTCGTGGCCCTCGGCGGCTATCTGGTGGCCGTCGGCCTGCACTCCGCGTGGAACGGCTCGGCGTGGAAGACCACGGTCGACGACGAGCCCGCGATCATGCTGTCCGTCTACTTCCTGGTCATGGCACCGCTGCTCGCAGGCGTGTTCGTGACCGGCCACAAGCTGCGCGGCGCGCAACTGGACGCGGTCCGGACCCAACTGCCGCACTACGTCGGGGCGGGCTGGTTCAGCTGGAACGAGCCGTACGTGCTCGGCTCGGTCGCCGACCGCAACCGCCAGCGCCGCGCCGCTCTCGCGCTGTACGGGAAACCGGGCGAGCGCGCCGCACGGCAATACCACTGGAACGCCACCGCGTTGGCCGAGCTGCGGCGGCGCGCGGTCCGGGGCGACGTCACCGCGGAGGAGTTCACCCCGCAGGAACGGGTGTTCCTCGACCGGTTGTGGGAGCTGCGCCACGCGCTCGGCGAGGTGCCGGAGCGCACGATGCCGACGCCGCGCTGGGGGCCGATGCCCACATACGGCTGGACGCAGGGGGCGGCGTGGCCGCAGTACGGCCCGGCGGGGGTCCCGCAGGCTGCCGGGCCGCCGTACGCGGCGAACCCGTATGCGGCCCCCGCGCCTGCGGCGGCGTTCGCGGCGCATCAGTACGGCGGCGCCTATCCGTATTCAGCGCACCCTTACTCGGCGCACCCTTATTCGGCGCAGCTGTACCCGGCACATCTGTACGCGGCAAATCCCTATACCGCGCACCCCTACGCCGCGCATCTGTACGCCCCCGCCCACGCGTACGCCGCCGTCCCCCACGCGGGCGCCGCGCACGCCGTCGTCCCGCCCGGCTGGAGCGTCCGGCCGCCCCCGGCCGGGGACCCGCAGCCCGCCGCACCGAACCCCGTGGACGCGGTCCCGCCGAAGCCTTCGGCGGCCCCCGCAAGCGAGCCCACGGGCGGCTGAACCGCCGCCCGCACCGCCCCCGCGTACCGCGCACGGCACCAAACGCGGGTGCGTCCGCCGCAGACCCGGACGCGTGGGACTATGGTCCCCGCCCGCGCCCGCCTGTGGGCCCGACTGGAGAATGCCCGTGCACATCAGCGTCAACTACATCCCGAGCGAGCGCGACATCGCCGACGGGGTCATCGCGTTCCGCCGCGGCCTGTTCCGCGGTCTGACCGTGGGCGGCGCGATTCTGCTGGCGGCGGGTCTGGTGGTGCTGCTGATGGGCGCGCTGGACGGCGGGGTCGCCTTCTGGCCCTTCATCTTCCTGGCCTTCGGTGCGGCGATGCTGGGCCTGCGCCTGTGGGCGCCGCTGCAGGCGGCCCGGCAGAACCGGCACATGCACGGCGACGTGTGCGAGGTGACGTTGACCGACGAGGTGTACCGGTCGGCGATAGGGGCCAATCGCGCGGAGATCCCGTGGAGCACCTTCCGCAAGCTGCGGTCGGTGGACGAGCAGTGGATCTTCGAGTTCAACCCGGCGCAGGCGATCATGGTGCCGCACCGGATCTTCAGCGCCGAGCAGAACGCCGAGATCGGCGGCTTCCTGCGCGAGCGCGGCCTGACCCGGCGCTGACCCGGGGCCGACGCCCGGCCCCGACCGAGCACATCCGACCCGGACCCGACCCGAATCCGGCCCGGCGCCGACGCGGCTGCGTCAGCGCCGGTCGATCGGGCGTACCGCGTAGTCCCCGCGCGCCCGTTCGCGCCGCTCACGGTCCATCTGCCGCGCGATGACGACCTCCAGCGCGCTCCACCCGCAGGCGAGCAGGAAGAGCGCGGCGAACACCAGCGCGACGACCCACAGCCACGAATGCGCGATCACGGCGAACGCCGCGACCATCACGGCGACTATCGTCATCGCGAAGAACACGAAGGTCAGCGCCGCGGCGTCGCCCGCCCGTTCCGAGAGTCGGTTCCGCCCCACCGGCCGCCCCTCCCATTTCGCATCCACACCCTTTAGGGGTAGATGCCCGGGAAGCGCGCGGCCATACGCGCGCGGGCGCCTCACGGCTCCAGTACGACTCCCGAGGTCACGTGCGTGACGGTACCCGTCATGCCGCGCGAGCGCGGCGACGCGAGGAACAGCACGGCCTCGGCGATGTCCTCCGGCTGCGTGATGCGCCGCAGCGCGGCGCTCGACGCGAACTCCGTGCGGACCTCGTCCGCCGTCAGGCCGCGGCGTTCCGCGACCTCCTCCAAGTACTTGGCGAGCTTCGCGTTGTCGGTGTAGCCCGCGACCACGACGTTGACCCGGATGTTGTCGCGGCCCACTTCGCGCGCCATGGTGGCCGAGGCGATCTCCATGGCCATCTTGGTCGACGCGTACGCCGCCATGTACGGCAGCTTCATGCGGGGCGCCTCCGTGCTGATCTGCACGATCGACCCGCCGCCCACCGCCCGCATGTGCGGCAGCGCGGCCCGGCTCACCTCCAGCACGCCCAGCACGTTGACGTCGAACGCCCGCCGGTACTCGTCGCGGTCCAGGTCCTCCACGCGGCCGGACGGGTTGTAGGTGGCGACGTTGACCACGACGTCCACCCGCCCGAGCCCCTCCGCGGCCGCGCCGACGAGCGCGTGGCACGCGTCGCGGTCGGCGATGTCGGTCGGTACGGCGAGCACCTTGCGGCCGGTCTGCGCCGCGACCCGGTCGGCGAGTTCGCGCAGCGGTTCGGCGCGTCGCGCGCCGAGCACGAGGTCGGCTCCCTCGCCCGCGAGGGCCAGCGCGGTGGATAGCCCGATCCCCTCGCCCGCGCCGGCCACCACCGCGACCCGTCCGTCCAGGCTCCCGCTCATCGACGCCACCCTCTTCCGCGCGTAAGACCGCGCATACATCCGCACATGCCCCCCGGCACACACCCGCGGATACTTTCCTTGCCCTTATCGGGTATCAAGGAACTGACGGATCATCAAGATCAGTCCACCGGCACACGGAGCGGAGACGGCATGGACGAGGGCGCGATGCGGGACGTGGGCAGGCTCCTGGCGTACGAGGAGATCCGCCAGTTGGCCGCGCGCTACGCACTCGCCGTCGACAGCAGGGACCTCGACGGGTTGTGCGCGTTGTTCGTCGACGACGTCCGCGTCACGCGCGACACTTCCGGGCGGGAGGCCCTGCGTGCGTCCTTCGCCGACCAGTTGCGTCCGCTCGGGGTGACCATCCTCAACGTGGGCACGCACGTCATCGACCTGCTGGACGAGGACCACGCGACCGGCCACGTCTACTGCAAGGGCGAGATCCAGGAGGGTTCGCGCTGGATCCACCAGGCGATCCTCTACCGCGACGTGTACGAGCGGCGCGGCGGACGCTGGTACTTCGTGCGCCGCCGCCACGATCTCTGGTACGGCGCCGACGTCGGGGCGAACCCGATCGGACTGCCGCCCGCGAACTGGCCCGAGCGGTCGTACGGTTCGGGCACTGTCCCCAGCCTGTGGAAAACCTGGCAGGAGTTCACGGACCCCGAGGGCAACAAGGCGGGCGAAAACGGAGAAATGCCCTAGCCCTTCGGCGTAACCCCTATCGGCTGGTATACGTATGAGACTCATGGAACCGGCCGTCTGGGTGCCGGCTTCCTGACTCGGCAACCAGAGGGGCAGCACGTGATCCGGTACCGACTCCGGGTGGACTTCTATCAGGACGTCCCGGAGGACCGGCCCCCGACGGGGTACGTGGGTTCGCTGCTGTCCGGCGACTTCGCGGGGCCCGCGCTGCCGCGCGGCGGCGACTCGATCTCCGCGATACCGCTGGGCGGCGCGTACGTCGGCCCGTGGACAGGCGGTCCGTACATGCTCGTGCACCGCGTCGAGCACCACCCGGTGCCGGTCGACCTGGACGGCCACATAGTGGAGTGGTGGGAGCAGTACCCGCACCCGTCGGTGCACGTCGTGGTGCGCGCGGAGTGGCCCGACGAGGAGAAGTCCGAGCACGAGCTCATGAACGTCTACGAGGCGCAGGGCTGGAGTTCCTTCCCGGCGGGCCCGGACAACCCGTTCGTGGCGACCACCGACGTCGCGGTGTTCTGACCCGGCACCGACCCGTCTGGACCGGTCCTGGGGCTCCTGACCCGGTTTCCGGCGGCCCGCGCGGCCCGAAGGCCGCCTGCGCGGGCTACGGAGCCTTGTAGCTCTTCTTGTCCATCGTCGTGACCAGCTGCTTGACGACCGCGTCGTAGGTCTTCGGCAGCCCGCCGGTGCTGAACGAGATCTTCGACTGCGGCAGCCACCACACCTGCGGCTCGATCGACGTGCCGTCGGTGCAAGGGACGGTGTAGCGCGCGTACTCGTACGTCAGCGCCCCGAGCTTCTGGAACTTGCGCCCCGTGGTCTTCGGCTTCGGCCCCGCGGCGCCCGGCGCGAGCGAAGGGCACCACGCCGCGGGCGCGCCCAGCGTCCAGCCCGCCGGGTCGTCGAGGGCCACCTTGCGGTCCTGGCTCTCGCCGACCCATACGCGCAGTCCGCCGCGCAGGCAGTCGGTGCGCACCTCGACGGGCAGTTCCAAGGGAGCCACGCACACCATGGCGGGGCCGTTCGGCCGGGCGTCCCATCCGGCGGGGATGGTCAGTTTGAGGCCGGACAGGTCGAACACACCCGGGCCGACGAGAGTGCCCGGCGGCGGGGTGTCCGGTTTCGCCGCCGGCGGCGCGGGCGGCTTTTCCTTTTCGTCACCGCCGATCGCGGCGACCGCCGCGACCACGCCGACGATGGCGGCCACGACCGCCGCGGCGGCGATCAGCGGCTTGCGGTGCCGGGCGAAGACGCTGCCCGCACTCTCACCCGTGCCGCCGTCACCGTCGGCGGCACGCCCGCGACGCCGACCGGACGCTCCGCCGGTTCCGCCGCCGTCGGCGAACAGGCCCGCCAGCGAGTCGCCGACGACCGTGTCGCTTTCGTTGGTCCCGGGCCTGTGCGGTGTCCCGGATGCGTACCCGGGAGCGGCGCCGAAGGCGGCGTCGCCGTACGGCGCGTACCCGGCGGGTGCCGTACCCGGGCCGGGGGGCATCGGCGGCGGAGTCGGCGGGAGCGGCGGCACCGAGCCGACCGGCCCCCGCGGTTGCGGGACGCCCGGCGGCGGCACCGGGAGCGGCGCGGGGACGGTGGCCCCGTCCGCCATTCCGCCCGGCTGCTGCCCGAAACCGGGCCCCTGAGTCTGCCCTTGGGAAAAGTCCTGTCCGAACTCCGGTGCGGGAGCGGCCGCATGGCGCCCGGCCCGGCGCCTGCCGGTACCAGGTGCGGAGATGCCGGATGCGGAGGCGCCGGGTGCGGCGGGACCGGGCGGCGCCGGTGGGGCCGCGGTGCCCCCGTCGGAGGCCCAACCCCCCTCGATGGCCGGGGCCTTCCAGTGCAGGTTGATCAGCGACGTGGCGTCCGAGACCGGGTCGGCCGCCGGTGCGCCCGCCCCGAGCGCGCCGCGCCAGGTGCCGGTGACCGTCTCCAGCACCTGGTGGGCGGACGGCCTGCGCAGCGGGTCCTTGTCCGCGCTCCAGTCCACGATGCCGCGCAGCGCGTTCGGGACACCGGCCGTGTCCGCGTCGTCCTGGAGCACGCGCAGTGCGACCACTTCGGGGGCGCCGGTGCCGAAGGGTATGACGCCGGTCGAGGCGTACGCGACCATCATCGCCCAGGCGTAGACGTCGGCCGCCGGAGTGCTGTTCTGTCCCTTGAACCGCTCCGGGCTCATCCACGCCGGCGAGCCGATCATCATGCCGGTGCGGGTGAGCCCGCTGTCCTCCATCGACCGGGCGATGCCCAGGTCGAGCACGCGCGGTCCGGCCGGCGAGCACACGACGTTCTGCGGCTTGAGGTCGCGGTGCACGATGCCGACGCCGTGCAGGGCGACCAGGGCCTCGGCCAGTCCGGCGGCCAGCGCGAAGAGTTCGTCGCCGGCCATCGGGCCCTGGCGCTCGACGCGTTCCTGGAGGGTCGGACCGGGCACGTACTCGCAGGCGAACCACGGTTGCGGGGCGTCCACATCGGCGTCGAGCACCGGTGTCGTGCAGGTGCCCTGCACGCGGCGGAGCAGGGCGACCTCGCGGCTGAAGCGGGCGCGGAACTCGCGGTCGTCGGAGAACTGCGCGTGCACGATCTTGATGGCGACGCGCCGTTCGTAGTGGTCGAGCCCGGCGTACACCGAGCCCATGCCACCCGATCCGAGCCGGCCTATCAGCCGGTACGGCCCGACCGCCCGCGGATCCGCTTCTCCGAGCGGCCGTATCCCCGCACCGGCTTCGGCTGCCATACCGCCTCCGCGCACTCACTCGCCGGAGGCGGCCCCGAGCGCCCGCCTCCTCGTCCGGGGCATCCTCTCACCCTGCCCACTGGCGATGACACGTCGTCAGAGCGCCCGCGGTTCCCGGCTGTCGGGTCCGGCTCTAGTCCCGGGCCCCGACCGCGTCGACCGGGTCCATGCGCAGCGCGGACCGCGCGGACAGCGTCCCGGAACCGAATACCAGCACCAACGCGACTGCTACGAGCGGCACATAGATGGTCGGCGGCATCGAGGGATCGAACGACCCGGTGACGCCGTTGGCGAACGCGCCGAGCGTGACCCACGCGATGGCCGTGCCCAGTCCCACGCCGACGATTGCGGCGACCGCGAGTTCGCGGCGCAGCATGGCCATCACCTGGCCGCGGGTGGTGCCCGCAAGGCGCAGCACGGCCAGTTCGCGGGTCCGGGCGCGGGTCGCCATGACGATGGTGTTGACCACGCCCAGGGCGGTGAACACCGCGATGGCGCCCAGGATCAGGGCGTTGGCCCACGCGCTTTCGTTGGCGTCGTCCGACACCTCGTCGAGGTACGCGTCGCGGTCCAGGACATGGCCCTCGCGTTCCAGCGCGGCGGCGAGTGCCGCCTTGTCGGCGCCCGGCGCGGCCGTCACGTACACCTTGTCGAACGTGCCGACCGTGCTGTGTGCGGCGGCCACGTCGCGCGGCATGAGGTAGTCGCCGAATCCGAACGCGTTGTCGAAGACCGCGACGACGCGCGCCTGCATGGGTGTTCCGTCGCCGAGCCAGTACTTGATGCTGTCGCCGACGTGCTTCCCCTTGGCTTCCGCGTGCCGGTAACCGAGCGCGACGGTGTCCGCGCCGCGCAGATCGGACAAGTTGCCCTCGCGTACGCCGAGTTCCATCACCTGCGCGGTATCCGGCCCGACCCCGCGTGCGTCCATCTCCACGGCGTCCGACAGCGACCCGTCCATGACGGTCGTCTCGACGGTGCCGGAGGCGGCCTGTACGCCGGGCAGCGTGCGGATGCGGTCGACCGCGGACTGCGCGATGCCGGCCCGGTCGGAACCGTCCACGACAAATGTCGCGGTCGTCCGCGCCTTGCTCTGCGAGATCGTCTCGTCGGCAACGGTCGTGCCGATGAACAGGATCGAGCACGAGAAGGCGATCGTGAGCGCGATGGGCACCGCGATGGACGCGACCCGGCCGGGCTCCGCTGCGCCGTTGGCGCGCGCGAGGCGGCCCGCGGCGTCGCCGGTCGGTGCGATGAGCCGTCCGATGACCGCGACCGACAGCCGGGCGATGGGCAGTCCGAGTAGCGCCACCGCCACCATGAACGTGAACACGATCCCGATCGACGCGCCGGCGCCTTCGTCGCCGCCCAGGTTCGTGGAGACGATGACCAGCGCGACACCGCCCGCCAGCGCCGCGACGCCGAGCGTGTAGCGCAGCACCGGAACGAGGATGCGTCGCTTGGCCGTCGCGCCGAAGACCTCGGTGGGCCGCACCTTCGCGGCGCGCCCCGCGGCGGCCAGGGCGGCGACCTGGGTCACCAGCACCGCGCTGCCGAGTCCGACGACACCCGGCAGCCACGACTTCACCACCGAGAAGCCGGCGGGCAGGGCGTCGGCGCTGTCGAACAGGTCGGCGAGCACGTTCGAGAACGCGTACCCGAGCGGCACCGCGAGCAGCGCCGCGACGGTCGCGACGAGCAGCGCCTCGGCCGCGACCATGCGGCGGATCTGCCCCGGCGTCGCACCGACCGCGCGCAGCAGGCCGATCTCCCGGATGCGCTGGCGTACCGAGAAGCCGAACGTCCCGGCGATCACGAAGACCGCGGCGAAGGCGGCGCTTCCGGCGAACACGCTGACCACCGGAAGTGTCGCTTCCTGCATGGAAGTCCGGGCGGGTGCCTCCAGGCGCGCGAGCGAACCGCCGCTCAGCACCTTGACCTCGGGCTGCGCACGCGTGGGGTCGCCGAACTGCGGTCCGGCGACGGCGACGATGTCCCGGAGGGCGGCCCGGACCTGCTTCTTGTCCGCGCCCGGGTCGAGCGTGACACCGATGAAGTCGGCGAGCGAGGGCACCGTGCTCAGGCCGGCGGCCTGCGCGTCGGGCAGGAACACCGAAGGCGCGCCCTGTCCTGCGGCGATCCCGGCGACGGTGACGGTACGCGGCCCCTGCGGCGTGCCGAGGTCGAGCCGGGCGCCGGGCCGCAGGCCGAGCGCGGCGGCGGTCGCGGTGTCGACGACGGCCTCGCCGTCGGCGCGCGGCTCGTGCCCGTCGGTGAGCCGGTACGGCGTCAACTGCGCGCTGCTCCAACCGTGGACGTCCGCACCGAGCCCACCCGGCAGCCCAACCGGCACGCTGCGGTCCGCAACCGCCGCCTGTACGCCCGGCACGGCACCGATCTGCCCGGCCAGCCCGGCGGGGATGCGCGAGGTCTGGCGCAGCGGGTCCGTCTCCGACTCGTCCGAGGACTTGGCCATCTGCTGGGTGCGCGCGAGGTGGTCGGATGCCGCGACCGCGAGGTCGGTGCCCCGCAGCCGCTCCACCGGGGAGTCGGTGCGCAGGACGGATTCGAGCATGACTCCCGCGGCGGTCACCAGGACCGTGGCGAGCGCGACGGCGAGGAAGGCACCGGTGAACCCGGCCAGTCGGGTGCGCAGGGTGCCGAGGGCGAGCCGGAGCACTGGTCAGCCCTCCATGTGGATCATGCGGTCGGCGACGGCCTCGGCGGTCGGCGCGTCGAGGGTGTCGACGAGGCGGCCGTCGGCCAGGAAGACCACGCGGTCGGCGTACGACGCGGCGACCGGGTCGTGCGTGACCATCACGACGGTGTGCCCGTAGCCGTCGACGACCTGACGCAGCAGCGCGAGGACTTCGCGCCCGGTGCGGGTGTCGAGGGCGCCGGTCGGCTCGTCGGCGAACAGCACGTCGGGGCGGGTGACCAGGGCGCGGGCGATGGCGACGCGCTGCTGCTGGCCGCCGGAGAGCTGCCCGGGGCGGTGCTTGGCGCGGTCCGCGAGGCCCACGCGGCCCAGGACTTCGCGTACCCACTTCTTGTCGGGGCGCTCGCCCGCGAGGCGCAGCGGCAGCGTGACGTTCTGCTCGGCGGTCAGCGAGCCGACCAGGTTGAACGCCTGGAAGACGAATCCGACGCGGGTGCGGCGCAGCTTCGTCAGCTTGGTCTCGGACAGCGTCGCGATGTCGGTGCCGGCCAGTTCGACGCGGCCGTCGGTGGGGCGGTCCAGGCCGGCGGCGCAGTGCAGGAACGTGCTCTTGCCGGAACCGGAGGGGCCCATGACGGCGGTGAAGCTGCCCCTGCGTATGTCGGCGTCGACGCCGCGCAGCGCGTGCACCGCCTCGGAACCGCGTCCGTACACCTTGGTGACTCCGGTGAGGCTGACCGCCGAGGTGGCGGCGGCCGCACGGGCCTCGATGACGGATGTGGCGCGCCTGCCCATGGCGGGTCCTCCTGTTCCGCGGCCGGGCTTTCCGACCGTGGAACCAGCCTGTCCGGTTCGTGATCACGTCTCGATCCGGCGACCGCCCCGGTTCTCGGTGGGGCTGTCCCCACCCCGCGCGCTGCGGAGGACCCGGGGGCCTCGCGGGCGGTCCCGGTCGCCGACGAAGTCTGGCCTTACCGGTGGCGGTGCGTGATAGGTGTGCATGGGCCCGTCACCACGGGCCGCCGTCGAGGACCGGAGTTCCGCATGAAGATCAACGTCGACTTCGACAAGTGCAAGAGCAACGCCCTGTGCATGGCCGAGGCGCCCGAGGTGTTCGAGGTGCGCGAGGACAACTTCCTCTACATCCTCCGGGAGAACCCGCCGGAGGAACTGCGCGCGCAGGTCGAGGAGGCGGCCCGGGTCTGTCCGACCCGGGCCATCACCGTCACGGACTGACCGCGCTCAACCGCGCCGGCGGCGGATCCGGTCGCGGAGGTCCCGCGTCTGCTGTGCGGCGCCGGAGCCGAGGCGGGCCGCCTGCCCGGGGATCGCCGAGCCCTGGTACGCCTGCCGCACCGCGCTTCCGGCGCCGCGGCCGAGCTCCGCGGCCCTGGACAGCGCTTTGACGTTGACCACGAGGGTCCCGGCCGAGCGGTCGTGCAGGGTACGGCGGCGCGGGCCCAGGACGGCCAGCGGGTCGACGAACCCGATGAGGCTGAGCAGGCCGAAGACCGTGACCAACTGCCAGTCGCGCAGGATGATCTGGTACCACATGAGCATGAGCGCGCCCCACGGGAGCAGCACCGCGACGAAGGTGCGGCGGGCCGAGCGCCCGATGCCCAGGCGGCCCGAACCGCCTTGCGCCGGAACGACCTTCATCCCGAAGACGATCTTGCCCAGGGTCCGGCCGAACCTGGCGTGCATCAGCCAGTCGTAGATCGTCGGCACCAGCAGGTGCGCGAGGACCAGGAGCAGCAGTATCAGCTTCGTCTTGTCCCACAGCCCGTCGACGACGTCGAGCGGCGCGCGCTGCGCCTTGTCGGCGTCACCGAGCAGGAGCGCGCGGAAGGTCTTCGCGAACGTCGTGTTGGGGAGGTTGGCCGCCTCGCCCTGGAGGTAGTTGTAGGCGACGAACCAGAGCGGCGCGACGAGTGCGGTCATGAGGGCGTAGTCGACCGTGCGGGCGAGGAACCGCAACAGCCGTGACGCGAGCGGCAGATCGACGGGCGGCGGGCCGGGCGGCGCACCGTACGGCTCCCCGGGCGGTGCGCCGTACGGCTGCCCGGGAGGTGCTCCGTACGGCTGCCCGGGCGGGGGCTGCCATCCGGTCGCGGTCGGCCCCTGCGGGTCCCACGCAGGCGGCTGCCCGGGGTACGCGGGCGGCTGGGCCGGCTGCCCCGGGTACTGCCCCGGGTACGAGCCGGGGTACTGCCCCGGAGGCTGGTTCGGGTACTGCTCCCGATCCGGTCCCGGCTGCTGAGGGAACGTCATGCACCGGACGGTCCCGCGATGTTGCCCGGGGCGTCAAGCCACGCCGCGCGGCTTTCAGGACAGTTCGCCCAGTGTGACGTCCACCGTCGCGTCCCCGCCGCCCGCGCGTACCAGGCTCACCTTGGCGGTGTCACCGGGCTTGAGGCCCGCCAGCACCTCGGCAAGCGCCGCCTGGTTGGCGGTATCGGTGCCGTTGACCGCGGTGATGACGTCGCCGGCCTGGATCCCGGCCCTGCCGGCCGCGCCGTTCGGGTCGACGGTGACGACGCCGACGCCGGCCGCGTCGCCACCGCGTCCCACGACGGTGGTCGCGGTGATGCCGAGCGCGGCCCGGTCGGAGTCGGTGACCTTGCCGTCCTTGATCATCTGGTCGGCCAGGTTCTTCGCGGTGTTGGAGGGGATCGCGAACCCGATCCCCGGCGCGAGGCTGTTGCCCGCGCCGGTGGCCGCCGCCAGGGTCGGGATGCCGACGACCTTGCCCTCCAGGTCGACCAGTGCGCCGCCGCTGTTGCCCGGGTTGATGGCGGCGGTCGTCTGGATGAGGTTGGGGATCGTCGCGCCCGGCGAACCGGAGTCGGCGGCCTCGCTCTGGGTGCGGTTGAGCGCCGACACGATGCCCTGGCTCACGCTGCCGGACAGGCCGAGCGGGTTGCCCATCGCGAGCACGATGGTGCCCACGTCGATCCTCGACGAGTCGCCCCACTGGGCGGGCTTGAGGTCGCCGGGCGGGTTGTCGAGGCGGATCACCGCGACGTCGTTGGGCGGGTACGAGGCCACCAGCTTCGCGGTCAGCGGCTGCGCCCCGGTGGCCAGGGTCACCTGGAACGCCGTGGCGTTGCCGACGACATGCGCGTTGGTGAGGATGTTGCCCTTGTCGTCGTAGACGATGCCCGAGCCCAGTCCGTCCGGGGTGGTGATCTGCACGACCGACGACAGGACGTCGGTCACGACCTTGCGGTACGCGCTCTGGAGGTCGTCCGCGCCGCCCTCGGCGGCCGGTTGGCCGGCCTTCTGCGTCGTCTCGGAGGACGTCTGCGCGGGAGTGTTCCCAGCGGCATTGCCCTTGTCGTCGCCGTCGTCCGAGCAGCCGGCCGCACCGACCGCGAGCACCGTCGCGGCGGCCAGGACCGCGGCCGCGCGGCGGCATCGGCCCAGTGGTCCCGCCCAAGTCCGTGCAGACACCGCAGACTCCCTCGCGTACCTCGACCCGGCGGCTCCGCCCGGACCCACCCCGGGCCCACAGGGCCCCGCTCCGGACCGACTCCGGATCCGCTCATCAATGCCCGAAATGTCGGAATCAAAAACTCCGGGGATTCACTCTCTCGGCGCAACCCGCCCGAAGGCCCCCCTTGCTTCCTGGGCCGAACCCGGGTGACATTGCGTCGCGGCGGGCCGTCCCGTGCCCGCCGGGCTCATGGACCAGCGCAACCCGGAGGCACCATGCTGTCGCTGCAAGAGATCTCGGACCGGTTCGAAATCCAGGACCTGATGGTCCGTTACTCGCACGCGGTCGACACCCGCCAGTGGGACCTGCTCGACGACGTCTTCACGGCGGACGCGCACATCGACTATTCGGCGATGGGCGGCTCGACGGGCGACCTCGCGTCGACGAAGAAGTTCCTCGCCGATGTGATGCCGAACTTCCCCGCGTTCCAGCACATGGTCGGCAACTCGGAGGTCACCCTCGACGGCGACACCGCGACCGGCCGCACGATGTGCCACAACCCGATGGTCATGCCGGGCGAGGACGGTCAGCAGAGCCTGATGCTGTGCGGACTCTGGTACCTCGACACGTTCGTGCGCGTCGACGGCAAGTGGCGTATCAAGTCCCGGGTGGAGGAGAAGGGCTACATGTACATAGCCCCGGCCACTCCCGGCATGGGCTGAAGGATCCCTGCGGCCGACCCGGTCCGGCCGACCTTCGTCGGTCGGTCCGCGGCGGTCGGTCCGCGGCGGTCGGTCCGCGGCGGGTCGGCTCTGCTGGAGAACACGCCCGGAGATCGTGCGAGGGGCGGGTGTACGACGACACGTCGTACACCCGCCCCTCGCACGTTGTGATTCGTGTCCGCTTGCCGGTGTTGCCCGGCAGGTGCCGCCCGGTGTCCATGCCCGACGAGTGTGCCCGCCGGGCCGCCGGCTACTTGGGCGCTGCCGCGAGCCCCGTGCACGGGCGCAGGGACGCGCGCCGGTCGGTGATGCGCTTGGCCTCGGCGGCCTTCTGCGGGACGGGCACGCCGCGCGAGTCGATGAGCGCCGGGGTGAAGGCCTCCTTGACCACCTTGCCGCCCGTGACGGTCAGCGTGGTCACGCCGGTGTCGTTGGAGTTCGGGTAGGGCGAGGTGCCGTACCAGAGGAAGTTGCCGAAGCCGTAGCCGACATAGGTGTCACCGAGCATGCCCGCGCCCTGCATCACGTGCGCGTGGGTGCCGACCACCGCGGTCGCGCCGGCCTCCGCTAGGCCCTTCGCCAGGTCCTTCTGCGTGGCCGACGGGCACTTGTCGCCCTCGATGCCCCAGTGCATGTAGACCACCACGACGTCGGCCTGTGCCTTGGCGTCGCGCACCGCCTTGACCAGGCGGGCGGACGTGAGCGCCGTCGCGATCCCGGGCTTGGTCGCACCCGCCGCGTACCGCTGGCTGGTCAGGTCGTTCACCTGGCTCGCGGCCACGACCGCGACCCGGACGCCGTTGACCTCGGTCGTCCACGGCCGGTACGCGTCCTCGGCGGTCTTGCCGAAGCCGACGACGGGCAACGCGCCTTTCTCGGCCGCCGCCAGGGTGTCGGTCAGCCCGGGCTGCCCGAAGTCCACCGCGTGGTTGTTGGCCATGCTGACCACGTCCACGCCGGTCGCCTTGAGGTCGTCCAGCGCGCTCTTCGGCGCCCGGAACGTGTACGTCTTGGCCTCCGCCGCCCCGCGCTCGGTGATCGCAGACTCGAAGTTGACCATCGCGATGTCGGCCTGTTCGAGGGTCTTGGCGACCGGACCGAGCGTGTCCGCGCCTTCGCCGAGCCGTGCCACCGTCCGGCCGGTGAAGTGCACGTCCCCGCCGAACGCGAGGGTCACCGTGCCGGGCGTTCCCCCGGCGGGCGCACCCGACCCGGTCGGGGCGGCCGGCGAGCCGGGAGCCTGGGGTGCGCCGGGGCTCGTGGCGCCCGCGGAGGCGACCGGTGCGACGTCGTCGTCCGACCCTCCGTCGGACCCTCCGACCAGGGAACATCCGGTGAGCAGAGCCAGGGCGCAGGCGCCGACGACGACCCGGAATTGCCGGGAGGAGGGTATGTGCACCGGCACACGCTAACCCACCCGATCACCGTGCCGTTCGGAACCGGTTCATTCACTGCCGCGTTCTGATCGCCTACGACTTTCGATCGAGGATGTTTTCCGTTCGAGGATGTGCCTAGGCTCCCGTCCGTCCGCTTGCGCGTGCGTCGTCGTGCGCTCCGGCGCACACCTGTACCCCGGCAAAGCCCACCGAGCACCGTGTTCCGAAAGGCCACCGCATGACCGGCGCAGTCGACAACAAGCGGCTCATCGAGCAGTTCTGGCAGGACCTGTACGAGCGGGACTTCGACAAGGTCGGCGCGTACTTCGCCGCCGACGGGCACTACACGGACGTGCCGGCGCCGGGCGCCGGGGCGTACGGCCCCGAGCAGATAGCGGCCCGCCTGCGACTCGGCCTGGAGATGCTGTCCGGCTACGAGCACCACCTCAAGCACATCGTGGCCGACGGCGACATCGTCGTCACCGAGCATGCGGAGAAGTGGTTCTGGGAGTCCGGCGAGAGCGTCCTGCTGCCGTTCGTCTCGGTCCACGAGGTCGGCCCCGACGGCAAACTCGTGCGCTGGCACGACTATTGGGACTTCAACACGCTCATGAACGCCGCCCCGGCGTGGTGGCTGAAGCACATCGCGAAGGGCTTCGCCTGACGTTCCCGGCGCCTCCCGTACCGCCCAACTCCCGGGCTACTCTTACCGGTTGGGGGAGGCACGGGATGGCGTACGGCCGCTCCCACCCACGACGACGACCCGGGCACCGCGGTCTTGGCCGACGTGCCGGGAAGGGAGTGGACCGTGTCCCAGCAGAGCCCCGGAACGGCCGGAAGCCCGAACGCGCTCCGCGTCTCCGCGCTGTGGCGCTACCCGGTCAAGAGCATGATCGGCGAACCACTCGAACTGGCCCGGCTGGACCCCGACGGCATGCGCGGCGACCGCGTGTGGGCGGTCCGCGACGAGGAAGGCGACTTCATCGCGGACGCCCGCCGCAACCCCGTCCTGCTCGGCCTGCGCCCGCGCTACCTGCGGCCGGTGAGCGCCGCCGACCCGGTGCCGCCCGTCGAGATCACGCTGCAGGACGGCCGGGTCGTCCGCTCCACGGACGCCGACGTGCACCACGAGCTCGGCAGGGTGCTGGGCCGCCCCGCCACCCTGCGCTCGCGGCGGCCGGCCTCCGACGAGGCGTACTACCGGCGCCTCCCGCCCGAGGACGGCGACTGGGTGCGCTTCCTGGAGGAGTTGTTCGGCGTCGACACGGGCGCCGAGGTGCCGGACCTGAACCTCTTCCCGGACGCGCTGTGGACCAACCAGACGATGCCGGGCACACACCACGACGCGTTCCCGCTGCACGTGCTCACCGACCGCTCGCTGGAGTCGCTGCGCAAGCTGTCGCCCGGCAGTGACGTGGACGTCCGCCGGTTCCGACCCAACGTGTTCATATCGGTGCCGGACGAGATCGAGGGGGACTTCCCCGAGCGGGCGTGGACCGGGCGGGACCTGCACATCGGCACGGCGGTGCTGCGCATCGAGGGCGAGTGCCCGCGCTGCGTGATGATCAGCCATCCGCTGCCGGACGCGGAGCTGGCGGCCGACCGGGGGTTGCTGCGTACCGTGCACGCCAAGGCCGGCCACAACGTGGGGATGTACGCGTCGGTCGTGTCGCCCGGGGTCCTCGGCGTCGACGACACCGTCGAGGTGCGGGAGCCGCGGGTCGAGGCGCCGGACGCCGGGGAGTAGGGGCCGACGCGGCCGTCGGGTGCGGGGCCGGGCCGCGCGTCCGCGTGGAAAATGACGAGCCCCGGCCGCGGGGCCGGGGCTCGTCGGAAGTCTGGTCCTTCGGGCTCAGTCATGGATCCTACGCTTGAGCACGCCGAAGGCAATTAGATCGTAGCACAAGAACGGGTTCCTGCCTGGGATTCCCCGGACGACCGGGCCCGGCCGACCCGGGCCCTGGCCCGTCAGGCCCGGGTGACGGCCTCGTAGACGCGGTCCGCGAGCTCCGGGTGCATGTCGAGGAAGCCCTCCTCGTCGACCTCGAACGCCCCCGTCCGGAAGCTCTCCACAAAGGTCCGGAGCATGCGCTCCATGTCGGGGTAGTCGGTCTGCACCGGGGCGCCGTCGACGTAGCTCCAGACCTGCACGATGCCCTCGTCGGCGGTCCAGGCCACCGCGTAGAAGTCGCCGGCGGGCGACACCAGCAGCGGCAGCCACTCCTCGTCGCCGTCGGACTCCACCTCGACCTCGTCGCGGAACTCCATCGCCTCGTCCAGGCTGACGAGCACGTACCCCGGGATGAACGACGCGTCGTCCACCGTCTGGTCCTCCTCGGCCCGCGTGCCGTCCGCCCAACCGAACCACGCGACCAGTTCCTCGGGGGCGCCGTCGAGCTTGGCCCGCACCGCCTCGGGCGCCAGCCCGGGCTCGAAGAGCCGCACGACTTTGCGCTCGAGTCTGTCCAGCTCGCGCCGGACTCCGTCGAGTCCCTCCGTGACCGTGGCCATACGTTCCCCTGCTTCTTCAAACGTCCAGACGCGTACGCACCGTGCGCACCCCCGTACAGGATGTCGTACGGCACCCTCACAGCCTGGGGCACGCGCCGCCGATGCAGAAGGGCCCGGCCGAGTGGCCGGGCCCTTCGATGCGCTTAGCGGGTGATCCCCGGGGTCACTTTCCGTCGAGACCCAGGATGGCGTTCTCCGGCAGAACCGTGTGCACCAGGTCCGGGTTGACCGGGCCGTTGAACGGCGGGTACTTCGGGCCCTGCGCGTTGCGGCGGTAGACCGAGGTCGAGTGCTCCGAGGTCTTGTCGAACTCGGGGATGACCTTCTCGCCGAAGAGCTCGATCATCTCGAGGTTCTCCTCGTGCGACATGCCGTCGTTGATGCCGAAGACGAGCTGGTCGGTGCCGACGGCCTGGTACGCCTCGATCTGCTCGCAGACCTCCTCCGGCGTGCCCACCAGCATCAGGCCGGACTCGATCACGAAGTCCAGGAACTCGTCGCCGCCCTGCGAGAGGTCGAACGGCGGCTCGGGCCAGGTCACGGCGTCGGCCGACTTCGGCATGGTGTCGTGGTAGAGGTTCACCATCGTCACCAGGTAGCCGCGGCCCTTGGAGATGGCGATCTCGCGGGCGCGCTTGCGGTCGTTCAGACAGATGACCGCGTTCGTCATCATGACGTTGTTGTTCTGGTAGTCGCCCAGGATCTCGACCGGGTTCTCCGCGGCTTCCTTGTAGGCCTCGATGCGGCCCTTCAGGTTGAAAATCGGCTCGAAGTTGAACGCGATCGCGCCGATGCCCAGCGAGCCGGCCTTGGCGAACGAGCCGGGGTTGCCGCACGCCATCCAGATCGGCGGGTGCGAGTGCCCGTACGGCTTGGGCAGGATGTTGTGCGGGGTGGGCACGGTGAAGTGCTCGCCGTGGAAGGAGTAGTCGTACTGCTCCCACATGCGCACGATCTCGCGCGAGACCTCGTCCCACTCGGCCTTGGTCGAGTTGGTGTCCATGATGTTGAACGAGGCGACCTCGTGGCTGCCCGCGCCGCGGCCGGTGCCCCACTCGAAGCGACCCTCGGTGATGTGGTCCAGCATCGCCGCGCGCTCCGCGAAGCGCACCGGGTGCTCCTTGCGCGGCGAGAGCGAGTTGATGCCGGTGCCGAGGTGGATGCGCTCGGTCTTCGCGGCCACGTAGCCCATCGCGACCTCGGGGGCCGACATGTGGGAGTACTCGGTCAGGGCGTGGTGCTCACCGAACCAGACGTACTTCCAATTGTGCTTGTCGGCCTTGATGGCCAGCTCCAGCTCGCGCTGCAGCATCAGGTGCTCGGAAGCGCGATCGTGCGCAGCCGGTCCCGGGATGTAACCGTTCAGGAAGATGCCGAACTCCACGTGGAGCCTCCCAAAGTGCTGGTTCAACAATGTCGCGTCTGGCGGCTGCGCCCGTACAGCGGCAATGTACGCGCGGCCGGTCGAGACTTGTGGTGAGAGGTGTCTAACGTCACGTCAGAAACCGCTGCTGCCAAGGGGGTTCACAGACGGCCCCCGACCTGCTAACTGTCTCTCGACGCATTGGTAACAACACGCACCGTTACCGCCCTGTTCAGGCGACACGTGTAGGCCGCACACCCGTAACGCCGACGTGATCGGCGTCGATCAGATTTGCCTGTTTCTGGGTTCTGCCGGACGCATTCCGATGCAATGTGCGGACTGTTCGGACTCGCCGCAAACTCGCCGCGAACTCGCGTCGAACTGGGCGCCGAACCGGGGGCCGACTCCCCGTCCGGGACGCTCGGTACGGATCTACCCCCGGCACCGACCGCGTCCTTGTCTTATGCATTTTTGGTCGGTGTTCCGCTTGGATGGGCCCATGGGAGAAAGCCTCGACCTGCACCCCGCCCTGACCCGCCTCGATCTGCTCGCCGATCCGGTGGCCGACGCCCTCAAGCAGTGGACCGGCCCCGTACCGGTCCACGCCGTCGAGGTCGCGGAGATCGACCCCGACCTGGCCGACACCGCCGCCTTCTGCGCGCACTACGGCGTGACCCTCGAGGAGTCCGTGAACTGCGTGGTCGTCGCGGCCAAGCGCGGGTCCGAGGTGACGTATGCGGCCTGCATGGTGGCGGCTACGACGCGCGCCGACGTGAACGGCCTGGTCCGCAAGCACCTCGGGGCCCGGAAGGCCTCGTTCGCACCGCTCGCCGAGGTCGCCGCGATGTCGGGGATGGAGTACGGCGGCATCACGCCCGTCGGGCTGCCCGCCGGCTGGCCGATCCTGGTCGACGCCGCCGCCGCGCGGCTGCCGAGTGCGGTGATCGGGTCGGGCAACCGCCGCTCGAAGCTGCGGCTGCCGGGCCCGGCGCTGGCGGCGCTGCCGGGGGCGGAGGTCCTGGAGGGGCTGGGCGTGCCGCTCGGCTGAGCGGATGACGTCAGTTCAGCACGCGCTCGACCTCGGCGTTGGCCGCCGGGCTCAGCAGCGCGCTCCAGCGCTCGAACAACGTGTGGAGCTGCTTCCGCTCGATCTCGTCGAACACCGGGCTGATGGCGGCGATGTCCAGCTCGTTGGCCGCGGTGATCTCGGCGAACGCACGGCGCAGGCGCGGGCCGGGCACGTAGCGGGCGCCGGTGAAGCGGTCGGTGAACGTGCCGTGGTCGTCGGCGAGTTCGGCGTAGGTCGCCTTGCGGTCGCAGCTCGCGTAGAAGTAGACCAGCTCCTCGGCCTCGTCGCCGACGAGGGCGGCGAGTTCGGGGCGGCGGTCGAGGCCGTACAGCGCGACCGGGAACCCGTCGGTGCCGTAGAACGCATGGCAGAGGCCCGCGAGGCGGACCTCGCGGTCGGCGCCCCACTCGGTCAGCATGTCGTGCACGCGCACAAGGTGGTCGAACAGCGTCCCGCCGGGGTGGCCGATGCCTTCGGCACCGAGCTCGCGCAGCACTGCGACGGCGTCCGTCGTGACCACTGGTGCACCGCCAATTTCCGTCGGGGAAAAGCAAGGTGATGGAACGTCAGTTCCGTGCCGGGGATGGGGTCGGCCCCGCCGCGCGTTGTCGACGATCACACGGCGGGTTGCCGCCCCGGGCCCTGACGAAAGCGTCCCGCCTCGGGAACACCCAAGTCAATCCTAGGATTTCCTGGGCTTGATCCAAGAGATATCTTGCTTCTCATGACTCTCGACGACCTGCGGACCTTCGTCGCGGCCTGCCGCCACGGCAACCTGACCCTGGTGGCCCGCGAACTCGGCCGCACGCAGTCGGCGGTCAGCCAACACATCAAGCGCCTGGAACACGAGCTGGGCCTGGACCTGCTGGAACGCCTGCCCCGCGGCGTCGCCCCCACCGAGGCCGGTCGGATCCTGTTCGCCGCCGCGAGCGACGGACTCGCGGGCCTCGACCTGGCGCTGCGGCGGCTGCGCGACCTGCGGCAGGGGCACGGCGGTGCGGTGCGCGTCGCGACCGGGGCGACGACCGTACGCCACTTCATGACCGCCGCGATCGTGGAGTTCCGCCGCCGCCACCCGACCACGTCGCTGGAGTTCCAGACCGAGAGTTCGAGCCGCACCTGCATGGAGGCCGTCGCCGCAGGGCGCGCCGACCTCGCGTGGATCACCATCGGCGAGCCGGTGCGCGGCATCGAACAGCGCCCGGTGGCCAAGCTGCGCTGGATGCTCGCGGTACGCCGCGACGACCCGCTCGCGCAGCGCGACGCGCTGGGCCCGGACGACCTGGCCGGAATCCACCACATCCGCCTGCCCGAGACGTCGACGTCGCGCCTGCGCCTCGACGCGCACCTCGCGGCGCACGACATCCACCCGCCCGCCACCACCGGCGTCGCCGACTGGGACACCGCCATGCTGCTGGCCGAGCTGGGACTCGGGCACGCGGTCGTCCCGGACCTGCCGAACCTGTCCCGGACGCCCGAAGGACCGCTGCGGCTGATCCCGATAGCCGACCTGCCGCCGCTGACCGTCGGTTGGGCGGCGAGGCAATGGGACGCCCTGGCCCCGGCTGCTCTGGAATTCGCGGGCTTCGTAGAGTCGTCCCCATGACCATGTCGACGCCGGGGCCCGCCGCTCCCGGACCGGTCGTCGCCGACGACCCGGCCGCCGCACCCGAGCTGCTGTTCGCGTACTACAACGCCACGGCCGAGGAACTGGGCCACCCGGCCTGGGCCACGCCGGCCGGCCTGCCCGACTACTTCCGCGTCGACTACGACGACCCCGCCGCCTACTACGCCCCGCCCGGCGGCTACCTCACCGCGCGCCTCGACGGCCGCCTCGCGGGTGGCGTCGGCTACCACTTCCACGGCCCTGACGTCGAGGTGAAGCGCTTGTACGTGGCCCCCGACGCGCGCGGCGCGGGCGTCGCGCAGGCGCTCATGGCAGTGCTGCACGAGCGCGCTCGCGCCGCCGGTGCGCCGCGCTGCGTACTGGACGTGCTGCCGCAGCGCACCGGCGCGATCAACCTCTACAAGCGGCTGGGGTATCGGCAGATCGGTCCGTACCGCGACGACCACGGGCCGATCGACCTGGTCTGCTTCGCCTACGACCTCTGAGGCACGGCATCACCGTCGTCGCCCGGACGGCCCCGGCTCAGTCCGCCCCCGGCGTGGCCTCCCCCAGGGCCGACAGCCGCGCGAACTGCTCGTCGCTGAGCGCCACTTCGAGTGCCGTCAAGTTCTCGCGCAGGTGCGCCTCGGACGACGTCCCGGGGATGGGCACGACCGTGTCGCTACGCCGCAGCAGCCACGCGAGCGCGGTCTGCGCCGGAGTCGCCCCGATCTCGCGGGCCACCTCCGCCACCACTCCGTCCGGTCCGGCGTGCGCGCCCATCGCGATCGGGAAGAACGGCACGAATGCGATGCCGTGCGCGGCCGCATGGTCGACGACGTCGTCGTGCCCGCGAGCCGCCAGGTTGTAGAGGTTCTGGACGGCGGCGATCGGCGCGGTGTCCGCCGCCTCCCGAAGCTGATCCACCGTCACCTCGGACAGCCCGATGTGCCGGACCTTCCCCTCCTCCCGCAACCGCCGCAACGCGCCCACCTGTTCGGCGACCGGGTAGGCGGGGTCGAGGCGGTGCAGGTAGAGGAGGTCGAGACGCTCCACGCGCAGGCGGCGCAGCGCGAGTTCGGCCTGCTGGCGGAGATAGGCGGGGTGGCCGAGGGGAATCCACTCGTCCGGGGCGGGGCGTACGACGCCGACCTTGGTGGCTATGGAGACGGAGTCGCCGTATGGGTGCAGCGCCTCGGCCACCAGTTCCTCGTTGGCGCCGAGCGCATAGGCGTCGGCGGTGTCGACGAGGTTCGCCCCGAGCTCGACGGCCTTGCGCAGCACGGCGACCGCCGCGGCGCGGTCGGCCGGCGGACGCCAGATCGGCGCCGCCGCGGGGTCCGGTGGACGCTCGGGTCCATCGGCGAGCCGCATCGCGCCGAAGCCGATGCGCCGGACCGTCAGGTCGCCGCCGAGGGCGAAGGTGGACGGCGGAACAAGCGTGTTCGTCTTCGAGTTCGTCATGACCGGAACGCTATTTTCTGCCATCAATGTCAGATGCAAGAGGATGTGAGGGGCGTCACATGAAGATCGGCGACCTGGCCCGCGCCACCGGTGTCAGCCCCCGCCTGCTGCGCTACTACGAGGAGCAGGGACTCTTCGCGGCACAGCGGGCGCCCAGCGGGCACCGGCGCTACGGGCCGGAGACGGTCGAGGCGGTGGGTCGCGTACGGGCACTGCTCGCCGCCGGGCTGCCGACCAGCGTGATCCGCGACCTGATGGCGTGCTTCACCGAGGGCACCGACCTGGACGCATGCGCCGCGCAGCACCTGCGCGAGCACCTGGAGGGCGTGGAGGCGCGTATCACTCAGCTCGAGACCACGAGGTCCACGCTGGCCGCCCTGCTGACCGCGACCGCATCCCGACCCCAGGTCGCCGCCTGAGCCGTTCGGACGGCGCATCCGAGCGGGGCCGCCGAGCGGGCCTCCGGAAATATCCTCCGGAACTTTCGATCACAACGATGAGTTTCCGCTGACCCGCCGGTCTACCTCTTTGAAAGCACGACGCGAGACGGACAACATGGCCCAAAAGCCACGGGCTCCGCACCGGACCGCACTATCGAGAAGAGGCGCAGACATGGCCACGATGATCTTCGTGAACCTCCCGGTCAAGGACCTGGACAAGTCCAAGAAGTTCTACTCGGCACTGGGCTACACGCTCAACGAGCAGTTCAGCGACGAGAACACCGCAAGCTTCGTCGTCAGCGACACCATCGTGGTCATGCTGCTCAAGGAGGACAAGTTCCGGGAGTTCAGCACCAAGCCCATCGCCGACGCGCGTACGGCCACCGGAGCGCTCCTCTCCCTCAGCGCCGAAAGCCGCGAGGAGGCCGACCGCCTCGCCGACATCGCGATCTCCTCCGGCGGCAGCAAGGCCAAGGACCCGCTCGACATGGGCTTCATGTACGGCCGCTCCTACCTCGACCCGGACGGCCACCACTGGGAGCTCGTCTACATGGACCCGGCCGCCCTCGAAGGCTGACCTCCCCCGGCACCCACCGACCCCGGAACGCCCCGAGCGAAACCTGCGCCCGGGGCGTCCCGCATCCCCGTCCCACCGCCGCGCGACCCGGCTCCACCCGGCCTCGCGAGCAATTGCGCCCGGACTGCCCGCACTTCGAACCGGAAACGGATAGTCCGAACCCGCCGTCACGCAGCAGGATCCCGAGTCATGAGCGCTCATGCCGATCCCGTCGAGCACGACGACCGCTGGCTCCTCAACCTCCGCGGCGTCGTCGTCACCGGCCTCGGCATCGACTTCCGGCTCACACTGCACCTGGGCTCGGACTGGCTCCTCGTCCTGGAGGACCGCGTACGCCTCGCCCGCGGCCCGGCCCGTGCGGGCACCACCGTGACCCTCGTCCCGGAGACGCAGGATGTCGCCGCCGCACTCCCGCTGTTCGGCAAACGGATCCTGTCCGCCGTCGCCCACAAGGCCGGCGCGCTGGGACTCGTCTTCGAGTGCGGCACCCACCTCGCCTGCGGCCCGGGCGAAACGTACCCCGCCTGGACCCTCCAGGGCCCGCACGGCTGGGCCTTCGCCTCCCTCCCCCACGGCGAACTCACCGTCTGGAAAGGCTCCCCCGAGTAGGCCGGTCAGACCGCGACCGCCGGACGCGAGGGTCCATGGAACACCTGTTCCGCGTGCCAGGAGCGGTGGATCGCGGCGAGTTCCGGCGTTCCGGGCTGCGGGCCGAGCAGCGGGCGTCCGGCCAGCGCGACGACCTGTTCCCTGGCCGCCGCGCTGTGCCCGACGAAGCGCTGCGCCACCATGACGCGGAACTCCTCGTCCACGCCCAGGACACCCTTGTCGAAGAGCTTGTGATGCAGCGAACACAGGCAGAGCGCGTTCTCCACCTCGTCCGGGCCGCCGAGCGCCCACCAGTGCACGTGCGCGGCCTCCAGCCCGACGGGAATCGCGCCGATCCGTCCGTCGTAGCCGCAGAACGCGCACCGGTACTCGTAGGCGGTGAGTACCTCTTCACGCAGCATCTGGCTCCGCCGGCGACCTCCCGGGACCAGCGGCTGCGTCTCGGCGTACTCGAGTTCCAGCCCGGCGGCCTCGCACAACTCCGAATGCAGCGAGGGCGGGAAGTGCAGGTCGAGCAGCGTACGGGCCATCCGCCCGAGCAGCGCGGGGTCGCGCCGCAGCGCCGCCCGGAGGTCGGGAGCGAGCCGGCCGGCCGCCCCGGACGCCCGCAGGTCGCGTACGCCGCTCCCCGGACTCCCCGCCCCGCGACTCGTACGCACCTCCCACACCCCGTCGTTCACCAGGTGGTGGAACGGGTACGCGGGGGTCGACCGGTTCCCCGGTCCGTACTCGGCGAGCAGCCGCTTGAGGTCCTCCTCGACCGCGCTGTACGCCAACTCCTGATCCGCGTCCTGCTGGTAGCGCCCCAGCGCATACAGCAGCAACAGCGGCTTGTGCGGAGCCCGGACCCCCTTGCTCGTCCACTGCCTCAACGTCGCGGCCCGTTCCAGCCAGTCCATGCGCAGGATCATAGGAGCGTCGGTCGTGCCCGGAACGACAAAGAAGCCCCGCAGTCGAGGTGATCGACTTCGGGGCCAAACCGCGGGTGAGCGGGGGTACTTCGGCTGTGCAGCTGGTGGCCAGGGGCGGGGTCGAACCGCCGACCTTCCGATTTTCAGTCGAGCATGATCGCTCCGCCCTGGTCCTCCCTCATGATCTGGCGTCCTACTTTGTCCAGATCACAACCCATTCTCGGCCCCGCAAGTGCTCCCCCGTACGCCCCCGTTGCCCCCCGTCCGGGCACACCAGGGGCACACCTTGCATGGCCTCAGCCAGGCGCTGAAACCTTCTCAAGCTTCGTCATCTGCGCGCGGGGCCAGATGACGCGTCACCCCTTCACAAGCACACGCCTGAAGCACAGATCCCCGGTGCTGGTGTCCGGATCCCCGCAGCCAGGGGTTCTACGCTGCTCAGCTGGCCCCGCAGCAGAACCCCGAAGGGAACTCAGGAATGACGACCGCCACGCCGCGTACTGACGCAGTCCCCGCCAAGACGGCAGCTCCACGTCAACAGAAACTGTTGTCCCCACCGATGTGGAGGCACGGGAGACTGCACACCGCGAGCCAGCGCAAAATCACCAGGCGAGGTCACCAGCGTTGAGGATCTCGCTGACCAGATTCTTGTCGGCGTTAGTCGGTTCAGTCAGCGCCTCCATGACGAGGCCACTCACCAGCTCGGTTAGATCTCGCCCTCCGCTCGCGTTCAGCTCCCCCTGGAGATAGCTCAGCCCGGTGTTGGCGTACTCCTCGAAGATCTTGATCCGATCGTCCAGCCGATCGTCACTCAAGATTTCAGGGTCGTCGGGCGAGTCCGAGGCTGCCAGCAAAGCCAGGAGCACGTCGCCGAACTTCCGGTTCTCCACCCGCGAAAGGTTGATGCGTTCCTCGGTCTTCTCGAACGGTGTGCGCTGTCCTCGCTGCATGCCCAGCATTGCGGCGAACATCATCGCCTCATACATATGCGCGAAGGGGCCGTCCTTCGCAGCCAGTGCGGCGAGGAGGTCCTCGTGTGCAGCAGGACGCCGGAATCGCTCGTCTGCCATCAGACCGTCACTTCTTCCAAGATCGTGTGCTCGGAGTCACCGCGAATCACGAGCGCCACCCCTCGGCCATTGATTGCGATCGTCGGCTCTTTCGCATCTGCCTTCGATGTAATCGAACGAAGGACATAGGTCCGACTTGCGGCCGACTGCAGGTGCCGCATCACCTGGCTGCTCGCCTGTGAGTCGGAGAGCAGAGTGACAATTTGGCTCGTCAGCCGGGGCAGTGCCTCAGCGACCTCGTCCTGGTAGGTAGTTCCCAGGGAACCAAACGGCGAGTCAGCAACCAAAGGGTAGATTCCGCCCTCGTCGAGGGAGTCTGAGCTCTTGTTCTGCTTACGGTCATGGATCTCGTGCGCCATGTCGGACACTGCCCCAACGAACGACAGGCCCAAGATCTGGTTCTCGCCCGTGCTGCGGATCGCGGATTTTCCTTGCGAATCGGCGCGCAGCTCGACCTCGAATGACGGCGTCAGTTCCGGCGTGAAGGGCTTAATGCAAATCCGAGAAAAGATGCCCTTGACCTTGGCATCCAGTTGGCGCCGCACTTCCTCGGTCTTGAGCTCCAAGATGTCTCGCAGCGCCTCGTGAACCTCGTCGACGAGCGCCACCTGGCGTTGCACGCGGCGCGCCTCATCGTGCTGCACCTTGGCGGAGCGGAATTTCCTCCGCACCGCCGTAATCTCCTCGTCCAACCGTGACAGTTCCTCGCCAGCGCGGCGCCACTGGTCGTGGGTCTCGAAGCGCTTTTCCTCGTACTCTTTGCGGCGATCCTCCAACCGCTGTACATCCGCCAGGTCGACGCCCTTCAACTGGCGGTCGATGTCGCTGCGTTCGGCGTCGATTCGGCCGATCCTGGCCTCGAGGTCTTGGAGGTCCTTCGCAATACTGCGCAGCTCCTCTTTGAGCTCCTCACGAGCCTCGCGCATCCGCACCGCGTTGCCTGCTAGGTTCATCCAACGCGCTTGAACATCGACGAGACCAGCAGTGTAGCGACGCTCGGCGAGCGCTGTGTGTTCCGGCGAACCTGGAGGAACCGGGGTGCCACACATACACACGCCCTCTTCGAGCAGACCGTCGATAAAGTCCCGCTGGATGCCGGCAGGCAGTTGGTGCCGCTGCCGCAGCCCGTCGGCCAGGTCCAGCACCTGCTGGTCGATACCGCCGGTAAAGGCAATGAACCCTTTCTCTGCCAGAACCTTGCGTTTCCGCTCGCGTACCTCCTGTCGGCGGTCGTTCTCACTGACCAGGTCCTGAGCCAGCTTGACGCGACGCTTCTGCAGAGGTGCAACGGCTTGGTTTTCCAGGAGCGCCTTCCCTGCGGCTTCAGCCTCCTGTTGATAGCTGGAAATGTCCGCGGAAAGCTTGAGCTCCAGCTCCCGCACCGCCGCCTTGCGCTGCTCTAGCGCCGCTTCTTCGTCCGCAAGCGCTTGCAGCCTACTGTCGCCGAGACTCCGGGCCTCCTTGTTCAGCAGTCGCAGGGCAGCGGGGAGGTGGGTCTCTATAGCGCGCTCCATGACCTCAAGGCCCATGAGGGTCTTGATGGCGTTCTTCACCTCCCCGGTTCCGTCGCCGGTGAACATGCGCTCCATACGCTCGCCGTTGAAAAAGAAAAACTTACGCAGGCCCTCGGGGAGGATCTTCTCTATCCGGTCCTGGCCATTGTCGATCTCGATGCTCTCGCCCAGTCGGGTTTCGGTCACCTTGACCGGCCAGAACTGCTGCAAATTCTGTTGCTGAGTGACCTTTTGCAGCATCGCTTCGCGACGCACCACGAAGAGCGCACCATCGTGCTCGAACTCCAGCTTCACGAAGGCACCAACCTCGGTGTGGAGGGGAGCGGCTTCCCAGACCGGGTCGTGGATGATTCTTTCTGGGGACTCCACGTCCTTGGTGAAAGTGCCATACAAGGCCCAGGTAAATGCGTTGAGCAATGTGGTCTTACCCGCGCCGTTGGTGCCCAGAACGAGGATCACTGGGTGATCCTCTGTAACTTCCAGGTTCATGACGTAACGCCCGCGAAAACAGCGGAAGTTCTCCAGGGTTAGCTTGAGGAGCTTCACCTCGCAAGCTCCTTCGCTGCCTCGACGATCTTGCTGGGGAGCAGGCTCGGGTTCTTCACATGCAGATGCTCGCGTTCAAGCTGAAGAACACGCTGGGTAAGCTCTCGGGCTTGGGGTGACAGCCGATCCAGGATGTCCTTGGTGCTGACTTCCAGCTTGCTGCTCATCACTCTCCATGGGCTAGGTTTTCAGTGGTCATGTATCAAGCAAGCCGAACCGCAATCGCAGGGGTCGAAGGGTGTCCAAGGTCTCCGCCTCGTTGTCGGCAAAACGAGCAAACTCCGAGACGCGGGTGAGTTCACGCGCAACCATGCGGCGCTCGGTCTCGCGGTTGAGATTGGTGACGGACTCCGGCGGAATCACGATGAAGTCCACAATGTCTGCATGAGTCTTGCCCGGTGCTCGACGTAGCACGCGCCCACGACGTTGGACAAACTGTCGGGGGTTGGATGAGCTGGCAAGCAGATACGCAGTGCGCGCCGCAGGTACGTCCACTCCTTCGTCGAGGCACCGCATCGACGCGATCACTTGGATTTCGTTTCCGGATTCGAAGCGTCGCAACACGTTGCGACGCTGCTTACGAGACGTCTCTGACGTGTACGCGGCCGTGGGCATCCGTAGGTCTTGACCAACCAGCTTCATCGCCTGCTGCAGCTGCGAACTCCCGTGTGTGGGTCCGTGTGGGTCCGCAGCCAGGGGGTGTCGGCCTTCCGCGCAGTACAGCAGCTGGAACCAGTCGTCCTTGCGTTGGGACACCTCTTCACGCAACGCCGACAGTTTGCCGCGCGCATGCCCAAGGATGCTGGCGCGCTTGCGCAGGAGCTTGCCCAACGGGCCATCGGCGTCTGCGTCGTCAGTGAACTCCCTTGCTGCGAATGCCTTTGCGATCGCCTCTGTAACTCTCCCGTACAGCTCGATTTCGTCGTCATCCAGCGCAATCAGGATCGGCGTGTAGGTGTAGCGGCAGAGAGCGCCGACCTTGATGGCACCTCCGATATCCATGTCAAAGACGACGTCACCAAAATACCGCTGAAGAGCAGCTGTTCCCTCGTCGTCGAACCAGCGCTCCGGCGTTGCGGAGAGTCCGAGTCGGAAGCTGGCGGCCTCCGGCAGCAGGTTGCTCAGCTGCCGCGCCCCCAGGTTGTGCACCTCGTCCGCGATCACCAACAGATGGCTGCGGTGCCTCTTCAAAAGTCCTTGAAAGCGGTCTTTGCTGAACGTCGCGTTTGTGGTCACGATGACCCCGTTTGACGTCGTCTCAAGGGCTAGTGCTTCGATGAGATATGTTGCCCGGGGGTACCAAGAGTTCGTCGACTCGTAGGCCCTAATCGGGACGAGTCCAAAACGCTCGACATCCTCCGCCCACTGGTCCACAAGGTGCTGAAGCGGGACCACGATGACAGTAAGCATTGGCCGCGCGCCGGCTTGGCTTCGCAGCCGCTTGGACAACTGGGCTGCAGCAGCGAGCGCCGCGATGGTCTTACCCGTCCCCGTTGCCATGCGCAGAATTCCGCGGCAGCTGTTATTGAACCAAGCTTGAACTGCGTGTTTCTGGTAGTCGCGGATGTTCAGCTCACCTGGGATGGCAAGGAGTCCGTCAGTCTCTGGAGGGGGCAAGTCGACCAACGTGCCACGGTCGGTGAGTTTGACCGAATCATCAGCTCCCTCGGCCTTATTGCCGTACTGGTCGAGGAACGGCTTGGCTACTTCTGTGAACGAGAAGACTCTCAGATACTCAGTTCGGTCGAACCACAGGTCTTCAAAGTCCAGCCCTATGCGTGCGGCGCGATCGCCGTCGCCAGGATGCCAACTACGAAAGACCTCGATCGACTCGAAGTTTCCAACCAATCCAGGCAGGGTCTCGTTTGCGCTGCCTTTGAAGGCCACAATGTCCTGGTTGTCGCGGAAGATGCCGATCTTCTCGTGGTAGATGCCCACACGATTTTCTGCGCAAATGTAGGCAAGCTTCATGTCGAGGCGCCCATCCGCCACGAGCATGCCGAGCTTTCCGAGGCCCGTGGCTGCCAGCGCATCGACGCTGGCCTCTTCAAGGTCACGAAGTGCGGCCCGCTCCAGGACTCCACGAAGTGCGTAGCCAGCCTGGATCTGGGCAACGTCTTCCGGCCGCAGCTGAGGAGACGCAACGATCCGTACATAGCCGCCGCGTGTAGCAAAGTCGTCCAGGCCCTGCCCGAGGACCGCGAGCACGGACGCGCTGAAGTAGCCGACCGCCCGGTCGTAGCGGCTCGAAGCGGTAAGGGCCGGAAGATAGAAGTCCTTGACAAGATCCGCACGATCGCTGCGGTAGTCGTCCCGGAAGGATATAGCGCGCAGAGCTTGGGATTGGCCAGTCACAACATTCCCATGAGGTCGATGAGCTCATCATTCGTTGGCGGTCCGCTGGGCGCTTGACCGAACGTCGGCGACACGTTCGACGCTGCGTCTTCAGGGCTCTGGAATGCCTCAGGGACGGAAAATTTCGCCACGGATGCGCCAACGCGATGGACGATACCCTTGGAAACGCAGAAGGGAGCCGTCGACGCAACCTGGCGCACCGTGGAGACCTTGACCGAAAAGTCCCGTGTTAGGTTGGCCTCCAACTGCGGCAGGGAAATTGCTCCCCCGGCCTGGTCGACCTCGTCAGCCACCAGCTCTTTGACGGTGGTGTAGCGCCGCAGGCCCCACTCCGTAAGAGCCCAAGCGTCCAGGTCACTGCGCATGAAACGGGAATCCGAACCTAGACGGCCTTTGAGCGAGCGCACATCGACATCGCCGCCGATCCCGTCGGCTATGAGCTGAGATGCCAGCGGGTGGCCAGCATCCTTCAGGCATTCGATGGCCCGGGTCACAAGCGTCTGCGGAAGCGAACGCGACAAAGGCGCCGACGGAACCTCGAATAGGCAGTCCGCGTCTGAGGAAGCCACGGTGACCTGCGCACCAACCAGGATCCAGCCTCCCGAATCTGCCATGGCGACTGACCGATTATTCAGCAACGCTTCACGGATGCGGGCCAGCTCGGGGTGACTAGGCAGGAGGCTTCGAATCTGAGATGGGGTCAACGGATCTGTCGCCGAACTCAGCACATCTAGCACCTGTACTGCAAGCGGTCGTTCCGAGCGAACAGCCGTCACCTCCAATGGAAGTGTCCATCCGGCTGTGCCTGCAGTCGCGTTCATGATTCGACGTGCGATAGCCTGAAGCGGTTGCGGCAACGAATCAGGGTCCCGAAGCAACGATCCGAGGCTCCGATTGGGAGCGCGCGCCGTGGCGTAGGCGGCCAGGTGCTCCAACGCACTCGCGAGATCGCGTGGGCCCAGGGTTTGTTGGCCTTGCTGCCTATCTGCAACCGTTGCCGTATGAGCATCTGGGTGCACGCCGTGGGGCATGCCGCGCCCAGTTCCAGGCGGCTCGTGTTGCGAAGAACTCATGTGCTTCCCCCCGGGCGCACTCACTTCCTCAACCGCTCCTTTAGAAATGCCGCGACCGCCGCCGGACCCGCGCCGTCGAACGTGGTCTCGCGTTGGATGAATACCAGAGACACCCTGCATGACTTCCGGTGCAAAGTCGACGGCGTGTTCTGGAACGTGACCGCCGTCGCCCGCACGCATAATCTCGCCATCACCAGATGACCAACGCGACCGCGGGTAAAAGCCATTACGTGAACGCAACTGTTTTCCTCCGCGCGCCGGCGTCGCCTCTGAGGCCAGGGGATAGATCGCAATCCAAGGGAAATTCGAAGTGGCGACGCCTGCACCACCGCGCCCCACGCCGACTCGCCTGGTTATCCTCCTCTCAAGCGATCACAATATTCCCGAGTTTCCTCCGCCGCAGATAGATACCTACAATCGAAATACTTTACACGCGTTTTCGAGGATCTGAGATTCCCGCTGCTTGTACGCCTCGACATCCCATCCGACGAGACTCGACAATTCACTCGTCATGCGAATGCGACTTGACGCATAATAGGCCGCCTGTTTGTCGGCAAAGGATTTATTCCCAGCGCTCGAATTATCCTCGGGCCCAAAGAAGGTAAGATTCCCCAGGTGGTGACGCACCTGATTGAGATTGATATCTCGATCCCCCGGCAAGGGGTTCTGGGGATAGATATGCTCCAATGTAACCCGCGCGAGATCGAATACCATTGTCATATCGGGCTTAGGATTCCCGACCGCGCCCGCAGCCAGCCACCCAGAGTGCTCTTCTAGGGTAGTTAGCAGTTCACGAATATTTCCACGCTGCGCACCCCCATGGTCATATCGCAGACGGTTGGCGAGGCTATTCTTGAACTGATCGTCGGGCGCAGACTTGTCGATAAGATTCCTTAGGCCGGAGCGGAGGCTCCCCCAGTCGACAGAGCCGACATTCTGTCGAATTCGCTTCGCCTCTGCATAATAGAGTTTTCCGGGAGCCGTAGCATGCCCTCCACAAACATTCTTATAGCGAAAGGCAAAAATCTCAAGCATATATACGAGATCTGCGAACTTCTTCTCATCGACGCTATTTGCAGCCGAGAGAAGCAGTGGGAGCGCAAGGTCATGCTTCAGGGTTTGCACCAACCGCCGCAGCCTGTCCCGCTGCCACGCAGTCGACGCGGGAGCCTGGCCAGGATCCACCTCAGTGTCATATGGCCATGCTCCTTGACTCAACAACAAAAAAGTATCTTTCTCGTTGTTAAATTTGCGCACACTTTCGACGATCACGTCGGCAGCAGTTTCAGAACTTACTGCTCCGCTCGGAAAATACTCCTCGCGAAGCTTCTTGAACATTGGGATGCTCGTCCGGATGCCCGTGGTAGACGGGTAGTAGGCGCGAAAGAACTCGCTTACATCCTTCGATGGTGCGGACAGGATCTCGTCCCAAAGCTTCGCAACCTTGTCTTGCTTTTCTGGGAACGATTGCACAGTCTCAAGTGTGTAGCTTCGAAGAAGGTCAGCATCCTCCAAGGATCTCCCGCGGTCGTTCAGCACGCTGAAGAGTTGGTACGCACGCTCGCGATCATGCGAGACGATCTGAATCACGTGAGATTGGCTAATGACCGCAGTTCGGAGTCGATCCAACTCTGCAACGCATTCCTGATACGTCTTATCGTCACTTATCGCAGGAATGATCAACGCCGACCGGATCTGCGCTTCTGCAGCGGCAAGAAGCTCGTGACTTTCTCGTACGGGTGTGCCGGGCTTCCCAGAAATGAGGTCTTCGAAGAAGTCGCTGTCCGCCAGCGAAAGTTGAAGCCTAGGCAGTGTTTCAGTGCGACCAGCGCTCACATTAGCGTTGCGCCACTTTAGGAACCTATCGTGCGTGTCTTCCGCAAGAGTCTTAGCGGATGCTGCCGCGCTTTCATCCCCGTCCGATTCCGCACGTTTCTCAATATTACGGGCTGCTCGGTGAATTTGGGCCAGGGCCATAACCACCGTCGCAAGCCGCTGCTGACCGTCCACAATTTCATACTCATGCGGCCGAGCCTTCGTGTGGTCAGTGTGCTCAATACACACTAGCCCCCCGAAGAAGTGGCTGCTTTCCTGAGGATCTCCCGCAACAAGATCTTTAATGTCGTCTGTAAAAGCTGCGACCTGCGCCTCCCAAGCGTATGACCGCTGGTATCTCGGCACAAAGAATGGGTGGTGATCTTGGAGAAGATTACCCACCGCAACGCTGCGGGGTGTGACAGATTCGGCCCCGAAAGGCATGGGCGGCTCCACTCGACAAGCTTGCGCTCAGTGCCCCAACCATGCCATAGGTTCTGCCGCTCCATAGGCGCAACTCACAACGCCGCGTCAAAGGCGCTGGAGTGCAGGTATCAAAAGCCCTATGAAATTCTGACCAAGTACCAAAAAAGTTCAGGAAGTGGATTTTTGCCGCAGATAGATATAAAGATTACATACTGGACTAATCATCTAATGACTCAATATCATGAAGTTTTATGCGTACGTAACCCACCGAACACACACCCTGCTCCGCGCCATTACACGTGCAACGACCCCATGTATGCCTTCTCGGGCCTGTGATGTCGTGATCGATCGTCTGGTCAGAGGGAGGTCTTCGAGCCAGATCATCGAGGCGCAATCTTCAGGACCCGCGAAGTAGCTCTCGGGCATCCTGTCGAAGCGAGTGCCGATGCCGCGCCAGTCGCCCGGTTGCTCAAGCGTTCATGAAACACCGTCGAACGGCGGACCGCCTGGACCAGCAGAGACCCGCCCGCCTGCGACACCACCGCCGCCGAGCCTGAGTCCACGCGGACGTGCGGGTACAGCCCGGTTCGCTTCTTCACCCGGTAAGTGCTTCTTCCTCGCGACGAACAGGGCCTTCGACAAGCCCTATCGTTGCAGGTCAGAAGCACTTTCCTTTTTCCCGGCCCCTCGGACAGCCCACCAGGTCAGAGCCCGAGGTTAGCTTGCGACCGAACCGATCAGTCCCTCGATCGTCGTCATCTCCTTGTTTGCGCCGAGGTACCCGATGCCCCGAGCCAGGTGGATCGTGAGCGTCTTGGAGACGTTCTCGTCCGTCGGCTTCAGACCGTCGGTGACGCAGCGTTGCTTGAGGAGGGCCAGGTAGAGGTCGCCGTGCTGGCCGGCGAAGGTCTTCCAAGACATCTCGACGTTGGAGTCGGTGACGACATCCTTGACCAGGGGGGTGGAAGCGTCTGCCAGGGAGAGGGCAAGGGCCCAGCGGCACAGGACGTTCCACTGAGTGATGCCTGTGGTGCGCTTCAGTCGGACCAACCGGTCCTTGCTCGGCGTGGCGAGGCGGATGTTCTCAAGCGACATTCTGTGCTCCTGCGTTCCACCAGTAGCCCTCGACGACGCTGGTGGTGAAGTTCGAGTCGTCGTGGATCAGGGTGTAGGTGCGAGCCACAGACTTCTTGAGGCGGCCAAGCAGGTACTCGTCGATCTCCTCATCGGTGGAGAGCAGCAGAACCTGGTCGCTGGCGTACGGGAAGTAGCGGTCGACAAGGTGCTCGCGGTGGCGACTGTCGAGACGGCCGAGAGGGGTGTCAATGACGCTGGGCAGGCGGTTCCCTGCGACCTTCATCAACCCCCAGAGAAGGGAAACCGCCAGAATCTGTCGCTCGCCAGCGCTGAGGCGGCCTGGGTCGATCGGTTCGCCGTGGGAGTCGGACAGGGCGATTGTGAACTTGTCGGTGTCGATGCGCAGGTCCTGGACCAGGCCCTGCTTCCGCATGAGCTCCTTGAAGCTCTGCAGCACCGCAACTTCGAGGCGGCTGATGTGACGTTGGAGCAGTACTTCTCCGAATCGTTCCAGCGTGCCGCGGGCCTTCTCCGAGTACCGGATGAGGCGATCGACTTCTTCGGCTTTGACTTTGGTCCGCACGAAGTTGTTATGGGCCCGCTCGAGAGCAGCGGTGACGTACTCGCGTCGCCGCTTCAGCTCGGTGACCCGCTGCTCGTCTCTGGTGACCTCTGCCTGTACACGAGAGAACTCCCGGAGCTGCTCCTCGCGCGCCATCTGGAGGGCTTTCACCGTGCTCTGCTCTGGGACACCCGCCAACTGCCGGTCAAGTTGGTCTACTTCCTCAGCAGCAGATGCGGTCAGGGTTAGGAGCTCGATTGCTCGGCCCTTGTCACGCACGAGAACTTCATCCAACACGGAGAGCTGTGTCAAGGCGTCATAGGGAAGCTCGAGATCCACCTTCAGGGTGGTCGACGTTGAGCGTTTCGCCCGGTCTTCCTCAAGGTTCATCATGACCTCGGCCTTGGCGTCCTCGGGTAGGAACTCGAGCAGCCATTTATCACGCTCCACCAGGACATCGAGGACTTGACCAGCCTCCGCAGCCGCTTTCTCGTGTTTGGCCTGCTTGCGCACATCCTTCAGTTGCGGGCCCAGCATCAGCAGGGGCAGAGGCCCAGCGGCGATCTGGACCAGAGCAGAACGGAATTCGCCAAGTCGCTCGGTGGCCCGCTTACGCTCCTCCTCAAGCTCTACGCGACGCTCGAAGAGGCTGCCTCCTGCGTTCTTGAACTCTTGCTCCAGGGAATCAAGTTTACGCCTGGCCTTAACCATTTCGGACTCTCGCTGAGCCAAGTCCTGACAGGCCATTTCCAGTTGCGCCTGTACAGACTTCAGTTCCTTTTCCTGCGCATGGATGCTGTCCATCAGGTGCTGTTCTTCGTCGGACAGCTTCTGGCGACGTTGCAGAGCAAGGAGATCGGTACGGAGCCGGTGGACGGCACTCACACCGAGTAGCGAGTGAACAGCAGACTCGATGACCGAGGCGGCACGCTCTGGGTCTGCGAGTGACTCGATCTTTTCGCCATCGAAAAACAACAGCGAGGCGATCTCGAGGGGCAGGAGGTCCTCAACGTGATCTGCCCAGCCCTCGCTGAGCAGCCGGTTGAACTTGGTGTCGGGCTCGGTGCAAGAGCCGGCAGTTCCTTGGTCGTTGTAGTCCTCATCTACGAAGACGTTGAGGTACTCCTTCAGGGACTTCCCGCTGGTGTGCCAGCTGCGGATGACCTTGTAGTAGTGCTCCTTGCCGTCCACCGTGACGGTGAACTCCAAAGTGACCGACGAGCCGCGGGTGGTGTCGTGCTGGCGATTGATGCTCTCCCGGAGGAAGGTGTCGTACGCCTTGTCGCCCCGTCCGCTGCATCTGGCCCGAGGACCATACAGAGCCAGCTGGATGGCGTCGAGCAGAGTCGTCTTGCCGCAACCGTTGAGACCGCCGATCAGGATAATCGGCATATTCTTCTTCACGGTGAGGTCAAGCGACTGCTTACCCCGATAGGCCCCGAACTCTTCGAGGGTGAGGTTACGCAGGAGCATCGATGTCGGCCGCTTCGTCGAGAGTCGGGTTGGTTGCTACGTCTACGTCTTCGCGCCACTTCTTCTTGCGCTGGGCGAAGGCGAATGCGTCATCGCGATCTTCGTAGAAGCCCTTCTGTACGGCTTTTTCGAGTGCCTGGAAGAGGCCGGAACGCCTAGACATGGTGCGATACTTACGCTCCACGGAGAGCAACTCGCGAACCATGTCGTAGTGCAGCTCGTCGCCGTCGCAGATCTCCTTGAGGAGGTCCATCTCATCAGCGCCCATGACGAGCTGCTCATCGAGCGGACCGCCGGGGAAGTCCTCACCCGTGGTCTGCTTGTAGATCCTTGGTACGGAGTCCTCTACCTCGTGCTTGTCGAAGACCCAGATGCGCCGGATCTCGTGAAGCTCATCGAGTGTGACCAGCTCGATGTTGCTGACATGTTCCGGAGCGTTGGCCCGGATCCAGGTCTGCGCGGTCAGCAGCTCCGTGAGCCATTCCTCCCGGTACTTCTGGAGGTATGGGCCATGGACGATAACGTTCTCGCCGTCGCTGCGACGCTCAAAGATCTTCACTTGGCCGTTCATACGGCGGAAGTCACGAGCGGGTTTGTCCGGTCGAGGGTGAGGGAGCTTCTTCCCCGGCTGATAGTCAGGGTCTTCCTTGTCTTCTACGAACCCGAAGGGGGAGTCGAGCTTGTCCCGCAGCTCCAGGAGCGGGGTCATCCACTCCTTCTCTTCGTCATTCCGGATCATCGCCGTCATGGACTTGTCTTGCTCAACCAGAGTGCATGTCCAGCAGCCGAAGCGGCTTGAACCGCAGGACGGGGTGGTGGAGTCGACGACGAGCGGGCACTCGCCATCCTCAGAGGCACCCTGGTACATGCTGAGCAGGTCGTGATTGTTGTAGCCCCAAGGGTTAGGCTTCTGCATCAGGAATTCCCACACATCGTCATTGGTCCAGTCTTCGACCGGGCTGTAGACCAGCGAGTTGGGGAGATTCGCGTTGGGGGATAGACGGTCACGTACGCGCCGCTTCTCGTGCTTCTCCATAGCGCGGGCGCGTACCTGGCTCTCGGTCTTGCGGATGCCGAGGACCATGATGGCCTCGCCGTGGGCAGCCACGACATTACGAATGAACGAGTTCGACGGCTTGATCTTCAGACGCTCGGTGCACCAGCGGAACTTCGGGCGGGGCGCCGGATAGCCGCGGCCGATGAGATTGACCCAGAAAGTGTCCTTGACCTCGGGGGTCAAGCGGTGCGGCTTGATGGGTAGGCCCTGTGCGGTGGCTGCCTTTTCCATCGCCTCTAGTGATGTGGTGACCCAAGCGGCCACCACAGGGTTCTCGACCAGGGTGTCCGTGCTGATGACGTGAACCGTCTTGGTGAGCTGCTCGGTCGGCATCTCCTTGAGGGCCGTCCAGACCAGTTGGAGGACGGCCGTAGAGTCCTTGCCACCGCTGTAGCCGATGACCCAGGGAACTTCGTCCGCGGTGTACAGTTCGCGGATCTCATCAGCCAGCTCGGTTTCGACCTCGTGGAGCGAGCGTCCGTCGAACGCCAGTCGCCGGATAGAGGGAATACCAAGAGGCAGAGGGGTGGTCATGCTTCGCCTCGCAGGTAAGCGTCTTCCACCCGCTGTTCCTCGGGGCTGAGCTCGAGGCCAAGGTGGTTACGCAGGTAGGTCACGGTCAGGGTCACGTTCTGGTGGCTCTTGGACACGCGACCACCGACGATGGCGCGTCCTTCCCAGTGGGTATTCGACCGGGTCCAGTCCACGTTCTTGAGGGGGGTGAGCCGCTTCTGCCACGTAGAACGTGCAGTGGACTCCCGGAACAGGGAGTTGCCAATGCGCCCGAGGGCATGGAGGGCGATGCCGTGGCTGTGGATGAAATCGCGGCGCATCTCTTTGGCGGAGAGATCCCGACTGCGGACCATCGCCCACTCCGGGACGGTTTCATCAATCGTTTCCCAGTATGACTGGGCGAGATCTGTAGCAGCCTCCGGCTTGAGATCGAGTCCCTGGAGGAGAGCCTGGGTGCCGTAATAAAGGGCGCTCAGGGTAAACATCATTCGGGAGCGGGCGGAGAGGTTGCTCTTCTCCATCTCGACGTAGCCCTTGAAGACGCGTGATCGTCCAGCCATGACACGGACCACCTGTGAAGAGAGGTCCCGGTGGTCATAGAGGACGCCAATGGAGCGTGCCGGGCGGACCGCGTGCCGATTGAGGTCAGCGAACATCTGCTGCGACCGAGCCAGACCATCGTCATGGAAGAAGACAACGGCAATTGTCTCCTCGCCGAGATCGGGGTTCTCGTTGAGCGCGAGCTCGATAGCGGCGCGGCGGTGCTGCCCGTCATTGATCAAGAACCGAGAGTCCATGGGAATGCGGAGCTGGCCGGTGCGGAAGCCAGAGCCATCGGTGCTGTGGCTCTCGAAGTTCATGTCGCCGTCGACGGAGGCGGTGAGAGCACTGAAGACGTAGTCGCCCGGATTGTCCAGTATGTACTTAGACAGGGCGGGGAGGCGACCCTTGTTGAGGACGCGCTGAGCTCTTAGCTCAGGGGGGAGTTCGTCCTCGTCGAAGATGAAGATCTTGGGGATCAGGCGCAGAGGGCACATCGAAACGTAAAACTCTCGACCTGCCTGAATCCCCCGGATCGCAGGGAAAATGTACTCGAACCCCGTAGACGTACGTGGGGAGACGACTCGGGTTGCAGGTGCCACAGCTTCGTTCTCCACTTCTGCAACTTTAACGTACTGACGGTGACTGCTGTCCCTCAGTCGACGTACCAACGTGTCCTCCGATGTGTGCAGGTCACCGTGGAGGTCATACACGTGATCCGGCGAGGCGCGTGTGCCCGTCTGTGTCTTGCCACCCGTGGAACAACGGGCTCCATGGCTGGTGTTGGCGTACGCAACATGTCTTGCTGTGCGTTAACGCCATGGGCATGTACGTTAACTGATTGACGTACACGGGTGGTAGGCAAACGCGCTAAGAAGTAGGTGGCTGTTGTGGTGGCGTATCTGGATGTGGCGGCGACGACGCGGGTCGACCCACGGGTCGCTGACGTGGTTCTCCACTGGATGACCGAAGATTTCGGGAACGCTGGCAGCCGCACTCACGGGTACGGGACCCGTGCCAGGAAGGCGGTCCAGGAAGCGCGGGCGTTCCTGGCGAGAACAGTCGGAGCCAAGCCGGAAGAGGTCATCTTCACCAGCGGAGCGACCGAGTCCAACAACATCGCCCTCCTGGGGATGGCGCCGTACGGCGAGAAACACCAGCGGCGGCACATCATCACCTCTGCCATCGAGCACAAGGCGGTCATCGAGCCCCTCCTGCACCTGCGGAGCAAAGGCTTCGAGGTCGACTTCCTCGAACCGGGTCCGTCGGGACGGATCACCACGGAGTCCGTGCTCGAGAAGCTGCGCCCGGACACTCTCCTGGTCTCCCTCATGCACGTCAACAACGAGACCGGCGTGATCCAGCCCGTCGCCGAGCTTGCCGAGAAGCTGCAGAAGACGCCGACCTACTTCCACGTCGATGCTGCGCAGGGGTACGGGAAGGTTCCGGAGGACCTCAAGGCGCCCATCGACATGATCAGTATCAGTGGCCACAAGGTTGGCGCTCCGAAGGGAGTGGGGGCGCTTGTCACTCGCCGCCGGGGATGGGACAAGGCTCCGCTGGAGCCGATCATGTTCGGCGGCGGGCAGGAGAGAAAGCTCCGACCTGGGACGCTCCCCGTGCCGCTGATCATGGGGCTCTACGAGGCAGCCAAGATCTTTCAAGAGGGGCGGGGGCGCTGGGAACGTGAGGCTCTCGCAATGCGGGAGCGCTTGCTCACTGCGCTTGGTAGGACACGCTTCCGCATCAACGGGGACGCGGATCATTCGGTGCCGCACATCCTGAACGTGACCTTCGACGGTTTGAACGCCGAAGCGCTGATTGTCAGAGTCAAGGATCAGGTCGCGGTCGCTACTGGGTCGGCATGCACTAGCGCTTCCTACACGCCGAGCCACGTCTTGATGGCCATGGGGCTACCGGAAGAGGTGGCCACCAATGGGCTGCGTTTCTCCTGGTTCCCCAGCCAGGTCGCGGACTTCGACCCGGAGGAGTTCGCGGCGACGGTCGTACGGATGCAGCCCGACGCCTCGTGAGCGGCGCCGGGCCATAAGGAATCAGTCGGTTGCGCGGCGGACCAGCCGGTGACCACGCAGCTCGCGTCCGCAGCGGATCAGCTCGGCTTCCCACCCGTTCTCGGTACCGATGATGTGCGGGTGCTCGTACAAGCCTGCCTGGAGCTCTGCCCGTGTCAGACGCTCATACTTCGGCACGTCCGGGTCGTCCGATGCCAGGAACTCGTGCTTCCGGTGGAGCAGCGGGCGGTTGGCTGAGCTGGCGTACGAGACATACGAGGTCTCCAGGGATCTCAGGTCTACGAGGTACGAGGACGAGATTCTCGGGTGGGGGTCGGCGTCGAACTCTGGGTAGTCGAGCCAGCTCACTGCGCGTCCCTGGTGCTTCAACTTGGCGATGGTCCATTCCTGAGGCCGGCCAGCGGCAATCGATGCGCAGTGCTCGTACAAGCGGAGGACGATCGGCATCTGGTCGATCGCGCGCTGGTGGACATAGAGAGCGGTCGGGGTGAGCTTGCCAACGGCGGATGCGTGCATTGCGCCGCGGATGTAGGTGTCGTCCCTGAGCTTGAGAAGGAGGCGGTCGGAGCGCTGGCACGCCTCCTTGTACGAGGAGAAAAAGGAACGGACGTCGAGCTGGACGCTGAAGGGCAGAGTGCTGAAGCGGCCACGGCCGTTGAAGACCTCGACAGCCAGGAACAGCAGCGTGTTCAGCGTGGTGCGTTTGCGGCCGTCGGTGACCTTGTTGGCGTCGGAAGAGTCGCGGATAAGGCGCCGAAGCTGACCGGGCTTTAGGTGCGCGAGCTGTTCAGCCATGGGGCGTGGCATCTCTTCGACACGGGGCGGGCGACCGCGACGCTCGACGTAGTCCACAAGCGAAGCGATGGCTGAAGTGGTGTCCTCGGAGGCTAGCCACTCGGCATCGGGGACGATGCGATGTGCGAGGTAGCCGAGGCGCGCGGCGTCGTCCTTGAACGCGTAGACAATGCCCGGTGCGGCGGAGACGCAGCGAGTGTGGGTGACTTCCTCGACGTACTTTCGTAGCTCGCTAGAGCCGAAGAGATGCTGGAAGGTCTTGCGGCCGGTGAGTAGCCCGTCTCCGAATTCTTGGCCTCGGACTTTGGACTTCTCCCAAGTCAGGCGCGCGGAGACGATCAATACGGTGGTAGCGAGTTCCCAGGCTTGCTTCAGGGTCTGGCGGCGCTCGGCTGCATCCTCAATCACGTTTAGGACGTACGTGAGCAGCACGACGTCTGAAGGAGCGAGGGGAGCCTCGGGGCTGTAATACGGGTCCCAGCCGGTGATGCGGCAGTCGAACCGTTCCAGGGATCTGACGTCACCACCGCGCCCACAGCCGTAGTCAAGGACTGTGCGGTCGGGCGTGAGCTGACGATCGGTAAGAGCTTGGCGGGCTGGCACCGACAGCGTACTGCGGCCGATCGCGGTGCGGCGGCGGTCGCTGTTCCAGGACTGCTGCACGTCGTCCTCGCTGGTCGAGGAAGGGGACGGCGGCAGCATAGTCAGCGCGAGATGGTCATGGGGTGACGAAGTTGATTCAGCAGCGTGTGCGTGTAGAAGTGATCCGGGTTCGAGGACTTCAGCTACGCATGCGCACCGGCTGAGGTGGCGGGGCACACCCGACGAGATCTTGGCCTCCGGCGACGACGCGCTCGAGGAACGGCCCCGTTGGTGTCGCCTGCCCGTCCCCGAGCCGCGGCTCGGGGGTGGAGGCGGCCTCGTCGGCGTTCGTGAATCTCGGAACGGCCGACCGCGCGCGTCCGTGCTCCCCAATGTCCTGCTGCTTGGCGTTCATGTGGACGGCCCCGCCGGCGTCCAGGAGGTAGGCGTCCGCGGGGGCTTGATGGGCGATGTCCAAAAAGGTGGCGCGCCGCCGCCGGATTGGCCGTCAGGCCATAGCCCGAGCCGGTTGAGATGCGTAGCGACGCATACTGCGCAAAGTACCGTTCGGTCACAGGTTCTCGTACCTACCGTCTTCGCCATTCAGGTCGTAGAGCGAAGCACGCCATTCGAGGTCGGCGTCGTAGCCAAGCCGCTCCGCGACGACGGACCGTACCGCTTCGCGGAGCAGATGCCACGCCTGCGAGCTGGCCCCGGGCAAGGCTGCGGCGATGGTCGCGGACAGGTGCAGGGCACCGTGAAGAGATTCGGCTACGGGGCCAGAGTCATCGCGAACGGGTAGGCGGAGATCGTCGACAGCGCGATCTCGCGCGTGTTCTCGACCACACCGCGATTGAGCAGTACGACCGAGAAACACCACGTGCTCGACAGAATCCAGCCGGGTCGTCGACCGGCGCTGAGACGCCGGTGGTGTAGGCGGAGGCAGTGGAAAGTGCTCGGCTCCAGTGATGTATCTGGTAGACGTGGTCGCGAAGCGCGACAAGGGATGGGGGTCCTTCGGATGCAATTGACGTCGATCGACGGAGTGCGGCTTGAGGCCGCTTTCCATCCGGCGCGGAGCCGGGGGAAGCGCGGCGCGGTCATCCAAGTGCACGGCATCAACGCGGACATGGCTGAGGGCGGGATGTACGTGCATCTCGCGGACCGCCTCGCCGACGCGGACTTCAACGTCTTGCGGTTTTCGTTCCGCGGCCACGGCGGAAGCGGCGGGACGCAACGCGGCGCCACGATCGCTGGCGAGATGCTCGACTTCCAGGCTGCGGTCGAGTACGTGGCCGAGCAGTTCCCCGGTCAGTTGTCGGTGGTGGCGTCGAGCTTCGGGGCCGTGGCCGCCTCCCTGTCCCTGCCGTGGCTGGGGGAACGGCTTGACCGGCTGGTGCTGTGGAATCCGGTGCTGGACCTGCGGCGTACCTTCATCGAACCGGAACTTCCCTGGGGCAAAGAGAACTTCAACGTCGATCGGCAGAAGATGCTGTCGGCTCAGGGGTTCCTGTTGCTGGACGGTGAGTTCGAGGTCGGCCGAGTGATGTTCGAGGAGTTCAACCACTACCGACCGATGAGCTACCTACTCGCCAGCGAGGTACCCGCGTTGGTAGTGCACGGCGACCGGGACAGCGCTGTCTCGTACGAGATCGCCCGGGAGGCCGCTGCTGCCAAACGCAATACCGAGTTCCATACGGTGCTCGGTTCCGACCACGGGTTCGATACACGGGAGAGGGAGGACGAAGCAATCGAGGTGACGACAACGTGGCTCGCCCACGGCGCGGAGGGGGGGTGAACATCGCTTCCCTGTACGCGCCGGTTCACGTCGATGGCAGCAGCGTGATCGGCGAGTTCTGCGTTTTGGGGTACCCGAAAGAGGCTCGGCTGAGGGCCGAGCAGCGGAAGCCCGGCTCGGAAACGGCCGGCGACAGCGTTGCGATCGGGCCGACCTGCCTTGTGGCCAACCACGTCGTAATCCATGAGGGCGTCCGGATCGCCTCCGAGTGCGTGATCGAGGACCGGGTGCGTATCGGGTACAACACGAGCATCGGCGAGCGCACGCGCATCGTCTATGGGGCGTACGTATGCGACCGCGTCGTCATCGGCGCGGACGCGTGCGTCGCCGGGTTCGTTTGCGACGGGACGGTGATCGGGGACCGGGCCACGGTGATGGGCGAGTTGGTACACGAGTACACCCGCCCGCACGAGGACTGGTGGGAGGTCGATGAGGCGCCGCCCATCATCGAGGCCGACTCCGTGGTCGGCTATGGAGCACGAATCGTCGGCGGGGTACGGATCGGTCCGCGAAGCTACGTCGCCGCTGGTGCTGTTGTCACGAAGGATGTTCCGCCGGGGTATGTCGTGACGGGGGTGAACGTCCTCACCCCGACCGAGCGGTGGTCAGGGCGAAGGTTGCAAAGCCTGATCCATCACTGGGAGTTGCTCTCGAAGGCGGGTTTGCGCTGAGGCGCGGCGCTGTGGGTGATCTGTTCGCCACAGCGAATCGGTGCCGCGCGATTGAATGCCGTCGACTGTGGGGCGGCTACGACGGCACGAAGTCCGAGTCCTCGGTGTCGCTGCCGGCCTCGCCTTTCGGGCGCTGGCGGACCAGTGGTGGGTCGAAGGCGAGGGCGGCGAGTTGACGGGGGAATCGGGCGCGGAGGTCCGCGCGGGGATGGTCGATGTAGAGGGTCGCCAGGAACTCGTCGACGGGCACGATGGCGTTCTCCAAGTGGGCGGCGAGGAGAACTTCGATCGCGGGTCTGGTCAGCAGGTAGCCGAAGGTGCAGTGGCTGTAGGCCGGCGAGACGAATCCCTCCAGCACAGGCTGGTCGTGCTCGGCTTCCAACGGGAACCGTCCCAGGTACAGCAGATCGAACTGGTGGCGCCCCATTAGCCGGTCCAGCCCAGCGAGCAGGTCGTCGAGGAAGGTGGCGGGGAGGATGGCGTCGTCTTCGAGGATGACGACATACGGCTCGTCGCCGGTTTGTGCGGCGTGGCGCCAGCAGGCCAGGTGGGCGAGGGTGCAGCCGATCTCGCCGTACTTCAGGGGCCTGCTCCACCAGGGGTTGTCGGACTCGGTCTTCCAGGGGAAGAGCTTGTAGCCGGCGGCTTCGAGGTGGTCCCTGGTGAGGTCGTGTCCGTCAAAGGGGCCGGTCCAGTCCGAGGTGAAGGCAACCGGAAGTTCGGGTGGGAGGCTGCGGGTGATCCACGCGCGCCGGTCGGGCCGCCTGGGCAGGTTGATCACGTACGCGCGGACATCAAGGGACGTGATCAAGGTGTCAGGTGCCTTTCCAGGTCCGGTTGTTGGGGTAGCGGTCGGAGTTGTCGACGACCGTGGTGAAGGGCTCGTTGTTGCGGCGTGCGAGCAGCAGTAGCGGGGGGACGATCGTCAGGTCGGCCACGTCGGTAATGCCGCCCATGCGTCGGGCTTCGGTGACCAGGACGAAGTCGTCATCACCGACGAGTTCGGTGATGTGGCGGGCGCTGCGTGCACCGCGTTCGGCTTCGAGTAGGCAGCGAGCCGCGCCGAGGACACCCAGGGTCAGGCACCCGCCGAGCAGGAATACGGTGGTGCCGCCGGCAAGGGTGAGTCGCGTGAAAACGGCGAGATCCTCCAGCAGTTCGTGGCGTTCGGTCCAGCGCGGCCCGAGGACAAGGCCGTCCAGCAGAGGCACGACCAACGGGTCGTCTTCGCCGAGCGGGTGGGGAGCGAAGTAGTACGGCAGTTGTGGGAGAAACTCCCAGTATTTGGCGTTCCACGGAGGGCCGCCGACGACGACCAAGACGTCCGCGTGGGTGTCGAAGTACTCCGACGGGGCGAAGTCGCGAATGGTCGTCGTGAGGGCCAGTTGCGCGAGTCGGCTGCGCAGGTAGATGAGTGTGTCCAGATCCGCGAACTTCGCGTAGCGCAGGTAGTTGCGGTCGGACGGAGCGGCGTACTCGGGGCGTTCCGATTCCGGGATCTCGGAGCAAACTATGTCCACGCTCGAGCCGTCGGACAGCCGCCAGAATGCCCACAGTTCATCCCACCACGGCGCCGGAACCGTAGGTCGCCCCCGAACGGCGGGCGACACGTTCGTCGGGAACGTGCTTTTGGGCGTGTGGGGCTCTGTGTCTGCCAAAACTATGTAGGCGAGGGTGTCCAGCGCTCTGTCGGAGCGTCGGCGAACGGTTTTGGCCGCGCACTTTTGCAGACGCGCCAACGACTCCTGCCGTTCGGTGAGCGTCGGATACCGGTGCTCGGGGGCCAGGTTCAAGTCGACTTCGATCGACAAGCGCTCAGCGTCGGCAAGACCGTGTATCGCCCGCCGGAGCACGGCTACGAGGTGCGTGACTTCCTCCACAGGGCCCTTGTCGTCGGCTTGTCCGCCGGCGAGGTGGGCCCGCACCGGATGGGTCAGGGCGGTGAGGACGGCGGTTGGGCGTGCGAGAGCGTGACCTTGGCGCAATCGCTTCAGACAGCCTTTGACCTCGGCAACGGACAGCGCAGGACTGGACACCACGATGTCCAGCCTATGTCCAGCAGTTCGGCCGGTGACCACTATCAGGGCTCGTGACTGGCCTAGGCGATCACGCGCGCAAGCATCAGGCTCATCGAGATGACCACTGAGTCGGCCGTCCCTTCCCGACAGTTGAGCCGACCCGAGACCTCTGCGCGCCTGAGAAGGCCCGCCTTGAGCGGGCAGGCTCGCGCACCCCGATGGCACGGAGGCTTGATGCCGCACACCCTGAACGCATCCGAACATGCCGGCGACCCCGCGACATCGTTTCGTCCCGGTGGACGCCTTCTTCCAGCGCAGCGGAACGTAAAGCCGTCCGTCGCCCACCTTTTCGCCGATGACACCACCCACTCGTTGGAAGCCCTGGGCCAAGCCCATCAAGCGCTGTGCGCTGTCCCTCCCGGTCCGTCCGGGCACGGCATGCTCCTGCACACCTGTCAGCGCATCGAGTGGTATACCGCCGGCGATTCATCCGCATCCATCCGGATGCTGGAGAGCCGTCCCCGTATCTGGGGACGTCATCGGGCGCTCATCCGGCTGGCGCAGATCGCTGCTGGTACTCGGTCCCTTGTCCTCGGGGAGAGGTTCATCCACCGGCAGGTCGTGGACGCGGTCGGACGCCTGACGTCCGATCACCCGCTGTTCCAACTCACCACGAGCGCGCTGCGCTTGGCGGAGCAGGCTCGTGAAGAGTTCGATCTGCGCGCCGAAGTGGACTACAGCGATCTGCCGACGCTCCTGCTCACGCCGCGCGGCGACGCGCGGCAACTGCTGGTGATCGGCGGCGGAATGCTCGCTCGTGCGGTCGCTTCCGCACCACCGGCCGGGTACGAGCGAGTGGTCATGCTGACGCGGGGCCCGCGCAAGCTACGCCGCCTGGTCGAAGGGCTCGGAAACGTCACGGTGGTCCGTGCTCCGAGTCTGGAGACGGCATTGGCCGATCGACCGTACGACACCGTCATCGCGACGACGAACCTGCACCCGGAGTATCGGCGCCGGGTGGCCGATGCCGCGAGCTCCCCGCGGTGCGGCGGCGTGGTCGACCTGTGCTGCGCACCGGCCCTCGATCAGCGCCCCAAGCGCTACCACCACCTCTACGACCCCGAGGTGCTGCACACGTTGGCCGCAGCCAACCGCGACCTGGCCGAACGGGCGGCACACGCTCGGCAATGGATCACTCAGCACGCGGAGGTGCCCACGTGACACACCGAACAACCGACGTCCTCGTGATCGGAGCGGGCCCGGCCGGCCTGATGGCCGCGGACCGGCTCGCCCGGCACGGCGTAGACGTCATCCTTGTCGATGCCGGCCGCCATCACACCAACCGGATTTGCCCCGTTGACCGACTGCGCTCCTGTCACGGCTGCCGAGGCGTGTGCAACGTAATCTCAGGGTTCGGGGGCTCCATCCATTACGGAGACGGCGTCAAGCTCTCGAAGTTCCCCAGCGGCCGACGTCTGGCCGAACTTTTGGGCCCCGAGCGCGCTGACGCGCTCAGCGACGAGGCCCTGGCTTACCTGTGCGGGTCCGCGCTGCCTGACTTCCGGGGTGCTTCGCCCGGTGCGACACCCTTCGCGGTGAAGGACTATCCCGTCGCCTCGCTCTCCTCCGCCCAAGTCCGCCGCGTCATCGACGAGTTGTACGAACGCCTCACCACGAGCGGCAACATCAGGGTGCGTATGGCCACGGAGGTGGTTTCCCTACGGCCGCACGCGCACCGGGGGTTCACCGCCAGACTCCGGTCCCCTGAGGGCGACGAGCAGATCACCGCCCAGCGGATCGTGGCCGCGGTCGGCCGCCGCGGACAGCGATGGTGGGCGAGGCAGATCCGCGCACTCGAACTTGAGTTCGCCGCTCCCATACCGTCCGTCGGCGTACGGTTCGAAGCGCCCACCCCTCTGTTGTCCGCCGGCGCCGCCATCCACGACGACTTCAAGACCACACTCGTCCGCCATGGCGTGAAGGTGAAGACCTTCTGCTTCTGCGCTGGACCGGGCGGTGGGCGCATCAAGTTCACCGACTACGGCGGTCACACCCTGCTGGACGGACACGTGATACCTGAAGCGGGAGCCTCCGCCCTTGGGAACTTCGCCCTGCTCGCCCAGCTGCGCGACGACGTCGGCCGGCCCCGCGACGCCGCCTGGGTGGACGGCCACCTCCTCGCCCCCTACCGGGCCCTGCGTTCCGACAGGCCAGGCAAACCGGTGCTCCAGTGGTACCCGGACTTCCGGCACCGGCGGCTTACCTGCGCCGACCTGGCCGAGTTCACCCGACGTGCCGGCCACGCCCCCTCCCTCCACGACTACCAGGTGGCCGACCTGGCCGGCATCCTCCCCGCCGACGTGCACGCGGCGCTGTGCACGGTCTTCGAAGAGCTGATCGCCGCCTTCACGGGCCGGCCGCTCGCCGATCGGGAAGCCCAGCAGGTCGCCGTCATCGGTCTGGAACTGGAGAACCTCTGGGACGAACTCGCCCTGACCGACGGCATGGAGACTTCTCTGCCCGGCCTGTACGCCGCTGGCGACTGCACCGGTCTGGCCCAGGGCATCCTGCAGGCCGCGGTCGCCGGCCTCGCCGCGGCGGACCGTGTCCTGGCGTCCCATGCGCCGGTCCTTACGAACCACGGGACGGTGTGACCGTGTCCCCTGCCGCCCAGGCCCTTCGTCTCGCCTCGGACCGCTTCGCCGAAAACCTCGTCCTCGCCTTCGTCGGTGGCTCCTACGCCCGTGGCACGCAAAAGGCCACGAGCGACATCGACGTCTTCGTCCTCCTCCACCACGGCGACCGCGCGGCCGAGCGGGCATTCGCCGAAGACCTGCGCGAACTGCACCTCGACACCGGGCTGGACTTCGACCACTGCGGCGAGATCTTCGATGCCGCAGCCCTGGAAGCACTGCTGACCTTCACCGAGCGGGCGCTCGCGGCGGCCCCCGTTCTCCAGCGGTCCGCCTGCTACCAGGCCGATTGTCCGCTGTCGGTCTTCCGCAAGGGCGACGTCGTCTACAAGTTCCTCGCCGACCCGAAGGTGCACATCTGCGACCCGCACCATCTGATCCCCACCTTGCAAGAGCGGGCCGCCGCCTACTTCACCCGCTGGCCGATGCCCCGCATCCAGGAGCACAAGGAACACCTCGCCCTGCCATCTGGCAGCGAACAAGCTCGACTCGCCGACCTGTGGGCCGGCCGGGAGGCAGACCACGACTGGACCGACACCCCCGTCGGCATCGGCCTCGACCGCTGGTTCGGCACCACGCTCCAGGCCCGCACACGCTGCTTGCCGCCGCGCCCGGTCACCACTGCGCCGAGCGGCAGCCCCCAGTGCTGCCCGCTCCCACTCGCCGAAGGCCTGACCCGGGACGCGTTCGCCGCCCAGTGCCTCGCCTTCCCCCACACGCTCTCGGAGGGACCGTGACCGCTGTCGAGCTCGGCATGCCGCTCATACGCAAGCCGATCTACACCCAGCCCCGCGAGCGCTTCGTCTTCCTCTACCCGACCACAGCCTGCGGGCTGCGCTGCAAGACCTGCTACGTAGGCAACACCCGCCTCAACGAAGCGAACACCATGACCGTCGAGCGGGCGGTCGAGATCATGGACTACTTCAAGATCACCGGCGGCCACGACAAGCTGTACCTGCTCGGCGGCGAACCCACCCTGCACCCGCAGCTCCCGGAGATCGTCCGCGAAGCCCGCGACCGCAGCTACACCGTGACGATCTCCAGCAACGGCGACTTCGACGACCGCGTCTTCGACCGGATCGGGCCGGAGATGCTCGGCTCGTTCAACTTCTCCCTGGAGTCCGCCGACCCGATCGTCCACCGCAAGATCCGAGGCAACCCCCACAACTTCGACAAGGTCACCGACCGCATCGCCGAGGCCCGCCACCGCGGCTACCAGGTCCGCGTCATGTGCACGGTCTCCAAGACCAACGCCCCCGGCGCGCTCGACCTCATCCCTTTCCTCGCCGACCTCGGGGCGCACACCCTGAGCTTCCACAATCTCGGCAAAACCGGAAACGGCGCACGATTCCTCCAACCGCTGGACCCCAGCGAGTGGATGGACTTCTGCGCCGCCATCGAGGCATACCCGCCGCAGCCCCGCCTCGCCGTCTACTACCCGCCCACCTTCGTCCCCGCCGACGAGCAGGCGCACTGGGCGGAACGGGGATACCCCGGCTGCCCGGCGCGCACCCTGGACCGGCCACACGTCTACCCCGACGGCACGGTCTACGCCTGCCCCGTCTTCATGGACGACGAACGGCACTACGCCCGCTTCGAGAACGGCCGCCTGATCCTCAACCCGTCCCCGGACAACGAGCTGAATGCGTACCTCAGCTCCGACCCGGTATGCACCGGCTGCCCGAACACCGGCACGTGCGGCGGCGGTTGCCCGGCCTACTCCCAGCTGCCCGCCTACAGCAAGGACGGCTTCTACTCCTGCGACCGGCAGATCACGCCGCTGTGCGTCCTTTGGACCGTCTCCGCGTGGGGCACCCGGCCCGTCGACTCCCTGCACGCCCTGCGATAACGGAAGGCACCGCGATGACCGACACCCTGCACGACGCCGTCCCGCACGCCGCCGCGGCCACCGCCGCGAAGGAGCCCTTCCTCTTCCTCTACATCACCCATCGGTGCTCACTCCGCTGCGCCCACTGCTACATGGGAGACCGGCTCGACAACGAGATCCGGATGAGCCCCGACAAGGTCGAGGAGATCCTCTCCGCCCTCCGTGTCCTGTACGGGCAGTACAAGGTCTACCTGCTCGGCGGCGAACCGACGACGCACCCGGAGCTCGACGCAATCCTCGACGTGTGCGCGTCCCAGGGCTACAAGACCGTCATCACTTCCAACGGCCTCATCCCGCCGAAAGTCTGGTCCGTCCTGGACGACCGCCTCGACTCGTTCAGCTTCTCCATGGACGGCGCCCAGCCGGCCACGCACGAGAACATGCGCGGCCCGAACACGTGGGCGCCCCTGATACGCAGCATCGAGCGCGCCGTGGCGGCAGACCGTCAGACTCGGGCGATCTTCACGATCACCACCGAGAACCGCAGAGACGTGTTCGCCGCGATCGACCTGGCCGACCGAGTCGGCTTGGAGATGCTGTCCTTCCACTACTTCACCCCCACCGGGCTCGGCATGGACAAGCCGCACCTCCAGATCCCGCCCGCCCAGTGGATGGAGCTGTGCCAGGAGATCAGCCGCCACGCCGCCGACCGCCGCGTCCGCGTCTTTTACCCGCCTGCCTTCGCCAGCCCCGACCAGCTCGCTGAGATCAGTGCCCAGGGCTACAGCGGCTGTACCGCCCGCAACCTCGAACGCCTCGCGATCTTCCCGGACAACCGTGTGTACATCTGCTCGGCGTTCTTCGACACCGATCTGCACTACGGCACCTGGCGGAACGGCGGGATCGTGCCCCGTGTCCACAAGGGCCAGAGTGAACTCACTCTTGTCAGCAAAACCGCCCCCGGCTGCCGCACCTGCGCGCACGCTGGGGTATGCGGCGGCGGCTGCGCCGCGTACGACCATCTTCAGCGCACTCTCATCAGCACCGAGTGCGATCAGAAAATCGTCCCGATCTGCCCCCTGTGGTCGATGCCGGTCGAGCCCGCCGCCACCGCCCATCGTCTGGTGGATCTGCGTTGAAATCCGCAGCGTGCAAGAACGGTGCCCCCACCCTGCCAACAAGGCACGGCGGGGGCACCCACAAGTTCAGCTCACGATCCGGTGGCGGCGAGCTTGGCCGAGGCGGCATCGAGGCGGGCCAGCGTCCGTTCCCGGCCCAGGACTTCGACCGACTCGAACAGCGGGAGCCCGACCGTGCGGCCGGTCACCGCGACGCGTACGGGCGCCTGCGCCTTGCCGAGCTTGAGCCCGTGCTCGGCTGCGGCGGTCTCCAGGCCAGCCTTGAGTGCGTCCGCGGTCCACTCCGCCTGGGCCCAGCCATTGCGCGCCGAGGCGAGCATGGCTTCCGCGCCCGGCTTCATGGCCTTCGCCCACGACGCCTCGTCGTACGGGGCCTCGTCCAAGAACAGCCAGTCCACGTACTTGGTGATCTCGCTCAGCACCGTGATGCGCGGCTGGGCCAGCAACGCGACGGACCGGAACACCGCATCGTCGAAGGCCTCCGAAGGCCATGGCGCATATGGGGCCTGGAGCCACCTTTGGCACGCGGCGGCGAACTCCTCTTCCGACAGCTTGCGAATGTACTCGCCGTTGAACGCCGACAGTTTCTTCACATCGAAGAACGCCGCTGCCTTGTTGACGTCCTCCAGCCGGAACAGCGCCTCAAGCTCCTCGTACGGACGGATCTCGGTGTCGTCGCCGGGCCCCCAGCCGAGCAGCATCAGGTAATTGACCATCGCCTCGGGGAGGTACCCCTCGGCGAGGTAGTCCTCCAGCGCCACCTTGTCCCGGCGCTTGGAGAGCTTCTGCCGCTTCTCGTTAACGATCACTGGCAAGTGTCCCCACACCGGGGGCTGCGCGCCGAACGCCTCCCACAGCAGCTGCTGCTTCGGCGTGTTCGACAGGTGCTCCTCGCCGCGAATCACGTGGGTGATTCCCTCACGGACATCGTCTGCCGCGTTGGCCAGGATGAATACCGGCGATCCGTCGCCGCGCGCGATGACGAAGTCCTCGATGGCGTTGTTCGGGAACTCGGTCCGGCCCCGCACCACGTCGTCGACGACCGTGGCACCTTCGTCCGGCGTCCGGAACCGCAGCGCTCGACCCTCCGCATATGCCAGCCCGCGGTCACGGCAGAAACCGTCGTACCCCAGGTGCTGCGAGCCCGTCCGCTGGACCAGTTCCTCGCGGTTGCAGTCGCAGTAGTACGCCTTGCCCTCGGCATGCAGCTTCAGCGCGGCCTCGCACTGGCCCTCGGTGTTGTGCGACTGGAAGTACGGGCCCTCGAAGGCCGGGTCCTTGTCGCTGATACCGATCGCGGCCAGTGCACTGATGATGCCGTCCACCCACTCGGGGCGGTTGCGCTCCGCGTCCGTGTCCTCGATCCGCAGGACGAACTTGCCCTGCTGCTGTCGGGCCAGGGCCCAGTTGAACAGCGCGGAGCGGGCTCCGCCTACGTGAAACATCCCGGTGGGGGATGGCGCGAATCGGACACGGATTGTCTTGGACATGCCGACAAGAGTAGTCGGCGCTACCGGTGCCTCTCGCATGTGCAACTACGCACGCTCTCGAGTCCAAGTCCCTCGAACGACGCCGATAGGCGCACGGCTGTGTCGGCGGAGACGCGCCCTCCACAAGTAATCAGCAGACCGGCCAAGTGGCCTTCTCGACCTGGAGGGACGACGCCGGTAAGCCGCTGTGAGTTGTGTGCAGTCGCGCTGCGGTCGTCCAAGCGATCTGCACGGCTTGCGTCTGGGGCGCCGAGCAGCGCGATGAGTGTTCTCGTGGGAGGTATGGCCGGTCCCGTGTAGGACCGGCCAACTTCCTCCAAGGATCAAGCGAATATGGCATCCGTAAAGCAGGCAAAACTGTGAAGAGGGAACTCCAGGACGTCGCCCACTGGGTTCTTGGAGTCGCGGATTCCCACGCGCTTGCGCAGGACGGCAACGTCGACGCAGTCAGAGCCCGTGCCGGAGGCGTTTGCCTTGGTCCAGACAGCGCTGGGGTAGCGGGGGTGCGGCGTGGGACTGATCATGACGCGTACTCCTCCAAGATCCTGCGCAGGTAGTGCTCGCTGTCGCTCGGACTGAGCGACAGGGGTTCGAGATCCGCGAACGTTGTTGCGAAGTGAGCGACTTCGTCGGCCTTTGTGATGTAGATATTCCCAGTCAGGCTGTCGGAGTAGACGACGTCGGGATCGTCGTCTTCCGGGAAGGTCAGCCAGAGGAAGCTGCCCATCTGTCCGCGGTGCGCGCCAGCGCTGAACGGGATCACTCTGATCGTGATGTGGGGCCGGCGCCCTGCTTCGACGAGATGGGCGATCTGCTCCCGCATGATCGCGGGGGAACCGACTACGCGACGGAGCGCGCACTCGTCGATGATCGCGGTGACCTCCGGGGGTTCGTCGCGGTCGAGGAGTTGCTGGCGTTTCATGCGCAGGCGTACGCGCCGGACGACGACGTCCTCTGGCTCGTTCGGACAGTGGGCGCTGATGATCGCGTGTGCATACGCCTCGGTCTGAAGCATTCCGAAGATGATCGTGGAGCTGACCGTGCGCAGCGCCTTGGCGGCCGTCTCGACGTTGAACAGAGTTCCCAAGCCAACCGGCACGACGGCGGATTCGTCCTCCCACCAGTCGGGTTTCTTGGCTTCCTCCATGAGCGCCAGAAGTTTGGTGATGGAGTCGTCGTCGGCACCGTACGCGCGCAACAGCGCTTCGATTTCGATGCGTTTGAGTGACGCCTTGCCAGTCTCGATGCGACTGATCTTGGGCTCGGACGCCTCGATGACGCCTGCGGCCTGACGGGCCGTCAAGCCTGCTGCCTTTCGGTGAGACCGAAGCTTGCGCCCCAACTCCAGGCGCAGGCGGGTCGGTTCAGGCGTATGCCCCACGAAAGCCTCCTTCGCCGACTGTGTGACTCGTGACGGCAATCTTGCCGTAGCTGACGGGGACTGCTCGGGCGGGCGGCTTGCGACTGGCAGCGTCCAATGAAATTTCACAGAGTTCTATTGCCCAGTGAAAGTTTACCAGTACAGTGGTCAGTCACCGGACCACCACGGTTCGTGATCACGGCACGAGCCTCGGAGGCATCCACCAGCCGCGCACCCCCGCGATATGTCGCTCGCATCTGCGCCGCTAAACGCCAGGGGTTACGTCACAACACAAAGAAGGAGCTAGCGATGGCCAGCTTTCTCTCGCCCCTGCTCACTCGCCTGACGTCGTTATTCACCGCGTGCCGGCAGCGTGGCCGACACCGGGCGGGACAGCCGCCCGTGCTGACTCCGGACGCCCCGCAGACCATCCCTTCGGTCGATCAGCCCACTGTCGAACTGCGCCCGGAGTCGCCCACGTTGGTGCGGCCGTACATCCGCGCGCATGAGCAGCGCGTCAACGAGCATCGAGCGCAGCGCCAGCGACGGATCGCGTTGTGGCTGGCGGTGCACGGTGTGGACGCCGGTCCGCGCTCGATCCACGGATCGGCGGTGCCGCGATGATCGCGTTCGCGGGACTGCGCACCGCGCTCCCGGTTCTCTTCGGATCGCATGTGGTGTGGGGCGGATTCCCCCGGTCGAAGGAATGCCCCCGCCAGTCGCGGAAGTTCGTCGTGTCCCTGCTCAGCGTTTGGGGCGCGGAGTCCGAGGCGTGCGATTGGGGGGCGTTGGTGATCACGGAACTGGCCACCAACGCATGCGTGCACACTCGTACGCGGGTGATCCGCGTGGCCGCTGCGCGGTTTCGCGGCGTCGGGTATATCGCGGTGGCGGACGACGGTCCTGCTCCGCAGGCGGATGCATGGCCAGGTGTTCCGGCCCCAGACGACGCCGTCTCCGGACGAGGGCTGGAACTCGTCTCGGCCTTCAGCGCATCCAGCGGACGCTTTCGATTCGGTAGCGGCTCGCTGTTCTGGGCCTCGCATCCCCTGCGCGGTCAGGCGACGTGAAACCGGCGAATGGGCCGTAATGCCCGGGGCGTCACCCCGTGGTGCGGTGGGCGCGTACGTTGCCTGAGGTGTCTTCGGCGATGCCGATGTTCGCGCTCACCAGGGCGGGAGCAATATCCGGGGTGGCGAGGTCTTGGCCCGTGGCGGCGTCGAGAACGACCGGCCCATTTGCGGTTCCGTAGACGGCTCCGTGCCATGCCACAGTGACACTTGGGGCGACGCGGCCGGCGGCCCTGGTCGGGCAGCCGCCACAGTTGCTTGCCGGTCGTCGCGTCGAGTCCCATGACGATGCCGGCGCCGACGCAGACCGTCACCGCGCGGCGGTCGTAGAGACACGCCATGTTGTAGGTGCCGCCGAAAGGCCCGCCGGTGCCGATCCAGGGGTGTCGCCATCGACGAATTGGAAGGAGGGGCGCCCGCTGGAGTAGTCCCGGCTTTCCACGGCGACGAGCTTGGGTCCGACGTAGGTGATCCTGGTTTGGTAGCGGTTGTTCGGAAACTCCAACGCCAGCTGCCGTCCGCGATGCTGAGCGTGGTCACCACCTGCATGGTGTTGGTGCTGCCCTGGGGCTCGATCGCGATGACCGAACCGCCGGTGACCGTGGCGCCGAAGAAGCCGTCCTTGAACCACGCGACCGTGCGCGCGACGGTATCCACCGCGTACACCGACGCGGTGGAATCGTAGTCCTGGGTCAGGGAGATGACGACTCGATCGCCGTGCGCGCCGATCACCGACACCTTCGCAGCACCCGTCGGCAACCGGGTGGACATCGTCCAGGCGGCGGTGTTCTCCGCAGGGTCGACCGCGACAAGGCTCAGCTCGTAGTGCCCGGCGGCCGTGCCGCGGCCTGGCACCAGAACCACGAACGGGGCCACGACCAGCTCGCGTCCGCCGACTTCCAGCAGGGCTGGGGCCCCGCTACGACCGGGCCCTGCGCGAGCCCGGTCGGCCCGGTGCCTAAGGGCGGACCATCGGGCGCGAATGTGTCCGATACCGCCCACTCACCGCGTCCAGCGTCTGGAGGCCAGCTACGGTCGTCGTGTAGACGGTCGTCCCGTGGAGTACCGAGGCCTCCAGCGATGCCTCCGTCAGCGATGGAAGCACCACCCCCTGCGCGGCGAACGTCTTCAGAGAGTCGTACGACTTCACCTCCGCTCGCGGCGCCGCCAGCGGCGGAGGCGGTTTGGACACACCCGTCCGCGGCTCGTTCACCGGCCAGGCCCGGTCGTTGCCGTCGCCTCCGCCGGAGCACGCCTGCGACGCCGCCGAAATCGACACGGCGCTGTCCATCCTGGCATCGGTGCTGGTCAAGAGCTGACCGGTAGAGACCCGTCGTCCCGATCGACGCGGCCAAGGCCAGCCTGAACCCTCGCAGCACCAACAAGTCGCCGCAACCGCCCCAAACACCCCTCACGGCAAGCCTGTGACCAGGGCGCCCGGCTTCCGCTGCCCGGCTGCAGCCAGCCGCTCGACGACCGCGCGGACCTGCCCGGTGGTGGCCGCGGCGCGGCGATGAGTGCTCAGGAGTGTCAGAAACCGGGCAGATCGATGATGTACGTGATGGGGTCCGGGCGCATGGAGCGCGCTAGCTCGGAGATGTGTTGTGCCTGGGCGGCAGACAGGCGCCGCGCCTCCCACAGCAGAACCGCAGCGTCCATCGCCTCCGGGGCCGGAGGCGATGGCACCTCATGCAGGTGAACGCCCGTCAGCGCGGCCAGCGTTCTGGCGTCGATCCCCAGCAGGGCTGAGAAATCCGTCACCAAGCGGGGCGTCAACTCCTTGCGGCCGTCGCCGATCGCACCGTAGGTGGACGCCGCCAGGTAGGTGGGCGTCACCACTGACAGGACCTTCGCCATGCCCATCCAGTCCAGATTGCGGTACTGGAGCATGCGGATGACCCGACCGCCCGGACCGGCATGGGATGCGAGCCGCGTCGCGGTGAAGACGGAACGTTGTCGTTCCTCCTGGGGCAGCGAGCGGATGAGATGCACGAGTTCACGCCGCTCGGCACCGGGGATGTGTACTGCGTCCATCACGATGTAGCGCGCCCATCGCCCTGCTGCGGCGTCCCACGGCGCCAGGTCGTCCGGGACCGCCAACCCCGCGAGGATGCACAGATCCACGGTCTGGACACCCACGACAGGCGCGATCCGCCGGAGCAGCCCCTCGCTTGGGGCTTCCCCCGCGATCACCGCTCGGACCTCGTCTGCCGTCAACCCGGCACGATCGGCCGGCTCCTGCACACTGAGCTCCAGGTGGTTCAGCAACCGCGCCAGCGTCACGCCGAAGCCGGGGTGCTCCGCCGTGCCCGCAGCCTCACTCACCTTGCTGATTGAAACAGGTAGGGAACCGAAGGGAAAAGGCGGCCGGCACGTTCACCTGTCGGGCGGCACACGTCACCGTGAGCGCTGGACTTTCGCTGCAGCGGTCACTTCGCGGATGCCTCGGGAGAGCGGAACGGTTTGGCAGCATCACTGCCCCGAGGTTAAACGAAACGTTTGGCTGCTGTTCAGTTTCTGAACGCCGGGGATGTTCAGAAACTGAACGTGGATCACCTGAGCTGTCAGCGACGTGGGCCCGTGGGCGGTGCCGGTGGTGTGGGACTCGGCAACGTGGTGATCGTGGTGGGGCGTCGGCGGCGTACGCCGGTAGTGCTCGAGGCGCCGTGGTCGGGGGGTGCGGGGTGTTGGGTGATGCGCCAGTAGAGGGTTTTGGCGGGGTGGGTGGCGGTGTGCAGTTCTCGGCGGGCGGCGGTGTCGGCGAGGAGGACGGCGGGGTTGTGGCCGGCGGTTTCAGCGACGGCGAGGGCGTGCGCGAGGAGGGGCCAGTGCCGGTCGCGGGTGATCGTGTCCGCGTGTTCGGGGAGCGCGTCGTGGACGGCCTGGATCAGGCGCGCGTTCGCGGTGGAAGTGATCGGGCGGATGGTGGTGTTCGCGAGGCGGGCACCAGCGTCGGCGCGGGCGTGGTCGCGGGCGGCGGTCAGGTGCTGGATGGCGGCCTGGGCTGCGGCGGCTTGCTGGAGGTGCCGGCGTTTGCGGTGCCACAGCACGGCGAGGACGGCGATGTCGACGAGGAGTCCGACCAGGCCGAGGAAGGGGTCACCGGGGCGGTCGGATCCGATGCGGGCGACGTCCTTGGCGATGTCGCGCAGCACTGCTGCGGCTTGGTGGTGCGCGCGTCTGGCGCTGCGGGTGGCTCGGTGGAACACGGCTGCTGCCGCGCGTAGTTCGGCCTGGTAGTGGGGTGGTGCGGTGCGGGCGGTGGCATAGAGCAGTTCGCCGAACGCCGCGATGTGTGCCTGCGCTTCAGCACCACGGTCGCGGGCCCCCTCCCCTTCGCTGCTGCCGTTTGCGGTGGTGGTGATGTCTGCGGTGAGCAGGTTGCGGGTGTCGTATAGGTGGCGGTGTGCGCGGCGCCAGGGGTGCTCGCCGTTACCGACCAGATCCGTTTCGGTTGTGGGGTCGTGGTTCTGGGCGGCGAGGCGTTCGCGGATCCGGCTGAGGGAGAGGTCTTTGGCGAGTTTGGCGCCGCCGTACCAGATGGCTTGCTGGTCGGTGTTGTCGGCGGTTTCGGGGACGGCGACGCTGTAGCCGGTGTGGTCGCCGGACGGCGCGGTGCGGTAGCGGAACCGGATGCCGAGGGCGCGGAGGGTGGAGACGAACTCGGCTTCGTCGCGTGCCGCGGCGACGGCGTCGGCGACCTGGTCGCGCAGCCACTCGCGGTCGGTGACGGGTTTGGCTTGGCGTGCGGCTTTGGCTTGTTCGGCGCTGGTGGGGCGCTGGGGGGCGGTGAAGTCCCCGGAGTTGAGTCGGCGTAGCCCGAAGTCGCGTTCGATGCGGCGGCATTCGGCTTGGGCTTTGCGGCCGTCGCCGTTGCTGCGCGGGCGGCGGCCGTCGACGCGGACGGTGGTGGCGACGATGTGGATGTGGTCGTCGGCGTGCCGCACCGCGATCCAGCGGCAGCCGAGCGGGTCGTCGTCGGAGGCTATGCCGGTCGCGTGGACGATGCGGCGTGCGACCTGGGCCCATTCGTCGTCGGTGAGGTACCGGTCGCCCGGCGCGGTGCGCACGGGGCAGTGCCACACGTGCCGTTGAGGCATGCGTCCGAGTTCGGCGGCGCGCAGCTTCGCGTGCAGGTCGAGGCGCTCGGCCAGCTCGGTGAGGGTGGCGCCGGGATCGCGGCCGGGGTCGGGGGCGCCGGTCAGGTCCCACGCGGCGACGATGTGCGGGTCCTCGTGCTCGTCGCGGCGCCCAGGACCGTAGAGGTAGGCGAGCAGACCGCGGGTACGCGACCCGGTGGAGATGTCGGGGACCAACGTGTCACGCCCCTGTGCGGGCGGCCGTGCCGATGCGGTTCGCGGCGGACGGAGGGGTGCGACGGACGGCGGGGCGGCCGCGGTGCCCGCACGCGGTGCAGGCACCGTCGTGGTCGAGGATTCCGGTCAGCACGTCGTGGACGAGCGCAGCTGTGGCGTCGACGCGGCCGAGGACCTGGTCGGCGTGCTCGGCGGTGCCGGCGGTGTTGACCGCGTGGGCGACCTGGTTGAGGTTCACCCCGACCTTCCGCAACTGGAACGACAGGCGCTCGACCGCCTCGACCAGGCGGCGGCGCAGATCCGTGCCGGTGCCGGACGCGGACGCCAGACCGGCGAAGACCACCGCGTCCCGGACGCGATCAACGGCGTCCGCGATACCGGAGGCGAACGCCTCACCAGCGGACGCCCGGACGGACACCGGAATGGCGGTGGAGAAGGCGGGGTCCGCGTCCGGCGCGATCGGTTGACCGGGTTCCGGTCCGGCGGACGGCAACAACGCTGACTCGGCGGACCCGGCGTCGGCGGTGCGTGCGGTCCGCAGGATGTGGTCAGCGGCGCGGAGTCCGGCGTCCGCGACGTACCAAGTAGGCGTCCGTCCGGACAGCGCGGCTGCCTCCAAGACCCGTCGCTTGCCGTCCGCGGTGAACTGCGCCGGGACTGCGATCTCGCGTTTGGCCTCCGCCGGCGGACGCCGCAACCCAGGCCGAACACGCGCGCGGGTGCCGTCCGGATCCGCAAGATCGGCATCCGCCAGCGCTTCGGCCGCACTCGCCAGGAGCAAGGACCGCGACTGACCGGTCACCGCGATCGCCTCATCCACCACGGCCAACTCGGACGGACTGAACCGGGGATTGACCTTGGCGTCGCGAGCCACGCCCACGCGCAACTGGTTGATACGCGCAGGGCGCGGAGGCACGCCAGGCTTCACTGGCACATCGGCAGCAGCGTTGTCGGTGCGTTCGGTATCAGCGTGGACGGTGTCTGTGCGATCGTCTGCCTCCCCCTGGTCGTGGCCGCGCTCGGCTGCGATCCCCTTCCGGCGGGACCTCCGGCCCGCGTCGCCCACCGCCACCCCCGGGGCGGGGCCAAGCGCGTTCCCCCCTCTCAGAGAGGGGGGAACGCTCCAGCTTGCTCCGCCCGGGGCATCCCAACTCACAGGCACAGCACGGCTGTTCACGGTGCCTACGCGGGCGCGGACGGGGGTCTGGCGGGCAGCTGCTGCCCGAGCGGCAGCCGCATCCGCACTCGGGTCGTTGTGGCGCGCACCAGCCGATACGGGGCGATCAGGCTCGGCGGGCGTGCGATGGGCGCTGTCGGGCTGGTCGGGCGAGATGGAGGGTTCGGGCACAGGCTTCCTCGGCAGGGGTTGAGACGGCGTCGGTCGCTACGGCAGAAACTGATGACGCGACTTGTCGGGTGCGTCCACAGGCTGTGGAGGCCGTTCGCATCAGGTCGTGGCTCGGTCAAGCGGCTTCGTGCGTGGCGGAGCTTCAGCGCGGAGCTGCCGCATGAGCACAGTGAGGCGGTCGTTCCCGACGGCCAGACCCTGGGCGGAGATCGCGTCCCTGACCGCGGCGCGACTCAGGCGTCCGGTCCCCGCTTCGACCGCGCGGGCGATGCCGAGCAGGACCGCATCGTCCGCCGTCGGACGCCGCCCTCGACGTGCGGACGCGGGGTCCGCAGTCACCAGGACGGCTTGCGGCAGGTAGGCGTCCGGACGTGGCGTCGGCGCCTCGGCGTCCGCCGGACTGGCCGGCCGGACTCCGTGACCGACGTCCTCGGAGGACTCCTGTCCGGTCACCGCGGTCGGGGGCGAAGGCACCTGACCGGTTTTCTGGTCAACGGGCAGGCCCGCCTCCACCGAAAGCCGACCCGGCTCTCCGGATTCCGTCGACCACGCGGGCGCGCGGTCCGCGGCGTCGGTGGTCGCGTCGATGTCCACCGCGGACAGGTTCCGGTTTGGGTGTGGCGTGTCCGCGTCCGGGATGTCGCCGGGGTGGTGGATGAGGGTGTGCAGGTGAACGGCACCAGCCAGCGCGAGCGGGGCGACGGCGGACAGGACGCCGACGACGCCGTCGCCGAGTTGCAGCCCCGCACCACCGTCTCTGTTAGTGACTGGCCCGTGCGTGAACACCTGCTGGTTGAGGCGGACCGCATGCAGGACGTTGGCCCAGATGCTCGCCCCGGTCGCGACCGCCAGGAGGAGCCACACGTACGCGCGGGCCGCCGGCCTCGCCCGGCGCATGAGCAGCAAGGCGCGCACGCCGTACGCGATGAACCCGTCCACGATCAGCGGGAACAGCCAGGTCAGCACCGGCCGCACATGCGCTGCGGCGGCCATCTGCCGCAACGCGTCGTAGGACAGCACGAACCCAGCCACCGCAAGACCGCCGACCGCGGCCCGGTCCCAGAGGCTGGCAAGTCGGGTCACGGGGGCAGCCGCGTCGCTGTCGACCGTTTTCGTATCCGGCGGCGGTGCGGGTATCGGGACGGTGGGGTGCACAGCAGGCTCCTGGGACGGATGGGCGGGGTCGACCGGGACGTCGACGCTGCCTGTGGAGGAACGTCTGGAACGTGGGGCAGCGGATCCGAATACCGCTGCGCGGCCGGGAGTTTCGTGAGGTCAGGCGGTCGTGCCGATGACGGACCGGCTCGGGCCAGCTGTCCGGGCTGGGGCCGGGACTGGGTTGGAGGTGGCCCGGCACGGGCCGCAGAGGCCTCCCCAGCGGTCGCGTCCGGTGCGGGTGTGGCATCGGGTGCAGCGGCGCTGTTCAGAGCGGGCAGGGGTGCGCGTGGCGGTTTCGGGTCGCAGGCGGCGGTCGCCCGGTCTCGGCACCGCGTCGTCGGGGTATGCCACGTCGCGGGTCGAACAGGCGGCGCAGTGCTTGCCGTCGGTGCCCGGGAAGCCGCAGCCAGGGCATGAGCTGTTCGCACCGTGCCGAGGCGCGGGCAGCGCCTCGACGGCAGCCCCGACGTCGCTTCCCGCCGCAGGAGTGTCCGCTCGGTCGGCGCGGCGAGCAGTGGCCTTCCTGCTCGCCTTGCGATCGACGCGACGTTCCGCGCAGGCTCGGCACGCCGCCCCGGTGTCGAGGTCGAGCCCGTCCTCGCATCGGGCGTTGCCACACTCCCCAGCTCGGACCAGGGCGATCGCGACGCCGACCGGCCGTACCAGGGTTTCGTTCTCATGGCTGGCGGCGTGGCCGTGGGTATGCCATCGACGCGCGACGCGTTCCGCGAGCTGCTCGGGGGTGCGCTCAGCGAGTTGGGCTGTGACGGCGGCTACCAGACCGCGCGGTGCTCGGTGGCCCGCGGCGTCCTCGACGGCATGGGCAAGGTCGGCGGGGTAGGCGGCGATGACGTAGGCGACGTCGTCCGGCAACAGCAGGGTTCGGAATCTGCGGGTCTCCGTCGGCTTGCCGGCGTCGGGCGCGGCATCGCCGCCTCCGCGTCCGGGGCCGTTACTCAGGTGAGATGCCCTTCGGGCGTCAGCGGCGCTACGCGCCGAAGGCGCGTCTGGAGAAGGGTTCTGGACAGGGTTCTTAATAAAGGGCAGCACCCGTGCTGCCACCCCCGCAGCATAGGTGCTGCCACCCGTAGCAGCATGGGTGCTGCGACCCCCTGTCCCGTGTGAGGTTGCGGCGAGGCTCGAGGTGGCAGCGTGGATGCTGCTACCCCCCTCGCTGAACTCGGTAACCGGACGCTCGGTTTGACCGCCTGCGATGCCGACAACGGTGCCGCTCTGGACGTACGCGTCGGAATGGTTCTCGGCGCTGCTGGACGCGGCATGGCCAGCACGGGTGTTGACGCCTTTGGCCACGCCGCCCTTGCGGATGATCCCGGCCTCTCGCTTGGCACGGCGGCGCTTCTCGGTGCGTTCCTTGACGACCTCGGCGGCGGCCTTTCCCGGCGGCAGTGGGTCGATCCAAGTGCCGTTGCCCTGCCACATCACGCCCGCGTCGTTGAGGTGGTACAGGTTCGCGTCGTTGACGCCCGCGCGGTCGATCCTGCCGCGACGTTCGACAGCGATGAGGCCGGCGGCCTCCAGTTCGTCGATGGTGCGGTCGAGCGTGGACAGGTGTACGCCGAGTTGGGCGGCGAGTTCCTTGCGGAATGGCTTCGCCTGGCCGGTGTCGCGGCCTTGGGTGTCGGCGTAGGAGACCAGGATCGCGTACAACGTCCTGGCGTTCGCCGAGTAGCGCGGGTCGCACATCCACCGCGAGGCGACCATCCCGAACGGGAGGTTGCCGCCGCGCCGGACCTCGGGCGCCTGGGTCACCGGGCCACCGCCGCTCTCCGGTCGGCGCGGGCACGAACGGCGGTGTAGGTGACGGGTGTCCGCGCACCGCTATCGGTCGTTCGCACGCGAACGTACGCGGCATCGTCGGGCCCGTCTGCCGACGGTGCAGGCAGGTGCGCGGATGCACGGACTGGCAGCTCGGCGCCGGCGGACTGCGGGGCTGTACCGCCGAGATGGGGCGGCATAGGATGCATGCCGATCTCCTGATCCCGTGGCCGTGAGCTTCCAAGGGCGTAGGCCACGCAGGTGTGTGCGACCCCCGGCGTTCTAGCGCCGGGGGTTTTCGCATGTCGGAGGGGTCGCCGCGCCTTGGTGACGCGGCGACCCGGACACTACGAGCACCCCTCGCACAAGTCCAACGGACCGTCTGGTGAAGGGTGCTGACACAGCATCAGGCGGCGCGAAGCCCCGGTCGGGGGCTGCCCACAGAACGTAGGGATGCGGGTACGGTCACGTCGCCGTCCGCAGCTGATGGGGTGTCGGACGCGCTCAGAATGCGGAGCATGTCCGCGGTCACCACCCGGTAGGCGCGGCCCACGCGCAGCACCCGGCACGGATAATCGCCGAGTTTCGCGAGTTCGTAGCCTTTGCTACGAGACAGCCCGAACGCCCGGTTCGCGATGTCCAGCGTCACCACGGTCGGCAACGACAGCAGTTCCTCCCACGACATGCCGGCCCTCGTCGGGCTGACGGGTGAGGCGGCAGCTGCAGTTGGGCGGGCCGCAGCACGGTCATCGGGTCGAGCAGTCGAGTGGGCGCCCGGCTGGGCGGCGGGGTGGGTGCCGGACAAGCCGGCGGAGCGGATAGTCAAGCGCATCTCCGAAGGCAGGGAACAGGGGCAAGAGCGACTCGGCGCTGGAAAGGCAACCGAACCCTGTGGCACCGGAAACCGATCCACCGGATTAATCGCGCGAGGACCCGAAAAGGTTTCGCTATTTCGACGTGACGACAATCACATCCTGGATCGCGCGAAAAACTTGACGGCCGTTTTAGGCGGTCCCAGAAATTGACCCGTCAGCCTTTTGCTGGATCGGCCTATGCACGGAGCCATGCCGCACCGCACGTTGCGCTACAACCTGCGCATGCGCGACTCGTGGCCCGGCGGTGCATGCGACAGCCAAGCTGCGGGCCAGCTGAGGGGGTTCGTCCGGCAACGCGGCACGGAGCGCCGGCGCCAGGGCGGCAGGCTTGGCGGCGGTTGCCTGCGTCCGGCTCGCGGCGAAACTGCACGGCCAAGCGCCCATTCTCACAATGCCGGGAAATGCTGCCTGGTCCGCGTGCGGCCCGCACAATCCCGAGAAATCCAGAGAAATTTGCCGGGTCGCGAAAACGATGCTACTAACTACGACGCGATGTACGGGGCGGCGCTTCGCGCTCCCTTTCCCTCCATTCGCTCGCTCTCCTGAAAGGCTGCATATGAAGGGTTCCACTGCGCGTCGCTGCGGCTGCCGCAATCCGGAGACCGGCCAGAAATACGGCTCCGCCTGCCCGAAGCTCGGGCAGCGGGGCCACGGCCGTTGGGCGGTCCGCCAGGAGCTGCCGGCCGACGCGGAAGGCAACCGTCGCCAGTTCCGCCGGCAGGGCTTCAAGACCGGACCCAAGGCGCAGGCCGTGCTGGACCACGTCCGCGCTCTGCTGGCCATTCCCGACGCGGACGATGAGGAAGGCCGCCGCGCGATCGGTGACTTGCTCGACCGCATCTCCTCCGAGGGCTCGGAGTTGCCGGACCTGGAGGAGACGACGCGGCGCTTCCGGTCCGGTGCAGACGTCACGCGGCGCAGCACGGTCGGCGAGTGGCTGGACGAGTGGATCGCGGGCAAGAAGGGATCAGCCTCGACGGTCAACAACTACGCGATCGACATCCGCAAGCACCTCAAGCCGCGGATCGGCCACATCCGGCTCGACCGCCTGCGCGTCAAACACCTCTCCGAGATGTTCCAGGACATCGCCGACCGCAACGAGGAGATCGTCGCCAACAACCTCCTGCGCCGGCAGGCCGTCGCCGAGTTGGAGCAAATCCCGTGGAAGGGGGCGGACCCCAGGGCACGCCGCAAGGCGCTCAAAGCGCGCATCGACGCGTTGCCGCCGTTCGAGCGGGTGGTGAATCCGACGACCCGTCAGCGCATCCGCGCGACGCTACGGGGGGCGCTGAACGCGGCGATCGCCCAGCAGATCATCACCTTCAACCCGGCGGCCCATGTCGAGATGGACCCGGCCAAGCGCCCGAAGCCGGTGCTGTGGACGGCCGCCCACGTCGAACGTTGGCGGGCGACCGGCGAACAGCCGTCGCCGGTCATGGTCTGGACGCCTGAACAAACCGGCCAGTTCCTCGACTTCGTCGCCGAGGACCGGCTGTACGCGCTCTGGCACCTGATCGCCTTCCGCGGCCTGCGACGCGGCGAGGCCTGCGGCATCCGCAAGGGCGACCTCGACCTGGATGCGAGAACGCTGTCCGTCGCCAAGCAGCTCATCGTCGACGGCTGGACGGTCGTAGAGAGCGATCCGAAGAGCGACAGGGGCATCCGGACGATCGCCCTCGACGCGGAGAGCGTCTCGGTCTGCCGCTCGCGCCTCGCCCGGCAGGCAAAAGAGCGTCTCCAGTGGGGCGATGCCTGGCAGGACACCGGCCGCCTCTTCGCCAAGGAGGACGGCTCGTGGCTCCACCCGGGCTGGGTCTCGGAACGCTTCGAGAAGCTCGTCGAGGACTCAGGGCTCCCGCCGATCCGGCTGCATGACCTGCGTCACGGTGCCGCGACACTGATGCTCGCCGGCGGCGCGGACATGAAGGTGGTGCAGGACACACTCGGTCACGCGACGATCGTGCTGACCGCCGACACGTATACGAGCGTGCTTCCCGAGGTCGCGCGAGCTGCCGCCGAGGCCGCCGCTCGGCTTGTGCCTCGCGGGCGCACCACGACGGCCGGGCACACCACGGGCACACCAGCCCCGAACAACAAAGAAGCCCCGCAGTCGAATGTGATCGACTTCGGGGCCAATCCGCAGGTCAGCGGAGGTACTTCGAGTTTCTGAGCTGTGGCCAGGGGCGGGGTCGAACCGCCGACCTTCCGATTTTCAGTCGGACGCTCGTACCAACTGAGCTACCTGGCCTGGGAGTGGAGAAATCCGCCTCGCGGCGGATCTTCCAGCGGTCCTGACGGGATTTGAACCCGCGGCCTTCACCTTGACAGGGTGACGAGCACTCCAAACTGCTCCACAGGACCTTGCATTGAGTTGTCGAGCCGGGTTGTTCCTGCCCTGCTCGGTGTTGCTTCACTCTACCGTACTGGCCGTGCGGCTTTGTGCGTGCCCCCAACGGGATTCGAACCCGTGCTACCGCCTTGAAAGGGCGACGTCCTAGGCCACTAGACGATGGGGGCTGGGTGGCCGGTCCGGCGTCTTGTTGCCGTCGGGGACGGTCAGAACTATACGGGGTGCTCGGCCGGATGAGCAAAACGGTTAACGGCAGGGGGAGCATCCGGCCCCGGAGGGGGTGGCGGCGCGCAGAATGGGGGCGTGCTGGAAATGTCGCGTGAGGAGTTCGAAGAGCTGGTCGCCGAGGCTCTGGACCGCATCCCGCCCGAGCTGACGACGCTGATGGACAACGTCGCGATCTTCGTCGAGGACGACCCCGATCCGGCCGGGCCGGAGCTGCTGGGGTTGTACGAGGGGATCCCGCTCACCGAGCGCGGCGACTGGTACGCGGGGGTGTTGCCGGACCGCATCACGATCTACCGGAACCCGACGCTCCGGATCTGCGAGACGTACGAGCACGTCGTCGAGGAGGTCGAGGTCACGGTGGTGCACGAGGTGGCCCACCACTTCGGGATCGACGACGAGCGCCTGCACGAGCTCGGGTATGGGTGAGCCGGCGCGGCCGGGCGAGGCGGTGGGTCCGGAGGCGGTGGGTCCGGAGGCGGTCGACCCTGATGTGGACTTCCGGCCGGCCGCGGCGCCGTCGCTGTGGGACTGGCGCGTGCTCGCGGTGGTCTCGCTGGGCGGGGCCCTCGGTGCGGCGGCGAGGTACGGGGCGGCCCTGATCTGGCCGACGCCGGAGACCGCGTTCCCGTGGACGACCTTCGCGGTCAACGCCGTCGGGTGCGCCCTGATGGGCGTGTTCATGGTGCTCGCCACGGAGGTGCGGACCGCCCACCGGCTCGTACGCCCGTTCGCGGGCACCGGGATCCTGGGCGGGTTCACCACGTTCTCGACGTACGCCGTCGACATCCGTCGGCTCTCGGAGCACGGGCGCGCCGGGGTGGGCGTCGCGTACCTCGCGGCCACCGTGGTGTGTGCGGTGGTGTGCGTGTGGGGCGCGACGGTCGTCACGCGGAAGGCGGCGGCGTGAACTGGGTGCTCGTGGTCGTCGGCGCCGCGGTGGGTGCGCCGCTGCGGTATCTGACCGACCGGGTGGTGCAGGCCCGGCACGGGACGGTGTTCCCGTGGGGGACGGTGGCGGTGAACGTGGCCGGGAGCCTGGTGCTGGGCGCGTTGACCGGCGCGGTGGCGGCGGGGGCGGCGTCGTCGGATCTGGCGCTGCTGGTCGGGACGGGGTTGTGCGGGGCGTTGACGACGTACTCGACGTTTTCGTACGAGACCATGCGGCTGGCCGAGACCGGGCACCGCGTCCAGGCGGCGGCGAATGTCGCGGTGAGTCTGGCGGCGGGCATCGGCGCGGCGTTCGCGGGGGCGGCGTTGGCCGACGTGTGGTGGGCGTGAGGCCGCCGGATCTCGCGCCGTCGGCGTGCATGCGACTGCGCTCACCCGTACGGGTGATGCCGCGTGGCCGGAGGATTCGGGCCCCCCGGCCCCGCCAAGGATCCTGACACGGATTCGGGCGTGGAGGGGCGACCATGGGCGACGACGCCGGACGGGCACGGGACTTCGAGGAACCGGCGTTTCCGCGGGGGCCGAGAGGCGCCGTCCGCGCGGAGCCCCCGCTGCGCGTGGGCACGTGGACAGAGTTCGGGGACACGGATGATGACGAGGCGTCAGAGGAATCGGCGCCGGAACTCGGGCCCGAGCACATGGTCGAGGCGGCCGTACCGCGGGCGCGCGGGGCGCGGCGCGTGCTGCCCGGCGAACCGGACCCCCGGGATGCCGGCCGACGAAATGCGGAGCCCCGGAATGCAGGCCCCCGGGATGTAGGCCCCCTGGCTGCTGCGGACCCCGACACGGACGACGAGACGACGGTGCGAGTACGCCCCGGTCGCCCCACGCGGACCAGGCCCGAGGGGCCGGAGGTGATCGCGGGCCGGGTCGAGCAGGCCGCCCCGGCATCGCACGGCTGGGCGGTCGAGGCGGAGCGGCCGGGCGAGCCCGAGGACGCCGACGAACCCGAGGGACCCGAAGAGCCCGAAGAGTCCGAAGAGCCCGAGGAGGCGGTGGGAGGTCGGCTCGGCCGGGAGGACCGCGAGTACGGCACAGCGGAGGACCCGTGGCGGAACTCCGGCCCCACGTCCGCCGCGGGGAGCGCCGAGTACCTGTCGTACGCGGCGTACCAGGAGCCGATCCCGCAGGTGAGCGCATACTCGTACGCGTACCCGGGCTTCATCGTCGAGCCCACCGCCCCGGAGCCGGGCGTGGTGTCCCCCGTCACCGCCGTGCAGGCCGAACCCGGCTCCGGACAACTGGAGTTGCGCCGAGGACGGCACACCGCAGGCGAAGGCTCCGCCGCCGAACACCTCGCGTTCGACCTCGTCAACGACAGCGAAGTGCGCCCCGCCAGAAGCCCCTTCGAGGTCGCCGTCCTGCTGGGCGCGCCCGCCCTGGCCCTCACCGCCTTGCTCTACTACTTCGGCTGGGCCCGGAGCGCCGCGATGGCCGACTTCCTCGGCTTCGACGCCGACGTGCTCGGCTACACGACGCGCGAATACCTGCTGCGCAGCGTCGACACGCTCTACCACCCGATCCTGGCCGTGGTCGGCGTCCTGCTCGCCGCGCGCATGCTGCACCCCCACGTGCTGGTACGCCTGCGCCGACACCGCCGCGCCGCCGCCCGTCTCTCCTGGATCCTGCGCTGCGCGTGGTTCGCGGTCCCGGCGGCGACGTGGACCGCCGTCTTCAAGTGGCCCGGCAAGTGGCCGCTGTTCTGGCCGCTGCTCCTGCCCTGCGCGCTGACGGTGGGTGTGCTGGTGTCGGCGTACGGCGTCCTGCTCTCACGCCAACTCGGCACTCACCGGCGCGCGACGGGAATGGGCGTGCGCCCCTGGTCGTTGTCGGTGGTACTCACATCGGCAGCGGTGGTGCTGTGCCTGTTCTGGACGCTCGGGGCGTACGCCCAGGCGGACGGCCAGGCGGCCGCACTGCGCACGGTCAAGTCGCTGCCGACGCGCACGGCGGTCGTCGTGTACTCGGCCCAGGACCTGCGAGTGGCGGCCGAACAGGGCGTCACGGCCGAGGCACTGACCGGTCGGGAGTCCCCGTACCGGTTCCGGTACGCGGGGCTCCGCCTGCTCCGACGTGCCGAAGGGCGGCTGTTCCTGCTGCCCGACAAGTGGGCCTGGGACCGTCCCAGGCTCATCGTGGTCCGTGAGGACGCCGGAGTCCGGGTGGAGTACTTGCGCGCCCGGTGACCGTTCGGGCCCGTACGATCCGGAACGCGATCGTCCGGATTAGACAAAGACCAGGTCAGACCGGGTTCGGACCAGGTGCGGGCACCGTCCCGGCGGTGCTTTAGGCCAATCGGGGCGAAGACGTCCTGTAGGCTGGTAGATCGACTCGTGTTCATCTCCAGACGCCGGCTAGAAAGCGCGGCGTCTCACAGGCTCGTTCAGGTGCTCAGCAGAAGGTCGCGGCAATTGCGACCGGTTCCGGGCTGCGGACCTCCGACGTGCCGTATTCGGAAGGTTCTGCATGCCCCCGCTGTCCCATGACTCTGTCACGCCCATGCCCGTGGACGCCGACATCACCGACGAGACCGTCACCGCGGCCGTCACCGAGACGGCCGTCGACACCGTCACCGACGCCGACACCGCGGTCCTGAGCGCGACCGAGGTCGTCGAGACCGTCGAGGCCGACAAGGCCGCCGACCCGGTCGAAGACGACAAGGCCGCCGACGACTCCGACGCCGCTGCTGCTGCTGCTGCTGCTGACGAGAGTGCCGAGACCGGCGCCGAAGCAGGCGTCGAGAACGAGGCCGGCCCCGAGCCCGAGGCCGACGAGGAGACCGAGGCCCCCGGCCCGACCTTCGCCGAACTCGGCATCGCCGACGTCCTCGTCGAGGCCCTCGACCGCCGTGGCGTGCGCCACGCGTTCCCGATCCAGGCCGCGACGCTGCCCGACGCCCTCGCCGGCCGCGACATCCTCGGCCGCGGGCGTACCGGCTCCGGCAAGACCCTCGGCTTCGGCCTCCCGACGCTGACCCGCCTGCGCGGCCAAAAGGCCCGTGCGAAGCGCCCGCTGGCGCTCGTGCTGGTGCCGACCCGCGAGCTGGCGATGCAGGTGCACGACGCGCTGGAGCCGTACGGCCGCGTCCTCGACCTGCGCATGAAGGTCGTCTGCGGCGGCATGTCGATGCCCCGTCAGATCATGGCCCTCGAACGCGGCGTCGAGATCCTCGTCGCCACCCCGGGCCGTCTCCAGGACCTCGTCGACCGCGGCGCGTGCTCGCTCGACTCGATCAGGATCGCGGTCCTGGACGAGGCCGACCAGATGGCCGACATGGGCTTCCTGCCCGAGGTCTCCGCACTCCTCGACCTGGTTCCGGCCGGTGGCCAGCGCATGTTGTTCTCCGCGACGCTGGACAACGGCGTCGACGCGATCGTCAAGCGCTACCTGACCGACCCGGTCACGCACTCGGTCGACCCGCACGCGTCGTCGGTCACCACCATGACCCACCACGTCCTCACGGTTCAGCCGAAGGACAAGGTGTACGTCACGGCCGCCATCGCGGCGCGCCGCGGTCGCACGATGATCTTCGTACGCACCAAGTTCGGCGCCGACCGCGTCGCCGCGCAGCTGCGCGAGGCCGGGGTACGCGCCGAGGCGCTGCACGGCGGCATGACGCAGGGCGCGCGCACCCGCACCCTGGCCGAGTTCAAGGAGGGGCAGACGCCCGTCCTGGTCTGCACGGACGTCGCCGCGCGCGGCATCCACGTGGACGGCATCGACCTGGTCCTGCACGTCGACCCGGCGGGCGACCCGAAGGACTACCTGCACCGCGCGGGCCGTACGGCACGCGCCGGCGAGGCAGGTGCCGTCGTCACGCTGGCCCTCCCGCACCAGCGCCGCAGCGTCGACCGCCTCATGGAGCAGGCGGGCGTCGAGCCTGAGCGCCTGCGCGTGAGCGGCAGCAGCGACCCGGAGATGCGCCGCGTCACCGGTGCGCGCACGCTGTCCGAGGTCAAGGCGCAGTCGGTCGCCGACGCGGCGGTGGCCGCCGAGGAAGAGGCCGAGCGGCTCGCCGGACGCATCATCGAGCTCAAGGCGAAGGCCGCCGAACTGCGCCGCAAGGCCGCCGAACTGGCCGAAGCCGCAAAGCGCCAGGAGAGCGAGGAGAAGTCCCGCCCGCCGCGCGCCGAGCGCTCCTACGACCGGGGCGACCGCGGGGACCGCGGCGAGCGTTCGTACGACCGCGGGGACCGGGGCGGCGAGCGCTCCTACGGCGACCGTCCGCGCCGCGACGACCGTCCGCGCGGCGACCGTTCGTTCGACCGTGGCGACAACCGCGGCGACAACCGGGGCGACCGCCCCTCCTACGACCGGAGCGACCGCGGCGGCGACCGCGGCCCGCGCCGCGACGACCGGCCGTCCTACGGCGACCGTTCGTACGGTGGCGGCCCGCGTCGTGACAACGGCGTCCGCGACGGCGCCCGTTCCGCCGGCGGCTTCCGCGACCGGCACGACAGCGGTGCGCACCGCGGTCCGCGTACGGACCGGGCCGACCGCCCCTCGTACGGCGACCGTCCGCGCGGCGACCGCCCGTACTCGGACCGCCCGTACAACGACCGTCCGCGTGGCGAGCGTCCCTCGTACGGCGACCGCCCCTCCTACGGCGACCGCCCGTCCTACGGCGACCGCCCCTACGAGCGCCCGCGCCACGACCGGCACGACGGCCCGCCGCGCCGTGAGGGCGACCGCAAGCCCCGTTGGAAGAGCTGACCCGACCTACCCCCGTCGGGCATGAGCTGAGCTGACAATGCCGAAGGGCCGCACCCGGAGTGATCCGGGTGCGGCCCTTCGGCATTGCCGTCACGTGTTGGCGCGGCCCTGCGCCGGTCCGGGGTACGCCCGAGGCTCAGCGGTCCGCCGCCGCCTCCTGCACGGCACGCCCCGCAGGCCCGCTGTCCGGCAGACGCGCGGCGGCGAGCTGTGTCGACTGTGCGACCAACCGCCCGCGCGCGTCCCAGATCTCGCAGACCTCGTCCATGAGCCCGGCCTCGATCAGGCGGGCGTGGTGGCGTACCGTCAGCGGCCCGGCGGCGGGCACGGCCCGCACGTACACGGTCAGTTGCAGCGTCGGCATCCAGCCCATCGCGCCGAGGTCCATGGTGACCGGCGGCAGGACGTCCGCGATGAAGAGCAGCGAGAGCGGGTCGGCCGGGTGCCCGTCGGCGAAGTGCACGAGGCCGCTGAACTCGCCCGTGCCGCCCGGTGCGCCGACCGCGAACCCGAGGCCGGCCGGGTCGAGTTCGAGCACGACCTCGTCCATGATCGGCAGTGACATGCCGCTGGTGGGCTCGTGTGCGGGAATGCGCATCAGGTGTTCGCGCGCGGGCAGCGGGGCCGGCGGGTTGACGCCCCACCAGGGCTCGGTGTCCTCGGCGAGCGTGCCGAGTGTGAAGGCGGCTTCGATGCAAATGCGCCCGTTCTGCACGAGGCGCGCGTGTGCCTGGGTGACGGTACGCCCGACGCGCAGCAGTTCGACGTGCACCTCGGCCTTCCCCGGTTCCGGGGCACCGACATAGCTCGCGCTCGCGGTCAGCGGATGGACGTGCCCGGCACCGGACGCGGCGGCCTCCGCCAGTGCCGCGCGGCCCATCGCGGCCAGCAGGTAGCCGCCGTTGGGCTTGCCGCCGATCGTCCAGACCGGGTCCAGGTCCACGGTGTACGCGCCACCGGCGGTCCCGAGGGGATCGTCCGCCTCCGTCGTCGCGGTGCCCGCCGCCGGGGCCACCGCGGTCGCGGTCGCGAAACCTGCCACAACCATCGCCTCCTCGCCGAAGTGCCAAGGCCGCGGCTCGCAACCGTTCCGTAGGCACCGACCTGCTCAGTTCACTAGTGAAACTGACACTAGCAGGCATAGGTTACCGACGGGTAGGGACGTGGTCGGGCACTACTGTTCCGGTCATGAAGAGGACCCCGTTCGGCGCCTGGCCGTGTTCGATCGCCCGCGCGGTCGACCTGCTCGGTGACTGGTGGACGCCCCTCGTGCTCCGCGAGGCCGTGTTCGGTGTGCGCCGCTTCGAGGAGTTCCAGCGTCATCTCGGGATCGGCCGCAACGTGCTCGCGCAACGGCTCAACAGGCTGGTGGACGAGGGCCTCATGGACCGCGTGCCGTACCAGGACCGGCCGTTGCGGCACGAGTACGTGCTGACCACCAAAGGACGCGACTTCTTCCCCGTCCTCGCCGCCATCATCGCCTGGGGCGACACATGGCTCTCGGACGACTCCGGCGCGCCGGTCGTGCTGCGGCACCGCACCTGCGGGCACGAGACGCAGGCGGTCGTGGCCTGCGCGAAGTGCGGGGATGCGCTGCGCATCGAGGACATGGAGGCGCTCGCCGGGCCCGGTCTGCCGACGGACATCGCCGACCTGGCGGTGGCGTCGGGACGCTTCCGTACGCGCGCCGCGGCGGGCGTACCGGCAGCGGAAGGGGAGCCGGCCGCGGCGGCTGCCGACTCCCCCTGACCGCCGTCACCCTGTCGGGCGTACGAACACCAGGATCTGGGCGATCGCCTTGATCAGGTCCACCGGGTCGAGCGACGGCACCGCGAGCCCGCCGGTCGCCTTGGCGATGTCGTTGAGTGTGGCCATATCGGCGTTGGCCCCGTACCCGACAGCGAAGATCGGCAGCGGCTTCTGCGGATTCTGGAGCTTCTGGAGCTGGGTCAGGAACGCCTGCTTCGACATGGTGAACGGCGTGTCCTCGTCCTTGCCGTCCGTCAGCAGGAAGATCTGGTTGAACGCGGCGGCGTTGTACTGCTTCTGCGCGTCCGCGACCGCGTCGAGGACGGTCCGGTAGAGCGGCGTCCCGGCCCCGTTCTGGGCCTGGAAGCCGGTCAGCGTCTTGACCACGACCTCCTTGCGCGACAGGTCGCCGACCTTGGCCTCCAACGCGCCGAGCGGCACGCGCTCGACCCATGGCCCCTTCTGCGTGGGCGAGACCGCGAAGTCGCGTACGCCGACCTCGGTCGTCTTGCCGAGCAACTGCGTCGTCTCGACACTCGACGCGCGCATGATGTCGGCCTTGGTCTTGCCGCCCTTGCCCTGCACCGGCTCGTTCATGGAGCCGGAGCCGTCCACAAGGATGAGCACCCGGAACGGCATCGGCTTGTAGTCCGCCCAGGCCTGCACCATCTTGACCACCTGCGTCAGGTCGCCCTGTTGCGGCGCGGCCATCGGCGTGGGGGGCGCGAACTTGACGTTGGGCAGCACGCTCACCGGCGGCTGCTGCTCGGGGCCCCGGAACCCGGCCTCGGTCACCGCCTTCACGCCCTCGGGCGAACGCAGCATCCCCAGAACCTCGTTCGCCCGCTCCGCCACCTGCTTGTCCGCGGCGGCCGCCTGCGACAGCACGGCCGGGTAGTCGGCCTGCACGAGGGTGCCCGACGGGTAGAGGGGCACGTACGGCACCGCAGGGCGCGCGTTGTCGTACGCCCACAGGGCCTGCTCGGTCACCACGAACGCGCCCACGTCGGCAAGCGCCTGCTGGCCGTTGGGCATCCGGGACGAGGTGGACAACAGGGTCGCGGCCGGCGTCTCGGCGTCGCTGATGTTGCTCCGGAATGCGAACGTCTTCATCGCCGCGACGGTCGGATCGGCATTCGCGCGGGCCATCGCCGCACTCACCGCGACGACGCCGAGCAGTCCTTCCGTCGTCCGGGTATTGCTGACCGTGAACTTCGGCAGCGTCCGGTCGTCGATGCGGTTGAGCAGCGTCAGCCAATCCGGCGGGCGCTCCAGCCACTTCTGCTGTACCGCGACCTGCTCGGGGGCGGCCACGACGAGCGGAGTGAAGGCGACGGGAGCTCCGGTGAGCGGATAAGGATTCCGGTCGCCCAATGCCGCCGCGGCTTCCTGGAGGCGCATGGACGAATCGGCTATCCACAAATCGGGGGGCTGCTCGGCACCCGTGCGCAACGCACCCAGAAGCTCGGCGGCGGAACGTCCCGTCACCTCCACCGAGGCGCATCCCCGCGAGTCGTTGACGCGTTTCGCGACGTCCGCGGCAACCGGCGCGAACTCCGGTGCGGTGACCACCTTCACGGGCTTCGGCTGTTGCGCGCAGGCATTGGCCGCGGCGGCATTCTCCGGCGACTTGTTCTGGTCCGGCCGGTGGTAGATCAGCACGTAGGCGGTAGCCACGGCGAAGAGCACGAGAAAAGTGATCACGGCGAACAGCGGGCCGCGTCCGCGCCGCCCGCCGCGCCGCTGGCCGCCGGGCCCCGGGCCGCGCGCCCGCCGCCTGCGGTCGACCCGGGACGGCGGTAAGTGCTGCGGGGCCTGGTACGCCGCGGGCGGTGCCGCGGACGGCGGTGCCGCGTACGACTGCTGCCGTCCGGTACGCGCGGTCGCGGGCTGATCCGCGGACCAGGGCACTCCGGCAGGTGGTTGGTGCGGGAGGTCGCGCGGGTTTACCGGATTGACCCGGCGGTGCCCTCGCGAGCCCCCCTGCCCATGACGCCGTTGTCTGCTCGCCATCGATCCTTGTCCCCCGACGTATCCGAAGTCTGAGAAGGAATCCGACGTGCCAAAGAACACCAGTCGGAACAATAGCGCGTATAAAACAAGATCATTCAAAAATGCGCATATTACTGAAAGTAACGCAACATCGGTTCTCGCTATGGAGACAAATTCCCTCGCCCGGCCGGTGAGCCAACTCAGCTGTGCGGCCCCGGGTACTAACGGACCGTCAGGAAGATCACCCGGCGTCCAACGCGGAGCTCGGCATCTGTCCGCTTTTCCCCGGGATATTCCCGTCGCTTACCGTCGCGGCCAATGCGGCGGCCGTACAAGGAGTCACGAAAGGCGGTGGTGCGGCGCGGAATTCCGCAGGCCTGTCGGACGCCTCTGCCGGAACTCCCGGGACGGGCGGGACGATCGGCCAACCACCCACAGTGGCGATCGCGCCACCGGCGCCGGGAAGCCGGGCTCCGCGGGGGCGCATCAGGCGCGATGTGGGCGCGATTCGGGAGTGCTCCGGAGGGGATTCGGGTGCACGCACCGGGTCGCGTACGCGACTATTGCGCCCGCCCGGTGGGCGCGACTTGCGTAGGCGCCGTGTGCACCCGCCTTGTGCACCCGCCCTTCTGCGGCCGGCTTCTGCGGCCCGGCCTTGGGCGGCGAGATCCCGCGTACGGGTCCCGACGGGACCCTGACACGCTCCGGACGGCCCCCGACGGGCATTGACCGTGATCGGCAATTTTGGTTAGCCTCACCTAATATTCTGCGGCGCGATCACCGCCGCCCAGCACGCTCGCGTGGCCTCGCGCCCAAGTCACCAGCGGGAGGCCACAGTTGTCCGCCGACGTGTCGGCAATACGTACGGGCTCGGCGGCACGCGCGGGCAAAGCGCGACTCGGGACGGGCCTGGCCGTGGCCGTCGCCGCCCTGGCCCTCCTCTGCCTGGTCAGCATCTGGGTCGGCACCCGCGGCATCTCCTTCACCACGACGTGGGAGCTGCTCTGGCACAACGACGGCTCCAAGGCGGCCGTGGTGATCCACGACTACCGCATCCCCCGTACGCTGCTCGGCCTCGTCGTCGGCGCCGCGCTCGGCCTGTCCGGCGCGCTGATGCAGGCGCTCACCCGCAACCCGCTCGCCGACCCCGGGCTGCTCGGCGTCAGCCTCGGCGCCGCGACCGGCGTGGTCGTGGCGATCACCTTCGTCGGCATCGGATCCCTGCTCGGCTACGTGTGGTTCGCCCTCGCAGGCGCCGCACTCGCCTCGGCCGCCGTCTACATCCTCGGGTCGTCGGGGCGCGGGGCGGCGACACCCGAGCGCCTGGTGGTGGCCGGAGCCGCGATGACCGCGGTGCTGTACGCGTTCGATACCGGCGTACTCGTCCTCCGCCCGCGCGCCTTCGACGAGTTCCGCTTCTGGACGGTCGGATCGCTGGCGGGACGCAACATCGAGGTGGTGCTGACCGTCCTGCCGTTCATCTCGGTCGGCGGCCTGATGGCGCTGCTGCTCACCCGGTCCCTGAACGCGATGGCCCTCGGCGACGAGGTCGGCCGCGGGCTCGGCGTGCACATCGGGCGTACGCGCGTGCTCAGCGCAATAGCGGTGATCCTGCTGTGCGGTGCGGCCACCGCGGCGGCGGGACCGATCGGGTTCGTCGGACTCGCCGTCCCGCACATGGCGCGCTTCATCGTCGGCCCCGACCAGCGGTGGGTGCTGGCGTACTCGGTCGTGCTGGCGCCCACCCTGCTGGTCGGCGCGGACGTCCTCGGCCGGGTGCTCGCCTCTCCGTCGGAGATCCAGGTGGGCATCGTCACCGCGATCCTCGGCGGCCCGCTGTTCATCGCGCTGTGCCGGCGCCGGAAGTTGGTCATGCTGTGAGCGCCGTCATCCGCACGCCCGGCGGACGCATTTCGCTGCGCGTCGAGACCCGCCCCGCCGTCGTGGCCATTCTGCTCGCCGTGATCCTGGTCGTGGTGATGGGCATCACCCTCACCACCGGCGAGTTCGAGCTGACCGTGCCGGACGTACTGCGCGCACTGGTCGGACAGGGCAGCACGAAGGCCGACTTCGTGGTCAACACGCTGCGCCTGCCACGTCTCCTCACCGCTGTCCTGGTCGGCGCGGCGCTCGCGGTGAGCGGTGCGATCCTGCAGAGCCTGTCCGGCAATTCGCTCGGCAGCCCGGACGTGATCGGCTTCACCAACGGCTCCGCGACGGGCGCGCTGATCGTCATCATCGTGCTCCAGGGGAGCATGACCGAGACGGCGATCGGTGCGCTGATCGGCGGGCTGGTGACGGCGATTGCCATCTACCTGCTGGCGTACACCGGTGGCGCGCCCGGGTTCCGCCTCGTCGTGATCGGGATCGGGGTCAGCGCGATGCTGCTGGCGCTCAACTCGTACCTCATCACCCGGGCGCGACTCCAGGACGCGCTGGAGGCGCAGAGCTGGCTCATCGGGACGCTGGGCCACCAGAACTGGGACCAGGTACGCGCGATCGCGTTCGCCTGCGCCGTCCTCATGCCCACCGGGCTGGCGTACGCGCGCAAACTCTCCATGCTCGAAATGGGGGACGACACCGCGGGCGCCCTCGGCGTCGACGCCCGCCGCGCCCGCCTGGTGCTGCTGACCGTGAGCGTCGCGTTGGCCGCGGTCGCCACCGCGATGACCGGGCCGATCTGGTTCATCGCCCTCGCCGCGCCGCAGCTCGCCCGCCGCCTCGCGCGGCCCAGCGGGCCCGGCCTGGTCACCGCGGCACTGATGGGCGCGGTCCTGCTCACCACGAGCGACCTCGCGGTGCAGCGCATCTTCGAACCGTCGATCGTCCCGGTCGGCGTGGCGACGGGCACGATCGGCGGCCTCTACCTCATGTGGCTGCTGGTCACCGAGACCCGCAAGAACCGCGCCTGACGCCCACGTTCCGACCGCGCGAGGCCGTCGGATGCGCGTCGCCCGATGCGCCGAAACGCCGGATGCCCTGGCCGCGGGTGCGAACACCGCGGCCAGGACATCCGGCGAAACGTTCCGTGACCCTGCTGTCGGGTGCCCCCTGCTATCCGGTACCCCTGCTACCGCGCGATCAGCTCTTCGCCGTCATGAGCGGCACGACCTGGTCGATCGCGTAGGGGATCGACAGAACCGTGTTGAACGAGAACGCCGCACCGATGTCCGGGTTCTCGTACGGGATGAACAGGTCGCGCTTCTCCTGCGCCACCTTCAGCTTCGCGTACAGCGGCTCGGCCTTGATCCGGTCGTTGGCCGACGTACTGGAGGTCACCCACACCAGGCGGTCCGCGTCGAGGAGGTCGAGCTTCTCCGCGCTGAACTCGGCGACGTTCGCCCCCTTCTGCGCGTTCTCGTCGATGCGCGGCGCGAGCTTGAAGCCCATCTCGTTGAAGAAGATCGCCTTCGGATCGGTCTTCGTGAACGCCGCGTACTTCCCGGCCTCGAAGCTGTCCGCGACGATCAGCGTCTGCGCCGCGAACTCGGGGTGCTGCTCGCGCACCGTCTTGAAGCGCGTCTCGATGCCGGTGATCAGCGTGTCCGTCTCGGTCGCCTTGCCGAGCGCCTTGCCGATCTGGCGCGTCATGACCTGCCAGGGCGCGGCGTAGTCCTCGTGCCCCTTGGGCTGTGCGACGACGGGGGCGATCTTGCTGAGCGTGTCGTACTGCTCCTGCTTCATCCCCGAGTAGACGGCGATGATCAGGTCGGGATCCAGTTCGAGGATCTTCTCCATGTTGTACTCGTCACGCTCACCGACGATCTGCGGCGGCGTCGTACCCCACAGGTCCTTGGCCCACGGCCACTTGCCGTACGGCTTCTCCTTGAACCACTCGATAGCCCCGACCGGCTTGGCACCGAGCGCGAGCACCGTGTCGTGGTCCGAAAGGCCAAGGGTGACGATCTTCTTCGGCGCCTCCTTGACCTCGGTGCTGCCGTACTTGTGCTCGACGGTCACCGGGAAGACGCCGGCCGACGCGGCCGCATTGTCGGCACCGGGCTTCGCCTCCGGCTTGTCGTCGTCGCCCCCTCCGCACGACGACAACGTGAGCACTGCGGCAACGGCCACCGCCACGGACGCCAGGCGTCTGGCAAGTCTCGGCCGACCTATGGAGGAACCTGTGGGCACGACCGCCCCTTTCACGACGGGGGCATCCCGGAACCCGGCCCACCCCAGAAAATTTAGGCAAAGCTAACCTAACCTCACCCTCCCATGGAAGATCCACTAGCCCCTCCGACGGGCCACCACGCGCGGCACCCCCGGATACTCGAAGCGCGTTCGCGGCGATACCGGTACTCTGCCGATGGGCAATCCCGGCTCCGCGCCACCGCCCACCAGGGCCGCTAGCTCAATCGGCAGAGCAGCGGACTTTTAATCCGCGGGTTCAGGGTTCGATCCCCTGGCGGCCCACCCGAGCAAGCGCCCAGATCAGGCCACTGACCTGGGCGTCTGTTATTTACATGTGCGCCATCCGATCAGCACCCATCTCACATCGTGGGAACCTGGGCGCATGGGTGCAGCGCTAGTGCATGCAGACCTGCGTCGGCCGAGTGCGGCATCGCACGGCGTGACGGCCAGGCCCCCAGCCGGGGAAGGGCAGGTCCCCAAGGAATCGGACTCAGCGGCTACGGACGACAACGACCACCGCTCCGTGGACTCTCGACCCGGACACGCCGGGCGGGTGGACCGCCGAGACCGTGCCCAGATGTCCGAGTAGCGGTTCGTCGTGACGCACCCGGCCCGCTCGGGCGCAGTGCGCGCGGCCGCGCCGGGACTTTCACAGCGGCGACCGAACGGGCCCCGCCGGACGCGGTGGGGCCCGGGGTCGTTGAAGGCACGCTCTTGTTCGTGAGGTATCAGGCGGACTGGGCGTTGTGCAGGGCGGCCAGGTGTTTGCGTCCATCAGTGATCAGGCGGTCGTAGACGGCGTTTTCGAGTGGTAGGAGTCGGCGGCGATCGAGACGAACATCTGCAGGCCGTAGCCCAGGTTCTCCTGCTTGAACTCCGAGTCGAAGACTTTGCCGGCGATGAAGCCTTCGAACGCCTCCATCGACGCCGCCCCGGCACCGACCGCCTTCTCGGCGGTCTTCTTGACCTTGTCGGCGGTGTCCGGCTCTACCTTGGCACCTGCTGCGGCTGCGTTCGCCCTCGTGGTTCGGGACGGCGCCGTCACCGATGGCGGACATGCTGGAAGCGCTTGACGCGCGGCCCGGAAACTTCACGGTCGAGATCGGTACGGGCACCGGGTACAACGCCGGTCACGACGGCGGGCCCGGAGATGTAGTTCGTGCTGATGGTCCCGCCGACGTGCTCTCCTCGGTGATGACCTCCTTCGAGCATCGCCACCGGCACTTTGGTGGCGTTCAGCTTTCGCTCGAACATCGACGCCGTGGTGAACTTCGATCCGATATTCGTCGGCCTGTACGGCTTGGCGATCGGACAGCTCGCCCTCGTGGCGTTCGGCGTCCTCCTCGTCGGCTCCGAGTACTCCTCCGGGACGATCCGGACCTCGCTGGCGGCGGTGCCGCGGCGCGGCATGGTCTTCGGCGCGAAGGTCCTGGTCGGAGCGCTCGTGGGTCTGGTGGTCTCGGTGGCCACCGTGATCGCCACCTTCGCCGTGTCCCAGGCGGCGCTGGGGCCGTACCGCACGACTTTCGGAGTGGACGGCGTGCCGTCCGCCGTCGCGGGTGGTTGCGCGTACCTGACCCTCGTGTGCGTGTTCTCCATCGGAGTGGCTGCGCTGCTGCGGAGCTCCGTCGTCTCGCTGGGGATCCTGATCCCGCTGCTCTTCCTCGGGTCCCAGGGGCTCGGGAACGTCCGGGCGCTGAGAGCCGCCGTGCAGTACTTCCCCCAGCAGGCCGGCATGGTGCTGATGCACCTCACCGGCCCGCAGGACGACCCGCGGTTCGCGCACGACTACGGCGTATGGGGCGCGCTGGCGATCCTGCTGGCGTGGACGGCCGCCGCGCTGACCGGAGGCTGCCTGACGCTGTACCGCCGCGACGCGTGAGACCACCGGAGCGCCGTCAGCTGCCGGCAAGGCCTGGGGACGGGAGCGGGGCGAAGTCGACGAGCAGCGCCCGGGACCGGCCGAAAGCCGGAGCGTACGGACACCCTCGGCGAGCTTCAACGAGCCGTCGTGGTGCGCACGCGCGACGTCAGGACGAGGGGTCCGCTTCGGACGGGATGCCGGTGTCGACGAGGATCTGTTCTGCTTCGGCGAGATTCTCGAGGTCCAGGGCCTGCGTCATGGCCTGCTGGGCCTGCGGCTGGGTCGCGTGCGGCGGCACCACGAGCAGCGCGAGGAGGTTTTCGTCGTCGCGCGTGATCAGGAGGGTGTCGTCGCCGAGTGGGAACCAGTCGACGTGCACGATGCGGTGATCGATGAACAAGTGGTCCGGGACCCCGTCCCACGCGTCCCGGTCCAGTCCGACCCTCGTGATCGGACCCATGCGTGCGGCCAACGCGGTGACGAGTCCGCGCAATTGCGCCCCGATGTCGCGGGAGCGCGGCCACCACGCGCCGTCGAGCATCCCGTGTCGAACCCCGGTGACCTGCGGCCTGAGCAGCACCGTGCCGGGAGTCACCCGCTCGTGTGTCGTCCCCTGCCCACGCCCGCGTCGTCGCGGGGTCTCCGCTTCAGGCATCGGACACCACCCGTCCGCAGGGCTCACGGTGAGCTCTGTTCCGCCGCGACGGTGCCGCCCAGGACGGGTACGGCGCGCAATGGTCCCGGCACCTACCCACGCTACTCCGGCTGCCGCGTGTCCGACGGACCGCGCGGCAGCCGGACCGGGAACGTACCGGAAATCGGACCGGCACGCGGGCGACGCCGGCACTCCGTCGAAGACGGCTTCGGAGTCGCAATTACCCAGGGATTTAAGGCCGTTCGTCGCCATCTGCAGGGCGCGCCGCGGACTCGCGTAGAATGGCGTGTCCGGGGCTACTCGCATTTCGGCGGTCAAGCCGGTTTCGTCCTGGAAGAACCGCTACGCCGGACCGCGTTCGACGCCGTGTCCGGGGCAAGGTTTCGGGACACCGTGACGCTTCATCTCTCTCCGCCGCTCACCGCGCAGAACGCCAGTGTCGCCGATGCCATGAGCATCTGTGACCTGACGATCAGCGAGAACACCACCGTCGACGAGGCCCTGGCCATCCTCGACAGAGACCCCACCATGCAGCACCTGCTCGTCGTGGATCAGGGCGGCCGATGCGAAGGGGTGGTGACGCGGGTGAGCCTGGCCGCGTTCCTGGCCCGGTCCTGGTACAGCCAGCGCACGCCGGTCCGGGACACCCACCACCAGCGCGGGCCCTTCGCTTGGCCCGGCATGCCACTTGCTCTCGCGGCCAAGTCCATGCGCGTGAAACGCCAGACCGTGTGGCCGGTCGCCGACGACGACGGCCGCCTTGTCGGCGTGCTCGACTTCCGGTCGGTGCAGGACCTCCTCCTCCGGGTTTCCTGACCCGTCGACAGATTCCCGGGCGCGGCCGCCGAGGCCGCGCCCCTCGCGCGGCCCGCCGCCCCGGGATCCGGGGTACTCTCGGCGTACCGGGCATATTTCGTACGCCGACCCCGATGTCGGTGTCGTCCTCGGCGAAAGACAACGCCGGACGGGTGACACCCGACCGGAGTCAGGTCGACTTGCATGACCATGACCAATCCCTCCGCACCGGCCCGCCTGGCGTTCGCCCCGGCGGGGCGGAACCGGAGCCGCATCGACGGCGCCTGGTGGCCCCGCTCCCGCGACCTCGCGGCCGAACTCCCTTCGCTGGGCCTGGCGATGACGGGCCTCGGGGTGATCACCCGGGCGACGGTGAACCCCAGGCACTGGGACAGCGTCCCGCGGCTGGTACGCGTGTCGGGTCGCCCGCTGAAGGTCGGCTGGTTTACCGACGAGCAGGACGAGCACGAGATCATGCTGCTGTCGTACCACGCGGCACGTTGGGAACTCCTCGTCGTCCCACCGGAGACGGACTCCGCGGTGGCCGCTCAGCTCATGGAGGCGGCCGCCTCACCGGACGACCTGCGCGGCGCCGGCGAATTGATCCGTGCCATGGTTCGTCCGCTTGAGTCCGTGGTCGGGTCGAATGGCCGGGCTAAGCCCGGGTATCGACAGTTGGTATGACTGGCATGACCCGGACCACGACCCGAGCGGTCCCGCGGTCAGGCCGGAGCGACTTCTCCGTCCTGTCCCAACAGATCACGGAAGCCGGGCTGCTCCGGCGACGCCCCGGCTACTACACGGCCAGGATCGCCCTGGTGGCCGCCGGCTACGTCGGCGGCTGGACCCTCTTCGCAATGGTCGGCAGATCGTGGTGGCAGCTGGCGGTGGCTGTCCTCCTCGGCGTCATGTACGCGCAAGTCGCCTTGCTCGCCCATGATCTGGCGCATCGTCAGGTGTTCCGCCTGCGAAGGCCCAGCGAGGCCGGCGGACGGCTGGCGGCCAATCTGTGCGTCGGTATGAGCTACGGGTGGTGGCAGGACAAGCACACCCGGCACCACGCGAACCCGAACCACGAGGGCCTCGACCCCGACGTCGTACCGGACATCCTGGTCTGGTCGACCGGGCAGGCACGCGACGCGCGCGGGATCGCCCGGCGGATCGGGCGGGTGCAGGCGTTCCTCTTCTTCCCGCTGCTCACCCTCGAAGGCCTGAACCTGCACGTGTCCAGCGTGCGTGCGCTCTTCCGTCCGGAGTTCCGGCGCAGGAGCCTGGAGTCGGTGCTGCTCGGCGCCCACATCGTGGGATACCTCGGCGGCCTGTGGTTCGTCCTGGGGCCGGTGGGCGCGCTGTTGTTCCTGGCGGTCCACCAGGCGGTATTCGGCGTCTACCTCGGCTGCACGTTCGCCCCGAACCACAAGGGCATGCCGATGCTCACGGACGCCGACCAGCGGCCGGACTTCCTGCGGCGCCAGGTGCTCACCTCGCGGAACGTACGCGGCGGCCGGCTCGTCGAGGTGCTGCTCGGCGGCCTCAACCACCAGATCGAGCACCACCTCTTCCCCAACATGCCGACGCCGCACCTGCGCCGCGCCCGGCCCATCGTCAAGGCGCACTGCGCCCGACTCGGCATCTCCTACACGGAGGCGGGGCTGATCGCCTCGTACGCGCAAACCCTTCGGCACCTGCACCAAGCCGCCGCACCTCTGCGACGGCCGGCGGCATTGTCGGTCTGACCCGTGACAGAACCCGTCCCCGATGTGCGCCGCGGTGCGGCAATCACGCTGCCGCCAACGGCATTTCGCGGTGTTTCCGGGTTTGCCGAATCTGCCCGACCACACGGTTAGGATCCCAGGGGTCGGCCATGAACCGGCAGTCGTGCAGGGTGAGTCGAGGGGGACGAATGACTGGGCACGATCCGATCGATGAGTGGGCACCGCAAGGAATCGACGTGACGGTGCCGAGCGTCGCGAGGGTGTACGACGCAATGCTCGGCGGCAAGGACAACTTCGCGTCCGACCGGGCCGTGGCGGACAAGATCCGCTCGGTCCTGCCGGTCAGCGCCGAGAGCGCCGGAGAACACCGTGCGCTTCTCGCGCGCGCCGTGCGCTTTCTCGCCGCACAGGGCGTCGACCAGTTCCTGGACCTGGGTTCGGGCCTGCCCACGGTGCAGAACACCCACCAGGTCGCGCAGGCGGCCAACTCCGCGGCCCGCGTCGTGTACGTCGACAACGACCCGATGGTTCTCACGCACGGGCGCGCGCTCCTGACCGGCGACTCCGGCACCGCGGTCATCACCGCGGACGTCCGCGACCCCGAGGACGTGTTCGCCCGTCCCGAGGTCCGCGAACTGATCGACCTGGAAAGGCCGTTGGGTCTGATGATGGTCGGCGTGATCCACCACCTCGGGGACGACGACGATCCGGCCGGCCTCATCAAGCGCTACGTGGACCGGATCGCGCCCGGCAGCTACCTGTTCCTCTCGCACTTCCAGGCGGATCCGCCGATCACCGACCGGATGGAGCAGGTCTTCCTCCAGATGCTCGGCAGCGGCCGCTTCCGGACCAAGGCGGAGATCGAGGCGTACTTCGACGGACTCGAACTCGTCGAGCCGGGGGTCGTGGACATTCCGTTGTGGCGCCCCGACAGGCCGATCACCAGGCCCCTGGCCGCCGACGACCCCAATCGGCTCATCGCGACAGGCGTCGCACGCAAGGCGTAGCGCCGCACCGCGCCGCGCGGCGGCACACGGCCCGCCGACCCTCCGGCGCGTGTCAGTGGGCGGCGCTAATGTCGGCAGAATGAGCAGTGAAGCAATTTCGGACGGGGCAGTGGAAGTGGCCGTCCGCCTGTCGCCCGCGGCCGCCGACCGGGTCCGCGGGCTGATCGGACTCGGCCTCGCGGCCTCGGTCGAGGACTACGTCGCCGACTCGGTCCGGAACCGCCTCGCCGGTTTCCAGGAGATCAGCGGCGGTACGACCGGGCAGCCGGACGGCGATCCGAGGGAATGGGTGACCCCCAGGCGTTAACGCGCCTGCCGCGCCTGCCCCCGCGCGAGCCGGTCGACTGCGTCCGGGTCCGCGGGAGCGGTCGCGGTGAGAGTGCCGACCAGTGCCTGGGCGAGAACGGTCGCCGTACCGATCCGCGCATCCTCCTGCTCGTCGCCGGTCACCTTGCCGATCACCGCGTCGCGCACGGACTGCGAGATGTCCAGGGAGCCGAACAGTTCGGGGAACGACAGGGCCATCAGGCATACGCCCACGTTGGCGGACAGTATCGACTGGGCGGCCAACTCCGGCGGCCTGCGCAGGCGTCCGATGTCCTGGCAGCGCCGCACCACGGCGAGGAGCAGGGCCTGCGCCTCCTTGATCGCCTGCGGCTTGGCCTCCCCGGTGGGCGTGAACATCAGCCGGTACAAGTGCGGGTTGCCGAGCGCGAACGCGACGTGGCTGTCCCAGGCCGTACGCAGGTCCGCCACCGGGTCGTCGGTCAGCGGGTTGCGCCGCTTGTTGGCGAGGAAGCGCTCGAATCCGGTGTCCGCGACGGCGGTGAGCAGCCCCTGCTTGTCGCCGAACTGGCGGTAGATCTCGGGCATGCCGACGCCGGCCCGGTCGCAGATGGCCCGGGTCGAGATCGCCAGCGCGTCCTTGGTGGCCAGGAGTTCCGCGGTGGCCGTCAGGATGCGCTCTCGTGCCGTCGACATGCCTCGCACGATATCAGCGTTAACACATCTGACCTGCACAGATCGGTGACGAAGGAAGGAACACGTGAGCTTACGTAAGCAGTGATTACGAGTTGTGTTAGCGTTGATCACAGGCGGGGAAGCACGCGCCCCCTGCCTGTCGACCTTTCGCAGCGAGAGAGCTGGTACTTCCCATGAGCCGATCGACGTTCCTCCGCGCCGCTTCGACCACCGTCGCGGTAGCCGCGAGCGCGACCCTCCTCGCCGCCTGCGGAGGTGAGGCCAACGCCGACGGCGACCCGGCCACCACCACAGCGGGCACACCGTCCGCCTCGCCGACGGGCGGGTCCACCGCCGCCTCCGCTGCCTCCGCTACGCCGAACTCCGGCACCCCGTCCGCGGCCGCCGAGGCGTTCACCGTCACGCACATAGGCGGGCCGACCACGATCCTGGAGGTCGCCGGCGCACGGTTCCTGATCGACCCCACCTTCGACCAGCCGAAGAAGTACAGGAGCGGCCTGGAGAAGACGCAGCCACCCGCGTTCGGCACCGACGGCATCGGCCGGATCGACGCCGTACTGCTCTCCCACGACCAGCACGACGACAACCTCGACGACGCGGGCCGCGAACTCCTCAAGAATGTCCCGGTCGTGCTGTCCACGCCCGGCGCGCACAAGCGACTCGGTGATCACGTCACGGGCATGGCCAGTTGGACGTCGACGGAACTGAGGACCCCCAAGGGCACCGTCAAGGTGACCGCGGTGCCGGCCCTGCACGGTCCCGACGGAGTGGACCGCGGCGAGGACGGCGAGGTCACCGGGTTCGTGCTCAGCGGCCAGGGCGTACCGACCACGTACATTTCCGGCGACAACGCATCGGTCAAGGTGGCCAAGGAGGTCGGCGACCGCGTCAAGCGGGAGATCGGGCCCGTCGACACGGCCGTCGTCTTCGCGGGCGCCGCGCGTACGCCGGCCATCCTCGACAACGCCCCGCTCACCCTCACCTCGCAGAACGCCGCCCTGGTCGCGAAGGACCTCGACCCCCGCAAGGTGGTCGCGGTGCACACCGACAGCTGGAACATCTACTCCGAGGACATGGCGTCCCTCGTGAAGGCCTTCCAGGACCAGGAAATCGCGGGGAAGCTCGTCGACATGCGACCGGACGGCACCCCTGCGAACCTGGCGTAGCCGGGCGCATCCTCCGCAGCTCACCTGAAGCCCCGGGGCCGACGTGCGATCGCGCGTCGGCCCCGGGGCTTCTACGTGCAGGCGGCGCCACGGAATCCCCCGGTTCGTCGGACCGGCCGAACATCCGAGCGGGCACGCGCGTTCGACGCACTCGCTCGCGAACCGACCTGCCATCATGAGAGGTTCGATACGGATTCGCGGCACGCTGCCGCCACGCGGCCCCGGGCCGGGCCGCTCGTCGAACCGAAGGAGTGGGCGTGCGCGAAGACACCGGGCCCGCACGCGCCACCGCCCTGCGGCCGGACGGCCTGCACGACCTGCGCGGGCGGCCGGTGCCGGCGGCTCTGCGCTACGGCCCGACCGACCTCGTCGTGGTCTCCGGGCTCCCGGGCGCGGGCAAGAGCACGCTGATGGCCCGCTGCGCACAGGCTCCGCTGATCGACTCCCAGCACGTACGGGAGAGTTACCAGGACCGGCTGCCGCCGTGGCTTCCCTACTCGGTGTTCCGCCCGCTCGTACGCTCCACGCACTACCTGCGGCTGATGGCCGAGTTACGGGCCTCCGGACCGCTGGTGATCCACGATTGCGGAACGGTGCCGCTGGTGCGGTCCTGGGTCCGGCGTACCGCCCGGCGCCAGCAGCGGCACGTGCATCTGCTGTTCCTCGACGCCGACGCGCAGGCCGCGCGCGGCGGCCAGCACGCACGCGGACGCAGCGTCTCCACAAGGGAGTTCGCCCGGCACCGGGCCGTGGCCCAGCGCTCGCTGGACCGGCTGCTCGCCGCCTCGGCACCGCCGCCCGGCTGGGCGTCCGCGGTACTGCTCGACCGGGCGGGGGCCCGGACCCTGCGGGAGATCGTGTTCCGGGCGCCGCCGGGCAGAGCCCTGCCGGTGCCCCGCGAACCCCGAGGTTCCCAGGACACCGGCCGGGCCAGGCTGGTCAGGGGCGCGTGAGGACGTTCACGCGGTCCCAGATGCGCAGCACGTTGTTGAGCACCCGGGTCGGCGGCGCGGCCGGGTCCGGGGCGAGGCCGGGGAAGTGCCGGGCCAGGGCGCCGAAGACGGCGTCGAACTCCATCAGCGCAAGGTGGTTGCCGGCGCACAGGTGCGTGCCGAACCCGAGCGCGAGGTGGTCCGCGACATCCGGGCGCCGGACGTCGAAGACGTCGGCGTCCGCTCCCCACTTGGCCTCGTCGCGGCCCGAGGAGCCGAACATCAGCCAGACCTGGGCCCCTTCGGGGATGGTCGCGTCCCCGACGGTCGTCTCGCGCATGACGCGCCGACCGAAGCCCTGGATGGGCGCCTCGTAGCGGAGGGTCTCGCCGAAGAGCGCCTCGTACGGCACCTTGCCGTCCCGCACCAGCTCCCACTGCTCGCGGTCCGAAGTCAGCATCTGCACGGCCGTGGCGATCGCGTGGATGGTGGTGTCCATCCCGGCGGTCGTGTAGGCGGCCATCGTCATGACGCACTCGATCTCGGCGATCTCGCCTCGGTCGGCGGCGGCGTGTGCGGCGCCCAGCCAGCTGTCCGGGCTCACGTTGTCGCGCGTCGCGACCGTCTGCAGGAACTCGAACATCGCCTGGGCGGCCGGAAGCCCCGCGTACACCCGCGGGTTCGGCGCCGCGAAGGTGTCGAACACCGACTCGACCTGCTTGACCAGCCCGCTGCCGTCCACGTGCGGCAGGCCCATCAGTTCGAGGATGACGCCGGTGACGTACGGCGCCGCCAGGTCGGCCACCGCGTCGAACGAGTCGCGGTCGGCCAGCGACACGACCAGCTCGTCCGCCCGGGCGCGCAGGCTGTCCGCGAGGTCGCGGATCGCGCGCGGAGCGAGCTGCTTGGACAGTACGCGGCGCAGGCGCGCGTGCTCCAGGCCGTCGGCGGCGAGCACCGAGCCCGCGGTCACCCACTGGTTGCCCTCGGGGTTCAGGTGCAGCCCGTTCACACTCGAGAACGTCTCGGGGTCGAGCAGCGCGGCCTTGACGGAGTCGTACCGCGACAGCACCCACGCGTTGAGGCGCTCCGCGTACACCGCGGGCCCGAGGGCCCGGAGTTCGGCGTACGCCGGGTACGGGTCGGCCAGCACCTCGTCGCCGAACAGGTCGAGCGGCGACGAAGGGCCGGAGACCGGCTGGGATATGGCGGATTCGGTCACTGCGATTCCTTTCACACTGCGGCTGCGTCGGCGCGCGCGATCAGGCGGTCCATCAGGGACAACATGACGTCGCGCGCCGACGCCCGTTCACGGGCGTCGAGCATCAGCACCGGCACGGTGGGGTCGGCGAGGTCCAAGGCGTCGCGAATGACGTCCGGGGAATGCGTCTGCCTGCCGTCGAAGCAGTTCGCCCCCACCACGAACGGGGTACCGCGCTTCTCGAAGAAGTCCACGGCGGCGAAGCTGTGGTCCAGGCGGCGCGTGTCGACCAGGACCACGGCGCCGAAAGCGCCGCGCAGCAGGTCGTCCCACATGAACCAGAAGCGCTCCTGGCCGGGCGTGCCGAACAGGTAGACCACCGAGTCGTCCAGGGTGATCCGGCCGAAGTCCATGGCGACCGTGGTCGCGGTCTTGTTCTCGATGCCGTTCAGGTCGTCCACCCCGACGCCCTCGGCGGTCAGCCGCTCCTCCGTCCGGAGCGGGCGGATCTCGCTGACCGTGCTGACGAACGTGGTCTTCCCGACGCCGAAGCCCCCGGCGATCAGGATCTTGATCTGCTGCACCGCGGGTATCGGGGCGGGGTCATAGCTTGCGGGCAAGGCCATCCCTGACTCGGTAGAGGAGGCGGATGTTGGTCGCGTCGGCCCCGCTCACCGCGGGCTGATGGGTGATCAGCCCCTGGCCCAGCAGTTCGCCGAGCATCACGGTCAGCGGGGTCACGAACATGTGGAGGCGTGCGGCCAGTTCCGTGACGATCACGGTGCGGGCGGGGGCGCCGTGGCAGATGGCCAGCACCGCCCGCCACTCGTCGGGCAGCGCGCCCACCGCGTCTTCCGGCACGGCCGCGGCCACCAGCGAGTTCATGGTGATCCGCGTGGACGAGGACGACTGGACGTGGCCGCCGGTGAGGGCGAACGGCCGGGTACGCCTCCCGGGCAGGTCTCCGCGGTGCCGCCCCGTCACGTCGTGCGTACGTTCGCTCGAGGCTTGGTACCCATGAAGTCACCGACCGCCTTGGCGACCCGGAGCACCTCGTACATGACGGCACCCATGTCCGCCCTGGCCCCGGTGACGACCACGATGGTGCTGCCCTCACCGCAGTTGGTGATGATGAGCGTGCGATCGACCATCTTGACGACGCTGTGCAGCAGTGGGCCGCCCTCGATGCTCGTCGCCAGCCCGCGGCCCAGGCTCGCGTAGCCCGTGCCGGCCGCGGCCAGGTGCTCGACCGTCTCCCGGTCGAACCCGAACGCCGACTTGGGCAGGCCGTCGTCGGACAGCAGGACGGCGCCGAGCAGTTCGGGGACGTCGGCCAGGTTCGCGTGCAGCATCCGGTAGACCTGCTCGTCGAACGGGTTGCTGGTAAGAGGGTCTTCCCTGAACATGGTTTATCCCGTTCCCTATGGCGTCGCCGGGTCGTCCTCGGCACGTCCTGCCTCGTTGAACTGGCCGGGCTGCTCGGCCTGGTCGAACGCAGCCTGGAGCCCGCGGTACATGTCGCGTGCCGCTTCGGGGGAATCCGGGTCGTACGGAACCTGCGGAACTCCCCCGGTGTCGTCGCGCAGTTGCGCGGCCAGGTGTTCGCCGCGCGAGCGCTTGGGCAGCGGATCGACGTCGAGTTCCTCGGCGGGCGGCAGCTGGTACGTGCCGCTCCCGGTGGCCGTCCCCGCGAGCTGCCGTGGTGCGGGCAGCGCCGGCGGAGCCGCCGCCGAAGCGACCGCCCGGACCGGCGCCGCCCCCTGCCGGATCGGCAGCGGCTCGGCGGCCCCCGCGGGCCGGTCGGACTCGGGATGCGGGCGGAGCTCGGGCGCCGACCACGGATCGGTGCCCTCGTATGGCGGGGAGACCTGGCCGTGGTCGGTGCGGCTCGCGAGCAGGCTGCGCGGGACGAGGACCACCGCGGCGGTGCCGCCGTACACCGAGCGGCGCAGGGTGACGTCCAGGCCGAGGCGGGCGGCCAGTCGACCGACCACGAACAGACCGAGCTGGGAGGCGTTGTCGGCCATCTCGGCGTACAGCGGAACCTGGCCGAGGCGCTCGTTGAGCTGGTCGTACTGCTCCTGGCTGAGGCCCATGCCGCGGTCCTCGACCTCGACCGTGACGCCGTGTACCGCGGCCTGGGCGCGCACGACGACCTTGTAGTCGGGGGGCGAGTAGCGCGCCGCGTTCTCGATCAGCTCGGCGAGGACGTGGGTGAGCTCGCTGGCGGCCGACGGGATGACTCGGGCGTCGGCGAGGAAGTGCTTCTCCACGCGTTCGTGGCCCGCGGCCTCGCCGGCCGCGTCCATGAGCAGGTTGGCGATGTGCGCCGGGGCGTCGTGCGGGTTGCTGATGACGCCGCCCGACAACACCTGGAGGTTCTCAATCTGGCGGCGCAGCCGTACCGTCTGGTGGTCGAGACCGTAGAGCCGCGAGGTGAGTTCGGGGTCCTGGTCGTGCAGCCGCATCAGGTCCTCGAGCAGCCGCAGCTGTACCCCGACCAGGACGACGGAGCGCCCGGTGACGCCTTCGGCGAACCGCTCGAAGCCCTGCCGTTCGCGGTACACGAGCTCGGCGCCGTCGGCAGCCTGCCGGGCCAGGGTGGCCACGGCGTCGCCGATCTGCCCGATCTCGTCCTTGGCGCCGGTAGGCCTGGGCAGGCCGGAGGTGTCGACGGAGGCGCCGCGCTGGAGCGAGCCGATGATGTCGGGCAGCTCGTCCTCGGCGAGGGCGAGCGCGTGGCCGCGGAGCTTGTTGGTGCGGCGGATGACGGTGCGGATCGTCATGAGGACGACGCCGACGATGAACAGCACCGCGGCGGCGCTGCCGGCGACCAGCCACCACGCGCTGCGGCGCAGGTCGCTGGACTTCTGGAAGGTGTTGTCCAGCAGTCCGATGACGCGGCCGACGTTGAGTCCGGTGAGCTGGCCCGCGAGTTGCTCGCGGGTGGCCTGCCACTGCTGGACATCCGTCGGCAGGAGGACACCGCCGGTGGCGACCGGGGTGTGGTTGGCGAGGACGGAGTCCTCGATCTTCGTCTTGGTCGTCCACGCGGGGTTCGCGAGCAGCCCGTCGTAGACGGCCTTGTCCTTGGCCGGGAGGTACGGTGCGACCCAGGTGCCGTAGATGAACCGCTGCACGCCGACGTTGTGCGCGAAGTCGGCGTACTGCGCGTCGGTGAGCTTCCGCGCGGGGCCCGAGAGGGCGATCAGCGCGTCCTCGCGCGAGAGTGCCTCGAAGGCGTGCATCAGGCCGACCAGCGGGCGCGTCTCGTACGTGAGCGGCCCGTCGTCCATGTTGGACATCTCCTGGTACAGCCGGATCATCTGGTCGATGACGCCGTTGTAGTAGTCCAGGACCTTCTGCGGGTCGCCGGCGCGGGTGTCGGCCAGGCGGCGGTGTTCGTCGAGGCCGACGAGCTTGTCCTTCACCATGACGACGTAGTCGTAGACGAACCGGTCGGATGCCGGGAGTTCCGGACCCGACAGGCGCATGAAGTCCGCCTCGACCTTGTCGGTGGCCGCGCGCTGCTTCTCCATCTCCTCCTGCGAGACGGGGGTGCCGCCGAGCCGGGCGGCGGTGAGACGCCGCTCCGCCTGTATCTGCTCCATCACCATGTAGCTGGGGAGGCCGGCCTTCTCACCCGTGACCGAGTCGTCCCGAATGTTGTCTGCTTGCTCGAGCAACCGCACGGCGGTGAAAGCCACTTGCGCGCCCAGCGCGACGGTGACGACGACGGCGAGCAGGATCAGCAGTGTGCGGATGCGGACGGCGCGCGGCGGACGCTGCGGGCGCGGCGACGCGTTGCGGTCATCGGTTAAGGGTGTGGAAGTCGTCATGAGTCCTCGTGGGCGGTCGGTTGTGGCTCCTGCGACGACCCTCGCCGCTCTGGGGCGAGTGCCTGCACCGATCCGGACGGATGCGACTTCGCTCTGCGCCTCCGACCCCCGCGCTACCCACAAGCGCTTCCGGCGTCGCTGCATCGTGGCAATGGGCTGGCACGGCACCGTCTCTGACGTGCCGTCAGCCAAGCAGGCATAGTCTCGCTCTAGGCTCTGTACACGCGCGTGGCCCTCCCGTTGCTGCGGCGCGTGGGCCCGTGGAGCCTACCGCCGCGTGACGGCAGTGGCCAATGGGTCGCAAGTGGCCAAATCGCCACAGTCGATACCCGGCCGCCCGAACCGGTGGCTCCCTCGCCTAGGCACGGAAACCACGCGGCACCGGCCGCGGCGCACGCACTGACCGGACCCGCACCGCGGGTGGTCAGCGGCCGGTAAGTGCCTGGTCAGCGGGCCGAACGAAGCTCTGAACACGACGCGGTGAACGGCCGCGACACGAATCAGAGGAGCGCAACATGGACACCGCCACCGGCAACCTCGGCATCGACACCGACATTCTGATCTCGGGTGCGAGCATCGGCGGCCCGGCGCTGGCGTACTGGCTCGACCGGTACGGGTTCAACGTCACCGTGGTGGAGCTTGCGCCGCGGATGCGGGTCGGCGGCCAGGCGGTCGACGTACGCGGTCCCGCACTGGAGGTCGCCGAACGCATGGGCGTCCTGGACGGACTGCGCGCAAGGCAAGTGCAGATGCGCGGCATGTCCATGGTCGACGGCGACGGCACCGAGCTGTTCAGGACGACCGAACGGACCATCACCGGCGGGGACATCGACAGCGAGGACATCGAAATCCTGCGCGACGACCTGTCCGAGGTGCTGGCCGGGGCGGCGGACGACCGTGTGGAGTACCTGTTCGGGGACTCGATCACCGCGATCCAGGAGGACGAGGACGGTGTTCTGGTCACCTTCCGGAACCACGCGCCGCGGCGCTTCCATCTGGTCGTGGGCGCCGACGGCCTGCACTCCAACACGCGACGGCTGGTGTTCGGCCCGGAGTCGGACTTCATCCGGCACATGGGCACGTACCTGTCGGTGTGGACCGTCCCCAACTTCCTGGGCCTGGACCGCTGGCAGGTCTTCCACCAGGTGCCCGGCGGCACTTGGGGCGGCGGGGTCATGAGCGTGCGCGGCAACACCGAGTGCCGGGTCTACCTGGGCTTCGAGTCCGCCGAGCCGATCGAGTACGACCACCGCGACGCCGAGGCCCAGAAGCGCCTGCTCGCCGCACGGCTGGGCGGCCTGGGCTGGGAGATCCCGCGGCTGCTGGAACACATGTGGACCGCCGAGGACTTCCACCTGGACTCGATGGCGCAGATCAAGATGGACTCGTGGTCGCGCGGCCGCGTGGTGCTGCTCGGCGACGCCGGCTACTGCGCGTCGCCGCTGTCGGGTCAGGGCACGACGATGGCGATCGCCGCCGCCTACATCCTGGCCGGCGAGCTGAAGGCGGCCGGAGGCGACCACGTCGTCGCGTTCGCGGCGTACGAGGAGGCGCTGCGCAAGTACGTGGCGCAGAACCAGGAGTTGGCGTACACCAACAAGGCCCGCGTCGAGGCCCAGGCCGCCGCGGAGATGGGCGCCGACACCGAACTCGACACCGCCGTGCCCGACTTCCAGGAGGCCGCGGACATTGTCGGCTCCCTCGTCCTCAAGGACTACTGACCCGCGCGGCGGAACGCGGTGACGCGGCGGTGCAGGCGAACGGCCTTGACGGCGCAGACGAAGGCGGCCGTGGACAGCACCGCCCGCACCCCGTTCCAGACGTTCCAGGTGGTCTCGAAGTCGGCGCGGACTCCCGAGGGGTTCGCGTCGCCCTTCGACGCGAGCATCTCGTTCAGCGGCACGTTGATGCCCGACGTGGTGAGCACCCCGGCGGTGTAGAGCGCGAAAGCGGCGGCCGTCCACTTGAGCAGGGTGCGGTCGCCACCGCGCTTGCGCAGCTTCCACCACGCCACGGCGGGAGCCAGCATCGCCCCGAAGAACGCGGCGAAGAACACCGGGTTCTCGATCACGACGTTGATGCGCTGCATCGAGTCGACGAACCCGGCGTCGTCCTTGCGCCCGAGCATCGGCATCACGAACGCGCTGAAGGCGAAGTACGTGGCGGCCATCGCACCGCTGGTGACGGCGCCCGCGGTCAGCCACTTGCCGAGGGAGTCGCGGGTGGTCGCGCTGAGCGCGGGGGCGGCGGTGGTGCCGATGACGGTCGGCGCGGTGATGGCGTTGGTGGTGGTGCGGTCGTAGGCGGCCATGGCGAACTCCTCAAGAAGGCGCGTCAGGTGGGGTCTTGCCGGCAGGGGCCGCGGTCCGTGTGCTCCGGTCCGTTCCACCCCGCTCTCTGTGTCTCAAGACTCCTCGATCGCAAGGGCCCGAACAACGGCCAGGTCGGCAACCCCGGTTAACCCACGAGTTACCGATCCGAGCGCCCCCGGACCTGCGGTCCCGGCGCGCGGCGCGCCCGAACCCGGTGCCGACGAGGACCCCGCGGAAGCCCGGATGGTCGAGCGCACGTTCGAGAGGAGTCGGGGCCGGGCGCCGTCGGTGTGCCTCCGCACGCCCTGCCGTCACCCCGTCTGCCAGGACGACCATGGCGTCCCGTCACGCCCCGGAGGTCCCCATGACACAGCCCACGCCTGTCCCCTCCTCCCCCGCCGTCCCCGCCCAGGCCGCCCGTGAGTCCCAGGCGGATCCGCCCGAACCCGCCGACCGGGCAGGCGAGTCCGGGCAGGAACTGCGCTACGTGGGCAGCGCGGGCGACACCGAGGAGGCGCTGCGGCAGGTCACCACGCGCGCGATGGCCGCACGCCTGCCGCGCCTCATCGCCCAGGCCCTGCGCCTGGCCTGGGCCGCCGACCCTCGGGCGTCCGCCGCGCTGCTCGTGTGCCAGGTCCTCGCGGGCATCCTGGAGGCCTTCGGCCTGCTCGCCACGACGTCGACGATCACCGCCGTCATCTCGTCCGGCGAGATCGGCGACCGCCTCCGCGACGCCGCGCCCTCGCTGGTCGTGCTGGCCGCCGCCGTGGGCCTGCGCGCCCTCCTCGGGGTGGCGGTCGTCGCGTTGTCGGCGCGCGTCACCCCGCGTCTGACCCGGGAGGCCGAGACGCTGCTCCTCGACGCCTCCGCCCGCGCCGAACTGGTGGCGTACGACCACCCGGGCTTCAACAACCGCTGGGACAGCGCCGATCGGGGCGTGCAGTCGATGCGCGGGCTGATCCCGCAGACCCAGGACGTCATCGCGGCGTGCGCGTCGCTCGCCGCGGCGGCGACGGTGCTGACCGTGCTGCACCCGGTCCTGCTGCCCCTGCTGCTGTTCGGCGCGGTGCCGCGCGGGCTGGCGGCCGTACGCGCGGCGCGCATCGAGTACCAGACGACCATCGACACGCTCAACGAGCGCCGCATCCTCGGCATGATGCGCTGGCACATCTCGGACAAGCACTGGGCCGACCAACTGCGTTCGAGCACGATCGCGCCGTTCCTGCTGGACCGCTACCAGCGCGCGTCCGACCGCGTGCAGCAGGTGACGCAGGACGCCGCGTGGCGCACCGCCAAGGTCGGCACCCTCGGTGCGGCGGCGGGCGGTGTGGCGGCCGGACTCGTCTGGGGCGCCGTGGTGTTCCTGCTGGCGACCGACCGGATGTCGGTGGCCGCGGCGGGTACCGCGGTGATCGGGTTGCGTACCGTCAGCACCGCGCTCGGCGGCATCGTCGCCTCGGGGTCGCGGCTCTACAGCGTGGGGCTCTACCTGGACGATTGGGACCTCTTCCTCAAGGAGGCCGGCGGGCACCGCATGAGGCGCGGTTCCCTGGTGCTCAAGCAGCCGTCGGCGTTCCGCGCCGAGGGCGCCGGGTTCACGTACCCGGGCAAGGACCGGGCGGCCGTGACCGGCATCGATCTGGACGTACCGGTCGGCAAGGTCGTCGCGCTGGTCGGCGAGAACGGTTCGGGCAAGTCCACGCTGGCCAAGCTGCTCTGCGGGCTGTACCTGCCGACCGAGGGCCGCGTCACCTGGGACGGCCACGACGTCCGCGAACTCGATCCGCACGAGTTGTGGGCAAGGCTCGGCTACGTACCGCAGGAGATCGCCCGCTGGCCGCTCCAGGCGATCGACAACGTGACGCTCGGTCAGTTGCGGTCCGAGCACGAGGTGGAACTGTCGGCCGCGCTAGCGGCTTCCGGGACGGACCAAGTGGTCGCGGAGCTGAAGTTCGGCCTCAGTACGCTGCTCGCGCCCGACTACTGGAACGGCACGGGGTTGTCCGGCGGACAGTGGCAACGCGTGGGCCTGGCCCGGGCGTTCTACCGCGACGCGCGGCTGCTGGTGCTCGACGAACCCACGTCCGCCCTGGATCCGCGGGCGGAGAACCGCCTGTTCACGAGCCTGCGCACGCTCGCGAAGGACCGAGCGGTGGTGCTGGTGACGCACCGCCTGGCCAATGTCGCGAAGGCCGACGAGATCGTGGTGATGGAGCACGGCCGGGTACGCGAACGCGGCTGCTGCGACGAACTGTTGGCCATGCCGCGCGCGACCGGACTGTTCCGCGAACTGTGGGAGCTGCAAGGGGAACGCTAGCGGGCACGGCAACGGAGCCACGGCCCGCCTTCGCGGCGGGCCGTGGCTCCGGGTGGCGGAACGGCGGGCGGCTGCCCGTCATTCCTGGACGGATGTCGTGTCGGTGCGTGTCGGATCGGTCGATACCAGGTCGGTTGTCGTCCGGTCCGTCGGTGCCGTGTCGGTGGGTGCGTCCACCAGGTTCGCGGCTACAGCTCATACGCCCTGCCGGGTGGGTTCCGCCGAGCCGGCCGGCTCGGACGCGTCCTGCGCCCCGGCGTCCGCGCCCCGGCTGCCGCGCAGCGTCACGACGGCGAGCAGGGCGCCCGCGACGGCGATGCCCGCCGCCCCGAGGAACGCCGCGGAGAACCCGTCGGTCAGCGCGGCCGCGTTGCCCAGCTCGTCCGCACCCTGTGAGGTGGCCAGTGCGGTCATCGCCGCGAGGCCGAGTGCCGAACCGACCTGGTAGCTCGTGTTGACGATGCCGGACGCCAGGCCGCCTTCCTCCGGGCGGGCGCTCGACAGGGCGGTGCCCAGCGACGGGATGAACGCGAGCGACATACCGGTCGCGGCGACCAGCGACGCGGGCAGGACGTCGACCCAGAACGAGCCGTCGGCGCGCACGAACGACAGCCACATCATCCCTGCCGCCAGCAGCGCGAGACCGGAAACGACCAGCGGCTTCGGTCCGAAGCGGGCGATCAGGCGCGGCGCGACGGTGATCATCATGACCATGATCGCGACGGTCATCGGGAGCAGCGCCGACCCGCTGGCGAAGGCGCCGAGGCCGAGCACCTGCTGCAGGTACAGGTTCAGGAAGAACCACATCGGGATCCAGGCCGCGGCCATGAGGAACTGCGCGACGTTCGCCCCCGCGAGGTTCGGGGCCTTCCAGATGCCCAGGCGCATCAGCGGCTCGCGGCGTCGGGCCTGGATCGCCACGAACAGTCCGACCAGCAGCAGGCCCGCGGCCAGCACGAGCAGGGTCTCGGCCGAGCCCCAGCCCACCTCGGGCGCACGGACGATGGCGAACACGGTGGTGCCGAGTCCGGCGGTGACGGTGGCGGCACCCAGCAAGTCGACCGAGCCGGGCCGTGCGGGGGTCGCGGGCATCAGGCGCGGGGTGGCGACGAGAGCGATCACCGCGACCGGGATGTTGATGTAGAAGACCCACGGCCAGCTGGCGTATTCGGTGATGACACCGCCGAGGAAGACGCCTGCCGTGCCACCTGCGGGGGCGGCGGCGCCGTACAGCGCGAAGGCCTTGGTCAGCTCCTTCGGGTCCCCGCCGAACAGCATCATCAGGAGGGTGAGTGCGGAAGGTGCTATGAGTGCGGCGCCCACGCCCTGCACGGCGCGTCCGGTCAGCTCCACCCACACCTCGTCGGCGAGGCCCGCGGCCAGCGAGCCGGCGGCGAGCACCAGCCACCCGGCGCTGAACAGGCGCTTCGCACCGAACAGGTCGGAGAGCCGGCCGCCGAGGAGGAGCAGGCCGCCGAAGGCGACGACGTACGCGTTGAAGACCCAGGACAGGTTCTCCTGGGAGAACCCGAGGTCCGACTGCATCTCCGGAAGGGCCACGCCGATGATCGACGTGTCCATGATGACCATGAACTGCGCGGCGGCGATCAGCGCCAGCGCCTTCCAGCGCCGGGGGTTCGGCGCCGTCTGACTCGGGGACATCGTCTTCTCCTCTTCTCGCGGGCCCTCTCCGGGGCCGTGCTCCCGGGGCCCCGGTCTCGGGGCCCCGGGCTTCCCGCATGCCGCCGGGGGCGGCGCGCCGCGGGTGCGGAGCCCCTCGGCACGACCGGAAACATACCCTAGGGGGGTAGGGTATGCAATGAGGCAACCGCGCTTGACCGCTCTTCCGCCCGCCGCCCGCGTACCGCACCATGACGACCGGGCGCTCCCGCGCCTGACGAAACGTCAGCAATTCAGGAGGACGAACATGCTGGTCATCAGCGGTTTCCTGACCTTCCGCCCGGAGGACCGCGAGGAGATCATCGAGGGCCTCGTCGCGGTCTCGGAGCTCAGCCGCAAGGACCCGGGCTGCGTCGAGTACTGGTGGGCCGAGGAACTGGAGCGTCCCAACACGTTCCGCTTCTTCGAGGCGTGGGAGACGCCGGAGCAGTTCGAGGCGCACCGGGGGATGCCTTACGAGGAGGCGTTCAACGAGCGCTACCTGCCGAAGATCATCGGCGCCGACGCCAACGTGTACTCCGTCACCGAGCGGAAGTCGGCCATGGGCATGTAGGAGAGGGTGTGCGGCGCCGGCTCCTGATCGCGCCCGCGTACCGGACGGCCCCCGACCAGGGCCCGGCCGGTACGCGGGCGCTCCGCTTGTCGGGCCGGCTCGGCGCCGTACTGGGGATAGCCCCCCGCCCCAAGACGGGGGGTGGCTCCAGTGCACAGAAACCTGTGCACAAAATACTGTGCACTCATGCCCGAAAGCCCCGAACACCCCGGCGACCGCTCCGGCGATCAGCCCCTTGACCGGTCGTCCGCCCAGGCCGCCGACCGGCCCGACGCCCCCGAGCCGCCCCGCCCCCGTGAGGTCGGCGACCTGGAAGCGCTCAAGACGCTGGCCCACCCCCGTCGCGGGCGCATCATGCGGCACCTCACCGCCCACGGCCCCGCGACCTCCGCCGGACTCGGCCGCGCGCTCGGCCTCAACACCGGCGCCACCAGCTACCACCTGCGCGAACTCGCCCGGCACGGCTTCGTCGAGGAGATCGCCCCACCCGACGCGCACGGCCGCGAACGCTGGTGGCGCGCGGTCCGCGCCGACCTGCGCTTCCCTCCCCGCAGCCGCCAGACCCCGGAGATGCGCACCGCCGTCGACGAGATGAACCGGCTTGCGTTCACCTCCGACATCGAGGCCTTCATGCGCTTCCAACACGCGACCGAACCCGGGGACCCCTGGGCGGACGCGGCTCCCTACTCGCGCGGCACCATTCACGTGACGCCGGATGAACTCGCCGCGTTATTCGAGGAGTTCATCGCCCTGATCAATCGCTACAAGCGGGCCGACGCCGCGCTGCCGCCCGGCGCGCGCACCGTCCAGACGCGCTTCCTCGCCTTCCCCGCCGACCCTCCGGGAGCGGAATCATGATGATCGGCCTCGCCTGGTCGACCCTGCGTGCCCGCAAGGGCGGCTTCATCGGCGCCTTCACCGCCCTGCTGTGCGCCGCCGCGCTGGTCACCGCTTGCGGCGTCCTGCTGGAGACGGGCCTGCGCGGCGACATACCGACCGAGCGGTACGCGGACTCCCCCGTCGTCGTCACCGCCGACCAGAACCTCCACTGGACCAAGCACAAGAAGGGGAAGGAGAAGGTCAAGTCCAAACCGCTCACCGAGCGCGCCTGGCTCGCCGCCGACACCGCGGACCGCCTGGCCGGCGTCCCGGGGATCGCCGCCGTCGTCCCCGAAGTCACGTTCCCCGCAACAGTCTTCGCTGCCGACGGAAGTCCCCTCGAAGGTCCGGACGGCGGCCCGTCCTGGGGCCACGGCTGGGAGTCCGCCCGGCTCACCCCGTTCACGCTGCGCGCCGGAACCGCCCCCGCGGCCGACGGCGACGTCGTCCTGGACGCCGAACTGGCGGAGCGCGCCGGGGCGGTGGTCGGCTCGCGGTTCACCGTGCAGTCCACCGGAGCGCCCGCGACCTACCGGGTCAGCGGCATCGCCGCACCCGACGGCCGCGACGGACTCCCCCATCAGTCCGCGCTCTTCTTCTCGTCCGCCGAGGCAACGCGCCTTGCGGCGCATCCGGGACAGGTCGCCGTACTCGGCATCCTGACCGCGCCGGGCGCCGACGTCGGCCAGCTCAAGAAGGACCTGAAGGCGGCACTGGCCGGCACGACCGCCCAGGTCCGCGGCGGCGACGCACGCGGCCCGGTCGAGTTCATCGACGCGTCCAAGGCCCGCGTCACGCTGATCAGCCTGGGCGGCGCCCTCGGCGGTACGTCCCTGCTCGTCGCCGTGCTCGTCGTCTCCGGCACCTTCGTGCTGTCCCTCCAGCAGCGCCGTCGCGAGATCGCCCTGCTCCGGGCGGTCGGCGCCACCCCGAAGCAGATCCGCCGCTTGGTCGGCCTGGAAGCGGTGTTCGTCGGAGTCGTCGCGGGCGCGCTCGGGGCGTTCGCGGGACTCGGCCTGTCGCGTTGGCTGCACGACCGCTTCGTGGCGGCCGGCGCCATGCCCAGGACACTGGAGACCGCGGTCAGCCCGTTCCCGATGATCGCGGCGGTGCTCACCACGGTGCTCGCCGCGTGGGCGGCCGCGCGCATCTCGGCCCGGCGCCCCGCGCGGATACGCCCGACCGAGGCCCTCGCCGACGCCGCCATCGAGAGCGAGCGCCTCGGCGCCGTACGCGTCACTCTCGGCCTGCTACTCGCCGCCGGGTATGTCGTCCTCCTCCTGGTGCTGCGCAACCTGCACACCGACGCGGCCGCAACTCCGGTGACGTTCCTGTCCGTCGTGATGGCAGCCGTCTCCGTCTCGCTGCTCGGCCCCCTGCTGGCCCGCGGCGCGACCGCCGTCCTCTCCGCCCCGCTGCGCCTGCTCTCCCCGGTCGGCGGCCGGCTCGCGGCGAGCAACAACCGGGCGCGCCTTCAGCGCGTGGCCGCGGTGGTGACCCCGTTGACCCTCGCCATGTCCATGACCTGCACGATCCTGTTCGTGCAGACGACCACGTCGCATGCCGCCGAGGAGCAGGTGGCGGCGGGCACCGCCAACGCCGACTACGTCCTGGCCTCGCGGGGACCCGGGGTGCCGCACGCCGCGGTCGAGGCGGTACGCACGGTCCCGGGCGTCACCGGCGCAACTGAGTTGGTGCGTACGGTGGTTCGCGCCGGCCAGGACAAGTTCCCGGCCCAGGGCGTCACCCCCGAAGGCGTCGACCGGGTTCTCGACCTGGAGACAACCGAGGGCAGTCTCGCGGACATGCGCGACGACACCGTGGCGGTCAGCGCACAAGCCGCACGCACCAAGGGAGTCGGCGTCGGCGACACACTGGAGGTCACCCTCGGCGACGGAGTGGAGATCCGGCCGCGCGTCGTCGCGGTGTACGAACGCGGGCTCGGCTTCGGCGATCTGACCCTGCCGTACTCCGTGGTCGCCGCGCACGTGGACAACCCGCTGGCGGCACAGGTCCTGATCAGTACCGAATCCCCCGGCACCCCCAGCGCCCGCGGCGCCCTCGACGCCGCCGCCGCGGCCTTCCCCGGCGTACGCGTCCTCGACCGCGACCAGGTCAAAGCCGCCCGTCGGACCCAGCAGGGCACGCAGACGCAGGTCAACTACGTCGCGATGGGCCTGATCATCGCGTTCACCGCGATCGCGATCGTCAACACGCTGATGATGGCCACCTCGGCGCGTGCCCGCGAGTTCGCGCTCATGCGCCTGGTCGGCATGACGCGCCGTCAGATCCTCCGGATGCTGCGGTGGGAGACGCTGACGATGGTGCTGTTCGCGACGGTGCTCGGCACGGCGATCGGCTGGGCGACGCTCAGTGCGTATGCGACAGGCATGACCGGCACCGGGACGCCGTACGCCCCGCCGCTGACCTACCTGGCAATCGTCGCGGCCGCCGCCGTCCTCGCGTTCGCGGCGACCTCCCTGCCGGCCCGGCTCGCCCTGCGCACCCGTCCGGTCGACGCGATCGGCACCAAGGAGTAGCCCCGCCACGGGGTCGGGCGAATCATCCGTCGGGGGCGGGCCTTTCGAGGCCCGCCCCCGACGCGTTCATCCGCCGCCGAGGTACGCATCGCGCACCGCCTGGTCCGCCCGCACCTCGGCCGGCGTGCCCTCGGCCAGCACCTCGCCCAGATTGAGCACGACGACCCGGGAGGCCAGGCCCATGACGAACGCGACGTCGTGTTCGACCAGCAGCACCGCACACTGCTCGTGGTCGACAAGGCGGCGGACCACCTCGCCCAGCCACACGCTCTCCGCCGACGACATCCCCGACGCCGGCTCGTCGAGCAGCAGCACTTTGGGGGTGTCCACCACAGCCCTGGCGAGCTCCACCATGCGGGCCTGCCCCACCGGCAGCGTCCCGGCATATTTGTCACGCAAGTCGGTCAGACCGCACAAGTCGAGGATCTCCTCGGCCCGTACCCGCCGTTCGCGCTCACGGCGGCGCCGGCTCGGAAGCGCCAGCAGGTCGGCCGCGATGCCGCCGCCACCGCCGCGCCACTCCTCCGCGACCACGAGGTTGTCCAGCACGGTCAGGCGGCCGAACAGTTGTTGGCGCTGGAACGTACGCCGCATCCCGTGCCGTGCCCGCCACACCGGCCCGCGCGCCGACACGTCGACCCCGGCGAAGCGCACCACGCCCGAGTCCGGCCGCCGGATGCCCGACAGGACGTCGAACAAGGTCGTCTTCCCCGCGCCGTTCGGTCCGATGAGCCCGCAGACCTCGCCCGCGCGCACCTCCAACGTCACACCGCTCAGCGCGTTGACGCCGCCGAAGGCGACCCCGACGTTCTCGGCCCGCAGGACGGGCGGCTGCGCCACGTCCCCGGCCGACTCGGCGACATCCACCACGGTCCCGCTCATGCCCCCACACTCCGCACGTCGGTGTCGGTCAGGCCGAGGTACGCGGCGGTCAGGCGGTTCCCGTCCACCTCCGCGCGCGGGCCGGTCCACGACACGCGTCCGACACTCATGAAGGCCACGGTGTCCGCGACCGTCAGGATCTCCGACGCCTTCTCCTCCACCAGCAGCAATGCCACGCCCAGGTCCCGGAGTTCGACGACGAAGCGGAAGATCTCCTCGACCACCAGCGGGGCGAGGCCGAGTGACGGCTCGTCCGCGACGAGCACGCGGGGCGGGCGTACCAGCAGCGGAGCGACGGTCAGCTGCTGCTGCTCGCCGCCCGACAGCGAACCGGCGGGCACCTTGCGCCGCCCGGCGAGGTTCGGGAAGCGCTCGTAGACGCGCTCGCGTTCGCCGGCCGACCGCAGCCACATCGACAGGTTCTCGTCGATGGTCAGCGACGGGAAGATGCCGCGGCCTTCCGGGGCGAGCAGGACGCCTTCGCGCGACCTGCGTACCGCCGACAGACGCGTGACATCGCGGACGACACCGTCGCCCGACGCGAGTTCGACCGTGCCCGCGGTGGGCGCCAGCAGCCCTGCGGCGATCGCACATGTCGTCGTCTTGCCGGCCCCGTTGGCGCCCAGCAGTGCCAGGATCCGGCCCGCCCGGACGTCCAGGTCGACGCCGTGCAGCACCTCGACACCGCCGTATCCGGCATGGATGCCGCGCAGCCGCAGCAGCACTTCCGCTGCCTCGTCGGCATCCTGGGGTTCCGCACCGCCCGACCCCTGCGGCGCGACAGCCGTCACGACCGGCGCGGCCTCCTCGGCAACCGGCGCGGCCCGCGGCCCACCGGCCGCCGCAACCTTGTCCGCAACAGGCCTGGTACGCCCGGAGATCCGACCGCGCAGCGCATGCAGCCCCTCGGTCATCTGCACGACCCAGCCCTCGGGATTCCCGGCCAACGCCAGGCCGGCGAGGCCGAACAGGATCACCGGCACGTGCGGCGAGTCGGTGATGTAGTCCTCCATGACATGCGGGAACAACGCGAACGTCAGTCCCGCGACGACGGCGAACTGCGGCCTGCGGATGCCCGCGGCGACCACGATGGCCAGCCAGATCAGACCGTTCATCGCGGTGAACTCGGTCGCGGTGATGCGGGTGTTGAAGGAGGCCCAGAACACTCCGCCGAACCCGGCGATGCCCGCCGAGATCGCGAAAAGCGCGAGCTTGGTGCGCAGGATCGAGACGCCGGACGCCATCGCCGCCGGCGGCGCGGAACGGACCGCGAGCATCGCGCGGCCCGACGCGGAGTTCTCCAGGTTCCGGATGAGCACGACCACCGCCGCGACGATGACCAGGAGAGCGAGGGCGAGCGCCCGGTCGTCGTTGAGGTCGACCGGCCCGACCACCGGGCGCGGGATCGCCCATCCCACGTCCCCGTTACGCAACCAGCTCATCTGGAACAGCACTTGGTCACCCAGGAAGGCCAGCGCGAGGGTGGCCAGCGCGAGCATGCGCCCGGACAGCCGCAGCGCCGGCAGCGCGACCACCATGCCGAGCAGCGCGGCCACGAGTGTCCCCGCGACGAGGGCGAGGAAGAACGACACCCCGTGGCTCATGAGCAGGCCCGCGGTCAGCGCGGACGCGGTCACGAAGGTGGCCTGCGCGAGACTGACCATGCCGCCGAGGCCCGTGACGACGGTGAACGACAGGAACACCAGGGACGCCGCGAGCCCTTGGGCGATCAGGCCGATCCAGAAGGCGGTCGTCCAGGTGTAGAGGCTGACCGCCAGGAAAGCGGCCGCGATCAGCCACGGCGCCCAGCGGCGCAGCGGCGGCATCCCGGCCAGGTAGTCGGGCGGCGGCTGGTCCACGGCGGCGGTCCCGGCGCTGCGCTTGCTGCGGGACATCACCAGGAGGCCGACGAACAGCAGGACGAACGGGACCGCCGTACGAAGGCCGGTGATCTCGTCGGTCCACGAAGGCGCGTACCCCGCGACGAGGTTCTGCACGACTCCGAGGAGCAGGCCGCCGCCGAAGGCGATCGGCACCGACTTGAAGCGGCCGAGCACAGCGGCGGCCGCGGAGACGAACATGACCAGCGTGTAGTCGACCGGGCTGAGCGCGAGCAGCGGTGCGGCCAGCACTCCGACCGCGCCCGCGAGTCCGGCGGAGAGCATCCAGGCGATGCCGGAGAGCCGGTCGGCGCTCACGCCGCGCAGCTCGGTGAGCGTACGGCTGTCCACCGAGGCGCGCAGCCGCAGGCCGAGCGGCGTGTGGCGCATCAGGATCCACAGCCCCACGGCGACAACTGCCGTGACGATCCAGGTGATCAGCTGGTTGGAGTCGATGCCGACCCCGTCCATCAGCTCCCAGTGCTCGGGCGGGTTCGGTCCCACGCCCGGCAGGCCGTACTGGTTCTCGGACGGCGCGAGGTCGACGCCGGCGTCGGTCAGCAGCTTGACGATCCACTGGCCGAGGGCGGGCAGCGCGACCAGGAGGCCGATCGTGGCGACGATCTGCGGGGTCTCGCCGAGTCTGGCGAGTTTGCGGAACATTATGCGGTCGAGCATCCAGCCGAGGCCGGGTGCGAAGACGAAGACGGTGACCAGGGCGGCGGGTACGGACGGCCAGTCGAGGCCCTGGTTGAGTTCGTAGAAGAACAGCGCGGACAGGAACGCGGTGGCCCCGTGGGCGAAGTTGAGCACCCCCGAGGCGGAGTAGGCGAGCACGAGTCCGGACGCCAGCAGCGCGTAGATCGCGCCGGTGACCAGACCGCTGATGATGTAGCCGACGAGCTCACTCATGTGCCGGTGACGCTCCCTCGTACGACGTGCGGACGGCGCCGGATCGGGGTCGGTGCGACAGGCGGTGCGGCTCCCGGCCCGCCCGCAGAGCCGGGGGGCGGCGGGCGGGCCGGAGGCGTGCCGGTCAGGTGGCGTAGGGCCGGGTCGTCCGGCCGCGCGTCACTTGAACGGGATGGAGGGGTAGCACTTGTAGGGCGAAGTGATGCCGTACGTCTCGCCCTTGAGCTGCACCATCGCACCGCAGCCGAACGAGTCGTTGCGGCCGAGCGGGAACTTGCGGTCCCCGACGAGTGCGTAGGTGTCCTGGAAATTGGCCGCGGCGGCCTGGAAGGTCTCCACGGTCAGGTTGTCGCCCGCCTTCTTGGCGATCGCGAGGAACAGGTCCGCGGAGTTCCAGCCGACCATCATCGACTGGTTCCACTCGGTGACCTCGGAGCCCTTGGCCTTGGAGATGTACTCCTTGAACTTGGCCATCTCCGGGGCCGTCGACTCGAACGGCATGTTCTGCACGAACACCTGGACGTCCTGCAGCGCCTCCTTCGACGCGGCCTGCTTGAGCAGCGCCGGGTCGTAGTCGGTGGCGTCGGTCAGGATGCCCTTGAACCCGGCCCGCTTGAGGGCGGTGAACAGGCCGATGTTGGCCGGGGTCTGCATCACGGACACCACGACGTCCGGGGCCTTGCCGCCGTTGCTCGACATGATCTCGCCGACCCAGGGGCTCCAGTCCGTCGGGACCGACGTGCCGGGGACGGTGGACTTGGCGTACGACACCGTGAACCCGCCGGGCGGGAAGGCCTGTTGGTAGGTGCGCAGGCCGAACTTGCCGGCGTCCGTGTCCTGTGTGATCAGCGCGACGCTCTTGCCCTGCGCGCCGCCGAGGATGTCGCCGAGCAGGCCCGGCCACGACGTGTTCACGTTGTGGCCCGGCGTCGGCACCAGGCAGCCGTTGTAGCCCATGCCGTACTCCTGACCGCAGAACGCGGGCAGCGTCCCCCAGCCGATGTACGGGGTCTTGTTGTCGCGCAGGAAGTCCGCGGATCCGCCGATCGTGGTCGTGTTGACGGGCACGATCGCGAACACCTTGTCCTGCTGCACCAGTTTGCGCACCGCGGTGATGGTGCGGGCGGACTCCTGGCCGTCGTCCTCGGAACCGATGTAGTCGATCTTGCGGCCGTTCACCCCGCCTTCGTCGTTGGCCATCATGAAGCGGGCCTTGGCGCCGAGGTCGGTGTCGGCCTTGCTGTAGCCCGACGAGGTGGTCTTGGAGACCACGCCGCCGATCTTGACCGGGTCCTTCGAGGCCGACGCACCGGGCTGGTTCGGCTCGTCGCCGTCCTTGTCCGTCGTCGACGAGTTGCACCCGGCGATCAACAGGACCGGCACCATGACCAGTCCTGCGGCGCGTAGGAGACGTGGCAAGGATTCCTCCTCACGGACCGCCGGGACGCAGTGCCCCTGACGGAGTTCGGTCGTTCACCTGACTGACGTGCCGTTCAGTGCGCGGTGGTGCCGTACGTGGTTCGCGAGGACTTGCTGCCGGTCGCGGGCAAGCCTGAAGTACCCGACTTGTCGATCAAACGACTGGCTGAGATTGGTGATTGTGTGCCCGGCCTGACACATCGTCAAGAGACGTTGCCGGACAGAGATGTCGGCGGTCGATGACTTGGCGGGAGGCGCGCTCGGCGCGCTCAGGCGGAGTGCGACGGCGCGGCGAGCGCACCGACGAGGAAGTCGACCAGCTGGTCGAACAGCACCTTCTCGTCGTCCGACGCGTGCCGGCGCAGCCACTCGCGCACCGCGCCCTGGCGCAGGACGCGGTTCATCAGGTCCTTGGCGATGCCGAAGCGGAACAGGATGACCTCGTGCGGCACTTCGGGCAGCGCGCGCCGGAGGACCGACAGGTACCGCGCGGTGAGCGGGTCGACCTCGTCGGTGATCAGATGCATGGACGTCGGATGCTCGCCGACCGCGACGAGGAAGCCCAGGTAGTGGTGGCCGCCGCCGCGGCGGTCGCGGCTCAGCTCGACGGTCGGGAGCAGCAGTGCCACCACCACGTCGCGCAGCGCGGGCTGCTCGTCGGCCTCCAGCTCGGCGAGCAGTTGCTCGCGGCGTACGCCGAGGGACTCCAGGCGGCGGTGCAGGATCGCGGCGATCAGGTCCTGCTTGGACCCGAAGTGGTAGTGCACGGCCGCGCTGTTGGCCCCCGCGGTACCGGTGATGTCCCGGACCGAGACGCCGTCGATGCCGTTCTTGGCGAACAGGCGTTCCGCGGTACGCAGCAGCTTGGCGCGGGTGGCCGCCCCCGAGCTGTTGCCGTTCCGGGGGTTCACCTCGGCCGCCCCGGTAACCCGCGTACTACTGGACATGGCGACCACTGTAGGGCGTGGTGCCGCGGTCCGAATCACCCGTCTCGACGTGCGATCCGACGGGCGCGGCAACCGACTGGACCACGGGTCGGCGGACAGTGTGACGCACGTCACGGTTTTGACTGGAAATGGTTTTCAAAAGAGGCTGGAAACAGGCCATGCATTGTATGTGATATTTTACTGAAATCGAGGTTGGCCACGCTGGGAAACAGCCGGGTTCACCCTCGCCCAACCCCTGATCCGGCCCTTGATCCGGTCTCGGGTCCAGCCCCCGGGTGCGATGCGGCACGCACAAAAGCGTCGCCCTCGGATCCGGCGGGATCCGAGGGCGACGCTCAAGACAAACGGCTGATGCAGGTGGCCCCTGCCCAGGCTTTAGGACTCGCTGCGCTGCTGCGGAATGCCCGCAAGCAGGGCACGAACCTCCGCCTCGCGGTAGCGGCGGTGGCCACCGAGGGTGCGGATCGACGTGAGCTTGCCGGCCTTGGCCCAGCGCGTGACCGTCTTCGGGTCGACGCGGAACATGGTGGCAACCTCGGCCGGCGTCAGCAGCGGCTCGGCATCAGGCGTACGAGCGGTCATGAGCGGCCTCCTCGGGAGAACCGAACCAAGCACGGTTCTTTCTTCAAATTCTGCACCTTGACCCCCGATGTCCGAAATGGTGCTCGGCGGCCAAGTCGGTTATAGGACGAACGGCTTGTCCTTCACAGTACAAGTACACCATCCGGCGGCCCTGGTTGGCCAAACCGCCGGAATTGGCATCGCAGCACTCAACCGGCGCGATCCCGAAGGACCGTACATAGCGGACAGTCACCCGCCTGTGACGAAGAGTCACTTCCGGCCGTTCGGCCCCCCGCGCCCACCCAGCCACACCAATCTCGGGAGACCGGCGGATTCTGGGCGTCCCCTGGGGGAACTGAGTGCTACTGCGTGATACTGCGTGGAACTGGGTAATCCTGTGTAGTTACAGCATGACAAGAGGTGACCAGCACCCCTTTGTCCGATTCATCATATACGAGCAATTCGCTGGCGTATGCGCCCTATGAGATGTTGATCTCAGAAATTCTTGCCCACTGGGCATCCGGGCGCCAAGTGGCCTGCTCAGCTGGCATGTTCCAGCGCTCGCACCGCGGACCACCGCTCGGTGATCCGCCGGTACGCCTCCGACGCGCGCGCTCCGTCACCCGCCGCGAGCGCCGTCAGGCCCTCCGCAACGTGCTCGGCAGTGCGCTCCTCGGCGAGATCGCCGGACGGAATCAGCCGCACCAGTCCGCCGAAATCGAGCTCGACCATGGCCCTCGGATGGAACTCTTCAAGCCAACGGCCCAGATGCTCGAGCCCGGAGATCAGTGCGCCTTCCTCCAGGGTGTCGCGCAGAACCCGCAGCGCGCGAGCGACCCGACGCCGAGCCTGCACCATCGGCGTCCGGTAGTACAGCTCCCATCCGTCCCCGACGTCCTCCGCCCCCTCCGCGCGCACGCCCTCCGGCTGCCCGCCTTCGGGTGCGACGAGGACGCGCTCGTCCTGGGCGAACAACACGAACCACCGCATGGGCACGTGCCAGGTGCTGCTGTGGATGTGCGGCTGGACATCCGGATTGTCCGCCCGCCAGCGGTCGTGGTCCGCCTCGGCCTGCGCCAGCACGACGCGGGGCCAGAAGGCGTCGAGCACCACCGGCGGGAACTCCCGGCGCATCTCGGCCAGGGCCGTCCAGCAGCGCAGCCGCGTCTGGCGCGGGCAGATCACCGGGACCCCGTCGATCTCCGCGACGAACGCGTCCTCGCTCTCGTGCGGCGGTGCCGGCTCGGGAGGCGTCGCGAGGATGCCCTCCATCGCCATCCGCTGTTCCTGGGCGGTCAGTTCGGCCGTCGTGCCGGCGCCCCAGGCGCGCCGCGTATGCACGTCGCGCACGTAGTCGGCCCAGCGCGAGCGGTCCGGCTCCGGGAAAGCCGCGAGCGGCTCGTACACACGCAGGTATGCCGAGTAGGGGGCCACCACCGAAGTCCGCACGTACCGAATGTTCGCATGCCCCCGTTCGCGCCGCCGTCCGACCCGGGATTCCGGCACGTGGGGGCGCGGCGGTCCTAGGGTTGGGGCAGACGCCCGCGATCACCCACCGCGGGCCGGACTCGGGAGTCACCACAGTGACGACGACAAGTACGACGGGCACCAGCGCACGGACCCACACCCCGGGACCCGTGTTCGGCAGGAGCTCCGGACACGAACAGGTCGTGTTCTGCCAGGACCAGGCGAGCGGGCTCAAGGCCGTCATCGCCATCTACTCGACAGCGCTCGGCCCCTCCCTGGGCGGCACGCGCTTCTACCCGTACGCGACCGAGGACGAGGCCGTCGAGGACGTCCTCAACCTGTCCAAGGGCATGGCGTACAAAAACGCCCTCGCGGGCCTCGACCACGGCGGCGGCAAGGCCGTCATCATCGGCGACCCGAAGCGCGACAAGAGCGAGGCCCTGCTGCGTGCCTACGGGCGCTTCGTGCAGTCCCTCGGAGGCCGCTACGTGACCGCGTGCGACGTGGGCACGTACGTCGAGGACATGGACGTAGTGGCACGGGAGTGCGGCTTCGTCACCGGCCGTTCACCCGACTCGGGCGGCGCGGGCGACTCGTCGGTACTCACCGCCTACGGCGTCTACCAGGGCATGCTGGCGAGTGCCGAACACCTCTGGGGCACCGCGGACCTGCGCGGCCGGCGCGTCGGCATCGCCGGGGTCGGCAAGGTCGGCAGGCACCTCGTCGGGCACCTCCTCGAGGACGGCGCCGAGGTGCTGGTCACGGACGTCGACCCGGCCGCGGTCGAACGCGTGCGAGCGGCCTACCCCGCCGTCTCGGTCGCGGCCGACACGGACGCCCTCATCCGCGAGCCCATCGACGTGTACGCACCCTGCGCGCTCGGCGGCGCGCTCGACGACGCCAGTGTGGCGGTGCTCACCGCGAAAATCGTCTGCGGCGCGGCCAACAACCAGCTCGCACACCCGGGCGTCGACAAGACGCTCGCCGAGCGCGGCGTGCTGTACGCGCCGGACTACGTGGTCAATTCGGGCGGCGTCATCCAGGTGGCCGACGAGCTGCACGGATTCGACTTCGAACGGGCAAAGCGCCAGGCCTCGGGGATCCGCACCACCACCGCGCGGGTCTTCGCACTCGCCGACGAAGAGGGCGTCCCGCCCGCCGTCGCGGCCGACCGACTCGCCGAACGACGCATGGCGGATGTGGGTCGTCTGCGCGGGATCTACCTTGGAAGCTGAATCACAGGGTATCGTCAGCCTCGGCGAAGGACCCACGATCAGGCCCCTGACCAGCCGGAACAGTATTGCCGGGTCGGGGTCCGCGCCCACCTGTCACCCATGCGACGTACCGTCGCGCCGCGGAAGCAGGTACCGTTAATGCTCCACGGGCCGGTTCTTGAACCTGGATGAACCGACCCTGATCGTGAACGCGTGTCAAGACCCGGGGCCGTGAGCCCCGTCGTTGAGGGGGTCGAGCCATGGGGCGCGGCCGGGCCAAGGCCAAGCAGACAAAGGTCGCCCGCCAGCTGAAGTACAACAGCGGCGGAACAGATCTGAACCGTCTGGCCGAAGAGCTGGGCGTGTCGTCAGCCGATGAACCGCAGGTTCAGTCGGACGGTGACGACACGTATGAAGACGAGCTCGACGATCCCTACGCGGCGTATGCGGATTATTACGACGATGACGACGACGAGGACGACGTCGGCCCCTCGGGCCGCCGCTGACCACGTCGCGGGCCTCGTCTGACGGTTCGCCGCCCGTGTCAGGGGTGTAGCAGCACCCGATCGGTCCGGGACCAGACCCTTGGTGGTCGGTCCCGGACCCTTTGTGCTGTCCGCGAAGTCGCGGCCAGTCGGCGTCAGCGTCCGTGCGAGCCCTCCAGGACCGCCTGGCCCGTACCGGCCTCGACGCGGCCCAGCACCCACGCCGGTACGCCGCGCTCGGCCAGCACCGCGAGCGCCGCGTCCACGGCGTCCGCCGCGACGACCGCCACCATGCCCACGCCCATGTTGAGGGTCTTCTCCAGCTCCGGCTGGGCGACCTTGCCGAGCTCGCCGACGAGCGAGAACACCGCGCCGGGCGTCCACGTCGAACGGTCCAGGCGGGCGTCCAGGTGGCCGGGCAGGACGCGGGCCAGGTTGGCCGCCAGGCCGCCGCCGGTGACGTGCGAGAAGGCGTGCACCTCGGTACGGCGGGCCAGGTCGAGGCAGGCGAGCGAGTAGATGCGGGTCGGCTCCAGGAGCTCCTCGCCGAGCGTACGGCCGAACTCCGGCACGTCGCGGTCCAGCTCCCAGCCGGCGCCCGCGAAGAACACGTGGCGCACGAGCGAGTAGCCGTTGGAGTGCAGGCCCGACGCGGCCATCGCGACGACCGCGTCGCCCTCGCGCACGCGCTCGGCGCCCAGGAGGCGGTCCGCCTCGACGACGCCCGTGCCCGCGCCCGCGACGTCGTACTCGTCCGGGTCGAGCAGCCCCGGGTGTTCGGCCGTCTCGCCGCCCACCAGCGCGCACCCGGCCAGCACACAGCCCTCGGCGATGCCCTTGACGATCGACGCGATGCGCTCCGGGACGACCTTGCCGGTCGCGATGTAGTCGGTCATGAACAGCGGCTCCGCGCCGCACACCACGAGGTCGTCGACCACCATGCCGACGAGGTCCCGGCCGATCGTGTCGTGCTTGTCCATGCGCTGCGCGATCGCGACCTTGGTGCCGACGCCGTCGGTCGAGGTGGCCAGCAGCGGGCGCGTGTACCGCGTGAACGCGGAGACGTCGAAGAGCCCCGCGAAGCCCCCGATGCCGCCGAGGACCTCGGGGCGGGTGGCCTTCCCGACCCAGGTCTTCATCAGTTCGACGGCGCGGTCGCCGGCTTCGATGTCGACACCGGCGGCGGCGTAGGTGGTGGAGGGGTTGTCGGTCACGACGGTACGGCCCTTTCGGGTCGGGTGGTTCGGGGTGGTGTCCAGTTCGCGGGCACGGACTGCGGGGGTGCGGTTCCACACCCCCGCTCGCGGCGCTACGGGCGGCGCAGGGCGTCTTCCGCGCCCGCGCCCCCGAGAAGGGACTGGACGCCGTCCACATCGCTGCGCACGGCCTGCTCCAGGCCTTCCAGGAGGTGCTTGCCCAGGCGCTCCGGGTCGGGCAGCTCGATCGGGTAGACCCCGTCGAAGCACGCCCGGCACAGGTTGTCCTTGGGAATTGTGGTCGCCTCGACCATCGCGTCGATCGAGATGTACGCGAGCGAGTCCGCACCGAGCGACTTGGCGATCTCGTCGACCGACAGGCCGTTCGCGATCAGCTCGGCGCGCGTCGCGAAGTCGATGCCGAAGAAGCACGGCCACTTCACGGGCGGGGACGAGATGCGCACGTGCACCTCGGCCGCACCGGCTTCGCGCAGCATGCGCACGAGGGCGCGCTGCGTGTTGCCGCGCACGATCGAGTCGTCGACGACGACGAGGCGCTTGCCGGCGATGACCTCGCGCAGCGGGTTGAGCTTGAGGCGGATGCCGAGCTGGCGGATGGTCTGGCTCGGCTGGATGAAGGTGCGGCCGACGTACGAGTTCTTGACCAGGCCCTGGCCGAACGGGATGCCGGACGCCTCGGCGTACCCGATCGCCGCCGGGGTCCCGGACTCCGGGGTCGGCATGACCAGGTCGGCTTCGACCGGGGCTTCCTTCGCGAGGCGGCGGCCCATCTCGACACGTGCCGCGTGCACCCCGCGGCCGGCGATCGAGGTGTCGGGGCGGGCGAGGTAGACGTACTCGAACACGCAGCCCTTGGGCTCGGCCTTGGCGAACCGCTGGGTGCGCAGGCCGTGCTCGTCGATGGCGACCAGCTCGCCCGGCTCGATCTCGCGGATGAACGACGCGCCCACGATGTCGAGTGCGGCGGTCTCGCTCGCGGCGACCCAGCCGCGCTCCAGGCGGCCGAGCACGAGCGGGCGGATGCCCTGCGGATCGCGGGCCGCGTACAGCGTGCCCTCGTCCATGAAGACCAGCGAGAACGCGCCCTTGAGCTTGGGCAGGATCTGCATGGCGGTCTCCTCCAGCGACAGGTCGGGACGACCCGCGAGGAGGGAGGCCAGCAGATCGGTGTCGCTGGTGGCCTCGATTCGGCCTTGGTAGGGGTAGTTGAGCTCACCGCGGTCCGGGCCCTGCTCCGCGACCATGCGGGCCAGCTCACCGGTGTTGGTGAGATTGCCGTTGTGGCCGAGGGCGATGCTGCCCGTCGCGGTGGCCCGGAAGGTCGGCTGGGCGTTCTCCCAGACCGAGGAACCGGTGGTGGAGTAGCGGGCGTGTCCGACGGCCATGTGGCCGCGCAACGATCCCAAGGTCGCCTCGTCGAAGACCTGGGACACCAGGCCCATGTCCTTGAAGACGAGGATCTGGGAGCCGTTGCTCACCGCGATACCGGCGGATTCCGTCCCGCGGTGCTGCAGTGCGTAGAGCCCGAAATAGGTAAGTTTCGCGACCTCTTCGCCGGGGGCCCAGACGCCGAAGACGCCGCAGGCGTCCTGCGGGCCCTTCTCGCCGGGGAAGAGATCGTGGTTGAGTCGTCCGTCGCCACGTGGCACGCGGACGAGTCTACGCGAGGCTGTCGGGGGCCGTGGTTCACCCCAACAGCGGCAGCCACCCGGACAGGTCGGCGCGTTCCCCACTGGCCCGCACGCTGCCGTCGTCGACGGTGTCTTCCCAGGTCACACGGCCTGCGGCGAGTCGGAGCCAGGTGCGCGGATCGCTCTCGACGACGTTCGGCGGAGTCCCCCGGGTGTGCTTCGGGCCTGTGACGCATTGCACGACGGCGAACGGCGGGACCCGCACCTCGACCGAGTGGCCGGGCGCCCGGACGGCCAGGATGTCGGCGAGGACCCTGGTCACGACCGCGAGTGCCTGCCGGTCGTGCGGGAAGGCCGCGCCGGTGGCCCGCTCCAGGTCGTCGGCGTGCACGACGGCCTCGATGAGGCGCGTGACGAGCATGTCCGGGACGCGCATGGGACCGATACGAGTGACGCTCACCCGGGTGTCGGGTGTCTCGGCGACGAGCCGAGTCGCGTCCTCGACGTAGTCGCGCGGGGTCTTGCCTGCCTCGGCCATCTCCTGCGCCAGATCGGAGATCGCCTCGGCGGCCGCGGCGGTGCCGCCCGCCCACTGCTCGACGGTGATGGGTGGGCCGGTCGGCTCGGGCTGCCCGAGCCAGCGGGGCACGGCCTCGACGCCGGCGGCGATGTGCCCGACGAGGTCGGCGAGGGTCCAGCCGGTGAGTCCGGACGGGTCCTTGAGCCGCGCCGACTCCAGTGCGTCGGTGAAGTCCGCGAGGGCCTGCCATTCGGCCGCCAATGCGGCCCGCACGCGGGCGGGGTCGACGGGACGGATCGCGGGGGTACGCGCGGCGGCAGGCATGGCCGGAGGATACGACTCGGCGCTCCCGGCGTGGAAACGTTTTCCACCGTCCTGGGGCAACTATCCGCGTCTTCCACAGATTCGAGCCTGGGCCCTGCGGCGGACCGCGATGACGCCGACCATGGAGTCACGGCCGCGAAAGCGGTCCCCGAGAACCGCAGGGCCGCAGGACCGCAGGACCGCAGCACGGGAGTACCGCGACACGGCAGCAGGCAGCAGGCAGCAGGCAGCACGGAGAACAGGGCAGCAGCACCGCAGTTCTTTGCGCGGTGATCGCGCAGTTGATTGCCCATCACGGCAGTGCGGCAGTACGCCCGCAGAAGCACCCCGCCCGTCACCGCTTCGCCGAAGGAGGCGTCCATGACCGAGGTTTCGTCGTCCGCCGATCCCGCCCGGATCAGCGCCCGCGCGCATGCGCTGGCGGTCGCCGCGACCCGTATCGACAACGACGCCGTGACGCTCGCGGCCGGTGTCCGGTCGGCCCTGACCCGGTGGTCCGGCACCGCCGCGGCCGCCTTCCGTTCGTACGCGGGGGCCACCGACGCGTCACGCATCGCCACGTCGTCGGCGTTGCGGGTGGCGGCCATACGCCTGGAAGCGCACGCCGAAGCCGTCGCGGCCGCTCGCGCCCGGCCGTGATCCGACGCACTCACCCAGTGCGTAAGCGGGCCTAAGCGCTCTCGGGGAACTGGGGTGCGCTCCGCGTTGTCCAGTGCGTGCTGTCGCGAGGCGCGGGACCGAAGCTCGTATTCGGCCGTACTCGCAAGGTCCCGCAACGCCGCGAGAGTGCGTGCCGGGCAGCGCGGATATGTGCCCCAGTTCCCCGAGGCCGCTTAGCCGCGGCGCTCCGAGATCCTTCCGTTCCGAGCTCCTTCCGTCAGGAGGTCGTCCGTTGAATGCGCCGATTCGAATCTCGCCCCAGGAACTGTCCGGCCTCGCCGCCGGGTTCGACGCCGCGGTACCCGGCCTGGAAGCGGCGCGCGAGGCACTGCGCGCCGCCGAGGGCGACTTCGACCTCGCCGCCAGTCGGACCGACTCCCCCGGCACGTGGGCCGCGGCGACCGCGGCCGTCGAACACGCGATGGCGGAGGCCACCCATCTCCACAGCGTCGTCGCGTCCACGCCGGGGCTGCTGCGGTCCTGCGCGGAGGGGTACGCGACCGGCGACCGCCTGGCCGCCGATCTCCTGCGGGCGCTCGCGGCACACGGCGACCCGCTTCCTCCGCTCACCCTGTCCGAGTACGCGACACCGCCGCCCACGCCCCCGCCGCCTCCGCCCGCCGTGGTCCGTGCCGACGCACCGGCACCCGAGGTGCCGCCGTTCCGCGTCGCGCAGTTCAACTCTCCGGCGGTCGAGTTCGCCGCGCAGGTCGCGGGTGTGACCCGGGCGGGGCCGGGAGGGTCGGGCACCGGACCGCCGCCCCGGGTCGGCGGTGCGCAGCGCACGAGGTCGTCGGTCGAACGGCCGGCCGGCGGGGCCGCGAACGGCCCGGCTCCCGGCGGCCGAAGCCCCCAAGGCGGGAGTTCCGGGGCCGCGCGCACGCCGGCGCCGGGTGCCACCGGATCGACCCCGAAGGGAGCGAGCGTCGCGGTGCCCGGTGACGTACAGCGTTCGGAGATCCTGCGGCGGGCCAAGCGCTGGGCGGATCTGGGACTCGACTACAGCATGGCCCGCACGTTCGAGGGCCATCGCATGGACTGCTCCGGCCTGGTGTCGATGGCGTGGGGGCTTCCCGCGCCCGGCCTGACCACCGACACGTTGCCGCAGGTGTCGCACCGCATCGACAAGGACGAACTGCTGCCCGGGGACATCCTGGTGAACACCGCTCCGGGCGCCGCCGGACACACGCTGATCTTCGCCGGGTGGGCGGACGCCGCGCACACGCGCTACTTCGCGTACGAGGAAAGCGGCGGCAAGGGCGCGCACTTCGGAACCGTGCCGTACCCCTACTGGCCGGGCCACGGAACGTTCCAGCCATACCGGCTCGACAGCTTAGGAGGCTGAACCGACCAACGGGTCCACCCGCGTAGAGCTTTCCACCTTCGTGCAATGGACCCGACAGGCCCGCCCCTCCACTATTGAGTCGCGGGGAACGGAGGTCGACGGCGAACCACGATGCCGATGACCACCACCTGTGTGGGACCCCGGGGGCTTTCACACGGGAAACATCCAGGGGGAATATCCCGCACGAGCGAGGCCCGCGAGTCCCTGCCGGGGCTCGGGGGCTCCGGGGCTCGGGGGCTTGTCGTACGTCAGGCCGTGGGCAGACCACCGCCGCCGTCCTTGACATCGACACCTTGCTTGACTTCGAGAGCGCTCCAAGTCGCAAACTCCCGTTCCAGGCCCGGACAGTCGGGACGGAATGGAGACTCGGCATGAAATACCGTTCTATTGGCACGAACCCGGACACGCGCCGCGAGGTGAGTGTGCTCTCGCTCGGAGCGATGCTCTTCGGCACCGCCACCGACGAGAAGACGTCGTTCGCGGTCCTGGACCGGTACGTCGAGGCCGGCGGCACGTTCATCGACACGTCGAACAACTACGCGTACTGGGCGGACGGCGGCCTGGGCGGGCAGAGCGAAAAACTGCTCGGCAAATGGCGGAAGTCGCGTGGCATAGGCAACGAGATCGTCATCGCCACCAAGCTGGGGGCCCGGCCACGCACCCCCGGGACGGGCTTCCTCGACAACCCGGAGGGGCTGTCCGCGAAGACGATCCGCGAGGCCGCCGAACGCAGCCGCGAACGCCTGGGCGTCGAACGCATCGACCTGCTGTACGCACACATCGAGGACCGCACCGTCCCGCTGCGGGACACCGTCGAAGGGTTCGGCGAGCTGGTCGCGGAAGGCACGGTCGGGTTGCTCGGGGTGAGCAACCACGCAATCTGGCGCGTGGAACGCGCCCGTGCGCTGGCCGCCGCCGCAGGCCTGCCCGGCTACGAGGTCCTGCAGTACCAGCACAGCCTGCTGCGCCCGCGCTACGACATCCCGCAACCGCTGTTCCCCGAAGGGTCGCTCGGGCACAGCGGCGCCGAACTGGCGAGCTACCTGGGCGCCGAGCCGGACCTGACGCTGGTGGCGTACTCGCCGCTGATGGGCGGTCTCTACACGCGCGACGACAAGCAACTGCCGGACGACTACGACCACCCCGGCACTCCCGCGCGGCTCGCGGTGCTCCGCGAGATCGCCAAGGAGACGGGCGCGACGCCCAATCAGGTCGTGCTGGCCTGGCAGATCGGCGGCAACCTCCCGATCGTCCCGCTCGCCGGAGCGTCGTCCGTGGCCCAGTTGGAGGAGAACCTCGGAGCCGTCGACCTCGATCTGAGCCCCGAGCAGCGCGCCCGGCTGGACGCGGCCGGCGGGTGACTCGGCTGCCGGTCGGGCGGATCGCCGCGCGCAGCTCCGCGCGGAACACCGGGGAGGTCGCGGAACCGTACGCGTTGCGACGTCGACGCGGCCGCGGCCTCCCTCCGACCCCGCAGGGAAGCGGCGGACGAGCGGCGGGCAGAGCGGCGGAGGCAGAGCGGCGGAAACGGAACAGCGGAAGCGGCTGCGCGGCCGCCGTCCGGGGGTGGGCAAGCCACCGACGAGCGGAGGCGGAGCCGCGGGAAAGGGAATGGACGCGCCCGGCACCGTTGTTGGCATGATCGTTATGGCACGAGGTATTTGGTCGCAGAAGGTCCGCTCCGCCCGCTGACGGCGGCGCCTTCCTCCTGCTGACAGCGCGCTCGCCGTCCCGGTCCCGCCGGGCGGCGCCATTTTGCTACCCGGCTCCCCTGCGAGCCGCGGAGCGCGATGTGAACCCCACCCCTTTTCCCGAAGCCTCGTCCGTCCTGCCCGCTCCGTCCGTCGATGCGGGCGGCAGCGCGCACATCCGCGCCGAGGGCGTCACGGTCACCCGCCAGTCGCGGCGTGTCCTGGACGACGTCTCCCTCACCGTGTCCGCACGGCCCCGATCGCCGTCGTCGGCGAGAACGGCCGCGGCAAGACGACGCTGCTGCACATGCTCGCCGGGCTGATCACGCCCGACGAGGGCGTCGTCCGGCGGGTCGGTACGGTCGGCCTCGCCCGCCAGGAGCTGTCGGTCGGTGACGGCACGACCGTCGGCACCCTGACGTCCGAGGCATGGTGGTCGTGGGGTCGTCGCGTAGGTGGCCGTCGAGGTCGTCGGGGCGCGATGGGGCCGCGGCGGTCACCGAAGTGCCTGGTGGTCGCGATCGTCGCGAACGGGTCGATGCGGGGGTACGTCTCGATGTACGCGTCGAGCATCGTGCGCGATCGGGCGTCGGGCGCACAGGACCCCCTTGGACGACGCCAGGTACGTCACAAGCCGCGCCCGGCGGCAGACCGGGCGCGGCTTGTGTCGGTATATCAGGCGAAGAACTCGCGCAGCGGAGTCGCGTTGGCTGTCCGCAATTCGTCCATGCCGACCGTGAACTGGCCCTGGATCTCCAGGACTTCACCGTCCACGACGCCGATCCGGGCGACCGGCAGGTGACGGACGCGGCACATGTCGGTGAAGCGCAGTTCCTCGCTGCGCGGGACCGCCACGATCGCGCGTCCGGCGGACTCGCTGAACAGCGCCACGAACGGGTCCAGCTCCTCCGGGAGCACGACGCGCGCGCCGTTGCCGCCGCGCAGGCAGGCCTCGACGAGCGCCTGGGCGAGACCGCCGTCGGCGAGGTCGTGCGCGGCGTCGACCATGCCGTCGCGCGAGCCCGCGATCAGCACCTCGGCGAGCAGCCGCTCGCGCTCCAGGTCGACGGCCGGCGGGCGGCCGCCGAGGTGGCCGTGCGCGACGTCCGCCCAGACGGAGCCGGACAGTTCCTCGCGGGTGTCGCCGAGGAGCAGGATGATCTGCCCCTCCTCGCGGAACCCGATCGGGGTGCGGCGGGTGACGTCGTCGATGACGCCGAGCACGCCGACCACCGGAGTCGGGTGGATCGCCACGTCGCCGGTCTGGTTGTAGAACGAGACGTTGCCGCCGGTCACCGGGGTGCCGAGGGTCTGGCACGCGTCCGCCAGGCCGCGGCACGCCTCCGCGAACTGCCACATGACGCCCGGGTCTTCGGGGGATCCGAAGTTGAGGCAGTCGGTGACGGCCAGCGGGCGGGCGCCGGTGGTGGCCACGTTGCGGTACGCCTCGGCGAGCGCCAACTGCGCGCCCGCGTACGGGTCGAGCTTGCAGAACCGGCCGTTGCCGTCGGTCGAGACGGCCACCCCGAGGTTGGTCTCCTCGTCGACGCGGACCATGCCGGCGTCCTCGGGCTGGGCGAGGACGGTGTTGCCGAGGACGTACCGGTCGTACTGGTCGGTGATCCACGACTTGTCGGCGAGGTTCGGCGAGCCGGTGACCTTGAGCAGCGTCGCGCGCAGCTCGTCGCCGCCCTGCGGGCGCGGCAGCCGCTCGGCGGCGTCGGCCTGCAGCGCGTCCTGCCACTCGGGACGGGCGAACGGCCGCTCGTAGACCGGGCCTTCGTGCGCGACGGTACGCGGCGGCACGTCCACGATCTTCTCGCCGTGCCAGAAGATCTCCAGGCGGTCGCCGTCCGTGACCTCGCCGATGACCGTCGCGATGACGTCCCACTTGGCGCAGATCTCCAGGAACCGGGCGACCTTGCCCGGCTCGACGATCGCGCACATGCGCTCCTGCGACTCGCTCATGAGGATCTCCTCGGGAGCGAGCGTCGCGTCGCGCAGCGGCACCTTGTCGAGCTCGACGCGCATGCCGCCCGAACCGGCCGACGCCAGCTCGGAGGTGGCGCACGACAGGCCCGCGCCGCCGAGGTCCTGGATGCCGGTGACCAGGTCCTCGGCGAAGACCTCGAGCGTGCACTCGATGAGCAGCTTCTCCTGGAACGGGTCGCCGACCTGGACGGCGGGGCGCTTGGCCGGGCCGTCCGCCTCGAAGGTCTCGGATGCGAGGACCGAGACGCCGCCGATGCCGTCGCCGCCGGTGCGCGCGCCGTACAGGATCACCAGGTTGCCGGTGCCGGAGGCCTTGGCGAGGTGGATGTCCTCGTGCTTCATGACGCCCACGCACAGCGCGTTGACCAGCGGGTTGCCCTGGTAGCACGGGTCGAAGACGACCTCGCCCCCGATATTGGGCAGGCCGAGGCAGTTGCCGTAGCCGCCGATGCCGGAAACGACGCCCGGCAGCACGCGGCGCGTGTCCGGGTGGTCGAACGCGCCGAAGCGCAGCGGGTCCATGACGGCGACCGGGCGGGCACCCATCGCGAGGATGTCGCGGACGATGCCGCCGATCCCCGTCGCGGCGCCCTGGTACGGCTCGACGTAGCTGGGGTGGTTGTGCGACTCGACCTTGAAGGTCACCGCGTAGCCCTGGCCGACGTCGACGACGCCGGCGTTCTCGCCGATGCCGACGAGCATGGCGTCGGAGGCGGGGGCCTTGTCGCCGAACTGGCGCAGGTGCACCTTGCTGGACTTGTACGAGCAGTGCTCGGACCACATCACCGAGTACATCGCCAGCTCGGAACTGGTCGGGCGGCGGTCGAGGATGGTGACGATGCGCTCGTACTCGTCGGTCTTGAGGCCCAGTTCGGCGTACGGCTGGCCGAACGTGTGGGCGCCGACGGGACCGTCCTGCAGCCAGCCCCGGTCCTTGGAGTCGTCCTTGGCCTTGTCGACAGTGTCGAGGGTCATGCGTTGACCAGCTTCTTCAGAACGGACGTGAAGAACCCGAGGCCGTCCGTGGTCGGACCGGTCAGCGGCTCCACGGCGTGTTCGGGGTGCGGCATGAGGCCGACGACGTTGCCCGCCTCGTTGGTGATGCCGGCGATGTCGCGGCGCGAACCGTTGGGGTTCAGCTCCAGGTAGCGGGCGACGACGCGGCCCTCCGCCTCGAGCATGTCGAGGGTCCGCTCGTCGGCGACGAAGCCGCCCTCGCCGTTCTTGAGCGGGACGACGATCTCCTGCCCCTGCTCGTACGCGCCGGTCCACGCGGTGGCGGAGTTCTCGATCCGCAGGCGCTGGTCGCGGCAGATGAAGTGGAGGTGGTCGTTGCGGGTCAGGGCACCGGGCAGCAGGTGCGACTCGCACAGGATCTGGAAGCCGTTGCAGATGCCCAGCACCGGGAGGCCGTCCCGGGCACCCGTGATGATCGTCTCCATGACCGGGGAGAACCGGGAGATCGCACCGCAGCGCAGGTAGTCGCCGTAGCTGAAGCCGCCGGGCAGCACGACGCCGTCGACGCCGCGCAGGTCCTTGTCGCCGTGCCAGAGCGCGACGGGCTCGGCGCCCGCGAGCCGGACGGCGCGCTGCGCGTCGCGGTCGTCGAGCGAGCCGGGGAAAGTGACGACGCCGATCCGAGTGGTCACTTGTCCTCGACCCTTACGGTGAAGTCCTCGATGACGGTGTTGGCCAGGAAGGTCTCCGCGGCTTCGCGAATGCGCGCGAGCGCCGCGTCGTCCACCGGACCTTCGACTTCGAGTTCAAATCGCTTGCCCTGGCGGACATCGGCGATCCCGGTGAATCCGAGGCGCGGCAGCGCACGCTGCACGGCCTGGCCCTGGGGATCGAGAATTTCCGGCTTGAGCATGACGTCGACGACGACGCGTGCCACGCGCACTCCCACTGTGCTGGTGCTGGACCTGGATGGCTGGTGCTGGACCTGGATGTCAGCCGCGGGTCGGCAGCCGCTCGAGGACCTGCTGCTGGATCCCCTGCTGCTGGATCCCGGGGCCGGTACGGACCCCCTCTTCGGCGCCCCCAGCCTACCGGGGAGCCCCGGCTGCTCCCCGCCCGGAGGTCCGGTTATCCACAGCGGTCCGGTTGTCCACAGGCCGCAGGCTGTGGACAACTTTGTGGTCACCCGTTCGGGTGAACCGTGTCGATGATCGGATGACCCGGTCCGACCTGCGTGAATGTCAATAAATTACCGAGTCGCGCGGGGTGATGCACAGCCCGGTCGACGCGGTTACCCACAGTCCAGGCAAGTTATCCACAGGGCTGTGGACAGACTCTCCGCAGGTCGGCGGGCTCCCGCCCCCGCGCCACCCCGCTCCGAGCGGGCCCGCCGCTCCCGCTGCCCTCGGTCCGACCACCGGCGGCCGGCCCCGAAGCGGCGACGCGGTCGGCGCCGTCACACTCCGTTCGGACCGGACAACCCGTCGGACGGCCCGGAGGGCAACCGTCCGGACGCGGACCGCGGCGCCGCGGGCTCTTGACGCGGCGCGCCACGCCCGCGAATATCGGCAACCCGGGGAATTGAATGTCCGGGCAGTAAATTACCGGAAGCGCCCGCAAGATCGCATCGGCCGACCGTTTGTCGTGCCATCTCGCACCCTTATACTCGACATTGAGTCTTTAACTCACTCTTTTCCTCAGGTTCATCGCCGGAGAGGACACCGCCATGGCCCAGCGCGTAGTGGTGACGCTGCAAGACGACATCGACGGCAGCGCGGCGGCGGAGACGATCCGCTTCGGCCTTGACGGCAAGTCGTACGAAATCGACCTGTCCGAAGACCACGCGCAGGAGATGCGCGAGCTCCTCGGCCGTTACGTGGACGCGGCGCGGCGGACCGCCAAGTCCGGCAAGCCGTACAAGCAGACCACGGTCGCGCCGGACCCGGCCGCGGTACGGGCGTGGGCGCGTTCGCAGGGGATGGACGTCCCGACGCGCGGCCGCATTCCCCGCAGCATCTACCAGGAATTCGAAGCCGCCAACTGACTTCGCGATCGGCCGCGCGGCTTCCGCGGCGGCTTCGGCGGTGTGTTGAAGACCTGGCTTCAGGACCGGACTTCGGCGCGCGATTCGTACCGAAGTCGTGTGGAAGTCGCGTGGAAGTCGTGCCGAGTTCGCCGCTGACTTCGACGGCCGAGTTCCGGATCCGAGTTCGGCGCCGGCCGGTTCGGCGGCGGCCTTGCGGCCGGAACTCGAAGCCCGCCGGCCCCGGACATCAAGGCCCGACTTCCGGCGCCGACTTCGCGTCGGCCTCGCCTCGACTTCGTGCCGACTTCGCTTCGGCTTCGGCCGCCGGACTCACCCGGACTTCCGAAGTCCGCCGCCGACCCGGGGCGCGGATTTTACGGACTTTCCGGGGAAATCAGACATAGCCCAACGAAACGCCCCGGCAAGTTGCCACGACACGTGTCCCGCTCGGGTAATGTTCTTCTCGCACGGGGAACTCCCCGTCACGCAGGTGTAGCTCAGTGGCAGAGCGTCCCCTTTCCAAGGGGAAGACGCAGTGTTCGATCCCTGTCACCTGCTCGGTCCCAACAGGGCGCCAACGAACGAGTGGTGATCGCCGCTCGGGAGATGGGGTAGAGTTGGGGGCACGACGAGGGCGGTAGTCCAAGTCATGCGGACGTGGCTCAGTTGGTAGAGCATCACCTTGCCAAGGTGAGGGTCGCGAGTTCGAATCTCGTCGTCCGCTCAGATGAAGGCCGGATCATCATGATCCGGCCTTCTGCGTTGTCCGGCATGGAGATCCCCTCGGCATGGAGATCCCCTCGCACGAAGATCACGTCGACACGGAAATCACGGCCGATCGACAACCGACGGTCCGAGGCGGCACGTCTCCGCCGGCACGCCGATCGTCCGGAGCCCCCGCGCTGTGGCCGGTTCCCCCGATCGGGGGAACCGGCCACAGCCGTCGGTGCAGGCAGGGTGCCGGAGCGCGGTCAGCTCCAGCGGCGTCCGGTCAGCAGTTCGTACGCCTCCGCGTACTTCGCGCGCGTGCGCTCGACGACGGCCTCGGACAGCGGCGGGGGCGGCACCTCCGACCGGCGGTCCCAGCCGGACTCCGGCGACGCCAGCCAGTCGCGCACGATCTGCTTGTCGAACGACGGCTGCGACTGCCCCGGACGCCACTGGTCGGCCGGCCAGAACCGCGACGAGTCCGGCGTCAGGACCTCGTCCGCCAGCACCAGTTCGCCTGACGCGTCGAGACCGAACTCGAACTTGGTGTCCGCGAGGATGATGCCCCGGTCGCGTGCGATGTCCCGGGCGCGCGTGTAGACCGCGAGGGTCGCCTGCCGCAGGTTGGCCGCGAGTTCGGCACCCACCTGCGCCGCGACCTGTTCGTACGTCACGGCCTCGTCGTGCTCGCCGACCTCGGCCTTCGTGGTGGGCGTGAAGATGGGCGCGGGCAGTTCGGAGCCGTCCACCAGGCCCTCCGGCAGCGTGACGCCGCACACCGAGCGGGTCGCGGCGTACTCCTCAAGGCCGGAGCCGGCGAGGTAGCCGCGCGCGACGCACTCGACCGGGACCATCTCGAGGCGGCGGCACACGATCGCGCGTCCGGCCCAGTCGTCGGGCGCACCGGCCGGAAGGTCGGTCGACACCACGTGGTTCGGGTAGAGGTCGGAGAGCAGCTCGAACCACCACAGCGAAAGCGCCGTGAGGATGCGGCCCTTGTCCGGGATCTCCGGGTCGAGCACCCAGTCGAACGCGGAGACCCGGTTGCTCGCCACCATCACGAGGTTGCCGTCCCCGTCCGTGTAGAGGTCGCGGACCTTGCCGGTGTGCACATGGACGAGGCCGGGCACCTCGACCGGCTCGGGCTTGGTGACGAAACCACTCACAGGTCTTCCCTCGGCTCGCTGTTCGGCTGAAGGCGTGGCGGCCGACACCGCACGCCCCGGTGCCGTGAGTCTTTCACGGCGCGCCGAAGGCGCCCTACCGGCGACCGCCCGCGCGCAGCCGCTCGAAGAGGTTGTGCGTCGCGCGCTGGATGCGTTCGTCGCGGTACCTGGGGTGGTTGAGGGCGAGCGACCAGTTGAAGGTCCCCGCGCAGAACATCAGGGTGCCTTGCGGGCTTTCGTAGATCGAGGTGTTCTGCGTACGCCGGGCGCCACTGCGCAACTGGTACGGCGACTCGGCCAGCAGCGCCTGCCGCGCGCCCGGCGGGGTGGCCATCCCGGCTTCGATGCCGTCCGCCTCGCCGCCCACCACCTTGTCGATGGTGTCCCCGTCGCGCACCCCGGTGTTCGCCCACATCCAGTGCCCCGACGAACTCACCCGCAGCGGCGTCGGCGCCGCGACGATGCCGTTGTACTGGATGCCCAGGAACTCCTGCTCCGGACGGCGGATGCGGCGCCACATGTCCGTCGGCGCGGACAGCAGCGACGCACCCGGATCGCGGTCCTCACGCCAGCAGTTCATGACGCGGTTGGCGACGCCGCGCTCGTTCTTGTCGAACCGCACGTGCCAGTACATGTTGTTCGCGGTCAGCCACGCCTGGTTGACCCCCGCGCGGTGCGCCTCCTCGACGACCTCGCGCATCGGCGTCGACCAGTACTCGTCGTGCCCGGGGAAGACCAGCGCCCGGTACCAGCCGGGATCGACGCGGCGCGTCTCGATGTCGACGGTCGAGGCGTAGGTGACGTCGTAGCCGGAGCGCTCCATCCACGCGATCGCGCTCTGGTCGAGGTCGAATCGCGTGGGCGGCATGCCGTCGCCCATGAACGGCCGGTCGAACGAGACCTTGCGCGCCCGCGCCTGGTAGACGTTCTTCCCGTCCGGGCCGTAGCCGTAGTACAGGCTCTTCCCGGTACGGCCGTCCAGCGGGTACTGGTTGTACGCCTGGTAGGTCGAAAACGGCAGCACCACGAGGAAGTCCGCGGAGCGCCCGTCGTCGCGCACCACGAAGGCGGAGTAGTTGCGGTTGCCGCGCTCGTCGTCGAAGACCGCGAGGTACGTCCCCGACGTCCAGTCCTTCGGCACCTCCAGCGTCCAGCCCACCGGCCAGTCGCACGACAGCATGCCGCAGTCCTCGTCCAGCTTCGGGGCCTGGCCGGGCACACCGGTCAGGCGTGGGCTGCTGACCACATGCCGCGCGCCCGCGCCGCCGTAGTCGCCGAGGCGGTAGATGCCGATGGAGTACGCGCCCCCGGGGTTCACCGACATGTGGAAGTCGATGCGGCCGCCGAGACCGACGCTGGTCTCCGACGTGTAGCCCTTGATCTGGTGCGCGATGTCGTCGCCGACCCGGGTGCCGTTGCGCCCGGGCTTCCACGCGGTGGACCCCGTCTTGGCGTTCTCCGCGGCGATGCGGTGCGGATCGGAAGGCGGTACGGGCTGCCGCGAAGCGGGGGCCACCACGGGCGGCGCGGAAGACGCCGGCCCCGGCGTCGCCGGTCCCCCCGCGGGCGCGCCGTGCCCGAGCGGACGCGAGGCGGAACCGCCGGACTGCCCGCCGTCCGCCCCGGATCGCCACCACACGAGCCCAGCGGCGGTCGCGCCGACGGCGCCAAGCACGCCCAGTGCGCCCCGCCGATTCACCAACGGCACCTTGCAGCTCCTCGTGAATGGTCACGCCGACGACAAATCGGATATTAGCCGTCCAAGGCGTGCTGTCCGTGCGTGCGATCGCTCCCCGGCTTCCCGTGCGACCGGGTCGCCCCGCCAACCCTCTGACGTACGCCGAGGTCACCCGGTTGCACTATTCCGCGGCGTGCCGGATCCGCCGCCGCGTGGCCGCCCGGAACGCCGAGCACGCCCCCACGGCCTCAGCCACCCAGCCGGATGGGTTCGGCCGTGCGCACGCCGATGCCGTCCAGCCAGGCCCGCAGCGGGAGATCGTCGTGGTCGTCGACGGCCTGCCCGACCAGCGCGGACACGTCGGCCGGACGGCCGCCACCGTCGACCAGGACGGCGCCGTCGAGCCAGTCGACGCCCGCGTGCATGCGTCCGGTGTCGAGTGCGGCACACGACACGAGCGCGATGACGTGCTCGGTCATGCGCTCGGGGTCGAAGGCCTGCGTGTCGGCGGCCCGGTCGTGGTCGCCCGGGTCCTGGCCGGACCGGACCCGGGGTCGGGCGGCGGCACCCTCGCGGATGCGGTCGAGCACCCGCCCCACGCACGCGGGTCCGGGCTGCCCGTCGGAGGCGTCGAGGGCCTCCACCAGGACGCCCGCCTTCGCTCGCCAGATCGGCTCGATCACGTTGGCCGGGTAGTCCGCCCAGCCGACCGCCTGCCGCGCCGAGCGGTCCGCGAAGATGACCGCCGCGAGCCTCGACACCTGGGCGTCGACCCGCTCCGGCGCGGACAGCAGGTCGCACGCGGGACGCTCGGCGAGGCGCGCGCCGAACACGTCGGCCAGCCGGTCGCGCTGCGACAGTTCGGTCAGCGCCGCGACCACGCCGGCCATGAGGGCGTCCGGGTAGCGGCCCAGGTTCCAGGCCGGCGCGGCGAGCCGGGTCAGCAGGCGGTCCCATCCGGCGTACGCGAGCCCGACCTGCTCGTGCGCGGTCGCCCGCAGCGGGGCGTCCACGTCCTGCGCCCGGGAGGACGCCCACGCGGCGATGTCCCGCTCCATGATCTCGGCCTGACCCCGCGTCAGGTCGAGCAGTTGGCGGGCGAAGGCGCGCGGGACCCTGCGCAGCGGCGCGGTCCACGGGGAGACCCGGGCCGGCCGGATGCGCGCGGCGTACGGGTGGGCCAGCGCGTCGAGGCGCCGCACCCACGAACGGGCCGCGGCGACGGCCGGATCGGCGGCGGGCTCGGTGCCGGCGACGACGGGTGCCAGCAGCGCCCGGAGCTCGCCGACGCGCAGCCACCACAGGAAGGGCGCGCCGACCACGAGCACGGTCCGGGGGCGGCCCCAGAAGCGGCCGGGGTCCTGCTCCAGCCAGCTGTCGCACTCGGGGCACACGCGGACCGCGTCGGGCGCGGGTACGCCGAGGTCGGCGGCCAGCGAGGCGATCATGGTGTGGAACTCGGGGGCGTCGTCGGCCCGCAGCGTCACCGCGGCACTCGCGGGGCGGCGCACGAGGGCCAGCCCGAGAGCCGCCCACACGATCAGGGCGGTCAGGGCGAGGGCGACCGCGGCGAGCACGGTGCCCGGCAGTCCGTCACCCGCGCTGCGGTAAGCCCCCGTCAGGAGCAGCGCCGCGGCGCCGAGTGCGCACAGCATCGCGCCTGTGCGCAGACGTAGGACACTTCTCGCCCGCGCACGGGCATCGGCGGCACCGGTCACCCGTTCGCCCCCATCCAGGATTTGGGGTGTCACTGAACACGGCCCGCTCGGTTACGAACCGCAGTGCTCGCACGATAATGCGACGAGTTCGCAGGGTCATCCCGTTCGGCGTGAACTCCATCCGCGAGAGTGAGCGGAAAGCCGGTTGGAGGGGCCGAACGGCACAGTTGCCGACAGACGACGCCAGTTCCGATCACGGCGCCCCCGACGGAACGGCGATCCCGATCAGGCGGCGATTCCGCTCGGGCGGCGCCCGGCACCGCCGTACTCGCCGGCGACCGGACCGCGACGCGACGCGTCCGACGGTGCCGACAGGCCCGATCGTGCCGCCGGCCCGGTCGCGACCGGCAAGCCTGATGGCGCCGCGCCGGGCTGGTCGCTGCCGACGGGTCAGACGGCGATCTCGCCCTTCACGGCCCGGGCCGCGATGTCCGTGCGGTAGTGCGAGCCGTCCAGCTCGATGCGGGCAACCGCCTCGTACGCGCGGTCGCGTGCCGTCGCCAACGTGTCGCCGGTCGCGGTCACCGACAGCACGCGCCCCCCGGACGACAGCACACTGCCGTCCTCGGCCCGCCGGGTGCCCGCGTGCAGCACGTACGCGTCGGGCACGGACGCCGCGTCCGCGAGCCCGCCGACGGGGTCCCCGGTCCGCGGCGTCGCCGGGTAGTTCGCCGCCGCCACGACGACCGTCACGGCGGCGCCGTCCCGCCAGCGCAGCGGTTCGAGGTCGGCGAGCCTGCCCACCGCGCTCGCGTGCAGCACCGACGCCAGCGGGGTCCGCAGGCGGGCCAGCACGACCTGCGTCTCCGGGTCGCCGAAGCGGCAGTTGAACTCGATGACGCGCGGACCGCGCGAGGTGAGCGCCAGGCCCACGAAGAGCACGCCGGAGAAGGGCGTGCCGCGGCGGCGCATCTCGTCGATCGTCGGCGTGACGACCGTCTCCGTCAATTGGTCGACCAGGCCCTCGGGGGCCCACGTCAGCGGCGAGTAGGCGCCCATGCCGCCGGTGTTGGGGCCCGCGTCGTCGTCGCCGACGCGCTTGAAGTCCTGGGCGGGCTGGAGGGCGACCGACGTGGTCCCGTCGGTGATCGCGAACAGCGACACCTCGGGGCCGTCGAGGAACTCCTCGATGACGACCCGCTCGCACGACGCGGCGTGCTCCCGGGCGACGGCGAGGTCGTCGGTCACGACGACGCCCTTGCCGGCCGCGAGGCCGTCGTCCTTCACGACGTACGGCGGGCCGAACGCGTCGAGTGCCGCGTCGGCCTCCTCGGGCGTCGTGCAGACGTACGAACGGGCGGTCGGCACCCCCGCGGCGGCCATGACCTCCTTGGCGAACGCCTTGGAGCCCTCCAGGCGCGCGGCGGTGCCGGACGGGCCGAAGCACGCGATGCCGCGGGCCCGGACCGCGTCGGCGCAGCCGGCGACCAGCGGGCCCTCCGGGCCCACGACCACCAGGTCGGCGGCCAGGTCGGCGGCCAGGTCGGCGACGGCGGCGGCGTTCATCGCGTCGACCTGCCGCAGTTCGGCGATCTCCGCGATGCCGGCGTTGCCCGGCGCGCAGTAGAGAGAGTCGACCGAGGGGTCGAGGGACAGCGAACGGCACAGCGCGTGCTCGCGGGCACCACTGCCGATGACGAGGACCTTCACGGGGTCGAGCGTAGTGCCCCGCATCGGCGGCACCCCGCGCGCGTCCGTGCCTTCGCACCTCGGGTCCCATCGCCCCCACACGTCACTTGTGCGCCTCTTGTACGGCTCCGGACATGGTTGGCCGGAAATCCGGGCGGCCACCAACCGCCGCGATGGCACATCTTGCGCACACCAGGGCGAACGGGTGTGCGATTCCCGCTATTCGGACAGCGACTCCCGAATTCCCGCCGCGGCGATATTTCGCTTTCGGCCAACCAACGAATCAACTGTGCACCGAGATGCGCGATAAAGCGGATGTAAGGCCTGGCCGGAAGAGTACTTCCACTCTTCCCCCCGAACGGTTGGCCGGGCTAACATGCGCATCCGTATTGACGCCTTCGCGCTGCATCTCCCATTGCCGGGGAAAAGCCGAATGCGTCTGGGTGGGATACTTCAAATCGGAGTCCGCATGAATAGCAGGCGAATTCTGTCCATTTCCGCCGCCACAATTCTCGGGGCGTCGCTGCTGAGTGGCACCGCGGTCGCGGAGAGTGTCGAGGCACCCGCCGGGGCCAAGGAGCACTGCCTGGTCAACCTGGACAACCGCAAGACCACGTGCTTCGCGACGTACCAGGAAGTACTCGACTTCGCGTCCCGCGGGGCCGGTTCGGTGAACGCCCGCACCGCCGCGACACTTTTGAACACCGCAGTGGCCACTCTCTGGGGCGGCTACAGCAGCGGCACCACCCCGTCGGCGACTCTGTGGTCCCAGGCCGGCTGCGGTTATGACGCGGACAACGTGCCGAGCACCATCAACGACAAGGCGAGCTCGGTCACCGTCACCGGCGGATGCCGGGTGAATCTCTGGCAGCATTCCGGCCAGGGCGGGAACTTCGAGGTCCACTACGGCGGATTCAGCACGCTGGTCTACGACAACCAGATCTCGTCGTGGGAGAGCTACCCCGGGTAAAAAAGGTCGCCGGCACGGCGTCGGCCGGCCGGGCGGCATGTCCCGGCCCGGCCGGGGCGTGCCGCCCGAATTGCTCACCTACCGGTCAGCAGGGGCGGCAGCCCGGCGTTCCGGCAGAAGTCGGGGTCGTCCGAAGGGAACACCGCGGCGGCACCGTCGCGGACACAGGCCACGAGACCGGGCACCGGGTGCACGCGCTTCTGCTCGGACGCGCTGAGGTTGGGGTCGTTCGCGTCGACGACCACGGCGGGTGCCCCCGGCCTCAGCAGGCCCAGGCCCCACATGTCGGCGCACAGTTCGGTCGCGGCGGCGGCGCTGTCCGTCTTGCCGGCCAGCCTGCCGAGTTGCGCGCTGCCGCCGTGGAACGGATCGGCGGTGAGGTCGGTGTCCGAGTAACAGTCCGCGCGGTCGATCACGGTCGCCCGCTCGGGCTGCGGATAGACCAGGGCCACCGCGACCCCGGTCGAGGTGGCGACCACGACGCTCATCGGGATCAGCCACCTTCGCCTCCTCCGATTGCGTCCGGAGAGGGTCCGGCGCGGTGTCGGCCCGACCCCTGTACGGGTCGACACCGCGCCGGGGCGCGAAACGAGGATGTCCTCGAGGGTGAATCGGGCCTGCTCGGAGAGTTCCTCCGTGACCGGTGGAGCTGGGTCGTTCGGCCGCATCAGCGTGCGGACGTCGTCCGTCAGACGCATCGCTCCTCCAAACCCACTCGTGCCGGGGCGCCCGGCGGTTCCGGCGCTTCCTCGGCAGCCTTGTCCTGACGGTCGAGTGCAGTCCTCAACCGGCGTTTCGCGCGGTACAGGCGCGCGGTGAACGCGGGCACTGAGCACTGCATGACCATCGCGGCGGTGGGGACGTCGAGTCCCTCCCAGCCGACCAGGGCGAGCACTTCGCGGTCCGTCTCGCCCAGGCTTTGCCATGCACTGACCACGGAGTTGCGCTCCGCGGTGCGATCGGCCAGATCCCGGGTCGGCGGGTCGGGTTCGACCATGAGCCGTGCCTCGAGCATCTGTCCGCGGTTCTCGGTGCGCTGGTGGTTTTGCACGACGCCGCGGCCGACTCCGTAGAGCCACGGAAGAGGGTCCAGCCGTGGCACGGTCTCCCAGCGCCGCCACGCAATCAGGAAGACCTCGGCCGCGACGTCGTGAGCGGCGTCGGGGCCGACGCGGCGCCAGGCGTAGCGAAGTACGGCGTTGTAGTGCTCCCGGTATATGTCCCGGAACGCCTCATCTCGCCCCACCTGCACCCCCTGCCCCTCTACCGTCGCCTGTCTATGTCCGGACGCCCCCGGTTCTTTGCAGGGTGCGCGGAACTTTTTTGAGAAGTTCCGCGGGACGCGGGGACGAAGCGGACAGAAGCCTGCCAAACGTTCTGACGCTATGTCAGGAAGGGGGCCGCGGCACAGAGCGCGGGCGAAAACGGATAGCCCAAAGCATGCCGACCACAGCAGACCATGCGAACTCGGGTGAATTCCGCGGAAGAAGGGTCAGGCAAAGACGATCATGGAACCCTGACCGACACTCAGCTGCGCCGCGCGGTAGAGCACCGACCACACGAAGCGCTCGCGGCCGTACGGCGAACCGTCGTACGTCGGCAGCGGCATCGGCGGGTCGAGCAGGTCCACCCCGATGAACGGTGCCAGGTCCTCCAACTCGCGCAGCATCCCCAGGCTCGACCCGAGCGGCCCGCCGTCCTCCGGCAGCGGCTCGTCCATGAGCGGCCGCGGGAAGTCGACGGGCAGGTACGCCCCCGCGTGGTCGTAGTGCCACACCAGGTGCGAGTGCTGGGCCGCGGCCTCGAACGTCTCGAGCAGTTGGTCGTAGTCCTCGCCGAGCGTGTCGACCGGCGTCACCGGGAAGCCCGTGCGGTGCAGCAGATAGGCGCGGCGCAGGTAGTGCAGCGAGTCGTGGTCGAACGCGCCGACCGTCCAGACGCCCTTCTCCAGGCCCTCGGACCACGCGAAGACCGGCACCGGCGGGAGCCCACTGGCCGTCAGGACTGCGTCGTACGCCGCGAGTTCGTCCTTGAACGGGTTCTCGGGGTTGTGGCACAGCGCGTCGACGAGCGGGACGAGCCAGACGTCACAGTCCACTGTGCGAGCTCCAGGAGCGGTGAGAACGGGACGGGTCCGACCGGCCCCGGCCGGGGGCGTGCAAACAGACCCTAGCCCAGGAGGTCACCGGCGTCGCCGACCAACCGCCGCGCGAACGGCCGCAACGCGGCGATGTTGTCGCGCATGAGCCCCTGCGCTCCCTCGACGTCGCGGGCGGCCAGGCGTTCGACGAGTTCGCGGTGCCGCCGCCACGCCTCGGTCGGGCCGGGCGCGGCACGCAGATACGGCCCCAGGTACATCCACGCCTGCACCCGCAGCAGCCGCAGCATGCCGGACAACCGCCGGTTGCCCGACAACCGGCCGAGCTCGCCGAAGAACTGACGGTCGATCAGCGCGGTCTCGGTGGTGTCGCCGTACCAGCGCACGCCGTCCAACCGGTCGGCGAGCCGGCCCAGCTCGGGACCGCACTCCTCCGGCATCGTGCGCGCGATGCGGCCGATCAGCGGGACACCGATGAGCTTCCGGGCTTCGAGGATCTCGGTGAAGTCCGCCCAGGTGTAGCTGGCGACCTGGAAGCCGCGGTGGTGGCCGCCGGTGAACAGGCCGTGCGCGGCGAGCTCGATCAGCGCCTCGCGCACGGGGGTCGCGGAGACGCCGAAGCGCCGCGCGGCGTCGTTCACGGTCAACGAGGCCCCGGCGGCCAGGCGCCCGGTCACCAGGTCGTCGCTCAGCGCCTCGGCGATCTCCTCGCGCAGGCTGATGCGGCGTACCGCGCCCACGAACGAGATGCCGGTGAACACGTTGGACTCGGCCGGCTGCACGTCGGTCTCTTCTCACCCGGCCGCCGGAACGTGCGTTCCGACGGGCATCCCCCATCCGATCCGCTCGATCATATGAAGGGATGTCCGGTTTGGGTAGCAATGTTGTCGAAGAAACGCGCGAAAACGCGAAAACACGTGCGGGCCACGCCCGTTCCGGAGAACGGTGTGGCCCGCACGTGTGCGTCGGCCGACGGGCGGCGCGGTCAGGTCCCCCGGTATGCCGGTACTCGGAGACCCGCGCCCGCGCGCCGCGACATCAGACGCAGAACGCGTCCGCGACGGTGAGCGCCTCGTCGAGGATGGCCAGGCCTTCCTTGGCCTCCGCCTCGGTGGTGGTGCACGGCGGCACGACGTGTGTGCGGTTCATGTTGACGAACGGCCACAGACCGCGCGCCTTGCAGGCCGCCGCGAAGTCGTTCATCGGCTTGGCGTCGGCACCGGCCGCGTTGTACGCGGTCAGCGGCTCGCGCGTCCCCTTGTTCTTGACCAGCTCGACGGCCCAGAAGACGCCGAGGCCGCGGACCTCGCCGACCGACGGGTGGCGCTCGGCCATCGCGCGCAGCTCGGGGCCGATGACCGACTCGCCGAGCCACTTGGCGTTCTCGACGATCTTCTCGTCGCGCATCGCGTTGATGGTCGCGACGGCGGCGGCGCACGCCAGGGGGTGGCCGGAGTAGGTCAGCCCGCCCGGGAAGGGGCGCTCGCGGAAGGTCTCGAAGATCGCGTCGGAGATGACCACGCCGCCGAGCGGGACGTAGCCGGAGTTGACGCCCTTCGCGAAGGTGATCAGGTCTGGGGTGACGCCCCAGTTGTCCACCGCGAACCACGCCCCGGTGCGGCCGAAGCCGGCCATGACCTCATCGGCGATGAAGATGATGCCGTACTTGTCGCACAGCGCCCGCACGCCCGCGAGGTAGCCGGGCGGCGGCACCAGGATGCCGGCGGTGCCGACGACGGTCTCCAGCACGATCGCGGCGACGGTGGCCGGGCCCTCGAACACGATGGTGTTCTCCAGGTGTGCGAGCGCGCGCTCGCACTCCTCGGCCTCGGTGGTCGCGTGGAACGGCGAGCGGTAGGCGTACGGGCCCCAGAAGTGCACGATGCCCGACACGCCGGTCTCGTTCGGCCAGCGCCGGGGGTCGCCGGTCAGTGCGATCGCGTTGGCGGTGGCGCCGTGGTACGAGCGGTACGTCGCGAGCACCTTCTGCCGGCCCGTGTGCAGGCGCGCCATCCGGATCGCGTTCTCGTTGGCCTCCGCGCCGCCGTTCGTGAAGAACACCCGGTTGAGGTCACCGGGGGCGAGTCCGGCGATCAGACGGGCGGCCTCGCTGCGCGCGTCGTTCGCGAACGCGGGCTGGATCATGCAGAGCTTGTCGGCCTGCTCCTTGATCGCCGCGACGACCTTGGGGTGCTGGTGGCCGATGTTGGTGTTGACCAGCTGCGACGCGAAGTCGAGGTAGCGGTTGCCCTCGTAGTCCCAGAAATAGGAGCCTTCCGCGCCCGCGACCGGCAGGGGGGCGATGAGTCCCTGCGCGGACCAGGAATGAAAGACGTGTGCGCGATCTGCTTCGTACACGGCCTTCCCGGCCGCCGGGTCCACAGTGGTCATGGCGCACAGCCTAAGGAGCGGACAAGCCTCCGGAAACCGGCACTCTGGCAGTCGTTCACCCCCGGAGCCGACAAGGTGTCAGCCCCAGGGGTGAACGGCAACAGCCGGTACGGGCTACTTGTCCAGGAACGAGCGGACCGCGATGGTCTGCTCGCGGCCGGGCCCGACGCCGATCGCCGAGATCGGCGCGCCGGACATCTCCTCCAGCGCCTTGACGTACGCCTGCGCGTTCTTGGGCAGGTCGTCGAACGTCTTGGCCGCGGTCAGGTCCTCCGACCAGCCCGGCAGCATCTCGTAGACAGGCTTCGCGTGGTGGAAGTCGGTCTGCGACATGGGCATCTCGTCGTGCCGCACGCCGTCGACCTCGTAGGCGACGCAGACCGGGATCTGCTCCCAGCCGGTGAGCACGTCCAGCTTGGTGAGGAAGAAGTCGGTCAGCCCGTTCACCCGGGTCGCGTAGCGCGCGATGACCGCGTCGAACCAGCCGCAGCGCCGGTCACGACCGGTGGTGGTGCCGAACTCGTGGCCGATCGTGCGCAGCTTCTCGCCGTCCTCGTCGAGCAGCTCGGTCGGGAACGGGCCCGAACCGACACGCGTGGTGTACGCCTTGAGGATGCCGATGACCCGGCTGATCTTGGTCGGACCGATGCCCGACCCCGCGCACGCGCCGCCCGAGGTCGGGTTGGACGACGTGACGAACGGATACGTGCCGTGGTCGACGTCGAGCAGCGTGCCCTGACCGCCTTCCAGCAGCACCACCTTGTCTTCGTCGAGCGCCTTGTTGAGGATGTACGTCGTGTCGGCGACGAAGTCCTTGAGCGCGTCGGCGTACTGGAGATACTCCTCGACGACGGCCTGCACCGACAGTTCGCGCCGGTTGAACATCTTGACCAGCATCTGGTTCTTGTCGCGCAGCGCGCTCTCGACCTTCTGCTGGAGGATGCCGGGGTCGAAGAGGTCCTGGACCCGGATGCCGACGCGGTTGATCTTGTCCGCGTACGCCGGACCGATGCCACGACCCGTGGTACCGATCTTCCGGTTGCCGAGGAACCGTTCCGTCACCTTGTCGAGCGTGCGGTGGTAGGGCGTGATGAGATGCGCGTTGCCGGAGATCAGGAGCTTGGACGTGTCGACGTCGCGCTCCTGCAGCGTGCGGATCTCCTGGAGCAGCACACCGGGGTCGACGACGACTCCGTTGCCGATGACCGGGGTGCACCCCGGTGTGAGGATGCCGGAGGGCAGAAGGTGCAGCGCATACTTCTGGTCCCCGATGACAACCGTGTGGCCGGCATTGTTGCCGCCCTGGTATCGGACCACGTAGTCGACGGAACCGCCGAGCAGGTCGGTGGCCTTCCCCTTGCCCTCGTCTCCCCATTGGGCACCGACGAGCACGAGTGCGGGCATGAGGCGTACACCCCTTCCAGGCGGGGCATGTTTGTTCACGGGAGCCCCGGAAAGTCCAAGCCCCTTGACGCCTGCGCGCAAGGGGCTCTTGCGGGGAGAGGTTACCTGAGGAAGGACGACCGGTGTCGGCCGAGCGTGCGCTGCTCGTGATCACGGACCCTGCGGCACGCTCGGCGGACGGCGAGTCGGTCCGGGTCGCGCTGGACGTTTTGCGGGCTTCGGCCCCCACCAAGATCGTGGTTCCGGCCGATTCGGCGGAGCTCGAACGGGCTCTCGCACGGCGCGGCCGTCGGCGTGTCGTCGTGGTCGCGGGCGACGGCGGCGTGCACTCCGTGGTCCGGGTCCTGGACCGGCGGGGCGAGCTCGCCGAGACCCCTCTGGGCGTCGTCCCGGTGGACACCCATCCCGGCTCCGACCACGGCCTCGCGCGGGCCCTGGGACTGCCCGCGGAGCCCGCCAAGGCGGCCCGGGTGGCCCTCGGCGAGTACGACCGGGCGCTGGACCTGCTGCTGGACGACCTGGGCGGCGTGGCGCTGCGCTCGGTGCGCATCGGCAACGGCGTACGCGCGCTCCGGACCGGGTCCGCCGCGGGCCTCGCACCGCGCAAACCGTGGCGCTCGTTCTGGGACCGCGCGGCGCACACCGTGTCCTCCGCGGTCGGCCCGGCCGGCCACCGGCTGCGCGTCGAGGCCGACGGCCGGGTGGTCGCCGACGTCGACCGGCCGGTCTTCTCGGTGCATGTCGGATGTGACGATTGCGACAACGGCCCGGCGCGTGTCGGGGCCGCCCCCGAACTCCCGTCCGTAGCCGTGCAGGAACGGTCCGTCAACATCGACGGGCCGGAGCAGCCGTCGGCCACGCGCACCGAGCCGGCCCCCGCGACCGGCACCGCGACCGTCATGATCACCGCGTTCGCCTCGGGCGGCCGCTTCGGGCTCCCGGCGCAGACGCGCGGCACCGCGCGCCCGGCGGACGACACCGCCCCGGCGCGCGGCCCGATGCTCGAACTCCGGGCGCGCGAGATCACGGTCTGCGGACCCGACTTCACCTACGAGGCCGACGCCATGGCCACCGGCCCGGTCCGGCTGCGGACCTGGACGGTACGCCCGGGCGCGTGGCGCCTGTACGTGCCGCGGCCGGACCCGGTCGTACCCGGCTGAGGGACCGTCAGCCCTCGAACAGGTCGGCGGCGGTCTTGCTGCTGTCGCGCAGGAACAGCGTGCAGCGCACGTGCTCCTCCTCCTCGCCGATCGCCCCCGCGGCGCGCGCGAGCGCGTTCAGGGCACGCAGGAAGCCCTGGTTCGGCTCGTGCTCCCACGGCACCGGGCCGTGGCCGCGCCAGCCCGCCTTGCGCAGCGCGTCAAGCCCGCGGTGGTAGCCGGTGCGGGCGTACGCGTACGACTCCACCACGCTGCCCGCCTCGAACGCGCGGTCGGCGAGCGCGGCCCACGCGGCCGACGACTTGGGGTACTTCGCGGCGACCTCGGACGGGTCGGTGCCGGACTCCAGGAGCGTGCGCGGCTCCGGTTCGTCGGGCAGGAGCGTCGGGTCGGGGCCTCCGAAGAGGTTCTGGTCGATGGTCATGCCCCCATCCTGCACCGCCCCGCGGGGCGCGGCCCCCATCCGTCCCCGGCGCGCGGCGGACGCGCCCGCGCGGGGACCCGCCCGCCCGCGCGAGCGCTTTCGGGCCCGGCGACCGCTAGGGTCGGCGTGCGTACGACCGGTTCAGCCGCGGTTCGGCGGTTCGGCAGTCTTAGGGGATTCATGGATACGCGGCTCCGCCGCAGGCACGCTTCGGCCGTCGCGCTCGCTGCCGTACTCGTCTCGGTGCTGACGCTGACGGCGTGCGGGGGCGGCAAGGACGGCCAGGACCGCAAGGACGGCGGCGGCAACGGCAAGCGGCCGCGGCCCGGTTCGTCGGTCGGTGCGGCGCCGCACGACAGCGCGGTGCCGGTCAAGCCCGCCAGGAAGGACCCGCGCGGAGTGCCCGGCGCCCCGCAGAACGTGCCGATGCCCTGGCGCCGGTGAACGCCGCGCGGCCCGACACCCCCCGAGGGCGCCGGGCCGCGCAAACGTTCCTCCGACCATACGCGAGACCGCCGTTCGCGGTCCGCCCAGGTGCCTACTTCAGGCGGTTGCCCGCCGAACGCAGGTCCTGGCAGGCGACGACGACGCGCTCGGCCATCGACGTCTCGGCGGACTTGCCGTACGAACGCGGGTCGTACTGCTTCTTGTTGCCCACCTCGCCGTCGATCTTGAGCACGCCGTCGTAGTTGCGGAACATGTGCTCCGCGATCGGGCGGGTGAAGGCGTACTGCGTGTCGGTGTCGACGTTCATCTTCACCACGCCGTAGTCCAGCGCCTCGCGGATCTCCTCGAGCAGCGAGCCCGAACCGCCGTGGAACACCAGGTCGAACGGGCGCTCCTGGCCGTACTTCGCGCTGACCGCGTCCTGGATGTCCTTGAGGATGGACGGACGCAGCTGTACGTTGCCCGGCTTGTAGACGCCGTGCACGTTGCCGAAGGTGGCCGCGAGCATGTAGCGACCCTTCTCGCCGAGGCCGATCGCCTCGACGGTCTTCAGCGCGTCCTCGGGCGTCGTGTAGAGCTTGTCGTTGATCTCGTTGTCGACGCCGTCCTCCTCGCCGCCGACGACGCCGATCTCCAGCTCCATGACGATGCGCGCGGCGGCGCACTTCGCGATGAGCTCCTGCGCGATGGTCAGGTTCTCGTCCAGCGGAACCGCGGAGCCGTCCCACATGTGCGACTGGAACAGCGGGTCGAGGCCCTTCTTGACCCGCTCGGCCGAGACGTCGATAAGCGGACGCATGAAGCCGTCCAGCTTGTCCTTGGGGCAGTGGTCGGTGTGCAGGGCGACGTTGACCGAGTACTTCTCGGCGACGACCTTCGCGAACTCGGCGAACGCGACCGAGCCGGTGACCATGTCCTTGACGGTCGTGCCGGACAGGAACTCCGCGCCCCCGGTCGACACCTGGATGATGCCGTCGCTCTCCGCCTCGGCGAAGCCGCGCAGCGCCGCGTTGAGGGTCTGGGAGGAGGTCACGTTGATCGCCGGGTAGGCGAAGCGACCGGCCTTCGCCCGGTCGAGCATCTCGGCGTAGACCTCGGGAGTTGCGATGGGCATGCGTATGGCTCCTCGTCAAACGAGCGTGCGGCGGATATGAGGGTTTCGACACGGATGGCCGTATCACCGCTTGGCGCCCATCCTGGCAGACCTGTTCGCGCGTGACACCCTCCTCCCCCCGGCCCCGTGCACGGAGAATCTGCCCCGAAAGGCGTACCGGGACACCGAACCGCCGGCGTACGCCGGACCCGCGTCAGCTCTGCGCCAGCCGCTGCGCCGCCTTGCGCGCGGCGACCAGGATCGGGTCCCACACCGGAGAGAACGGCGGTGCGTAGCCCAGGTCGAGCGCGGTCACGTCCTCGACCGTCATCCGCGCGGTCAGCGCGACCGCCGCGACGTCGATGCGTTTCGCGGCTCCGTCGCGGCCGACGATCTGCACGCCCAGCAGCCTGCCGCTCACCCGTTCGGCGATCATCTTGACCGTCATGCGCTGCGCGCCCGGGTAGTAGCCGGCCCGACCGGTCGACTCGATCACGGCGGTGACGTACGAGAACCCGGCCGCGTCGGCGTCCGACTCGCGCAGCCCGGTCCGGGCGATCTCCAGCTCGCAGACCTTGCTGACCGCGGTGCCGACCACGCCGGGGAAGGTCCCGTAGTCGCCGCCGATGTTCATGCCGGCCACCCGGCCCTGCTTGTTGGCGTGGGTGCCGAGCGGGATGTGCCGGAAGCGGCCCGACACCAGGTCCAGCACCTCGACGCAGTCGCCGGCCGCCCAGACGCCCTCGTGGCGCGGGTCGCCGCCCCACACGCGCATGCGCAGGTCGGTGCGGATGCCACCGCTGTCGCCGAGCGGCAGGCCGGCGTCGCGCGCGAGGCCGGTGGCCGGGCGTACCCCGGTCCCGAGCACCACCAGGTCCGCGGGGTAGGAGCGCTCCGCGGTCGCGACCGCCCGCACGCGCCCGTCGGGGCCGGTCTCCACGGCCCGGACGTCGGCGTGCGTGACGACGTTGATCCCCATCTCCTCCATCTGCTCGTGCACGAGCACGCCCATGTCCGGGTCGAGCGTGGACATCGGCTGCGCGCCGCGGTCCAGGACCGTGACGTCGAGCCCGCGGAGCTTCATCGCCTCGGCCATCTCGATGCCGATGTAGCCGCCGCCGATCACGACGGCGTGCGTGTACGCGGGGTCGAGCGCGTCGATGAGCGCCTGCCCGTCGTCGAGGGTCTGCACGCCGTACACACCGGGAGCGTCGATGCCGGGCACGGGCGGGCGTACCGGGGTCGCCCCGGTGGCGATCACGAGCTGGTCGAAGCCGATGCGGTCGGCGGCGCCGGTGTGGACGTCGCGGACCGCCACCTCCCGCTTGTCGAGGTCGATCCCCTCGGCCTCGCTGCCCAGCCGTACGTCGAGCCCGCGCTCCCGGTGCGCCTCGGGCGCCCGGGCGACCAGGGCGTCGGCCCCGGAGACCAGGCCGCCCACCCAATAGGGCACCCCGCACGCCGAATACGACGTGTGGCGCCCCCGCTCCAGGACGACGATCTCCAGGTCGTCGGGGCCGCGCCGCTGCCTGGCCTGCGAGGCCGCCGACGCGCCCGCCGCGTCCCCGCCGATCACCACAAGTCGTTCCACCATGTTCCCGCTCCGCTTCCGGTCCGCGATCCGACCCACCCGGTGATCTCCCGAACACCGTGCGGGTGTACCGGCTTCCACGAGAGGCCCCGAACAGGGCTACCCTGCCCAGGTGGACTCCCTCGCTGTGAACGTGCTCGACGCCACGTCACTCATCTCGACGTTCGGTCTCATCGGCATCCTCGCGATCATCTTCGCGGAGACGGGCCTGCTCGTCGGGTTCTTCTTCCCCGGCGATTCGATGCTCTTCCTCGCCGGTGTGGCCGCCTCCAGCTCGGCCGAGAAGGTCGTCGGCACAAGCCTTCCGCTGACCTGGCTGCTGATCGGTTCGCCGCTGTGCGCCGTCGCGGGCGCCCAGCTCGGCCACTTCATCGGCGCCAAGGCCGGCCCGAAGATGTTCGCCAAGCCGAACTCCAAGCTGTTCAAGAAGGAGTACGTCGACAAGGCGGAGCACTACTTCGAGAAGTTCGGCCCCGCCAAGGCGGTGGTCCTCGCGCGCTTCATCCCGATCGTCCGCACGTTCCTCAACCCGGTCGCGGGCGTCCTGGAGATGCCGGCCCGGAAGTTCTTCGTCTGGAACGTCGTCGGCGGCGTCGTGTGGACCGTCGGCATCATCCTGGCGGGCTACTGGCTGGGCGACGCGATCGGCGACAGCATCGACAAGTACCTGCTGCCGGGCATCGCGGTGATCGTGCTCGTGTCGCTGCTGCCGATCTTCATCGAGGTCTACCGGGAGCGGAAGGCCAAGAAGCGCGCCGGCGCCGAGGTCACCGAAGCGGCCGAGGAGCCGGTCGGCAACTGACCCGCGCCGCGTCGGCACGACATGGGATCCACCACATCCCACGGCGGCCCCACGATATCCACGACGCAGGACGCACGGACGTGCGTGGTGGCCGCGGCGGCGCCGGCGGCGGGGCCAAGGCGCAGCTGGACCAGAAGCCCCGCGCCGCGGCCCCGGGCCCCACCCCCGACCGACGGCG
>NZ_JBSFVE010000006.1:166674-361739 GCF_053592165.1 Streptodolium elevatio
GCCGGCCGTGACCCAATTGTTACCCACCACACCCCCGGCCGCCCCCTCTACCCCCACGACCCCGCCCGCCCCCCCTTCACGGTGCCCCCGGCCGCTTCGGCCGGGGGCACCTTCACGTCCGTGTCACGTACGCCCGATCAGGCGGCCGCGGCACCATCGCCCTTGCGACGGCGCATCACGACGAGCAGACCGGCGCCGCCGACCAGCGCGACACCGCCGACGATCGCGATGGTGGTCGCCGACGAGTCGTCACCACCGGTCTCCGCGAGCTCCGCACCCGGCTTGGTGGGCTTCGGCTTCGGCTTCGGCTTGGTGCCGTTGTCGGCGGGCTTGGGAGCGTCGTCCGTCTTCACGATGTGGAAGACGTAGAAGTCGCTCTGCGATTCGACGGAAGCGAACTCCTCGTCGTTGACCCAGGCGACGCTGCCGAGCACGCCCACACCGACGCCGAGCGGAGCGGAAGCGGTGAGCGACACGCGGACCTTGACGTCGAGTGTGGCGTTCTTGCCGACGGTGTACGGCGACTCGTACATGTAGTAGCCATCGTCGTCGACGTTCCAGCCGCCGCCGATGACGCCGAAGACGGCGTTGCCCTCGCTGTCGACGTTCGCCAGCTTGGCGGTCTGCCACTTGCCGTCGCGCAGGTACTCGAGCTTGACGTGCTCGGCGCGCAGCGTGCCGCCGACGGTCTGGAGGTAGATCTCCGGCGAGACGTCGATCGCTTTGCCGGTGTTGTTCTTGACGATCGCGCTGAACTCCTTGGCCGCAGCGCCCGGGACGAGCTTGGCCGGGAAGTTCCCGAAGGTGACGGAGGTGCGCTGGTCGCCCTTCTGATCGTTCGGGATCACCGTTCCAGCGGGCGGGAGTTCCGGAGCGGCGGCCTGCGTGGGCGTCGCACTCGGGGTCTTGGCCGCCGGGGTCTCGGCGCCCGGCGCGGCGGCACTCGGGCTGCCGGTCGCGGTGGCGGTCGCGGTCGCGGTCGGCGTGGTCGTCGCCGTCGCGTCCTTGGTCGCGGTGGCCGTCGCGGTGGGCGTCGGCGTGGTGGTCTCGTCGGCGAAGGCGGCCGGGGCGGCGAACAGGGCCGCCGAGGACGCGAGGGCCGTGACCGCGGTCACGGCAAGGCTGCGGCGCAGCTGCATGGAAAACCTCGGGGATTTCGGGGACAACGAAAAATCCGGGCGAAGGCGGGGCGAAATGCCCCAGGCCCGGTGCGCAGGATCGAGAATTCCGCCGAACGCGCGTGAATGGTTCAGACGCGCGATAAACGACGCGGTGCCGTCACAACAGGAGCACCGGAGCACGTCCGCACCGCGTCCGGTCGCCCGTCGCCGACAGGGCGAGGCGGGCCGTAGGAGCCGGTTGCGGGCATGCTGGAATCCCCCGTGCAAATACCGGCTCCAACGCCCTGTCTGGCGGTGGGCCGGACCATGACCTTATCGAATGGCCGTGAATTGGCAACGGGGTTGAAAAGAAACTCTCGTGAATCAGCCCAGTTCGAGATCGCTGAGTGAGTAGGCCGTCACATAGGGAAGTCCCGCGGCCTCGATTGCGGGGGCGGCGCCGCGTTCCACGATGACCGCGACGGCGACGACCTCGGCGCCCGCCTCGCGGAGCGCCTCGACGGCGGTGAGCACCGAGCCGCCGGTGGTGGAGGTGTCCTCGACGGCGAGCACGCGGCGGCCCGCGACGTCGGGTCCTTCGATGCGGCGCTGCAGGCCGTGCGCCTTGCCGGTCTTGCGGACCACGAAGGCGTCGAGTTTGCGGCCGCGCGCGGCGGCGGCGTGCAGCATCGCGGCGGCGACCGGGTCGGCGCCGAGTGTCAGCCCGCCGACCGCCTCGTAGTCGAGGTCCGCGGTCGCGTCCAGCATGACCCGGCCGACCAGCGGCGCGGCCTCCGCGTCCAGCGTCACCCGGCGCAGGTCGACGTAGTAGTCGGCCTCCTTGCCGGAGGACAGGGTGACGCGGCCGTGCACCACGGCCTTGTCCTTGATCTGGGCGAGAAGGGCATCACGGTCGGCGCTCATGCCGGAAGCCTAGTGCTGTGACCGGAAAGGTTCACCGGTTCCCGGCGCCCGGCACCCCACCTCGCCGCGTTGCAGACCCTCGCGAGTACGACCGAGTACGAGCTTCGGGCCTGCGCCTTGCGATGCACGGCACCGAACACCAGGAACCGGCAAACCTTCCCGGCCACAGCACTAGTGGGCGGTCGGTGCGCCCCCGGTCAGCCGGTCAGTCCTCGTCGCGTCCGGCCGCCTTGCGGCGCCGGCGGGCCCGGACGGCGCGGCGGGCCAGGAACGCGCCGACGAGCAGCGCGGCCGGCGGGACGAGCCTGCGTACCAGCGGCTTGCCGCGTGAGCCTTCGGGGTCGGGAGCCGGTACGACGACCGTGCGCGGGCGGGACTCGACGACGGTCGGCGCGGCGCCGACGACCGCGACAGCGCGCGCCGGGGCGACGTCCGGCAGCTCCTGGTCGCGCGCCGGAGCCAGTTCCTCGGTCAGCGCGGCGGCGAAGCGGTCGGCCAACCGGCGCCAAGCGGCGGTCAGTTGCTCGGGCGGCAGCTCCGCGGTGCGGCCCTGTGCGCTGAGTGTCCCGTCGAACACCAGCCGCGTGGACGGCCCTTCGTCGTCGAGCCGGATCATGAGCACGGCCTTGACCGGCGCCTCGCCGCGGGCCTCCACGCCTTCGGCCGTGGCGACGAGGGCGAGCGGCTGCTCGGCCTCGGCCACCGCGACCACCCCGCGGTACGTCACCGTCGTGCCGCCCGCGCGCAGCCGCAGCCTGCCGGACAGGTAGCAGCCTTCGCCTTCGTGACGCGGCGGGTCGTCGTTCGACAGACCGGGCACGCACTCCGCGAGCCGTGCCGCGTCGTGGAAGACGCCCCAGACGAGCCGGACCGGGATCGGCACCACGACCTCGTACGCCATGGGTTCGTCGTCCTCCTCCGCCTGCGGGTGTCGCGGAGACAGCGGGTGCTGCCGCCACGTGCACAACTGTGCGACACCCCGACACCGAGAGGAAGCCTACGCACCGGTACTACATGTGTACGAGCACTTCGGTCCGTCGCCTTCGCGCGTCGTCGTCGGCGGATCCGGTCCGAACCCCGCGGCGCAGCCGATCGCAGCCAGCGCGGAGAAGACCAGGACGCACATCCGGGTCCGGGCGCGCCGGTCGAGGTCGGCGCGGAACAGCCACAGCACCACGAAGGTCCCGACGAGCGCGTTGACGGCCCCGACCAGGGCGACCGTGCCCACCTGGCCCAGGGCGGGCAGCAGGAGGAAGGGGAACAGCAGGCCGCCGCCGAGGGCGCCGACGTAGTCGGCGGCGAAGAGGTCGGCGACCGCGTGCCCGGCTTCCTGCCGCCGGATGCGCTGCACGAGCGTCATGAGCAGCGGGATCTCGGCGCCGACGAGGATGCCGGTGGCGACGCAGACGGTCAGCATCGTCACGCGGTAGAGCCCGAACACGTGCGCGCCGGTGTAGACGACGGTCACGGACGTGCCGCCGACCGCCGCGAGCGCGCTCTCGACGACCGCGAACGCCTCGGCCGGGCGGTGACCGAAGGGCTTGGCGGCGAGCGCGCCGAGGCCCATCGAGAAGACCATCACCGACAGGACGACGGACGTCTCGGCCACCGGGTCCGGACCGAGTTGGCCGCCGAGCGCGACGAGGGCCAGTTCGTACACCAGCCCGCAGGCCGAGCAGACGAGTACGGCCGCGAGCACCAGCCGGCGGGCCGCCCCCGGGGGCAGCGGCAGGGATTCCCCGGCCCCGCCCGGCTCCGGCCGCCCCTCGCCCTTGCGGTAGCGGCCCCGGGGGCGTCCGGCGACCTGGTACGGACCGGCTCCGTCGCTCTGAAACGGCGTCAGGTCCGACGAACTCACGTCGCCCGGCTGCGCGTGCTGACGATCCGCCGCTCCTGCGGGTACGTGTGCCAGGTCGACCAGCCGAGTGCCGACCCGACGCGCTCGGCGACTATCGCGGTCACCGCATAGGGCGCCCCCGGGTACGCGCCGATGATGCCTGCCGGGTGCGCCTCGACCTCGGCGAGCAGCGTGCGCACGCGAGCCTCGAAGTCGTCGTCGGCGAGCGTCTCGGCGAGCGAGGTGAACTCGTAGTCCCAGCCGTCGACCCGCTGCGCGGCCCGGGCCGGGAGCGGGGTGCGCTGCCCGCCGAGGCAGGCGACGGTCTCGGAGCAGACGCCGTGCGGGGAGTGTACGAGCACCTGATGGGACGCGCCCAGAAGGCGCAGTTCCAGGCGCACCCCGCCGAGGTCGAGCGAGCGCAGCGCGAGCGGCGGCAACGGCCCGAGGCCCAGGTACCAGCCCAGGGCGTCGGCGCGGGTGTCGGAGTAGGTCGTCCTCAGTTCGGCATGCATCGCTTAGTAGACGTCAGGGCGGGGGCCCATTGGGGCGGACGGGGCGGGGTTCGCTTCACGGTAGGGGCTGGCCGCCTCGCCGTCGTCACCCGTGACGGTGAAAGATGGTCACTCATGTGGGTGAAAGCTGGACGGTTGGCATCGAGCTGGTCGAGGATCGCCGGAGATCCCGGCAGGGCCGGAACCGGCCCAGTCAACGCCGACCAGACCCGATCAGAAGAGGAAGTGGTGCCACCGTGGGCCGACCGCTGCTGAACCGCCGTCTGGACGGCCTCGGCACGACGATCTTCGCCGAGATGTCGGCGCTCGCCGCGACGACCGGGGCGATCAACCTCGGGCAGGGCTTCCCGGACACCGACGGCCCGGAGGAGATCCGCGAGGCCGTCGTCGCGGCGCTGCGCGACGGGCACAACCAGTACCCGCCCGGCCCGGGCATCCCCGACCTGCGGCACGCGATCGCGGAGCACCGGCAGCGGTTCTACGGGCACCTGGACGGCCGGGCGTACGACCCGGACACCGAGGTCCTGGTCACCACCGGCGCCACCGAGGCCATCGCGGCGGCGCTGCTCGCGCTGGTCGAGCCCGGTGACGAGGTGGTGGCGCTGGAGCCCTACTACGACTCCTACGCCGCGTGCATCGCGATGGCGGGGGGCGTGCGCGTGGGCGTACCGCTGCGTCCGCCGACGTTCGACCTCGACATCGACGCGCTGCGCGCCGCGATCACGCCGCGCACGCGCCTGCTGATGCTCAACACGCCGCACAACCCGACCGGCAAGGTCCTCACCCGTGAGGAGCTGACCGCGGTCGCGCAACTCGCGGTCGAGCACGACCTGTTGGTGATCACCGACGAGGTGTACGAGCACCTGGTGTTCGACGGCGAGCACATCCCGCTGGCCACCCTGCCGGGGATGCGCGAGCGCACCGTCACGATCAGTTCGGCGGGCAAGACCTTCTCGTTCACCGGCTGGAAGATCGGCTGGGTCTGCGCGACACCCGAACTGGTCGCGGCGGTGCGGACCACGAAGCAGTTCCTGACGTACGTCTCGGGCGGGCCGTTCCAACCCGCGGTCGCCCGGGCGCTGCGCCTCCCGGACTCCTACTACGAGGGGTTCGCCGCCGACATGCGGGCCAAGCGCGACGTGCTGGTCTCCGGCCTGGAGGCCGCGGGCCTGACCGTGTACCGGCCGCAGGGCACGTACTTCGTCACGACCGACATCACGCCGCTGGGCTTCGACGACGGCCTCGACTTCTGCCGCAAACTGCCCGAGCTGTGCGGCGTGGTCGCGGTCCCGGAGAAGGTGTTCTTCGACGACACACCCGAGTCGCAGAAGATCGGGCGCCCGCTGGTGCGGTTCGCCTTCTGCAAGCGCGAGGTGGTCCTGCGCGAAGCCGCCGAGCGGCTGGCGACGCTGCACTGAGCGGCCGGTCTCCCCCGACGGCGTACGGAGCGGTTCGGCCGAGGAACAGCGTGCGGGACGGCGAAGGACTACGCGGGAGAGCGGTGGAAACAGCGGAGAGGGCGGACCCGACCAAGTCGGGTGCCGCCCTCTCGCACACGCCGCGCGGCCGCCGGACCGGCCGGCCGCCGCCGGGACGCGCTCAGCTCTCCGGCGTCTCGGCCGGCGGAAGCTGCTCCGCGAGCCAGTTCGAGAACGAGATGCAGGTGCTGACCCAGGCGCGCGTCGTGAAGACGAACAGCTCGCGGTTGATACCCGGTTCGAGGTCGAGCTGGGTCTCCGCGATGATGCGCAGCCGGCCGTCGTCGTGGACGTGCGTGTACGCCTTCGGCCAGAAGTACTGGCGGTGCCAGTCGTCGAGGACCTCGAGGATGCGCGGCTTGTCCGTGACATCGAACTCGCGGTCGAGGAACATCCGGACCGTGTAGATCTCGGAGCTCTCGCCCTTGAGCATGAAGTAGATGCGGAAGCCCTCCCAGGGAGCGCCGATGTCCCCTTCGTCGTCGACGAAGTGGTTGATCTCGAGCTCGGTGAGGACCTGCTTGATCAGCTCCTGCGTCGGCCGGATGACCGGGGTCGCGGGAACGAAGTTCGGCCTCGGGATCGAGGACGGGTCAATGCTCATTACATTCCTCTCCAGACGTCTCCCCGCCATCCTCTCCCATCTCGGCGCCGCCCGGTGACTCCGGTCACAGGACGTCACCGGGCGTTTCCCGGAGTGAGGCGCGCGTGCCGTCACTCGTACTCGGTTCCGCCCTTCCGGGTCAGGTAGCCCTCGGACACGAGCTTGCCGATCGCGCGGGTGCCGGTGACGTCGCTGCGCCGCTCGCGCGCGGGGCGTACGACCAGGCCCTCGCGCAGGTGCGCGGCCGTCCCGGAGACCGTCTCGCGGCCCTCGGCGAGGGCGACGAGGGCCGCCTCGTCGTACGGCCCGGCGTACAGGCGCGGTACGACGGGCAGCCGCACCGACAGCCCGCCCAGCACGTCGGGCAGGTCCTCCGCGTCGACCCAGCGCAGCGCGCCGGAGGCGTCGGAGAACGACACGTCGAAGACCGCGTATCCGGGCAGTTCGGCGCCGCCCTTGGCGGCGTACGGGAGGTCCTGCACGCCTTGCCCGTACACCTCGCCGAAGATCCCGACGCGCTCCGCGCCGAAGATCGCGGCGAGCTTGGCGGCGGCCTCGGGCACCCGGTGCCCGAGCACGGCCCGCCAGTAGAGGTTCCGCTCGGAGCGGACCAGCGACAGGCTCTTGGCGCCGAACCCCTTGGAGGACACGAAGTCCCCGTCGGGCGTGCGGGTGTAGAGGCAGGCGGTGCCGTGGATCTTCTCGGTCGCGACCACCTGCTCGCCGGGGGCGAACAGGGCGGGGTAGCGCTTGATGTTCTCGATGTCGAGCCACGGCAGGAGGTCGGGCGCGGCCACCACGTCGCCGCTCATGTGCACGGGGATCGGCGGCACCCACTTCACGATCCCGAGGTCGCCGGCGAAGTCGCGGCCCTCGGCGTGTGCCGCGGCGAGGTCCGTCGCGGCCAGCGCCCGGGGGCGGCACACGATGCCCTGGGACAGCTCGCCGCGCAGCCGGATGGCCTTCACGCGGTCCTTGTCGGCTCCCGCGAGCCGTCCGGTCAGGCCGAGTTCCTCGATCAGCCCGGCGGGCAGCACAGCCTGCTCGGGTATGTAGACGGCCCAATCGCCGTCCTGGTAGACGCCCTTGGCCACGACGGCGCGGTACAGCCCGACCTGCGCGAGTTCGAGCGCATCCGCATTGGGGTGGGTGTGTATGGTCAACCGCTCGGCGGTTACCCGCAGTGTGGACATATCCGCAGCGTGACACCCGTCCGGACCCCCCAGCCAACGGTTTTCCGGTCGGCGGGTGATGATGGCCGCATGCCCAACTTCATCGAGAAGCCGACCGTCGTCGAGGCGGCCGGCAACATTCCCAAGATCATCCGCGAGTACGTGGGCCGGGTCAACACCGGCGAGAGCGCGCTGAGCATCGCCCACATGAGCTCGCCGGGCGGCTGGGAGGAGTCCGGCCAGACCCCGGAGTTCGACGAGTACACCGTGGTGCTCCGCGGCGTCCTGACCGTGGAGTACCAGGGCGGTTCGCAGGAGGTCGCGGCGGGCCAGGGCATCCACACCAAGGCGGGCGAGTGGGTCCGCTACAGCACGCGCGGCGCGGACGGCGCCGACTACGTCGCGGTGTGCCTGCCCGGCTTCGCGCCGGAGACCGTGCACCGCGACGGCGAGTAGGCGGAGGGCGGCCCGAGGCCGCGGCGCGACGCGCGTTTCACGTAGGAGCGGTCGGCCCCGGCGGGGGCCGACCGCTCCTACGTGACGCACAGTCGCGCCACCTGCCGCTGAACGACTACACCAGGTCCAGCCAGCGGGCGTCGGTCACGACCGCCTCCAACTGCGGGAGGCTCAGCGCGGGCGCGCTGCGCGTGGGAGACGCCGCCTCGGACACCGAGTCGATCGCGGACACGACGACCCGTCGGCCGTCCGGACGCAGCAGGTCCGCGGTCCACACCTGCGCGGAACCGCCCTTCTCGGACGGACGCTTGATCAGCAGCAGCTCGCTGCCGTCGCCGAGGGTCCGCTGGGTGCAGGAGATGGAGCCCTCGCCGAGGCCGCCGCAGCTGAACAACCCGGCCAGGGCTTGCGTCATGTTCCTCTGCACGTTGATGCCGACGGCCGACTTCCCCTTGCCGTCGTCCACGAGCATGCTCGCGTGGCCGGTCTGGCCGAACTCGTTCGTGACCGCCGCGCCCTGCGGCGCGAAGGTCCTGAGCAGCGCCAGAATGTCGTCCCCGGAGGCGCCCGCGGGGGGCGCCTGCGGAACCGGGGTCTGGCTCGCCACCGAGGCGACCGCCGCGGCCCACGTGCCGCTCTTCGCGGCGGCCTTGATCTGGTCGATGCTGAGGATCGGTGCGACCGGGCTCGTGGTCGCCTTCTCGCCGCCGCCCCCGTAGACCCCGACCGACACCGAGACGCCGTTGGGGTACGTCATGACGGCATACCAGTACTTCTGGCCGGTGTTCTTGCTCGGGTACGTGAAGCTCTTGGAGCCGACCAGCGTCGAACCGTCGGGCAGCGTCTCACTGGCGCACTCGGAGTGCGGTGCCACCTGGATCGGCGGGCACACACCCCCGCCGCCGCCCCGGGCGACGCTCACGCCGACGCCACTGGTGCCGTCGGCGTTCCGGTAGATCAGCCCGGCGCTTCCGCCGCCGTACGGAGCCCCCGGCTCTCGAGCGGTGCCGCGGCTGTTCTCCTCGGAGAACGAACCACCGGGCGGCAGCAGGCTCTTGAGGTTCGCGAGCATCGTCGCCCCGTCCACCGGCGGCACCTCGGCGGAGGCCGGGTCGGAGGCGAGAGCGGGAGCGGACGGCACCGGCGCCGCCAGGGACGTGGGCTCGCCGCCGTCGCCGACGGTCCCGACGACCGCGTACGTCCCACCGAGCACCGCCGCCGTCAGCACGGTCGCGGCGACGCCGATCCGGAGGTTGCGGGTACGCCGCAGGCCCCTCCCGCGGCGGTGGCCACGGCCGACCAGATCGGCGCTCGGTGCGGGAAAGTCGTCGGACGCCGCACGCAGCGCGCCGGGGAGGCCGCGCTCGAACGTGCTGTCCCCCTCGTCGGACCTGGGGTGTTCTGGCATGGTCGGTCACCGTTCTCCGGGTTCGCCGGTCAGCTGAGGTTCCGATGGGGTGGGGTGGAGGGGGTGGCGGGCGCGCGGCGGCAGCCCGGTCAGCACTCGGCGAGTTGCGGCAACTGGTCGCCGAGCAGGCGGCGGAGGCGACGCAGCGCACGCAGCGAGCGCACGCGTACGGTCCCCGGTGACATGCGGAGGACCTCCGCCGCCTCGTCGACCGACCGGTCCTCCCAATAGCGCAGGATCAGCACCGCCCGGTCGCGCTCCGGCAGTCGGGCGAGCCCGTCGAGCAGCGTGAGCCGCAGGCCGGGATCGTCCGCGGCATAACCGCGGTCCGGCAGCGCGCCGGTCGGTGTCTCGCTCGAACTGCGTTTGCGGCGATACGACAGAAACGTCCGAACGAGGATGGCGTCGGCATAGGCGGACGGCGAGTCGGCCGCGCTGACGCGGCGCCACGACACGTACACCTTGCCGAGCGTCTCCTGCACCAGGTCCTCGGCCAGGTGCCAGTCGCCGGTCAGCAGGCATGCGATGCGGAACAAGGCGCTGCTGCGTGCGGCGGCGAACTCGAGATAGTCCGCCTCCGCCGCCGCTTTCCCCGTGCTCGCCACAGACCCTCCCCTTTGGTCGTACGCATGGGAGAGTCCGCGGGCACCCGATCGCGTTACACCTCGTCAAAAACTTTTTCCGAACGGCTTCCGGACGCAGTCCGGAGCGACTTTCTACCGGACATTTCGCCTGACGCCCAGAGGCGGCGGCCGGACGGCGTCAGGTGGGCGGGTCCGGCAAGGCCGGGCAAGGTCAGGTCAGGCAAGGTCAGGTCAAGTCAGAGCCGGGACGCGCTGCGGGGCGGGCGCCCCGACGTACCGCGCGGCCGGACGGATGATCTTGGAGTCGGCCGCCTGCTCGAGCGCGTGCGTGGTCCAGCCCACCACGCGGCTCGCCGCGAACGTCGGGGTGAACATGTCGCGCGGCAGCCCGCACAGCTCCATCACGACCCCCGCCCAGAACTCGACGTTGGTGTGCAGTTCGCGGCCCGGCTTGAGGTCCGCGAGCACGGCGACCACCTCGCGCTCGACCTGCGCAGCGAAGTCCACCAGCGGGCCCCCGAGTTCGTACGCGATGCCGCGCAGCATGCGGGCCCGCGGGTCCTCGGTCCGGTACACCGGGTGGCCGAAGCCCATGATGCGCTCGCCGGCCAAAACCCGGTCGGTGATCCACGCCCGTGCCCGGTCGGGCGTGCCGATGGCGTCCAGCGTGTCGAGCGCGCGGCTGGGGGCGCCGCCGTGCAGCGGCCCGGTCAGCGCGCCGAGCGCTCCCGCGACACACGACGCCAGGTCGGCGCCGGTGGACGCGATGACGCGGCCGGTGAAGGTCGAGGCGTTGAAGCCGTGGTCGATCGTCGACACCAGGTACGCCTCGACCGCCTTGGCCCGGGCCGCGTCCGGCTCGGTGCCGGTCACCAGGTAGAGGTAGTTGGCGGCATAGCCGAGGTCGTCGCGCGGTTCGAGCGGCCGCTCGCCCTGCTGGAGCCGGTGCAGCGCGGCGATCAGCGTCGGCACGAGGGCGGCCAGCGCGAGTGCCTCGTCCTGGCGGCGGCGCGGTGTCGCGTCGTACAGCGGGCGCATGCCGTAGGCGGCGCCGACCAGCGGCAGCAGCGCCTTCACCCCGGCGAGGGGACCCTCGTCGCGCGTCGCGTCGGCGACCGGCGCCAGCAGCGGCAGCACGCCGTCCGGCACGCGGCGCAGCGGCGCGGCCTCCCGGGCGAACCGGGCCCGCTCGACGGCGTCCGGCAGCGTGCCGCGCAGCATCAGATGCCACACGTCCTCGAACGCGCGGTGCTCGGCCAGGTCGACGGCGGAGTACTCGCGGTAGTGGTAGAAGCCCTCGCGGCCGCGTACGTCGCCGATCGAGGTGTCGGTGACGACGACCCCGGCGAGTCCGCGCGGCACCTCGACGATCGTGTCGCGGCGCGGTCCGGAGGGCGATGCGGCGGCCGGTCCTGCGGTGGCAGTCATGGCGACCCCCTTGGGTTCCGGTGGCGGATCCCGCCCTGCGGGCCGGGTCGGCGCGGCGGGCGGGTCCTGGGCGAATCCCGCTGATTCCGCGGGTACTTGCGACTCTCCCGGTCAACCTTGAGAACGTCAACATTGATCGAGTCAATATGAGACCCTGAAGTCATGGTTTCCACCGAAGGACAGCCCGGAGGACGGTCCGGAGCACCTCGCGAAGGACAGCCGGGCGCACTGCCGGGAGCACCGTCGGGAGCACTGCCGGGAGGGCAGCCTGAAGGACCGTCGGCGCACCGGCTCACCGCGGACGCGGTCGCGCGGCGCCTGGGGGTCAAGGTCGAGACGGTCTACGCGTACGTCAGCCGCGGACTGCTGACCAGCGTGCGCGCGGAGGACGGCCGGACCAGCCTGTTCGCGCCCGACGAGGTGGACGCCGTGGCCCGGCGCGCGGGCCGCGGCCGCGGCGGCTCCCCGGCGCTGGAGGAGGTCCGCACCGCCCTCACGCTCATCCGTGACGACGACCTGTTCTACCGGGGCGCACCGGTCTCGCGGCTGGTGCGCACCCACGGTTTCGAGTCGGTCGCGGCCTGGCTGTGGAGCGAAGCCCTGGACGCCGACGAGGTGTTCGAAGCGGACCCCGCCTCCCTGGCGGTCGCCCGAGCGGCCGTCGGCACGCTGCCCGCTGCCGCGCGCACCATCGACCGCATGCGGGTCGCGGTCGCCTCGGCCGCAGCTGTGGACCCGCTGCGGTACGCCACCGACGCGGACTCCGTGACCGCCACCGCCGGTTCACTCCTCGCCACGATGGTCGAGGCCCTCCCCCTCGTGGGGACCGCACCACCCGCGGCCCAGCCCCCGACATCCGTTCTCGCGACGTCTGATCCCCCGACCTCCGCTCCCCCGCCCTCGCTGGCCGAACGGCTGTGGCCCCGGCTGACCGTGCGGCCGTCGTCGCCCGCGACACTCGCCGCCCTGGACGCGGCCCTGGTGCTCACCGCCGACCACGGGCTCGCGGCGTCCACCACCGCCGCCCGGATCGCGGCGTCGGTACGCGCCGACCCGTACTCGGTCGTGCAGGCCGGCCTGGGCGCGGTCGACGGACCGCATCACGGCCTCGCCAGCGCACTGGCCTATCGGCTGCTCGCCGAGGCGCACGCCTCGGGCGACCCGGCGGCCGTCGTCTCGGAGCGCCTGCGTTCACGCATCCCGGTCCCCGGCTTCGGCCACGAGGCCAGCGTCTACCGCCAGGGGGACGTCCGGGCCCGCGAACTGCTGGGGTTCCTCCGGGAGATCCCGGAGGCGGCGGCGGTCGTGCGCACCCTCGACGACCTCGCCGAGGTCATGTCCCGGCGCCCCGCGCTGCGGCCCAACATCGACCTGGCGCTCGCCGCCCTCGCCCTGGCCTGCGCGATGCCGGCCGACGCGGGCGAGGGCGTCTTCGTGGTCGGGCGTACCGCGGGCTGGATCGCGCACGCCCTGGAGGAGTACCAGGCCAAGCCGCACCGCTTCCGCCCGACCGGCACGTACACCGGACCGCGGCCGGAGTGAGGAGCCGCCGCGCCCCACCCGGCCCCGGGTGTCAGCGGACGACGTCGAAGACGTTCTTCTGCAGGCCGTTGGCGTACGCCTCGTGCTCGACCAGCTTCAGCTTCTGCCGGTCCTTGTCGGTGCCGCTGAACAGGCGCTTGCCCGCGCCCAGGAGCACCGGGAAGACCAGCAGGTGGTAGCGGTCGATCAGGCCCGCGTCGGACAGCGCCCGGTTCAGCGTGGCGCTGCCGTGCATGATGATCGGCCCGCCCTCGGTCTCCTTCAGCGCCGCCACCTCGTCGAGCGAGCGCAGGATCGTGGTCTTCCCCCAGTCCGACACCAGGTCGGCGTCGCCGAGCGTGGTCGAGACCACGTACTTGGGCATGTCCTTGTACTCCGCGAAGTCCTCCATGCCGGGCCACACGGGGCTGAACGCCTCGTAGCTGACGCGGCCCAGCAGCATTGCGGTGGCCTCCTGCTGCTCCCGGCCCTTGATCTCGAAGGCCTCCGGCAGGAACTCGACGTCCTTGAAGGTCCATCCCGCGTTCCGGTACCCGGCCTCACCGCCCGGCGCCTCCACGACGCCGTCCAGAGAGACGAAAGCGGTGCTGATGAGGGTGCGCATTGCGGGTCTCCAATGTCTCTGTCATATCGGGTGCTGCGGTCGGCAACCGGTTCGACCGGTCGGCCGACGGAAACTCATCGGTCCCCGTCGGAGAAAATCTCACGACCGGGCCGCAGGAGACGGCAGCGACCCAGAGCGAAACTCAGAGAGTCTTCGCGGTCGCCGCCGCCTTCTCCGCGACGACGGACAACTTGTCGCGGGCCTCGTCCAGGTCCACGACCACGGTGTCGCCGTCCGCGACCTCCCCGGCGAGCAGCTCGCGGGCGAGTTGGTCGCCGATCGAGGTCTGCACGAGGCGGCGGAGCGGGCGGGCGCCGTACGCCGGGTCGTACCCGGTCAGGGCCAGCCACTCGCGGGCCGCCGCGGTGACGGTGAGGGTGATGCGCCGGTCGGCCAGCCGCTGCCCCAGCCGGGCCACCGACAGGTCCACGATGTGCGCGAGTTCGTCGGTGCCGAGGGCGTCGAAGACCACCACGTCGTCGAGCCGGTTCAGGAACTCCGGCTTGAACGAAGCCCGTACGACCTCCAGGACGCGGGCCCGCTGGTCCGCGGGATCCAGGGTCTGGTCGACGAGGAACTGCGAGCCGAGGTTCGAGGTCAGGATCAGCACCGTGTTGCGGAAGTCCACCGTGCGGCCCTGACCGTCCGTCAGACGCCCGTCGTCGAGCACCTGGAGCAGGATGTCGAAGACCTCGGGGTGCGCCTTCTCCACCTCGTCGAGCAGCACGATCGTGTACGGCCTGCGCCGCACCGCCTCGGTGAGCTGCCCGCCCTCCTCGTAGCCGACGTACCCGGGCGGCGCGCCGACGAGGCGGGCCACCGAGTGCTTCTCGGCGTACTCGCTCATGTCGACGCGCACCATCGCGCGCTCGTCGTCGAACAGGAAGTCCGCCAGCGACTTGGCCAGTTCGGTCTTGCCGACGCCGGTCGGGCCGAGGAACAGGAACGAGCCGGTGGGGCGGTCGGGGTCGGCGATGCCGGACCGCGCCCGGCGTACCGCGTCGGAGACGGCCGCGACCGCGGTGGTCTGGCCGATGAGGCGCTTGCCGATCTCCTCCTCCATGCGCAGCAGCTTGCCGCGCTCACCCTCCAGAAGGCGGCCCGCCGGAATGCCGGTCCAGGACGACACGACGTCGGCGACGTCGTCCGGGCCGACCTCCTCCTTGACCATCGACGCGGTGGCGGCGGCGGTCTCGGCGGTGTGCGAGGCCTCGGCGAGTTCGCGCTCAAGGGTGGGGATCTGGGCGTACATGAGCTTGGACGCGGTCTCGAAGTCGCCGTCGCGCTGCGCGCGTTCGGCCTCGCCGCGCAGGTCGTCGAGCTGCTTCTTCAGCTCACCGACCTTGTTGAGCCCGGCCTTCTCCTGCTGCCAGCGAGCGGTCAGGGCGCTCAACTGCTCCTGCCGGTCGGCGAGGTCGCGGCGGATCTTCTCCAGGCGCTCCTTGCCGGCCGGGTCGGACTCCTTGGCGAGCGCCAGCTCCTCCATGTGCAGCCGGTCCACCGAGCGCTGGAGCTCGTCGATCTCGACGGGGGACGAGTCGATCTCCATGCGCAGGCGCGAAGCGGCCTCGTCGACGAGGTCGATCGCCTTGTCGGGCAGGAAGCGCGCGGTGATGTAGCGGTCGGAGAGCGTCGCGGCGGCCACCAGCGCGGAGTCGGCGATCTGCACCTGGTGGTGCGCCTCGTACCGGCTCTTGAGGCCGCGCAGGATCGCGATGGTGTCCTCGACACTCGGCTCGCCCACCAGCACCTGCTGGAAACGGCGTTCGAGGGCGGGGTCCTTCTCGATGTGCTTGCGGTACTCGTCGAGGGTGGTGGCGCCGACCAGGCGCAGTTCGCCGCGCGCGAGCATCGGCTTGAGCATGTTGCCGGCGTCCATCGCGGAGTCGCCGGTGGCACCCGCACCCACCACGGTGTGCAGTTCGTCGATGAACGTGACGACCTCGCCGTCGCTGTCCTTGATCTCGGTCAGGACGGCCTTGAGCCGCTCCTCGAACTCGCCGCGGTACTTCGCGCCCGCGACCATCGCACCGAGGTCGAGGGCGATCAGCCGCTTGCCACGCAGCGATTCGGGGACGTCGCCCGCCACGATGCGCCGGGCCAGACCCTCGACGACGGCGGTCTTGCCGACGCCGGGCTCGCCGATCAGGACCGGGTTGTTCTTGGTCCGCCGGGACAGCACCTGCACGACGCGGCGGATCTCCGCGTCGCGCCCGATGACCGGGTCGAGCTTGCCGTCGCGCGCCTCCTCGGTCAGGTCGCGGCCGTACTTCTCCAGCGCCTGGTACGTGCTCTCCGGGTCCTGGGACGTCACGCGCGCGCTGCCGCGCACCTTGGTGAACGCGTCGAGCAGCGCCTGCGGCGTGGCCCCCTGCGCCCGCAGCGCCTCGCCCACCGCACCGCCCGTCTCGGCGATGCCGACGAGGAGGTGCTCGGTGGAGACGTACGCGTCGCCGAGCGCCTGCGCGCGCTCGCCCGCGTCGTTCAGGGCGGCCAGCGTCTCGCGCGCGAGCTGCGGCGCGGCCACCGTCGAGCCCTGCGCCCGGGGCATCCGGTCGAGCACCTGCTCGGCGGCGACCTTCACGCGCGACGGCTCGACGCCGAGTGCGGCGAGCAGCGGAAGCGCGGTGCCCTCGGGCTGTTCGAGCAGGGCCAGCAGCAGATGCGCGGGCTCCACCTGGGGGTGCCCGGACGCCGCCGCCTTGCGTACGGCAGTGGAAAGACCCTCCGCGGCCTTCGTGGTGAGCTTGTTGGCATCCATGTGCGCGCTGCGACTCCTTCGCTACGACGGTTCTCTGCGACTTCTCTGCGACTTCTCTGTGCGACTGCGACGTTCCTACGGCATTTCCCGGGGCGTTCCGGCGCGGCGGCATGGTGCGCTCGCTTCCCGGGCGACCCACCGGAGTCAACGGTGACAAAGTTGAGTCTATTCCACTCAACTTTCCGCAGGGGCGATTCGACCCCGCAGATCAGGCCCGGTTTCACGGCGGCTACGGTCGGGACATGACCGCTGCCGGCCCCACATCGACACCGCTCACCAGCCCGCGCCCTGTCACCCCGCGCCCCGTCACCCCGCATCCGGTCGCGCCCGCGGCCCCCGTGACGGCGCCCGTGCGGATACCGGCGGCGGGTCCGACGCTGCTGCCGACGCCGCTGCCGGACATGCCGCCGAGCGCGTTCGCCGCGACGCTCGACGAGGCGTACCTCGCTTTCTGGCGCGAATACCACCTGTGCACGCTCACCACACTCCGTCCCAACGGCACCCCGCACGTGGTCCCGGTCGGCGCGACCTTCGACCCGGAGACCGGCATCGCCCGGGTCATCACCGGCCGCGACAGCCGCAAGGCGCGGAACATACGGGCGGCAGGCCCGTCCGGCATGCGCGTCGCGCTGTGCCAGATCGACGGGCGCCGCTGGGCGACCCTGGAGGGTACCGCCGTGCTGCGCGACGACCCCGCGTCGATAGCCGACGCCGAGCGCCGGTACGCCGCCCGCTACCGCCCGCCGTCCGCCAATCCACTGCGCGTCGTGATCGAAATCCGCATCGACCGCACGATGGGACGCGGCTGACCGGCACGAGCCCCGGCGCCTCGGCCTGAGCCTGGAACTGAGCGTTGGCGTGGGCAAGCGCGGCGGCCCGGACCTGGGCATGCGCCTCGGCCTCGGCCTGAGGGAAAATCCCCGCGACCGCGCGCGGCCCGCTGCGGATACTTGGCCGATGGCACCCACCCAAGCGCAGTCCTCGGCCGACCATGTCAGGCAACTCCTCGAGGCACTCGACGCCCTGCCATACGCCGGGCGGCGCGGCCTCGCCCGCGACACCGCGCGGCAGCTCGCCCGGACCGGCGAACTCACCGACGTCCTGGCCGAATTGTGGGCCATGGACCGCTTCGGGCGCGAGACCGCCCTGCACATGGCCATCTCGGTCGCGGACACCGCGTTCGTGACCACCGCCCTACACGCCCCCGAACCGGACCTCGCGCGCTGGGCCGTCCGCTCCGCCGCCAAGATGCCGGTTCCGGACGACGCCCTGGCAGAACTCCTCGACGACGCACCCCAGATACTCAGGTCCGAGGTGTACCGCGCGATCCGACGCGGCCGGCGTACGGCTCTCGCCGACCGCATCGTGGGCGACATCGCGGCGGCCTATGGCCCCGACGAGGCCGCGGTGCTGCTGCCTGCCTGCTCGCCCGACGCCGTGGCGGCCGTCCTGCCTGTGCTCCCGTTCACCCCCACGCTCTCGCGCGCGCTCGCACGGCGTACGCCCGACCTCGTCCTCGACGCCGCCGACCGCGAACTCTCCGACCTGCCCGCCTCGTTGCGCGCGGCGTGGTGGCAGCGGCACGGCCAGGCGGTGGGAATCGCCGCGGAGAGCCGACCGCTTCGCGTACTGGATCTGCTGGAACGCCATACCCGACAGGGCATGATGCCTTGGGGCGTCGCCCCCCGACTTCACCTGCTCGTCGCCGCCGACCCGCGCCGCACGGTCGACGCGCTCATCCGCGCCGGCCACCACGGTCCCGCCCTGTCCCGCGGCGTGGCCCACCGCCTCGCCGCCGCCGCGACGGAGAACCTGGCCGACCTCGGGCGCGCCGTGCGCGACAACGAGGCCCTGTTCACATCCCTGCTGCGCGCCTTCCCGCCGAGCGCCCGCGAGGCGTTCTTCGACGCGGTCCACGCGGACGTCGACCTGTCCCAATGGGAGATCGACGAGGACGTCCTCGAACTCCTGCCCACCGCACGGCGCATCGCCGAGGCACGCCGCATGCTCGCGGTGGCCGAGGCAGAGGACGACACCGACGCACGGCAGCACATGCTCGCCCGACTGCCGTACGACGAAGTGCGCGGGGAACTGCTCGCCGAGTGCCGCCGCCCCGACGCGTACGACCGCGCGAACGGGTACCGCGCACTGATCGGGTGCGCCGCCCGCACCCGCGACCCCCGGCGCTTCGCCGCGGCCCTCACCGAGGACCTCGACCGGGTGCGCAAGGACCAGGACCCGGTGCGGTCCGCGGTGTTCGACGCGCTCGACGACGTCCCGCGCTGGTTGTTCACCGACGAGGCCGCCGATGCCCTGGACGTCCTCGGCCACCACGCGTTCGAGGCCGTCGACCTGTCCTGGGCGACCCGCACCAGGCTCCAGTCACTGGCCGCCGAGGTCCTGGCAGACGTGACCAGGCGTGCCGGGGCCGCCGACTCCCAGGGGGCGGCCGACGGCGACCGGCAATCGCCCGGAGCCGACCGTCGGTCGGCCGAGGGCGACTCGCAGTTGGCCGAATGGGCCCGGCGGACCCTGGGGCAGCCCTCGGTCGCCAAGGACTTCTGGGTCCCGAACGAATGCCTCCGCGGCATCGAGACACAGGTCTTCGACGCCCTGCTGCCGGCCGTACGGGCCGCCGCCGACCGGCGCGACTACGCGCCCACCCTCGCGCTCGCCGGCCAACTCGGCCGGAAGGGCTGGGAGATCGACGCGCTCCAGGACCTGCTGGAGGAGGCCGTACGGCTCGGCGACACAAGCGCCGCCTCCTCCGCGGTCCCGCACCGGCTCGCCGACCCGCGGCACCGCGACGCGCGCACCGCGGAGGTCCTGGCCGCCGATCCGTCCACGTTCACACTGCCTTCGGTACGCGACGCGGTGCTGCGCCGCCGCACCGACCTGCTCGACCCCTACCTCACCGGCGAACGGCCGCGGGGCCGCTTCGCCCCCGCGTCCGACGTCTGGGTGCCCCGCATCGGTCGCGACACCGCACGCCTGCTGCCCCGGCAGCGCGAGGCGTACGCCCGGCTCGCCGCGGCGCAGGTCACCGACGAGACCCTGCCCGCCACCGAACGCGCCGCCTGGCTCGCCGACCTGGCCCACGTGCCGGGCACCGGACGGGCGCTGGTGCTGCCCCACCTCGACTCCCCCGACGCCCTCGTGCGCGACGCGGCACTCGCCGGCGCGGCCCGGGTGGAGGGGCACGCCGAGATCCTTCCGGTGCTGCTCGCCCGGGTCTCCGGCGACGACACGCACGCGGCGATGTACACCGCCAGTCGCGTCAGCCGGTACGTCGCCCCCTCGCAACTCGGGCCGCTCCTCGACGCGTTGCTGACCGCACCGGCCGGCAAGGTCACCGTGCGCAAGGAAGCGGTGCGGCTCCTGGTCGAGCGCGGGGTGCCGGACGGCGTCGAGCGCGTCGCGGACACGGCCACGCGCGACGACGTGCACCGCGACGTCCTGCGCGCGGCCCTGGTCGCCCTGCTGTCGCGCCTGGATCGGCCGAGCTCCTGGACAGTCGTCGAACGCGCCGTCGCCGGGCCGCGGGACGTCGCCACCGTGCCCGTCGCCGTGCACCCGCTCGACCTTGCCGCCGGTGACCGTGCGCGGTTCGCGGCCCTGGTGGTCACCACGTGCGGGCACGAGCACGCCGCCGTGCGGCGGGCCGCGTACCAGGCGTTCACCCGGTGGTCGCCGTGGGCGCCGGGCGAGGTCGAGCGCGTGCACGCCGCGGTCCGCGACCTGACCGTGCGCAAGGGTTGGAAGGACGCCGCCGAGGCGATCCAAGGGCTCGTCAGGGACGGCTTCGCGGGGGACGAATTCCTCGCCACCGTCGACGTGTTGGCCGACGCGGCACACGCCGAGGCGGGCGGGCCGCTGGACGCCGCGGCGGGTCGGGACCGGCCCGCCGCGCGGCGGCTCCGCCACCTCGTGAAGCTCACGCGCGCGTGGGCACGGCAGCAGCCGCCGTCCGTCACCGCGGCGGAGGTGCGGCGCCTGGCCGAACACCTGGCCGACAACCGCGGATTCCCGTACGAGGGTGTGCAATTGCTCGCCGAGGCCGTGCCGTTGCACGGCGACGAGGACGTGATCACCGCAGGACTGCGCGCGGTCGCGGTCCGGTGCGCCGACAGCCCGCTGCTGGCCTTCCGGGCGGGCCGCCGCCTACGCGCCCGGGTCACGAGCTACGTCGCGCCGGTGACACCGGACGAACTCCTCGCCCCGGTCGCCGCGTTGGCCGCGGACCGAACCGTGGCGACCGGGCTGCTCGCCCTCGCGCTGGCCGGCGAGACCGGCCCGCTGACCGGGTGGTCGTCCGAATGGCGCGCCCTGGTACGCGAATTGCGCGCGCACCCCGTACCGGACGTGAGCCACGCCGCCCGAGCGCTGGCGACGGCGCGTGAGTAGCCGCGAAGGACACCGAAACATGTGTGGGCCCCGTACCGGTCCGGTACGGGGCCCACACACGTGCGTGCCTGTTCGGGTCGTTTCCGCGTCAGTCCTGGCGGCCGCGCTTGGGCCGCCACACCACCAGGGCGGTGCCCTGCGGCTGGACCCTCACCAGGTCCCGGCGGTACGACGCGTGCACCGCGGCCTCGCGCTGCGCCTGGACGGCGCCCGCCTCGGCCGCGGCGGCCTCCAGTTCGGCGACGCGCATGCGCAACGCCTCGACGTGGTTCTCCAGTTCGAGGATGCGCTTGATGCCGGCGAGGTTGATGCCCTCCTCCTGGGAGAGCCGCTGCACCTCGCGCAGTTGCATAATGTCGCGCGCCGAGTAGCGGCGCCCGCGCCCGGCCGTGCGGTCCGGCGAGACCAGGCCGAGGCGGTCGTACTGGCGCAGTGTCTGCGGGTGCAGGCCGGAGAGCTGGGCCGCCACCGAGATGACGTACACGGGTGTGATCTCGCTCAGTTCGTAGCGGCGCCCGGGTGACCGGCCTCCGGAGGGGCCGCCGGGGAACCCGCCTGGCAGGCCTCCGGGGAGACCTCCGTCCGCTCGCATGTCACGCTCCCTTCGCCGCTTCCATCAGTTTGGCGCGCGGGTCCACTGATGCGGTCGCGGCCCGGTACGCCTCCAGCGCCTCGAGCGCCTTCGGGTCCAGGTCCTTCGGGACGGTGACCTCCACGGTGACCAGCAGGTCGCCGCGCGAACCGTCCTTCCGTGCCGCGCCGCGGCCCCGCACGCGCAGGGTCGCGCCGTTCTTCGTACCGGCCGGGAGTTTGAGCGTCACCGGGGTACCGCCCAGAGTGGGCACGGTGACCTCGGCCCCGAGCACCGCCTCGGGGAATGTCACCGGGGCGGTGACGGTCAGGTTGTCGCCCTTGCGGCCGAACACCGGGTGCGGACGCACGTGCACGACGACGTACAAGTCCCCGGCAGGACCCCCGCGTTCGCCGGGGGCACCCTTGCCCTTCAGGCGTATGCGCTGGCCGTCCTGCACGCCCGCGGGCACTCGCACCTGCATGGTGCGCGCGCTGCGGGCCCGCCCGGAGCCGTGGCACACGATGCACGGGTCGTCGACGAGCAGCCCGCGCCCCTTGCAGTCGCGGCACGGCTCGGAGAAGGCGAACCCGCCCTGGTTGCGGCTGGTCTGCCCGGTGCCGCTGCACGTCGGACACGCGCGCGGCATGGTGCCGGCCGCCGCGCCCGTGCCGTTGCAGTGGTGGCACGGCTCCGAACTCGTGAGCCTGATCGGCACGGTGGCGCCGTCCACCGCGTCGGAGAAGTTGAGGGTGACCTCGGACTCGACGTCCTGGCCGCGGCGCGGCGGAGCCTGCCGCGCACCGGCGCGGCCGAAGAGGCCGCCGAACAGGTCGCCGATGCCCCCGGCACCGCCGGGCGGCTGGCCCGGCCCTCCGGGCTGCCCGAACAGGTCGCCCAGGTCGAAGGGAAAGCCGCCGGCACCGGCCCCGCCCGGCGGGCGGAAGCCGCCGTTGCCGAACAGGGTCCGGGCCTCGTCGTACTCCTTGCGCCGCTTCTCGTCGGCGAGTACGTCGTAGGCCTCGGAGATCTCCTTGAACCGCTCCTCCGCCTTCGCGTCACCCTTGTTGGCATCGGGGTGGTACTCGCGGGCGAGCTTGCGGTACGCCTTCTTGATCTCCGCGGTCCCGGCGTCCTTCGGGACGCCGAGGACCTTGTAGAAGTCCTTCTCGAGGTAGTCCTTGGTACTCACGGCGTCCCGCCTCCCTCCGGTCTGGTCAGTCTGTCGCGTGCGGCCGTGCGCGGGCTCAGCTGCTGTCCGCTTCCGAGGCCGGGGCCTCGGTCGCCTCCGCCGGCTCGGCCACCGCGACGCGTGCGGGACGGATGACCCGCTCGCGGAACTGGTAGCCGGGCTGGAGGATTTCCACACAGGTCGGCTCGGTCACGTCCGGGGCGTAGCTGTGCAGCAGCGCCTCGTGGACGACGGGGTCGAAGGGCTCGCCCTTCTTGCCGAAGCTCTGCAGGCCCATCTTGGCGACGATGGACTCCAGCGACTCGGCCACCGACTTGAAGCCGCCCGCCAGTTCGCCGTGGTCGCGCGCGCGGCCGATGTCGTCCAGCACCGGCAGGAGCTCGGTGAGCACCTTGACCAAGGCCACCTCGCCCACCGCCTGGCGGTCGCGGTCGACGCGCTTGCGGTAGTTGGCGTACTCCGCCTGGAGCCGCTGCAGGTCGAGCGTGCGCTCGGCAAGCGCGTTGCGGACCTCGTCCAGCTCGGCCGAGGAGCCGCCGCCGGCCGCCGCGGTCTCGGCGGGGGCGGGACCGCCCTCGCGGGCGGCCCCTTCCTGCGCCGCGGTGGATCGGACCTCACCGGTCTGGGGATCGATCCGTCGCTTGTCGCGGATCACCGGCTCCTCGGGGAAGCCGTGCGTCCCCTCCGTCACGCAGCACCACCCTCACGCTTGTCCTCGTCGACGATCTCCGCGTCGACGACATCATCGTCGGGAGTCCCCGCAGTGTTACCCGCGGAAGCGCCCGCCGCACCCGCGGCCCCGGCCGCGTCGCCCGCCTGCGCGCCGGCGTACATCGCCGAGCCCAGCTTCTGGCTCGTGGTGGCGACCTTCTCGGCGGCGTCGCGGATCTTGGCGATGTCCTCGCCCTTGAGCGCGTCCTTCAGCTCGACGAGGGTGGCCTCGACCTCGGTCTTGACGTCGCCCGGGACCTTGTCGCCGTTGTCGCCGAGGAACTTCTCGGTGGTGTAGACGAGCTGCTCCGCCTGGTTGCGGGTCTCCGCGTCCTCGCGGCGCTTCTTGTCGTCCTCGGCGTGCTCCTCGGCCTCGCGCATCATGCGGGAGATGTCGTCCTTGGGCAGGCCCGAGCCGCCGGTGATGGTCATCGACTGCTCCTTGCCCGTCCCGAGGTCCTTGGCGGACACGTGGACGATGCCGTTGGCGTCGATGTCGAAGGTGACCTCGATCTGCGGCACGCCGCGCGGCGCGGGCGGCAGGCCGGTCAGCTCGAACATGCCGAGCTTCTTGTTGTACTGGGCGATCTCGCGCTCGCCCTGGAAGACCTGGATCTGCACGGACGGCTGGTTGTCGTCCGCCGTCGTGAAGATCTCCGAACGCTTGGTCGGGATCGTCGTGTTGCGCTCGATCAGCCTCGTCATGATGCCGCCCTTGGTCTCGATGCCGAGGGACAGCGGGGTGACGTCGAGCAGCAGGACGTCCTTGACCTCGCCCTTGAGGACACCGGCCTGGAGCGCGGCGCCGATCGCGACGACCTCGTCCGGGTTGACGCCCTTGTTGGGCTCCCGGCCGCCGGTCAGCTCGCGCACGACCTCGGCGACGGCCGGCATCCGGGTCGAGCCGCCGACCAGGACGACGTGGTGGATCTCGGAGAGCTGGATCCCGGCGTCCTTGATGACGTTGTGGAACGGCACCTTGACGCGGTCGAGCAGGTCCTGCGTCAGCTGCTGGAACTGCGCGCGGGTCAGCTTCTCGTCCAGGTGCAGCGGGCCCTCGGCCGAAGCGGTGATGTAGGGGAGGTTGATGGTGGTCTCGGTCGAGCTGGAGAGCTCGATCTTGGCCTTCTCCGCCGCCTCGCGCAGGCGCTGCAGCGCCATCTTGTCCTTGGCCAGGTCCACGCCGTGGGCGTTCTGGAACTGCTTCACCAGGTGGTCGACGACGCGCTGGTCCCAGTCGTCGCCGCCGAGGTGGTTGTCGCCGTTGGTCGCCTTGACCTCGACGACGCCGTCACCGATCTCCAGGAGCGACACGTCGAAGGTGCCGCCGCCGAGGTCGAAGACGAGGATGGTCTGCTCATCGCCCTTGTCGAGGCCGTACGCCAGCGCGGCGGCGGTGGGCTCGTTGACGATGCGCAGGACGTTGAGCCCCGCGATCTCGCCGGCCTCCTTGGTGGCCTGGCGCTCGGCGTCGTTGAAGTACGCCGGGACGGTGATCACCGCGTCGGTGACCTTCTCGCCCAGGTACGCCTCGGCGTCGCGCTTCAGCTTCTGCAGGATGCGGGCGCTGATCTCCTGCGGGGTGTACTTCTTGTCGTCGATGGCGACGGACCAGTCCGTGCCCATGTGACGCTTGACCGAACGGATGGTCCGGTCGACGTTCGTGACCGCCTGGCGCTTGGCGACCTCGCCGACGAGCACCTCACCGTTCTTCGCGAAGGCCACCACGGACGGTGTGGTCCGGGACCCCTCCGCGTTGGTGATGACGGTCGACTCGCCGCCTTCGAGAACGCTGACGACAGAGTTCGTCGTACCGAGGTCGATTCCGACCGCACGTGCCATGTTGGAGCCTCCAGGGGACTGCTCGGGGAAGTGTTGAGTGATACGCGCTCAAGGATGAACGCCCGATACAACGGCGTCAAACCGCTTGAGTATTCCTGACTCAACTTTACTGCCTGTAGCAGCGTCATACACGGAGGCGAACCAGGTCAAGCACCATCAACCCGACGCTCCGAGCCGCCCCGGACCGACCGGAGGATCGGGTCGGATCCTCAGGGTCGGCTCCAGGGGCGGCCCTTGGAGTCGGCGCTCGGAGTCGGCACTCGGAGTCGGTACTTGTGATCAGTTCTTGTGATCAGCTCGCGCCGTACATCTCCACGGGACGGGTCGCGTCGCTCGTGGAGAACTGCAGCACGCGGTTGTCCGGAAGGACGACGGCCAGGCCCTCGGGGTCCACGACGACGCCTTCCTTCGGGTCCGTCGCGCGCGTGGGGCCGGTTCCCGTGGCTCCGCTTCCCGATCCCGCGCCCGATCCCGCGCCGGGTCCCGCGCGCAGCACGTGCACCGTCGTCGGCTTCCCGTCCGCGGCGGCGAAGCGGATCACCTTGCCCTCACCGCCGTCGTACTTGCTGCCGCCGACGAGCAGGGTGAAGCCCTTTTCGTCCGCCTCGAGCATGCGCACGTAGCCTTCCATCCCCACGGACGCCGACCAGATCAGCTTCCCGGTGGTCAGGTCGAATGCCCCGACCTTCCCCTCGTCCTCGTCGGTGCCCATCTGCGTGTACAGGACGTTCCCGTGCACGAGGACGCCGCCGAGGTTCTCGTTGGGGTCGATGAAGTCGAAGCCGCGCTCGTCCAGTACCAGGCCGTCCTTGCCGACCGGGATCTCCGCGGTGGGCTTCGCGGTGCCGTCCAGGACAAGGGCCTTGGCGAGGTTGCTGGCACCCTCGTCGGCGTTGGGGTCGTCGTACTCGTCGAGCACGACGAGCGGCGCGGCCGAGAGCAGGGTCGGCCAACTGTCGTTGCCGTTGGCCAGCTGCGTGGATCCGCGGGTGGTGCCCTTGGCCGGGTCGAGCACCGCGACGCCGCCGATGTACTTGACGGCTCCCGACGCCGACGACTGCAGGGTCAGGGCCACCTGGTCGGCGCTGACGGCGAGGTCGGAGATGTCCCAGCCGGAGCCGCCCTTGGGGGGCGTGGCGGAGCTTGCCCGCCACCGCCAGCGTTCGCCGCCGGTGCGGAGGTCGACGGCGACGGCGGTGTCGTCCGCCCCGAGGACGGCGAGGTCACCGTAGGCGCCGATCGCCACCTCGAAGGAAAGGCCCTCCGAGAGGTCCTTCGCCGTCCACAGCACCGTGTTCTTGGCGAGGTCCACGGCGGTGACGTTGGCGCAGCCGCCGTCGGGCGATTCCCAGGCGAAGAGCCCGACCCCCTCGACGGGGGTGTCCTTGACGCTGCATATCTCCTCGAAGCCGGCCGGCATGGCCACCTTCGCGGACTCGGCACCGGTCGCCAGGTCGTGGACGGTGATGTCCTTTTCGCGCAGGACGTACACCTTGTCGCCGCCGGCCCAGCCGCCGCGCAGCGACGTGTCCGACGTCGCCGCGGGCAGGGCCCACAGGCGGGTGAGGTCGACCTTGGCCTCCGACTCCTTGGGCGGCGTTCCACCGGAACCGGTGGTCTGCTGCCCTCCCGGGCCGGCGGTCGAACCGCCGCCGGTGGCCGACGCCTTGTCCTCGTCGTCCCCGGCCAGCGCGAACCACGCGCCGAGACCGGCGACCAGGGCGAGCGCAACGCCCGCCGCGACCATGGCGATCACCTTGCGCCGGCCGCCGCCTCCGCCCTGGGGTGGGGGCGGGCCGTAGCCGGGGGCGCACTGGTTCGGGTACGTGCCCGGATACGCGTTCGGGCCGGGAGGCGGGCTCGGATACGGGTTCGCCTGCGGGTCCGGGGCGTACCCCGGATGGCCCTGGGGCGCGGTCTGCCCCGGGTATGGCGCAGGCGGTTGCGGGTACCCGGGCTGGGACTGCGGCGGCGGGCCGGGCGGGCGCTCGGGCTGCGGCGGAGGGAACGGCGGCGGTGGAGGAGTGGATCGGTCGGACATGTGCGGATGGTAGGTGGGCTCGGATATCCGCGATCGAGCAGCACCTGCCGGGATCCCGCGCAAGGACGTCCGACGCGGCATGGCAGCATGAAGTCAGGAAAACTGACGGGTCGTCATATGACAGTGATGGAGATCATCCGTTCAGCCGATAAGTTACTAGTCGGTAAGATCTACGCACGGCCGTACGCTGACGGCCGATACACGCCCCGGAAGGGACGTCCCACCGGAGGAGCAGAACCGCGATGCAGCTCGCCGCCATCGTCATAGCGCTGGTCATCAGCGTTGTCGGCTTCGCCCTGCTCGGGCGAGCCGCCGCGTACATCTATCAGTACGTCAAGCTCGGCCAACCGGTTCTCGGACGCTCGGGACCCGTCGGCAAGCGCCTCACCACCATGCTCACGGAGATCCTGGGTCACACCCGGATGCTCAAGTGGGGCATCGTCGGAGCCGCGCACTGGTTCGTCATGGTCGGCTTCGGCGCGCTGATCCTGACGCTCGTGAACGCGTACGGACAACTCTTCGACGCCGAGTTCCACCTGCCGATCATCGGCCACTGGGTGGTCTGGAACTTCTTCGAGGAGTTCATGGGCCTCATGACGATCCTGGGCATCCTCGTCCTGATCGTCATCCGCCAGCTCAACCACCCGCGCCTGGCCGGCCGCAAGTCGCGGTTCTCCGGCTCGACCTTCTGGCAGGCGTACTTCGTCGAAGGCGTCGTGCTCGGGGTCGGCCTGTGCATCATGACGCTGCGCGGCCTGGAGGGCGCGCTCAACGACGAGTCGTCGTGGAACGCGCACTACCCGTTCTCGTACCCGCTGGTGAAAGCGTTCGAGGGACTGTCGGTCGACAGCCTGGAGAACCTGATCTACATCGTCGCGATGATCAAGATCGTCATCTCGATGGCGTGGGCCGTCACCATCGGCGTCAACCCGAACATGGGTGTCGCGTGGCACCGCTTCACGGCGTTCTTCAACATCTACTTCAAGCGCGACCCCGACGGCGGCGTGGCGCTCGGCGCGCTCATGCCGATGACCTCGGGCGGGCAGCAGATCGACTTCGAGGACCCGAAGGACGACGACATCTTCGGCGTCGGCCAGGTCGAGCACTTCTCGTGGAAGGGCCTGCTGGACTTCGCGACCTGCACCGAGTGCGGCCGCTGCCAGTCGCAGTGCCCCGCGTGGAACACCGGCAAGCCGCTGTCCCCGAAGCTGCTCATCATGTCGCTGCGCGAGCACGCGTTCGCGAAGGCGCCGTACCTGCTCGCGGGTGGCGGCAAGGACATGGGCGGCGACGAGAAGGGCACCTCGGAGCAGCTGGCCAAGGTCCCGGCGGCGGCACTCGCCGAGGCCGAGCGTCCGCTGATCGGCACCGCCGAGGACGGCGGCATCATCGACCCGGACGTGCTGTGGTCCTGCACCACGTGCGGCGCGTGCGTCGAGCAGTGCCCCGTCGACATCGAGCACGTCGACCACATCGTCGACATGCGCCGCTACCAGGTGCTGATCGAGTCGGCGTTCCCGTCCGAGGCCGCCACGATGCTCAAGGGCCTGGAGAACAAGGGCAACCCGTGGGGCCTGGCCCCCAAGGCACGCCTCGACTGGGTCAAGGAGCTCAAGAAGGCGACCGGCATCGAGGTGCCGATCATGGGCGAGGACATCGAGCCCGCCGATGTCGACTACCTCTACTGGGTCGGCTGCGCGGGTGCGCTGGAGGACCGGGCGAAGAAGACCACCAAGGCGTTCGCCGAACTGCTGCACATCGCGGGCGTCAAGTACGCGATCCTCGGCAAGGAGGAGTCCTGCACCGGTGACTCCGCCCGCCGCCTGGGCAACGAGTTCCTGTTCCAGATGCTCGGCGCGCAGAACGTCGCGACGCTGAACATGGCGTTCGGCGAGGACGACGAGGACGAGTCGACCAAGCTCCCGGCGTCGAAGAAGCGGATCGTCACCACCTGTCCGCACTGCTTCAACACGATCGCGAACGAGTACCCGCAGCTGGGGGGCAAGTTCGAGGTCATCCACCACACGCAGCTGCTGCAGCACCTGGTGGACGAAGGACGTCTGGTGCCGGTCGGCCCGGTCGAGGGCCTGATCACGTACCACGACCCCTGCTACCTCGGCCGGCACAACAAGATCTACTCGCCGCCGCGCGAGATCATCGCCAGGGTGCCGGGTCTGCGGAACGAGGAGATGCACCGCCACAAGGAGCGCGGCTTCTGCTGTGGCGCGGGCGGTGCCCGCATGTGGATGGAAGAGCGCATCGGCAAGCGCATCAACAACGAGCGCGTCGACGAGGCGCTGTCCCTCAACCCGGACATCGTCTCGACCGCGTGCCCGTTCTGCCTCGTCATGCTGTCCGACTCGGTCACCGGCAAGAAGCAGAGCGGCCAGGCGAAGGAGTCGACGCAGGTCGTCGACGTCTCGCAGCTGCTGCTGCAGTCGGTGAAGGTGCCCGAGCTGGTCGGGGCACCGGCGGAGGCGCCCGCGGGCGGGGCGGCCGGCGGGGCCGCGAACGAGGAGGCGGCGAGCGAGCAGCCGTCGTAGTCGACGCGCGGACGTCGCTGTTGTCTTGGGCGTCGCGGATGTCGTTTTCGCCGCGGTTGTTTTGGTTGTCGGGTGATCCGGAGCGCCGGCGGACCTTCTCGGTCCCCGGCGCTTCGGCGTCCGGGCCGGGCGCGTCGGCGACGTCTCCAGATCTACCAATCCATCCCGCGAAATTACGTCAGTCCTACGACAACACCACCCGGCGCACACCCGGTACCGTCAGGGGTGTGACCGGCAACGACCGCTACCCCTACGGACCGCAGTACGGCCAAGGACCGCAGTACGGCCAACCCGACCAGTACGACGAGTACGGTCGGCCGCTACCGCGCCCGCAGGACCCCTCGCCGTACGCGCAGCAGCAGCCCGCACCGCATGCGCGGCAGGCGCCGCCTCAGCAGCAGCCGCAGTCGCAGTCCCAGCACGGGCACTATGCGCAGCCGCAGCAGCCGCAGCCGCGCCCCCGGCAGGCACAGCCGGGCGGGCAGCAGCAGTCGGCGTACCCCGGTGGTCCGCTCTCGCTGCCCGACGAGACGAGCATCTACGTCTACGGCGAGACCCCCGACGGGTACACGCAGGTAGCCCCGGCCGTGCCGCCGCCCGCGCCGCGCCGGAGCGCGCAGAGCACGGTGTACCGCAACGGGCAGCCGTACGACCCCAACGCCCAGGCGGCGTACGCCCCCTACGCACCCCCGCCGTCCCGCCCGCTGACCTGGCAGGAACTGTCCGGCGGCCTGCTCAGCCGCCCGTTGTCGACGCTCGAACGGGCGCGGGACCAGGCGTTCTGGTGGCCCGCGTTGATCGTCTCGGCGATCTGCGGCGTGCTCGCCATGGTCGCCAACGACAAGGCCCGCGACGAGGTCGTCACCAGCACCCTGTCCACCAGCGTTCCGGCGATGCTCATCACCGCCGTCGTGGTCCCGGGCTTCATGGTCGTGCTCGGCTGGGTGTCCAACATGCTGGCGCAGATGCTCGGCGGCAACGGCGACGCCGGGCCGTTCATCACGCTGGCCGCGCTGGTGGCGTGGTTCACCGACGCACCGCGTCTGGTGGTGTCGTTGTTCGCCAGTGACGACAACAACGCGGTCATGGTTGTCGGAGTGGCGTCCTTCGCGCTGACGGCCTGGCTGCTCACGGCAGTTGCGATGCGGGTGCACGAACTGGCCTGGGCGCGCGCGCTGGGCGCGGTGTCCGTACAGTTGATCGCCCTGCTCCTGGTGCTCAAACTGCCGCTGACGTCCGCGTAGTCGGCGCCCCTCGGGACCCGCGCGGAAGTCCCGCGCGAGGCCGCGCGAGGCGGCGCGAGGGCCGTACCAGTGCCGCACACGGGCCGGAACGAGCAAAGCGGACCACAAGCGGACCACCCGGACCACAAGCGGCACCATGTAGGCCCCGGATGGATCTTCCCGTCGCGTGCGCGACGCGGTTTCCTCGTCTCACGGGAACGCAACGAGACAGGAACTGCACATCCAGCGCACGCGACCACGCGGCGATCCCCGGTATCCCCCCACCGAGTCCGGGACGCACCACCGCCGCGGTTAAGGACCGGACATGCTCGTGCGGAGACGCACCAAAGCGGCGTTGCAGGCCGCCGCCCTCTTCTACGCGACGGATCGAGGATGGCCCGTACTGCCCGGTGCCTACGTCGACCAGGACCGCTGCTCCTGCCGATCGCTCCGATGCCCGGAGCCCGGCGCGCACCCCGCCGACGCGGTGGACCTGGCGGCCGCGAGCCGGTCGTCCGAGGTCATCAGGACGTGGTGGAACCGGCGGCCGTACTCGGTACTGCTCGCCACCGGCCTGGAGTTCGACGTACTCGACGCCCCCGCACACGTCGGCTACGCCGCGATCCACGAGCTGAACCACCTCGGCTTCACCCCGGGACCGGTCGTGCACCTGCCGTCCGACCGCCTGCTGTTCCTGGTGCGCCCCGGCGCGCGCGACGTGTACTGGTACACGATCGACCACAACGACGCCGCCCACCTCGACGTACGCCACCACGGCATCGGCCACGTCGTCCTCGCTCCCTCCGGCCCGTGCGGAGCGGACGGCCCCGAGCCGCGCTGGGCCGTGCCCCCGGACCCGGCCGACCGGCGACTGCCCGAGGCGGTCGAACTCCTGGGGACCCTGGTCCGCTCCTGCCAGCAGGACCCGGCCAGGCCCCCGCACGCGCGCGAGGAGGTGAGTGGTTGAGCGCTTCCCCTGCCCGCACCGCATCCGCACCGCACGGTCGTCGCCCGCCCGGCCACGCCGTCCGGGGACGCGGAAGCGGGCCGGACCCGGCCGACCCCCGCACTCACGGTCCCCGGGTCCCAGCAGTGCCGCACAGTGCCGCGCGAAGGCCCCGTCGCCACCCACCCGGCCACGGGGCCTTCGTCACGTCTGCTTCCAGTTGTCCGTCCGGCGGCTCACCCAACTGCCCGCCGCCGCCGCGGTCCGGGGACTCCGGCTCCCCTACGCGTCGAGGATCTGGCCTTCCCGGGTGACCACCGGCGGCAGCACCGACCACGGGAAATTGATCCAGTCCTCGGTGTACTTCCACACGTACTCGCACTTCACCGACGACTGCGGCTTCTCGTAGATCACCGCGCAGCGCACATCGGCCACCGCGCCCTCGCAGAAGTCGCGCACCAGCTTCAGCGTCTTGCCGGTGTCGGCGACGTCGTCCGCCACCAACACCTTCTTGTCCGTGAAGTCGATGACGTTCGGCACCGGCGCCAACATGATCGGCATCTCCAGCGTGGTCCCCACGCCGGTGTAGAACTCCACGTTCACCAGGTGCAGATTCTTGACATCCAGCGCGTACGCCAGCGCCCCCGCCGCGAACACGCCGCCGCGCGCGATCGACAGGATGATGTCCGGCTCGTACCCGTCCTCCGCGACCCGCTCCGCAAGCTCCCGCGTCGCGGTGCCGAGGAGCTCCCAGGTGAGGTTCTCGCGCACGTCGGTCATTGTCGGGGCCCTACCTACGTGTTCGGGCGGCGCCGCGCGCCGCTGTCCTGACTTCTGCACCTGCCGACCCCAGGCCGGCACCGTCAGATCTTCGTACGGTGGAAACTCTGGAACGAGCGCGAGGCCGTCGGCCCCCGCTGCCCCTGGTACCGCGAGCCGTACACCGACGACCCGTACGGAAACTCGGCGGGCGACGACAACCGGAACAGGCACAGCTGCCCGATCTTCATCCCCGGCCACAACTTGATCGGCAGCGTCGCCACGTTCGACAACTCCAGGGTCACGTGCCCCGAGAACCCCGGATCGATGAACCCGGCGGTCGAGTGCGTCAGCAACCCCAACCGCCCGAGCGAACTTTTGCCCTCGAGCCGACTAGCCACGTCATCCGGCAGCGTGATGACCTCGTACGTCGACGCCAACACGAACTCGCCCGGATGCAGAATGAACGGCTCGTCCCCCTCCGGCTCGATGAGCCGGGTCAGATCAGGCTGCTCCACCGCAGGATCGATGTGCGGGTATCGATGGTTCTCAAAGACCCGAAAAAACCGATCAAGTCGGACATCCACACTGGACGGCTGCACCATCTCCGACTGAAACGGGTCGATGCCAACCCGACCGGCGTCGATCTCCGCGCGAATGTCCTTGTCCGAAAGCAGCACAGACAGAGGGTAGTCGCTGCCCCCGGGATACACCCAAACGGCACCACCCCGGCCCGCCCCCCACCCCAAAACACGCCTGCACCCCGCCAACCGAATCAGGTACAGTGTGACCCGCGACCCCCACCAGGGCCGCAACGCGGGCGTAGTTTAATGGTAGAACATGAGCTTCCCAAGCTCAGAGCGCGAGTTCGATTCTCGTCGCCCGCTCCAAAGCAAAGGCCCAGGTCACGGACCCGGGCCTTCGTTGTTGTCTAGACCTTTCAGTCGTCACGTGCCAGATCCGTGCCAGAAGCCCCGCCCTTCGGACGGTTGGCGGCTCCCCTGCGCCTCCCCCGCCGTGCCGCCCCCTTGCCCCCGCCGGCCGCACGCTCCCGGTCCGTCCGCACCTTTCGGTCGAGCTGTTCGGCGACCCGCTGTTGCTGCTCATCCGTCGAGTGCTGATAGATCAGCGCGGCCTTCTCGGTCGACTGCCCCGACCGCACCATGACGTCCTTCAACGTCGCCCGGCCTGAGTCGCCGGCGTGTTGCCCGTGTGCCGCACATCGTAGAAGTGAAAGTGCCCAGGCAGCCCGACCGCCGTCCGAGCCCTCCGCCACTTCCGCCCGAACGTCGACCGCCGAAACGCGCCACCGCGCTCCCCCACGAACAGCAAGCTGTCTTGCGACTCCTCTACATAGAACTCCAGATGCCGCTGTACGTCGGCATCCAGGAACTCCGGATAGAACACCGTCCTTCTTGCCCACCGCCGACTTCGAATCGCCAGTCACCCGCCGCCCGGTAGTCAGTTCCGGCGACGCCTGCGTGATCGACAGCGACCGCGCCTCGACGTCGACGTCCTCACGCCGCAACTCCGCCTGCTCTTCGGGACGCAGCGAGCAGTACGCCGCGAAGAACACCAGCAGCCGCCACCGCGGACCCATCGCATCCGCCATCGCGTCGACCTGGGCCACCGTCGCAATCGGCCGCTCCGGAGCCGACTCCTTTCCCGCACCCTTGATCCGGCACGGATTGCGTGGAATCAACTCGTCTTCCTCGAACGCCGTTTGCATGATCGCCTTCAGCAGCCGGTACGACTTGGCCACCGTGGTGGCCCCCGTCGCCGCCGTCGACCCGAATGCACCAGGCCATCCCGAGCGCTCGCCAGCCTCCGACGGGAGCGCTGTGGGCGTGGTGCTCCCCCGCGGCGACGCGCCCACGGACACCGCGGACTGGTCGGTCATCGCCGGTGGGGCAGACACACCCGATCGCGCGACGCCACTACCCGTATGGCCGCCATATCCCGGGGGTGGCGGGACAGGAGTGACGGAGGTGGGGCGAGTCCGTTCCCGCCCGGCTGCCGGCGGATCGACCTAGTTGTGGTTGGACCCGCGCAGCGACGCGTCGCGGATCGCCCGTGCCGCAAGTCTGGGAAAAACACGGAGTATCTCTTGAAGATTTTGAAGCGGGCATCCGTCGTCGCGGTCACCGGGGCCGCGCTGGTGGTGGGTGGTGCCGGCGCCGCGTTCGCCGGTTCCGGCGCCGACGGTGCGGCCGTCGGTTCGCCGGGTGTCCTGTCCGGCAACCTGATCCAGATCCCGGTGCACGTGCCGATCAACGTGTGCGGTAACTCGATCGGCGTCATCAGCGTCCTCAACCCGGCGTTCGGCAACTTCTGCGCGAACGTCGACGGCGGCTCCCAGCACAAGCCCGCCGGATACCCGGGCATGAACCCGGCGCACCACCAGAACGACAAGCCGGGCCACAAGCCGGCCGAGCCGTGCGGTTGCCCAAGCGACAAACCGGCCCACCACCCGGGCGACAAGCCGGGTCACACACCGGGACACAAGCCGAGTGACAAGCCGGGTCACACACCGGGACACAAGCCGAGTGACAAGCCGGGTCACGCGCCGAGTGACAAGCCGGGTCACAAGCCGGGTCACGCGCCGAGTGACAAGCCGGGTCACAAGCCGGGTCACGCGCCGAGTGACAAGCCGGGTCACAAGCCGGCTGAGGAGCCGTGCGCGGACCCGGGTGGCAAGCCGGCCCAGAACCCGGGCCACAAGCCGGGTGCGAAGCCGGGACACAAGCCGGGCGGCAAGCCGGAGGCGAACCCCGGCCACGGCGGCGGGAGCCAGGGCGGCAACCACGGCAGCGGTTGGTAGGGGCGCTCCGCCGCGGTCCTGGGGCAAGCTGCGAACCGGCGGGCTCGTTCGGCTCGCGGCCGCGGGGCCGGCAAGTGCCGGCGCTGTCCTGCCGGGTGGGCACCGGGGAACCCCACGAATGGCCGTACCGGTTCGGGGTCTTCGCTTCCGCTCCCCTGGGCTACACCTGCGGGACGCCGTCGGCACGATCGTGCGGGGACGTTCGAAAGCCGGGGCCGGCGCCTTCGATGGCGCCGGCCCCGGCCGTTCGCTGTGCGTCGCAGCCCGGGTCAGTTGTCCCGGTCAGTTGTCCGCGTCAAGCCGCAGCGATCACTGTTTTCCGCATGGTCTCTCCAAAGAGTCAAGGGCCCGGTCGCACCGGACCACGAATCGACCGTAAGCGGACAAAAAAGAATTCCCCGGGGGGACGATGCGGCCGAACGGCAGCGCGACGCGCCACCACCGCGTCGCCTGCGGGCCACCAGGTTGTGGCCCCTGGAGGAGACGCTGCTGCTCATCGCGGACCCCGTAACGGCCGCCGCGACCTCCCGGCATCTGCGAACAGGCGGCCCCACGCCACCTCTTCGAGCGACCTCCACCCAGCACCGGCCCGCGCTCCCGGCCGCGGCCGCTGACAGCCGATGGGCAACACGCCTGTCACCCGCGCTCGTCCACCGTCCGGCGGCCCCGACTCCCCGCACCCCCACATCGAGCGTTCCCGCGGCTCCGGTGGCGCTTCGTCAGATGCCGGGCCATCCCGCCCCGATCGGGCGGGTGGCGCGTGAGGTACGTGCCTTCGCCACTCGCACGGGTGAATGCCGATCGTTTGGGATACGCGCCAATCCGCCCCGGAAGCGGGAGCGAAGCCCAAGTACCGGCCCGCATCCGGCGGGCGGAACGAAAGGGAGCCGTGGTGGCTGAGCCCATCGACACCCGGCTGTTGGCGGAACCCACCGAGCAGTCCGAGGACCTCCACAGCGACGCGACCCGCATCACCCGCGCCTCACTCGACGAACACGCCGACGCAACGGCCGAAGAACAGTCCAGGACGCACCGTTGGTGGCGTCCGGCATTCCTCGGCGGCGCCTCCGCGGGCGCGGTGCTGCTGCGGACCAACCGCGCGGCGGCGGCGAGTGTCGCGGACGACGTGATGGCGTTGCAGACCGCCGCGTCGCTGGAGAACCTCGCGGTGAACGTCTACACCACCGCGGCGGGCCTGCCGTTCATCCAGTCGAGCCAACCCGCGCTGCGGACGGCCCCTGCCCACCCAGGCCGTGCCCGCGCAGCTGCACTGCTCGGCCGCCTGCCGCCAGGCACGCCACCGCGACCGCCGCCGCCCCGCCCTCGACGACGAGCAGTACCTCGCCCTCGCACAACGCTTCCGCCAGACAGCCGAACTCCTGGCCGCCGCCCAGGCAGCCGCGCGGCCGGCCCCGAAGCACTCACCGCACACATCCCCGCCCTCGCCGCGCTCCTGGACTCCCTCACCGCCACCGCGGTCACCCACGACCGTGAACGCGGCGACACCTGGCCCGTCATCGCCACCCGGTTGCACCTGGAACCCGAGACCGCCCGCCGCCGCCACGTCAACCGGCGCCGGCTCGTTCCCGACCTCCACGCCCAGACCACTCGCACCCCCGCGCGCGTGATCCAGCCGACGCCAGCCCCCGCCCACTGGCCACCGCCCGGCGACCATTGCCAGATTTGTCTGATTCGTTGATTAAGTTAATGATTGTCGGGTTATTCGGTGTGCATGACTGCACTGGATTTCGCGGACCGGGCCGACTTCGACGATGCCGAGCGGGGGTTCGTCGCGGCGTTGTCGCCCGCGGTGATCCGGTCCGAGGACGGGCGGGTGATCTGGGACGGGGAGGCGTACGCGTTCCTGGACACGGATTGCCCGGACACCGCGCACCCGTCACTGTGGCGGCAGAGCCAACTGTGCAACAAGCAGGGCCTGTACGCGGTTACCGACGGGATCTACCAGGTGCGGAACCTGGACCTGTCGAACATGACGCTGGTCGAGGGCGACACCGGCGTGATCGTCATCGACCCGCTGATCTCGGCGGAGTGCGCGGCGGCGGCGCTCGCGCTGTACCGGGAGCACCGCGGGGACCGGCCGGTGACCGGGCTGATCTACACCCATTCGCACGGCGACCACTTCGGCGGCGCGCGCGGGGTGGTGCCGCACGGGCACGCGCCGGTGCCGGTGATCGCCCCGGCAGGGTTCCTGGAACACGCGGTGGCGGAAAACGTGTACGCGGGCGGTGCGATGACGCGCCGGGCGGTGTACATGTACGGCGCCGAGCTGACCAAGGGGCCCGCCGGGCAGATCGGCGCGGGGCTGGGCATGACCACCTCGACCGGCACGATCACGCTGATCCCGCCCACGGTCGACATCACCCACACCGGTCAGGAGGAGACCGTCGACGGGGTGCGGATCGTCTTCCAGATGACGCCGGACACCGAGGCGCCCTCGGAGATGAACTTCTACTTCCCCGACCGACGGGCGCTGTGCATGGCAGAGAACGCCACCCACAACATGCACAACATCCTGACCCTGCGCGGCGCGGTCGTGCGTGACACCCGGATCTGGGCGCACTACCTGAACGAGACGATCGCCCTGTTCGGCGACCAGGCCGACGTCGCCTTCGCCTCCCACCACTGGCCGACCTGGGGCAAGGCCCGGATCGTGGAGCACCTGGCCGGACAGCGGGACATGTGGGCGTACCTGCACGACCAGACCCTGCGGCTGACGAACAAGGGCCTGACGGGCATCGAGATCGCCGAGCAGCTCGAACTGCCGCCCGCGGTCGCGAACCGCTGGGCCAACCGCGGCTACTACGGCTCGCTGTCGCACAACGTGAAGGCGATCTACCAGCGCTACATGGGCTGGTACGACGGCAACCCCGCGCACCTGTGGGAGCACCCGCCAGTCGAGCAGGCCAAGCGGTTCGCCGCCGACTACGGCGGCGTCCACGCGCTGACCGCCAAGGGCAAGGAGTACGCCGACGCCGGCGACCTGCGGTTCGCCGCCACCCTGCTGGGCCACGCGGTGTTCGCCGACCCGACCAACACCGCGACCAAGGAAGCCCTCGCGTCCGTGTTCGAGAAGCTGGGGCACGGCGCGGAGAACGGCACCTGGCGCAACTTCTACCTGATGGGCGCCCAAGAGCTACGCGGCCACATCGCGCACACCTCGATCAAGACCACCAACCCCGAGATGGCGATGGCGCTGACCGTCGACATGCTCATCGACTCCCTCGCCATCCGCGTCGACGGCCCGCGCGCGTGGGACGAGAAACTCACCATGGACTGGCATCTGACGGACGAGGGCCGCACCTGGCACATCGCCCTGTCCAACGGCGCCCTGACCTACCGCGACAGCACCAAGAACGGCTCCGGCAACGGCGGGAAGGCCGACCTCGCCCTGACGCTCACCAAGCCGCAACTCCTCGGCGTCCTGGCCGGCAAGGGCCTCGACGGCGTGCAGGTCGACGGCGACCCGCAGGTACTCGCCCGACTCAACGCATTGCTCGACACCCCCAACCCGGACTTCCCCATCGTCACCCCTTGACCCCGCCCTCCCCACCCGGCGGCGCCGCCCCCCGACCGAAGGCGGCGCCGCCGGAGTCGACGGCGACGCCCCGTGGTGGATCATCACGGCGCCGACCACCGCCGGGCTGCTGCCAATACACCGGTCGTGAATTCGGTGCGCTCGCAGCCGAGTTCGGGGTCCGATTCTCGGTTGGCCGCACCGGTCGGTGCTGGGACAACGCACTCGCCGAGTCGTTCGTCGCCACCCTCGAGAACGACCTCGACACCGGCCGCCCTGGCCCAACAGGGCCACAGCCCGCACCGACCTCGCCGAGTACATCGAGACAGCAGCCTCGGCTACCGCACACCCGTCGAATACGGAGTCGCAATCGCGGCCTGACTGCCACAACGACGGCGTCTGTCAAAGCGGAACAAGCTCAAGGCTCAGAGCGTGAGTTTGGTGTGCGGCGTTCGCTGTAGGTGTGTGGGGGATGGGGTTGGTTGGGTTGTGGCCAATGGGTTTGCTGGGTGGGGTAGTTGGTGTGTTGTGCGGTCGTGGACGGCGAAGTGACGCCCCGTGGGACGAGGGGGCCGGCTTGGGCTTGTCTTGTGGGGGTGGGCGGGGAGGGCGCCGAGTGGGTGATGCTGTCGGGGTGGCACGTGCGGGGGTGACTGGTCCGCATTAGCGTGGGTTTCGGTGTGGCCAGGCGGCCTGCCGACCGTTTCGATCGACCGTGAGGCGTTCCCACATGAGCCTGAGCATCCGCAATCAGATCGCCGGCACCGTCACCGCGGTCACTCCGGGCGAGGTCATGGCGGCCGTGAAGGTACGCCTGGTCGGGGGCCAGGAGGTTACGGCCGTGATCACGCTCGAGGCGGTCAGAGACCTCGGTCTCGCGGACGGGTCCGCGGTCACCGTTCTCGTGAAGTCCACCGAGGTCTCGCTGGCCACCGGGCCGGTCGGGGGGCTGTCGATCCGCAACCAGATCCTCGGCACCGTCACCGACGTCGTCACCGGCGGCGCCATGGCCGCGGTCAGGGTGGCCGTCGAAGGCGGCGAGTTGACCGCGTCGATCACCAAGGACGCCGTGACGGACCTCGGCCTGGCCGCGGGCTCGACGGTGACCGCGCTGATCAAGTCGACCGAGGTCGCACTTTCGGCTGCCTGATTGTCCCTTGCCGAGCACGGAAGGCGGCGCGGGCGCCAGGGGGTGTCAGGGGGCGGCGAATGCCTGGGTGCCGTAACCGATCGGGGTGATCCTGGTGACGAGCATGCGGCCGTCGGCGATGGTGATGATCGAGTCGGTGGAAACCGGGAACTGCATGTTCAAGGGCGACGCCTCGCTGAGCACTGTGACCTGGCCGTCGGCGGCGGCGTAGGACTCCACTCGGACGCGGTCGTAGGAGGCGTTGACCGCCACGAGGCCGTCCTTGTCCGCCTCGACCAGGACCAGTTTGTCCATGTCGGCGCTCGGGACCTCCCAGCGCAGTTCGCCGCTGGACAGATCGAAGGCCACGACGCCCGGCCGGCCTTCGCTGCTGAAGGGGTCACGCCTGGTCATGCCGTACAGGGTGTCACCGGAGACGCGGTACGGGAGCAGCACTTGGCCGTGGAGGGTACGCGAACCCTGGTAGTCGACAGGGCCTTGCTGCGCCGCGAGCGGGAACGAGGCAACCTGGGTGCCGTCCCGGTCGAAGCGGAGCAGTTGCGGAGGAAGCTCGTCGCCGAGGTCCGGCGCGAACATGACGGTGATCGGTGCCGCGGAGACGATCTCGGCGTTGGTGTCGGGCACGGGACCCTCGAACGGGGTCGGCTGCGCGCCGATCTGACGGCCGGCGGCGTCCAGGGTGACGAGTTCGAGGTCGTACCCGCCGCCGGACTGGCTTGCGTCGCTGATCACCGCGACGACATCGGGCCCTGTCTTCATGGCGGTGTTGACGACCGGGGCGATCTGCACGGTGTTCGGGAAGACCGAGGGGTCCTTGGAACGGTTCTCCCAGGTCCACGCGGTGCTGCCGTCGTCCACGCGGAACGCGACCACCGAGGTCGGCGTCAGCGCGGCGACGATGTCCTCGCCGACGAACCCGATCCTCGACTCGTAGTAGAACCAGGGGCTGCCGTCCTTGCGCTTCTTCCCGGCGAACTCGGTGGTCCGCAGGACCTTTCCGCCGTTCCGCGCGTCGACGAAGGAGAGCTTCTTGCAGGCGCCGTCGCTGGACCCGTCGTCGTAGACGGTCCAGGCGATGGCGCCGATACCGTCTTTGTTGACCGCTTCGGTCATCGCGCAGGGCTTCATGCCGCGGCCGGGCGGCGCGACGCTGCCGAGTTCCTTCCCGGTCTGCATGTCGAACATCTTCATCGCCGTTCCGCGGCCGACGAACAGCGTGGAACCGACCTGCCATGTGCCCAACGCGTCGTCGCGGGGGACGTCTTGGCCCTTGTTGCCGTTGGCGCCGGCGTTCCCGGTCCGGGACTCGTTTTCCGGCGGGGAGTTCCAGGCGGGGACCACGTGCGGTGGCAGCAGCGCCGCCTTCGGCTTGGGGGACGGGGACGCCTCGGACGAGGGTGCCGACCCGCGGTTCGGAGCCTCGGAGTTCTTCGCGCCGGCGGAACCGCCGCTGTCACAGGCGGCGACTGCCGTGCTCGCGATGACGACCGCGACCACGGCGCGGAGAACACCGCGGCGCCGGTGGGCGGACGCCGTACGTGCGCCAGGTGACGGGGGAACAGCGGGTATGGCGGTCATGAACGTGCCCTTTGAGACGGCTGTCGGGACGGACGTGCGGCTTCGGACCAGCCGAGGACGGCATCGTGTGGAGCACCGATGCGCCGACGCTCCTGAAGCGCGCAGCGGTGTTCGACGGGGCGTCTCCTGCCTCGACGCCCCGTCGGGTTCCGGACCGAATACTCAGCATGCTAGGCAGCGGGAAAGACGGGAAACTACGGCTTTCGCGCACCATTTGCCGCCCACCGAAGGGCTCCGGTGCACAACACGAACTGTGGTACGTAAGCGGTGCCGCCTTTGCGGCCCACACGATTTCGGTGGGCACGCAAGCGGGGAGTCGGGCGCGGTGTACGTCGGGACCAGCGGCAGAGCGCGTACCGCATTACCGTCGTTGTCCATGATCGTGTGGCTGAACGGCACCCATGGCGCAGGCAAGACGACGACGAGCGGGCTCGTGCAACCGCTGATCCCGGATTCCCGCGTGTTCGACGCCGAGAAGGTCGGCGAGACACTCATGGACATCACGCCAGGGTTGCCCGAGACGGACAACTTCCAGCACTGGCCGCCGTGGCGCACGCTCGTGGTCGAGACCGCCCACCGCGTACTCGACTACACCGGCGGCATTCTGGTGATCCCCATGACCGTCCTTGTCGAGCAGTATTGGCGCGAGATCAGCGCGGGCCTGGCCCGACATGACATCCCGGTACGGCACTTCGTACTCCACGCCGACCAGGACACGCTGCGCGGGCGCATTCAGGGCGACACCGTCATGGGCCCGTCCGAGTTCCGCTTCAAGTACCTCGAACCGTACGCCGAGGCGGCCCGCACGTGGCTGCACGCCGAGGCCGAGGTCGTCGACACGACTCACCTCACCCCCGCACAAGCTGCCGCACAGATTGCGGATGCCGTCAAGAGCTGACGTACGCGCGTCACGCGAAGTCGCCTGCTGCACACGCCCGTTCAGCAGCAACACGCTCCCTCACCGACCGCCACCACCGGAGTCTCCGCGTGGTCTCCGCACATGCCGATCCGGTACGCCCTCCCCGCCGACGCGGACGTCATGGCCGAGATCACCTGTGCCGCGTTCAGCGCGTTCGACGACTTCGACGTCACCCGCAAACAATCGGCTGCCAACTGGCTCCCCAACCTCCTTGCCGAGGCGTCCGAACGGCCGCGGCCGCACCAGAGTCGCCCAACTGCCGGACGAGACGGTCGTCGGTCTGATCATGGGCGGCCCCGCGGACCCGAAGCTCGGCCATGACGCCGAGATCTACGCCTTTGCGGTCCGTCCCGATCGGCAAGGCCGTGGCCACGGCCGCGCCTTGCTGCGAACCGTGGCCGCCGACCTGTCCGCCGACGGGCTCGGCTCGCTGGCGGTCCGGGTACTGGGGTCCAACGAAGCCGCCCGCCGCTTCTACGCCTCCCAAGGCGGAGCCCTCGCGGGCGAGGCGCCGCCCGACGAGGTCGTCTACTCCTGGCCGCGAATCGCCGTCCTCCTCTGATCCGCCGAGCACGGCCGACCGCGGTAGGGCGAGCGTCCTCCACTCTCCGGGAGTTGTGATCCGGTTCCAGACCGCGGTGACGACCTCGCCTTGGAAGCCGACGAGGACGTCGACGCCGACCTGCCGATCCTCGGCTGCCTCGCGCTCGCCGTCATCGGGCCCACCGCGGGCCGCTTCCTCATCGACGTCGCCTGCGGCGTACCGCCCAAGCAGTTCGTCCGCAGCGAGTGGTTCGTCGGCATCGCGGTGCTGACCGGCGCCGTGTGGATCGCCCTCGACCAGGCCGGGCTGCCGCGCACCGCGAGCGCGCCGCTGGCCTTCGCGGTCGGGTTCGCCACGCGCGTCACGGCGCTCTACCGCGGGTGGGAGGAGCCGCTCGCGAGCGAACCGCGCGGTGCGTACCTGCACGAGGACGGCCGGCCCCTGCTGGGCCGCAAGCTCGCCGGCCTGTCACGGCGCGAGCTGCTGGAGCGGTTCGTCCTGGACATGCGGCGGCATCCGGCCGGGCCGGGGACCATGCTGCGGTGCTCGGAGGTCGACGCACCCGGCGAATGGGCCCGCTACCAATGGCTTTACCGCATGCCCGGGGACGGCACACAACTCACGGGCACCGACGTCGTGCACCTGCGCCGCGACCGGATCGACCAGATGATCGTCTTCGCCGGAGCGTAGCCGCCGACACGTGTCGGCGGTCGCCGGCTCATGTCGGTCACCTCCGGCCCGCCCCGGTCGTCAGCAGCCTGTCACTCCGCTCCTCGCGCTAGTGGACCACCTGGACGGCGCGCGAGTGTGTGTGCGCCGATGCCGAGCAGTGCGGCGGCGAGCAGCAGGCCGAGGCGACGGGTGTCGGCCGCCGGGTCCCATCCGAGATGGCCCACCTCGGGTACGACGAAGCCGCTGTACAGCAGCCAGCACACCACCGCGACGCCGACGGCGGCAACAGCACGTGCCGGAGCGCGGTACGTCACCACGGAGGCGAACACGCACAATGCCAGGAACGCCCAAGCCGTGTGCCGCGCCGCACCCGAGACGTCCATGACCGCCACCACCAGAACACCGCCGAAGAACGCCACGGCGATCACCGCGCCGGTGGACGCCGGCGTACGCACCACACGGGTTGCCCGCACGACCCCGACCGCCCTTCGGCCGTCGCGGCGACGGTCCCGCCGACGGCACAACGCCCGGTACGCCGGGCGCTCCACCACGACTGTCAGCACCCACCCGACCACGATGCCGGTGGCGATGAACCCGAGGACCTGCACCACCGGCCCGGCCCCGGCCTCGTACAGATAGCGCATCGCGAGGATGCCGAGTGAGAAGTGCGCCAGGTACGCGCCGTAGCTGATGCCCGCCAGCCAACGTACGGCCCGCTGCCCGGACTTCGGCAGCACCCTGTCCCAGTCGGGGCCCCAGGCCGCCACATGGACGCCCATGACGGCGAGCAGGATGAGCACCGTCATGACAACACCGCGCAGTTGCAGCCACTGCTCGAACAGGCCCGCCGCGGTGAGGGCGGCGCCGTGCACGCGGCCGATGCGCCCCGTCGCGACCAGGAACACCGCGACGCCGACGACGAACAAGTGGGCGCGGTGCCACCCGAGTCCGTCGTGCACCATGCGGAACGGCTCCCACGCGGTGTACGTGCGGATCGGCCACAACGCGAGCTCCGCCGCGAGCACGGACCACAACCACACCGCGGCACGCGGCCCACGGCGCCACGACCGCACCCGGACCACCACCAACACGGCGGTGAACGCCGCCAGTTGCACGGGCAGCGTCCAATAGGACAGGTCCACGAACGGATAGGTCTGCGGCTTCCACTGCCACAACATCAGCAGGTTCGCACCGATGTCCGACCACGTCGGGGCCCACCACCCGTCCCGGGCAAGGGTCCGCTGAAGGTAGCCGGTCACCAGCACCGCAGCCCAGAACGCGGGCAGGAGCCGGAACAGCCGTCCCAGCCACCACCGCCACGCGTCCTGCCGCGCCACCGCGACCGCGGCGAAGTAGCCGGACACCACCAGCAGCGTGCTCGCCCCGACCGGCCACCCCCACGTGAACGGCCGCTGACCCAACTCGGGGTGCCATGCCACCGCCAGCGACGTCCCGTGGAAGAGCATCACCAACAACACCGCGGCCACCCGGACGACGTCCCAGCTCAGCCGACGGCCGGACGACCGCGCCGCGGTCCTGCGCGGACCGTGCGTACGCCCGGCGGAGGTGTCGCCGTCAGGCACGTGGTCGGCGGACACGTGGTGGGCAGGCAGATGGTCAGCGGGCATGGCGTACGCAGTCTCCGATCGGTTTCGGCGAACCCTTCGCCGGCTCCGCGCTCGACGCGGGCATGCCGGGACTCGGCACCCTGCCCTCGGGGTTCACACGGCAGGTGTCGGGCGTGGCCCCGCCCGGGCCGCGCCGACCGCGGCAGGGACGGGTCACGGTTCGATGAGGCCTGCGCGAATCGCGTAGCGGGTGAGTTCGAGGCGGTCCTTGAGGCCGAGTTTCTGGAGCATGTTGGCGCGGTGCCTTTCGACGGTCTTGGCACTGATGACGAGCAGGTCGGCGATCTCCTTGGACGTGTGGCCCTCGGCGACGAGCTTGAGGACCTCCTCCTCGCGGTCGGTGATGGCTCGCGGAGGCAACGGGTCGCCGAGCCGCACGCGTTCGAGGTAGTCGCGGACGAGGGTGGTGACCGCACCGGGATAGATGAAGGGCTCGTCGCGTATCGCGGCGTGGCAGGCGTCGACGAGATCGCGGTCGGCGACCGACTTGAGGACGTAGCCGCTCGCGCCGACTCTGAGGGCCTCGAAGAAGTACTGCTCGTTGTCATACATCGTCAGGAAGAGGATCCGCAGGTCGGGCCGGAGCCGGGAGAGTTCGCGGGCGGCCTGCAGCCCGGTGGTGCGGGGCATGGCGATGTCGAGGACGGCCAGGTCGATGTCGCCGGCGCGGGCGCGGGCGACCGCCTCGGCGCCGTTGTCGGCCTCGGCGACGACGTGCAGGTCGGGTTCGCTGTCGAGGATGAGCCGGACGCCGCGGCGTACCAGCGCATGGTCGTCCGCGAGCAGGATGCGGGTGGGATCCGGGCGAGCGGGATCCGGGCCTGCGGAGGTCATGCCGGTGCGGGTCATGTGGTGCTCCTGGTGTGGACGGGTACCCGCAGGTGCACTTCTGTGCCGCCCGCGGCCCCGGGGCCCACCGCGAGTTCGGCCCCGATCAGCAGCGCGCGTTCGCGCATGCCGCTGATGCCGGTGCCCGCGGCGGCGGAGCCGATGCCCCGGCCGTTGTCGACGACCACGAGTTCGACGGCACCGGCGCCGACGGGCCGCAGGCTGATGACCGCGCGGTCCGCGTCGGCGTGCCGGGCGACGTTGGTGAGGGCTTCCTGCGCGACGCGGTAGACGACGAGCTCGGTCTGCGGATCCAGCGGCGGCAGGTGCGGGGCCAGTTCGCGCCGGACGGTCAGGCCGGGCGTACCGATCTCGGTGGCCAGCGCACGCAGGGCGCTGGCCAGGCCGAGTTCCTCCAAGACGCCGGGGCGCAGGCGGCGGGCGATGCGGCGGATCTCGTCGAGGCCGGTCCGGGTGGTCTCCTGGGCGAGCCGCAGGTCGTCGCGCAGCGGCGGCTCGGCCCGGTCCGCGGTGTGCTTGAGCTGCAGCAGTACGGCGGTGAGGGTCTGCCCGACCTCGTCGTGCAGTTCCTGGGCGACCCGGCGGCGCTCGCCTTCCTGGGCGGAGAGGGCGTTCGCCCTGCTGGCCGCGCGCTCGGTTTCGAGCCGGTCGACCATGGTGTTGAAGGTGCCGATCAGGTGCGCGACTTCACCCGGTCCCGCTACCTGCATGCGGGCTCCGGGGTGCATCGGGTCGACGCCGGTCATCGCGGCGGCCAGCCGCTCCAGCGGGGCCAGGGACATCCGCAGGACGACCGCGTTGGCGCCCAGCATCACCGCGGCGCCGGCGCCGATCACGACGGCCTCGCCGAGGTTCACGGGCGTCGACACCGTCACCGGGCCGAGCAGCAGGAGCGCGGCGAGGGCCAGGACCGCGGCGTTGGGAAGGAAGATCCGCCAGAACAACGACACGACGTTCCCTCGCGCTCCCTGGTGCGGCCGCCGTACGCCGACCGCACTCCGGCCGACTGAGCCGTCCGGGCGGCTCAGTCGGTTCCCACCCGCCACAGTCTTGCGAGGTGCCGCATCGTGCGTCCATCCGGAGTGACACCCATCTGTGTACGTTTCCGCGCACGGCCCGCGCGTGCGCCCCGGGGAGGCGACGAACCCGGGTGGGCTGGTCTCACGGTTTGCCCGCGAGGAACATCAGGAGGCCGGGCGGCGGCCCGCCCCGGTGCACCGGCTCGTTCGGGTGGGGCCGCGCGGGGGCCGGGGTCAGGGCTGGACCGCGAAGACGTGGACCGCCCTGTCGACGATCGTGTAGGCGTGCCGGGTGCCGACCGGGGTGGGCACCGACTCCTCGGCGGTGAGGGCCAGCTCCGGTTCCTTGGCGACCACGTTGCCGGTGCGCGCGTCGAGGGCGACGGGGTTGCCGGAATTAGCCCACAGGATGCCGCCGACGATGCTCACCGGTACGAGGGGGTCGTCGCCTCGGGTCTGCTGCCACAACGTCTGCCCCGAGGCCGTCTCCCAGGCCGTGGACCGGGACTTGTCGCGGTCGGTGGCGAGGACGGCGATCTTGCCTTCCGGGTCCGCGACCGCGAAGAGGGCGCCGGCGGGGCTGGTCGGGCCGGTGCCGGCGGGCTTGCCGGTGACGGGGTCGTACAGCCCGACGACGCGGCCGTCTTCGGAGCCGGCCGCGGCCCAGGAGATGACGATCTTCCCGGCCAGGCTGCCGAGCACCTCCGGGCCGTCCGCGGACGTGTTGCCCGTCGGCTCGGCCCCCGCGGGACGCACGAGCGTGTCACTGGCCCAGCGGCGTGCGCCGGTGGCGGGGTCGAGGGCGACGAGTGTGCGGCCGTTCGTCTGCGAAGTGTCGCCTGCGCGCTCGTACTTGAACATCGTTCCGGCGGCCATGGCCTTCGATTCGGCACCACCGCCGCCCACGACATAGACCTCGCCCCGTGCGATGGCATAGGAACAGGCGTCGGTGACCGAGCAGTTCATGCGCTGTCCCGCGCCGGTGTCGCCGACGCGCCGGACGCTCAGCGCCTCCTTGCTCCCGCCCTCGGGGGCCAGGATCCAGCCGTCCTGGAGGATCGAGTCGTGCATGCTCAGGCGCTCTTCGCCGCCGCCCAGGCGTTCGCCCCGCTCGTCGTACGCCTCGATCAGCCACGGCTTCTCGGCGGTCGGATCGTCGGCCTTGGTACGGGGCTGCTGCCCGCGCACGATGACGGCGGGCTTGCCGAGCCACGTCTCGCCGCTGACCTCGCCGTACACGTTCAGCGTCTTGCGCACCGTGCCGGTGGCCACGTCGCGCAGCTCCACCGTCTGCTGCCGGAGGCTGTCCGAGGAAGTGCCGTACGCAGGTGTGGCGGACGGCTCGGGGCCGACGGCGTTCGCGATGGCGACCGTTCCCTCCCCGAGGGCGAACACCGTCGTGCTGGTGTCCGTCGTGCTCTTGCGCTCGACGGACCACAGGGGCTTGGCCGCCAGCCCGGGCAGATCCGGCCCCTCGTACGCGGGCCCGTCCGCCGCCGCACCGTCCGCCGCACCGGTCCGACCGCTCGCCCCCGGCTCGGGGGTGCCGGGGCCGACTGACGAATCGCCCGAGGAACTGCACGCCGACAGCGTCAGGAGGGCAGTGACCGCGGCTATTTGGACAAGGTGGCGGCGCACGTGTTCTCCAGGCGTCGGTGATCTTGAGGGCGACTGACAATAGAGGGCACCTCGCCAATACCGCCATCCACTCCGCGCGGACCGCCAAACGCTCTCAGAACGTTGCGCGAGACCTCACCCCGTGGTGCCGCCTGCTCTCCCCGCGGTCCGTGCCCAGGTCGGCTTCCAGGCTTCTCCCTCGACGAGTTGGGGCCGGGTGACGGTCAGGTGGGCGCGCAGCGCGGCCAGCCCGGGATGGCGGTTGGCGGTGTGCCACAGGAGGAAGTGCGGGTACACGGGGCTCGGGTCGCGGAGCGGGATGCGGCGGAGGTCGTATCCGGCCGGCCAGACGAGCGGGGTGCGATCGCTGAGGAGGGTGGCCACGACCGGGGAGTCCGCGACGGTGTCCAGCAGGCTCTCGACGCCGAAGTCCGGGCCGACGGCGTCGATGGACAGCTCGAAGGTGTCGGCGAGTTCGTCGTAATAGGCGGCCCATTCGGTGCCCGGCACCGCGCCGGGGATCCAGATGCGGTGGCCGACGAGCTGCGCGGGTGCGACGACGCGGGCGCCGGCGAACTCGTGCGCCGGGCCGGTGACGAGTTGCAGGGGCTCGTCGAGGACCGGCGTGGCCTCGACGTCGTCGGGAAGACGGCGTCCCGGGGCGGCGACGGCGCGGAAGGTCGCGTCGATGGCACCGGAGCGCAGGGCGTCGACGGCCTCGTCGACATGGAAGAGCGTCACGACGTCGAGTTCGACGGCGGGGTGGGTGCGGTGGAAGTCGCGCAGCAGGCCCGCGGCCGCCGTCCGGCGGCCGATCACGTCGACACGCAGCGGGCGGCTGCCCGGGCGTACCGATGCGGCGGCGCGTTCCTCGGCCAGCAGCAGGGCGCGGGCGTGCGGGAGGAAGGCCTGTCCGTCGACGGTGAGCCGGGCACCGCGCGGTGTGCGGGTGAACAGGCGTACCCCGAGGCCGTCTTCGAGCGCGGCGATGCGCTTGGAGACGGCCTGCTGGGTGATCGCGAGAGCGACGGCGGCTTCCTGGAACTGCCCCGCGTCTGCGGCGACGACAAAGGTGCGCACTGCTGAGAGATCCACGCCGCTCATCTTAGAGGCACAACCATTGGTTGTTCCACAGCGGACTTTTAGTTGTTTGATTCCGGAATTCAGGCTGGTTTTGATGGTCCGGGTCAACGCTTGGTTGAGCTGTCGCCTCCCGGAGATGACGCCGTGCCCGATTCGTTCGTCCACCTGCACAACCACACCGAGTACTCGATGCTGGACGGTGCCCAGCGCCTGGCGCCGATGTTCGCCGAAGTGGCCCGGCAGGGCATGCCCGCGATCGCGATGAGCGACCACGGCAACATGTTCGGCGCATACGAGTTCGCCCGCGTCGCGCGGGACTTCCCGGACGTCAAGCCGGTCATCGGGATCGAGGCGTACGTCGCCCCGTCGTCGCGCTTCTCCCGCACCAGGGAGTTCTGGGGCCCGGGTGGCCGGCGCGCGACGGGCGACGACGGCGAGGGGTCGAAGGACGTCTCGGGCGGCGGACGCTTCACCCACATGACCATGTGGGCGTACGACGCGCGCGGCCTGCGCAACCTGTTCCGGCTCGCCACGCGCGCCAGCTACGAAGGCCAGTTCCCGGCCGGCAAGCCGCGCATGGACCGCGAGCTGATCGCCGAGCGGCCGGACGGCGTCATCGCCACGACCGGCTGCCCGTCCGGCGAGGTCCAGACCCGGCTGCGGCTGGGCCAGTACGCCGAGGCGAGGGCGGCCGCGGCGGCGTACCAGGACATCTTCGGCCGGGAGAACTACTTCCTCGAACTCATGGACCACGGCCTGGACATCGAGCGCGACGTCCGCGACGGCCTGCTGCGCCTGGCCCGTGACCTGGGCATCCCGCTCCTGGCCACCAACGACGCGCACTACGTCACCGAGGACCAGGCCGACGCCCACGACAACCTGCTGTGCATCGGGGTGGGCAAGAACAAGGACGATCCGAAGCGCTTCCGCTTCGCCGGGTCGGGCTACTACCTCAAGACCGCCGCCCAGATGCGCGAGCTGTTCGCCGACCTGCCGCAGGCGTGCGACAACACGCTGCTGGTCGCCGAGCGCGTCGGGGCGTACGACGAAGTCTTCGACCACGTCGACGAGATGCCGCTGTTCCCGGACGTGCCCGAGGGCGTGACGCAGGAGTCGTGGCTCCGCTCCGAGACCGTCAAGGGCCTGGTGATGCGGTACGGCGACCCGCTCCCCCGGCACGTCCTGGACCGCTTCGAGACCGAGATGGCGGTCATCGGCCCGATGGGCTTCAGCGCGTACTTCCTCGTCGTCGCGGACATCTGCCGGTACGCCCGCGAGAACGGCATCCCCCTCGGACCCGGCCGCGGCTCGGCCACCGGCTCCATCGTCGCCTATGCCACGCGCATCACCGAACTGTGCCCGCTGGAACACGGCCTGCTGTTCGAGCGCTTCCTCAATCCCGAGCGCATCAACCCGCCGGACGTCGACCTCGACTTCGACGACCGCAAGCGCGACCGGATGGTCCGCTACGTCACCGAGAAGTACGGCGACGAGTACACCGCCCTCGTGAACACCTTCGGCAGGATCAAGGCGAAGAACGCGATCAAGGACTCGGCGCGCGTGCTGGGCTACCCGTACGCGCACGGCGAGCGGATCACCAAGGCACTCCCGCCCGACCAGAACGGCAAGTCCGCTCCGCTGGCCGCCATCTTCGACGCCGGCCATCCGCGCCACGCCGAGGCCGGCGAGATCCGGCGGCTGTACGAGGCCGACCCGGACGTGCGCAGGGTTGTGGACACGGCCCGCGGCGTGGAGGGCCTCACCCGCGGCACCGGCGTGCACGCGGCTGCGGTCATCCTGTCCAAGACCCGGCTCACCGACCGCATCCCGCTGCACATGCGGGCCTCGGACGGTGCGCGCATCACCGGCTTCGACTACCCCTCGTGCGAGGCGATGGGGCTGGTCAAGATGGACTTCCTGGGGCTGCGCAACCTCGGCGTCATCGACCAGGCCATCGGGAACATCCGGGAGAACCGGGGCGTGCGCCTGGCGACGGTGGCACCGCCGGTGCCGGACCCGGCCACCCTGGTGATCCCGTTGGACGACGCCCGGACGTACCGGCTGCTGGCGGACGGCAACACGCTCGGCGTCTTCCAGCTCGACAGCGGCGGCATGCGCGCCCTGCTCAAGCTGATGGAACCCACCCGGTTCGAGGACATCGCCGCGGCGAACGCCCTGTACCGCCCCGGCCCGATGGCCGCGAACGCGCACACCAACTACGCGCTGCGCCAGAACGGCAAGCAGGAACCGGCGCCCATCCACCCGGAGTTGAAGGATGCGCTCGAACCGATCCTCGGCTCCACCCACCACTTGCTCGTGTACCAGGAGCAGATCATGGCGATCGCACGGCAGTTGGCCGGCTACACGCTGGGCGGTGCCGACATGCTGCGTCGCGCGATGGGCAAGAAGAAGCCGGAGGTGCTGGCCGCGGAGTGGGAGAAGTTCAGCGGCGGCATGCGCGCCAACGGCTACTCCGACGCGGCGGTGCGGGCCGTGTGGGACGTCATGCTGCCGTTCTCCGGGTACGCGTTCAACAAGTCCCACACGGCCGGCTACGGCCTGGTCTCGTACTGGACGGCGTACCTCAAGGCCAACTACCCGGCCGAGTACATGGCCGCGCTGCTCACCTCGGTCGGTGACGACAAGGACAAGATGGCCGTCTACCTGGCCGACGCGCGGCGCCTGGGCGTCAAGGTCCTGTCGCCGGACGTCAACGCGTCCGACGTCGAGTTCACCGCGGTCGGCGACGACGTGCGGTTCGGTCTCACGGCGATCCGCAACGTCGGTGTGCCGGTGGCCGAAGCGGTCATCCGGGGCCGGCGGAAGCGTGGGGCGTACGCCTCCTTCGCCGACTTCCTCGGCAAGGTCGAAGCCGTCGTGTGCAACAAGCGCGCCGTCGACTCACTCGTCAAAGCCGGGGCGTTCGACTCACTCGGGCACACCCGCAAGGCGCTCCACGCCGTGCACGAGGCCGCCGTCGACGCCGTCATCGGCGTCAAACGCCAGGAGGAACACGGGCAGTTCGACCTGTTCGGCGACGGCGGATCCGCGGATCCCGGGGGAAGCGGCGGCGAGCCCCGGGCCGCCGACCGCCCCGCCGCCGTCGGACTCGGTTTCACGCTCGGCGACGACGAATGGCCGCGCAGGCAACTCCTCGCCACCGAACGGGAGATGCTCGGCTTGTACGTCTCCGGCCATCCGCTCGACGGGGCCGAGCACATCCTCGCCCGCAACCGCGACACGACCGTCGCGGACCTGCTCGGCTCCGGCCGGTCCGAGGGCTTCGTGCAGCTCGCCGGCCTGGTCACGGCGGTCGACCGCCGCGTCAACAAGGCCGGTAACCCCTGGGCGATCCTCACGCTGGCCGACCACGACGCGTCCGTGGAAGTGCTCTTCTTCCCGAAGAACTACGCGCTCCACGCACCGGAGTTCGTCGAGGACAACGCGGTCGCCGTCCGTGGCCGGGTCAACGAACGGGACGGCACCGTCTCGGTCTTCGGCGAGAGTCTCACACCGCTGGACATCTCCGCCGCGGCACACGGCGGCCGCCCGCCGGTCGTGCTCGCGCTGCACGAACGCCGCATCACGCCCGACCTGGTGGCCCGCCTCAAGTCCGTCCTGCTCGGCCACCCCGGCGACACCGAGGTACGCCTGCGCATGACCAACCGCGACGGCGGCACCACGCTGATGCGCCTGGGTCCGGCGGTCGCCGACACGACGGCGTTCGCTTCGGAGATCAAAGCGCTGCTGGGCGCGGACGCCTGGAGTGTCTGACATTCCGACCGCGCGGACCGCGTAGACCCTGCGAACCGCGCCAACCATGCCAACTGCGTGGACCACACGAACCGCGCATACCAGGCAGACCATGCGGATCGCGCCGCCCGTGACGCGCTTCATCCCGCGGTGTCCTCGGTCCCCGCGGCGGCCAGGCCACGCTGATGGGAGGCGAGCAGCACCTTCTGGAACTCGCGGGCCGCGCGGGAAGGGGCGACGTCGGCGCGGTGCGCCAGCGCGATGGTGCGCTGCAGGCGGCTTTGCGGGGCGAAGGGCGTGACCCTCAGGTCTCGTGCGCGCGAGGCCACCATGCTCGGGACGACGGCGACGCCCAGGCCCGCACGTACGAACCCGAGCACCGCGTCCATCTCGCCGCCCTCGACGGCGAAGGACGGCTCGAAGCCGTCCGCGCGGCATGCCGCGACCGTGAGTTCGCGCAGGTCGTAGCCGTGCCGGAACATCACCAGCGGTTCGTCGCGCAGATCGGCGACGGCGACCGTACGCCCGTCGCCGGGTGCCGGCCCGGCGGCCGACGAGACCACGACCAGGTCCTCGCGCAGCAGCTCCACCGTCGTCAGCACCGGCGAGGGACGCGGCAGCGGAAGGACCACCAAGGCCAAGTCCAGTGCGCCGCGGGCCAGTTCGCGGACGAGGCCGTGCGATCCGCTCTCCTCGATGAGCAGTCGGATGCCCGGGTGCATGTCGTGGAAGGTCCGCAGGATATCCGGCAGCAGACCGGTGCACAGGCTCGGCGTGGCGCCGAGCCGCACGCGCCCGCGGCGCAGCTGGGCCAGCTCCTGCACCTCCAGGCGGGCGGTGTCGGCGTCCGCGAGGATCCGCTGCGCGAGCGGCAGCAGCGCCTCGCCGGCCTCGGTGAGCGCGATGTTGCCGCGGGCCCGGCTGAACAATTCCGTGCCCAGCTCGGTCTCCAGCGCCCGGATCTGCTGCGAGAGCGAGGGCTGCGACACGTGCACCCGCTCCGCGGCCCGGGTGAAGTGCCGCGTCTCGGCCACCGCGACGAAGTACGCCAACTGCTGGAACTGCATGCGGACAGTCTAGCTCCACGATAGGAACTAGCTATCAAGACGAGCAGGATCATGTCTTGGACCTCTGGTGGATACCGGCCTACCGTCGGCTTCATGGCTCTCGCAACCAGGGACCGACGGCCCCCCACCGCCCGCACGCTGTGGGACTCCTCCGTCGGCAAGAAGACGGTCATGGCCGTGACCGGGCTGATCATGCTCGGGTACCTGGTCGCGCACATGGCGGGCAACCTCAAGATCTTCTTCGGCCCCGACGAGTTCAACGGCTACGGCCACTGGCTGCGGCACATGGGCGAGCCGGTCCTGCACAGCCACTGGGGCCTGTGGATCGTGCGGCTCGGGCTGCTCGCGTCGGTGATCCTGCACGCCGTGTGCGCGTACCAGCTCAGCCGCCGCGACCTCAGGGCGCGCCCGGTGCGGTACGCCCACCCGCGCCCCCGCGCAAGCTACGCCACCCGGACCATGCGCTGGGGCGGCGTCATCGTGGCGCTGTTCATCGTCTGGCACATCCTCGACCTGACGACGCTGACCGTGAACGAGAACGCGCAGGCGGGCCATCCGTACGAGAACGTCGTCGCGACCTTCTCCACCTGGTACGGCAACACCGTCTACATCGTCGCCATGCTCGCCGTCGGCCTGCACATCCGGCACGGATTCTGGAGCGCCGCCCAGACGCTCGGCGTCGGCAGCGCCAAGCGCGACCGCGTGCTGAAGGCGACCGCCAACCTCCTCGCGGCGACGCTGACCATCGGCTTCATCTCCGTACCCGTCGCCGTCATGACCGGACTGGTGGACTGACATGAGCACCCACGACTCCCGCGACCACCACGACCACCACGACCACCACGACGACGCCGGCTACGCCGACTACGCGATCGGGGCACCGATCGCGGACGACAAGGCCCCCGACGGCCCCGTCGCCGACCGCTGGAACCGCCGCCGCTTCGAGGCGAAGCTCGTCAACCCGGCCAACCGGCGCAAGCACACCGTCATCGTCGTCGGCACCGGCCTCGCCGGTGCGTCCGCCGGCGCCACGCTCGCCGAACAGGGATATCGCGTCCTGCAGTTCTGCTTCCAGGACTCGCCGCGGCGGGCGCACTCGATCGCCGCGCAGGGCGGCATCAACGCCGCGAAGAACTACCGCAACGACGGCGACTCCGTGCACCGGCTGTTCTACGACACCGTCAAGGGCGGCGACTTCCGCGCGCGCGAGTCGAACGTCCACCGCCTCGCCGAGATCTCCGTCGAGATCATCGACCAGTGCGTCGCCCAGGGCGTGCCGTTCGCACGCGAGTACGGCGGCCTCCTCGACACCCGCTCGTTCGGCGGCGTCCAGGTCTCCCGGACCTTCTACGCCCGCGGCCAGACCGGGCAGCAACTCCTGCTCGGCGCCTACCAGGCACTCTCCCGGCAGATCGCGGCCGGCACCGTCGAGATGCACCCGCGTACCGAGATGCTCGACCTGGTCGTCATCGACGGCCGGGCGCGCGGCATCGTCGCGCGGGACCTGGTGACCGGCGAGATCGCGACGTACCTGGCGGACGCCGTCGTGCTGGCGTCCGGCGGCTACGGCAACGTCTTCTACCTCTCGACCAACGCGGTGAACTCGAACGCGACGGCGGTGTGGCGGGCGCACCGGCGCGGCGCGTACTTCGCGAACCCCTGCTTCACGCAGATCCACCCCACCTGCATCCCGCGTACCGGCGAGCACCAGTCGAAGCTGACGCTGATGAGCGAATCGCTGCGCAACGACGGCCGCATCTGGGTGCCGGCGCAACCCGGCGACCGGCGGCCCCCCGCGGAGATCCCCGAGGCCGAACGCGACTACTACCTCGAGCGCATGTACCCGTCCTTCGGCAACCTCGTGCCCCGCGACATCGCCTCGCGTGCCGCGAAGAACGTCTGCGACGAAGGACGCGGGGTCGGGCCGGGCGGGCAGGGCGTGTACCTCGATTTCGCCGACGCGATCGCGCGCCTGGGCCGCGACAAGGTCGCGGAGCAGTACGGGAACCTCTTCGAGATGTACGAGCGGATCACCGCCGAGGACCCGTACGAAGTCCCCATGCGCATCTACCCCGCCGTGCACTACACGATGGGCGGCCTGTGGGTCGACTACGACCTCCAGACCACCGTGCCCGGCCTGTTCGCGATCGGCGAGGCCAACTTCTCCGACCACGGCGCCAACCGGCTCGGCGCCTCCGCGCTGATGCAGGGGCTCGCGGACGGCTACTTCGTCCTGCCCGCCTCCGTGAACGACTACCTCGCGCGCACCCCGCACACCGCCCGGCCCGCGGGTGCCGGGCAGGCCGACGCGAACCACCCGGCCGCCGTCGCCGCCCGGCGCGAGACCGAGGACCGGCTGGCCCGGCTCCTCGCCGTCGACGGCGACCGCACGCCCGACTCCTTCCACCGGGAGATCGGCGAACTGATGTGGGAGCACTGCGGCATGGCGCGTACCGAGGCCGGGCTGCGCAAGGCGCTCGACCGCATCCCGCAGATCCGCGAGGACTTCTGGCGGCGCGTCAAGGTCCCGGGCACCGGCGCGGAGTTCAACCAGTCGCTGGAGAAGGCGAACCGCGTCGTCGACTACCTCGAACTCGCCGAGCTGATGTGCCTGGACGCCCTGCACCGCAGCGAGTCCTGCGGCGGGCACTTCCGCGAGGAGTCGCAGACCCCCGACGGTGAGGCGGCGCGCAAGGACGACGAGTTCGCGTACGCCGCGGCCTGGGAGTTCACCGGCGCCGGCCGGGCGCCGACCCTGCACAAGGAAGACCTGGTCTTCGAGTACGTCCACCCCACCCAGCGGAGCTACGCATGAAGCTCACCCTGCGCGTCTGGCGGCAGAAGAACGCCGACGCCCCCGGCGCGATGAAGACATACGAGGTCGACGGCGTCTCCCCGGACATGTCGTTCCTCGAAATGCTCGACACCCTCAACGAGGACCTGATCCTGCGCGGCGACGAGCCGGTGGCCTTCGACCACGACTGCCGCGAAGGCATCTGCGGCGCGTGCAGCCTGGTCATCAACGGCGACGCGCACGGCCCCGAACGCACCACCTCTTGCCAGTTGCACATGCGGTCCTTCCGCGACGGCGACACCATCGACGTCGAACCCTGGCGGGCCGCGGCCTTCCCGGTGGTCCGGGACCTGGTGGTGGACCGCTCGGCGTTCGACCGGATCATCCAGGCCGGCGGCTTCGTCACCGCCCCCACCGGATCGGCGCCCGAGGCCCACGCGACCCCGGTCCCGAAGGCCGACGCCGACCACGCCTTCGAGCACGCGGAGTGCATCGGCTGCGGCGCGTGCGTGGCGGCCTGCCCGAACGGCTCGGCGTCGCTGTTCACTTCGGCGAAGGTCAACCACCTCAACGTCCTGCCGCAGGGCGCGCCCGAACGCGAGACCCGGGTGCTCGACATGGTCGCGCAGATGGACGCCGAGGGCTTCGGCGGCTGCACGCTCACCGGAGAGTGCGCGACCGCGTGCCCCAAGGGCATCCCGCTGCCGTCCATCACCGCGATGAACAAGGAGTGGCTGCGCGCGACCCGCAAGGTCAAGCGGTAGACCGCCGTCCCCGCGTCGTCGGTGGTGGCTCGTCCGCCGGCGCGTCGCTTGCGCCCGCGGGGTGCCGGGGTCAGCCGCGCCGCGTGTAGTACGCGGCCGCGGCCATGTAGGACACACCGCCCGCGGCGGCGAGCCAGGTGAACGGGCCGCCGACGTCGCCGCGGGCGAGTTCGACGAGGCAGCCGGCCAGGGTCGCAATGATCATCACGGCTCCCGAGGCCGAGGTCGCCTTGAGGTTGATCAGCCTGCGGCGCTCGTCTTCCTCGCGCCCGCCGAGTTGCGCGGCGATGTCGCTGCGCCGGCCGAGGAAAGTGACGGCCAGGGCGTAGCCGATCACGATGACCGGCATCGCGACGGCCAGGAACACCTTGCCGTTCACCGCCGCGATCACCGCCATGGCGGTGCCGATGAGGCAGGCCGTCGCCAGGACGGACCACCGGCTGTGGGCAGGACTACGTGTCGTCGTCGACATGGAAGATCTCCTCCACCGTTGTCCCGAAGTGCCGGGCGATACGGATCGCCAGCGGCAGCGACGGGTCGTAGCGGCCTTGCTCGATCGCGTTCACGGTCTGCCTGGAGACCCCCAACACGGCACCGAGCGCCTGTTGGGAGAGCTCCTGGGCGGTCCGCAGCCGCCGGACGTCATTCCGCACACATGGAAAGTACGCTTTACATCCTCAGCGTGTCAAGGACGCTTTACATCGGCACGACGGCCGCTCAGGGGAGCCGAATCGCCGGGATGGCGACGTCGTCCTCGGCGTGGTCGCAGCACGGCGATCGGGTCCTCGTTCCCGACGAGTGCGTAGCTGCGCAGCCCGGTGCGGAGCCGGCCCGGTGCGGAGCCGGCCCGGTGCTCGCGTTCGTACAGCCGGTTGCTCCCGGCGATCTGGCCCGAGGTGGCGGCGCTGTCGTTGCGCCCCCGTTGCCTCGCAACAGCCCTTTACTTCGTGCGCGGCAGGCCCCAGGATCCAGATGTTCCCAATGGGAACTTCCCGAGATCCGCCCGGCCCACCTCGGGTTCGAACGCTCCGGAGGCCTCCGTGACGACCGTTTATCCCCGCACCGGCGCCGCCGACCTGCCTCTGCCGGGGTACGACGCCGCCGCCGCGCGGGCCGCCCTCGCCGGGGCCGATCCGCGCGCGATGCTGATGTCGCTGGTGCACGTCACCCACGACGCCGGGGCGCTGGGCGAGTTCGCGGCCGTGTGCGACCCCCGCGCCGACACCGGGGACCTGGTCGAAGCGCTGACGGCACGGCTCGCGGACGTACTGACCGGGGGCTCCGCCACGGTGGACAAGCCGCTGCCCGACGAGCTGTTCCACGCGATGGTGTCGACGTTCGCGCGTGAGGACGTGGGCCCGGAGTACCTGCCGGTGCTGCGCGACCAGTGCGGCTTCGACGCGCTGGAGGCGCCGGTCGGCGCCGCGCCGCCGGCGCCGACCGGGCGGCACGTCGTGGTGATCGGCGCCGGGCTGACCGGGATCGCGGCGGCCGTACGGCTGGCCGAGGCCGGGCACACGTACCGCGTGTACGAGCGCAACGCCGACGTGGGTGGGGTCTGGCTGGTCAACCGCTATCCGGGCGTCGGCGTCGACACCCCCAGCCACTTCTACTCGTACTCGTTCGCCGTCAACCCCGGCTGGCCCGCCTTCTACTCGTCCGGGCCGATCGTGCTCGACTACCTGCGCAAATGCGCGGACGCGTACGGGGTGCGCGAGCACATCGAGTTCGACACCCAGGTGGTCTCCTGCGCCTGGGACGAGGACGCGCGCAAGTGGACCGTGACGACCCGCCACGCGGACGGCACCGCCGCCGTCGAGACGGCCGACGCGGTGATCGGCGCCATCGGGTTCTTCCAGGACCCGATGTACCCGGACATCCCTGGCCTCGGCGACTTCGCCGGAACCGTGGTGCACACGGCGGCCTGGGATCCCGAGCTGGACCTCACCGGCCGCCGCGTCGCGCTGGTCGGGACCGGCGCCAGCGCCATGCAGACCGCCCCGACGATCGTCGACGACGTGGCCGAACTGACCGTCTTCCAGCGGCAGCCGTCGTGGATCCAGCCGCGCCGCGCCGCCGACCTGGCCGTGCCCGAGGGGACGCTCTGGGCGATGCGCCATGTGCCGGCCTACGCGGAATGGTTCCGCGCAATGACGTACTGGATGGCTTCGGACGGCAACTTCGCCCACGTCGCCGTCGATCCGGCGTGGACCTCGCCCGAGGTGTCCGTGTCGGCGGCGAACGAGCGGCTGCGGCAGGTGATGATCGCCTACGCCCGCGAGGAACTGGGCGACCGTCCGGACCTGTTGGCGAAGGTCGTGCCGGCGTACCCGCCCTTCGGCAAGCGCATTCTGCGGGACGTCGACTGGTACCGCATGCTGCGGCGCGACCATGTGGAGCTGTGCACGGACCCGATCGAGCGGATCGTGCCGGAGGGCGTCAGGACCGCGGACGGCAACACCGTCGAGGCCGATATCCTGGTGCTGGCCACGGGGTTCCACCTGCTGCCGATGCTGCGCTCGGTCGCGGTCACCGGCCGCGACGGCGTCGCCCTCGCCGAGGTGTGGGGGGACGAGGACCCGCGTGCGCACCTCGGCGTCACCGTGCCCGGCTTCCCGAACTTCTTCGTGCTCTCCGGCCCCAACTCCAGCCCGGGCCACGGCGCCGGCAACAACTTCATCTCCGAGGTGCAGCTCCACCACGTGCTCGCCTGCCTCGACCTGGTGCGTGAGCGCGGCGCCCGGGCGATCGAACCGACGGCCGAGGCGCACGAGGCGTACAGCCGCGCCGTCGACGCCGCGATGGACAACCTGGTGTGGAGCCACCCGACGGTACGCGGCTACTACCGCAACAGCAGTGGCCGCGTCGTGGTCACGTGCCCGTGGCGGCTGGTCGACTACTGGCACATGCTGCGTACGCCCGACCCCGAGGCCCACCGGCTCCTGACCTGACCGCCGCGCGGGCGGTCAGGCGGCGACGACGACCGACGTACGCGGCAGGTCTGCGGCGGCGACCACGACCGCCTCGCGCAGCGCCGACCCGTGCGGTGCCGGCTCGGCCTGCTTGCGGCTCGCGAACACCAGGATGCGCAGCACGACGAACCGCCCGATGCCGGTGAGCCCGCAGGCGGACAGGTACACGGCCTGCTCGACCAGCACACCGGGGTCGGCGACCAGCGCGTGGAGGACCGCCGTCGCGGCGGTGGTGACCAGGAGGCCGACCGCGACGGTCCCGGCCGACTTCAGGTGCACACCCCAGCCGCGCTCGGCGCTGCGGAAGGTGACGCGGGCGTGGAGTTCGGTGGTGACGATCGTCGACACCACGGTCACGATCGCGTTGGCGGCGAAGAACGGCATGAGGCCGGTCAGCAGGACCAGAAGGCCACTTGCCGCGAGGGTGACGCCCCCGCCGCAGACGACGAAGCGAATGAAGGCGGCGACGGGGCCGCGGGTGGGGGCGGCGGCCTTGGCGGCGGCGGGTGCGTTCGTCATGGGAAGACGTTCTCGGACCGCGCTGACGGGCCGCGTACGGTGCGCTGACACCCCGCTGTCAGCACCCGGGCCACGCTGACAGCTTGCTGACAGGCGCTGTTCGTGGTGCTGCGGGTGGCTCTGTCGGCGAGGGTTGGTGAGGGTTGTCGGTGGGTCGGCGGGGTCGGCGGGCGTTCCCCCGGAACCTGCCGACAGGCCCGCGAAATCCGCTCGCGGCGGGGCGGCACGGCACGGGACACTTTGTCCTCAGAGTGAGAACAACACCGTCGAGCGACCGGAGTTCGCGATGGACCGCCCCACCACCACCCTGTGGCGCCCGACCGGCCCCGACGAACTCGCGCTCGTGGCCGCGTCCGACTGGCGTGCCTGGCCGCCCCGCCTGCCCGAGCAGCCGATCTTCTACCCGGTGCTCGACGAGGCGTACGCGATCCGCATCGCGCGCGACTGGAACGTGCCGGCGAGCGGCTCCGGCTACGTCACGCGGTTCGAGGTCGACTCGGAGTTCCTGGGCAGGTACCCGGTCCGGCAGGTCGGCGGCCGGACGATCCTCGAGCTGTGGGTGCCCGCCGAGGAGTTGGCGGAGTTCAACACGCACATCGTCGGCGTCATCGAGGTGGTGCACGAGTTCCACGGCGGGGACGCCGGCGACGGGGAACGCCAGGCCGCGGGCCCCGGGACGGGCGCCGTGGTCAGCGCAGACTGACGAGCGCCTGCACCGGCCAGTGGTCGGACGGGTGCAGGCCGTCCTCGGTGAAGGTGTTGACGCCGGCCCGTGCGATGTCCCAGTGCCGGTCCGCGAGGATCCAGTCGATGCGGCGGCCCGGCACGGGGTCGGTGTAGCCGTTCCACGTGCGCACGTCCTCGCTCAGCCGCTCCTTGGCCGTCGTCCACGCGTCGCGGAAGAGGCCGTCGTCGGTGAGCACCCGGTAGGGCCGTGCCTCGGGAGCGGCGGCGTTGAAGTCGCCGGTCACGAGCACGGGCCGCCGGGCGCGGTGCAGTTTGCGCGTGGTGAGCCTGCGTACGAAGTGCGCGCTGCGCAGCCGGGCGAGCGCAGAGAAGTGATCGAAGTGCGTGTTGACCACCGCGAACTCGCGGTCCGAGGTGCGGTCGCGGAAGGCCGCCCAGGTGAGCATGCGCGGATGCTGGACGTTGCCCCATGTCCGGGAACCGATCAGCTTCGGGACGGTGGAGAGCCAGAGGTGGTCGTACTCGATCACATCCAGGCGCGTGAAGTCGTAGAAGATCGCGGTGTACTCGGACTTGCTGCCGCCCGAACGGCCGAGACCGATCCAGTCGTACGTCGGCCGCAGCGTCTCCGCGAGATCCCTGATGTGGTGCCACTTGCCCTCTTGGGTGCCGAGCACCGTCGGCTGCTCGTCGCGCAGCAACTGCTCGACGACCGGCCGCCGGTCCGCCCACCGGTGCGGCGGCAGGTCCTCGGGGCCTCGCAGGTTGAGCGACATGATGTGCACGCTGCCCGGCATGGCGGGACCGATGAACGGCATGGCGGGAGTCCTCTCGGCGGTCGCCCACTGATCCTCACACCGATCGGCGCCGCACGCCTGCCGGACGCGCCGCGGTCGCATAGGGTCCGGGAATGCCGATCATCCGAGGAAAATACGAGCTCGACGACGCCCCGGCCCGGATCGACAGGGACGCCGTATGGGCGTTTCTGTCCACTGCCGCCTATTGGGGCAAGTGGCGTGAACGCCCACATTTCGAACGCCAGTTGGACGTGTCGTGGCGCGTCGTGGGCGCGTACCGGACCGAGGACGGAGCCATGGTCGGGTTCGCGCGCGCGGTCTCCGACGGCGTGTCGTTCGCGTACCTCGCGGACGTCTACGTGCTGCCGGAGGCGCGCGGGCACGGGCTCGGACAGGAACTGGTGCGCGTGATGGTCGAAGAGGGCGACGGCCGCGACTTCCGCTGGATGCTGCACACCGACGACGCGCACGGACTCTACGCGCGGTTCGGCTTCGCTCCGCCGGACCACATGTACCTGGAGCGGCCCGGAAGCCAGGCCGCCCGCGGCCGTTCCGTCAGCTGATCACCGGTGCGCGCACGTGCTCAGCGGAAGACGTCGGTGACGGCGTTGACCCCCGCGTTGACCACGGACTCCACAAGCTGCGACAGCGAGCCCGCCGCCGCGGTGCCGGACAGCATCACGCCGGCCACGAAGGCGAGGATGAGCCCGCCCATCTTGTAACCCTTGTGGGTGACCAGGTAGAAGAGGATGAAGATGATGATGATCGGTACGCCGATCGTCACCCCTTGACCCACCGGCGTGGTGTCCTCGGGTGCGGCGACGACGGCGGCGAGTGGCGTGAACATGGTTCCCCTCCGGTCCAGCGCTGTGGATCCCTGTGTGCGGTGACCTACCCCGGCAGATGGGGCGGCGTACTTGGTGGGACGGTGAAATCTGCGATCGCGATATCCCTTGGCTCACCCGGGAGTCCAGACCGCGCCGAGGACGCCCGCCAGGACCCAGGACCACCGCAGGACCCGGAACGTCGGCCACTTGGCGGTCGCCAGGGTGATCCAGAACCCGATCATCAGCCACAGGAAGAACGCCGCCCTGCCGCTCGCCTCGACGGCGCATTCCTGCACCAGTTGGCCACCGTAGTAGGCGACCGCGAAGCCCGGGATCAGCATGAAGTAATCGACAGCTGTATATCCGGCCGGATTCCAGCCGCCACCGCGCACGGCGGGGATGTCCGGCCTGGTGCCGCCGGCGTTCGGGCCGTCTTCCGCACCGTCGCCGCGGGCCGCGCCGCCCGGCAGGAACTGCCGGGGAAGCCGCCTGCGTTCGCCGGACTTCGCGCCCTGCTTGCCGTCGGTGCCGTCCTGGCGCGCGCCGTTCGACCCCTGGCCGGGCCGACGCGATGTGGTGCGCGCACCGCCGCCGCGCGACGGCGGGGTCCGGCGCTCCGGCGCCGGCCTGCCGCCTCCGGAACCGCCGGACCCTCCCGAACCACCGGTCTGCGGAGCGCCCTTGGGCTTCCAACCGGTACGCGGCGGGGTGGGGGCCGGCGGGGGTTTGGGACGGCCGCGGCCGAGTCGGCCCAGGCGCGTGGACCGGGGCTTCGGGGACCCGGACCCCGGGGAACTCATGACCCTCCGCCCTTCACACCGTGCGGGCAGGGCCGGCAGATCCGGCGGTGCCGTACGGCGGCGAGCACCCACGGCAGCGCGATGGCGATGCCGACCCACTCGCCCTTGGACGCGTTGCCGCGCAGGTGCAGGATCACGGCGGCCACACACGCGGCGCCGAGAATCAGGGCGGTGAGCAACTCCGAGTGGATGATGCTCTTCGCGGCCCAGTTGACCGTGCTCACACGGTTTTTGACGGTGCTCTCGCGGATCGTCTTCCGCCACGGCGAGTCGGCCATTCAGCCACCGCCTCCCGCCCGGTGTCGCGACGCGTCCCTCACCTGAGACATCTTCCGCCCCCGGGTGGTCGTCGCGGTAGGTAGTACGGCACTCGCTCCCATCCCCCCGTGGAATGGGACGCATATTGCACACAAACCGGTATGTTCCAGTTGACCTTGCTCAGTGTGGCCAGCCCGCCAGGCAGCGTCAAGGGGTGCACACACCGGCGCATTCCGTGACCTGCCTGTGCGCCGCAGCGCACCACCCGGACAGCCTAAGGCACCTGACGGATCGTCAGATGCATGAGTCGACCAAACGACATGCGACACACCTTCTTCCGGACACGCGAACGGGGCCACGGGCGAGTTGCCCGCGGCCCCGTTGCTTGCGGCTGCCGTGTCGGCGGCTCCCCCGGAGCCGGGCCCGACCAATCAGGTCAGACCCTCTCCGCCGGGATGTTTCCCATCCTGCCCGACCTGAAATCGTCGAACGCCTGGGCGAGTTCGGCGTGAGTGTTCATCACGAACGGGCCGTACCAGGCGATTTCCTCCCGGATCGGCAGGCCGCCGAGGATCACGACCTCCAGGTTGGGCGTGTTGCCGTCCTGCTTCGCGTCGGCGCGCAGCTCGATGCTGTCGCCGTCCCCGAACACGGCCGTCTGGCCGCGCCGCAGCGGCCGCTGCTCGGCACCGGCGGTGCCGTTGCCCGCGAGACTGTAGACGAGGGCGTTGTAGTCCGGCTGCCAGGGCAGTTCGAGCTTGGCGCCCGGGGTGACGGAGGCGTGGATGAGGGTGATGGGCGTGTGCGTGATGCCGGGGCCGTCGAAGCCCGCCACCGAACCCGCGATGAGGCGTACCAGCGCGCCGCCGTCCTCGGTCGTCAGCAGCTTCACCTGGCCGGCCCGGATGTCCTGATAACGCGGGTCGCTCATCTTCTTGCCGGACGGCAGGTTGACCCACAGCTGGATGCCGTGGAACAGGCCGCCACTCACCACCAGCTCCTCCGGCGGAGCCTCGATGTGCAGCAGGCCCGAGCCGGCGGTCATCCACTGGGTGTCGCCGTCGGTGATCAGACCGCCGCCACCCGCGGAGTCCTGGTGCTGGAACGTTCCGTCGATCAGATAGGTCACGGTCTCGAAGCCCCGGTGCGGGTGCCACGGGGTGCCCTTCGGCTCGCCCGGCGCGTACTCCACCTCGCCCATCTGGTCCATCATGATGAACGGGTCGAGGCGCGCGTGGTCGACGCCCGCGAAGGCGCGGCGGACCGGGAAACCCTCCCCTTCGAGGCCGCTCGGCGCGCTCGCCACCTGGACGACCTTGCGCGGACGGCTGTCGGCGGCGGGCTTGCGCAGGCGCGGCAGGGTCAGCGGGTTCTCCACCGTCACGGCGGGCATGGCGACCTCCTCGGTCTCGGTCTCCGTCCGGGCCGGAACCGGCATCGGACGGCGCTGCGGCCCGGCCTGTCCGGGTCTGCCACGCACAACGTTAGTTGAAGACTCAACATTCCGCTAGTTGATCCTTCAACTTTCCGCCTCCGCGTCGCGGCACGCCGCAGGGCGCAGGACGCAGGGGGCAGGGCGCACGACGGTCGCCGAAGTCCCGCCGTCGCCGTAATCGGGGAAGAGCGCGCCCGGCGACGCCGGCGGACGCCTGGGAACATGCGCATTTCCCGCCGCTGTCGCGGGGTAGGGCGCGCCTGGCCGTCGCCTCGGGGCGCGGCCCTTCGGCTCTCGCCAGAGGTCAGACGGCGACGGCGTCGTCGACGGCGCGCTGGGCGGCGTAGCGGGCCAGCGTGGCGTCCACGGACTCGGGGGCGAGGATCCGGTCGAGGGCCATGAAGCCGCAGCCCGCGAGGCCGGCCTGTTCACCGAGCCGGCTCGCGACGATCTTCAGCTCGCGGGTCGCGACCGCGGTGGAGCGGCGGTAGACGACCTCGCGTACGCCCGCCAGCAGCGGGTCGCCCGCGTCGGCGAGGTCGCCGCCCAGCACGACCACCGCGGGATTGAGCACGTTGACGACGCTGGCCAGGACCTCGCCGAGCAGGCGGCCCGACTCGCGGACCAGGCGTACCGCCTCGGGGTGGCCGGCACCCGCGAGGGCGACGACGTCGCGCACCCCGGACACCGAAGCGCCGTGTGCGGCCAGGGTCTCGACGAGGTGCCGCCCGCTCGCCAGCACTTCGAGGCAGTCGACGTTGCCGCACCAGCAGCGCACGCCGTTGCCGCCGGCGACGGGGATGTGGCCGATCTCGCCTGCCGCGCCGAGCGCACCGCGGTAGACCCGGCCGTCCGAGACGATGCCGGCGCCGATGCCGGTGGACACCTTGACGAAGACGAGGTCCCCCGCGTCGCCGCGGGTCCGGTACTCGCCGAGGGCCATGACGTTCACGTCGTTGTCCACGTACACGGGGACGGGCCAGCGGCGCTGCAGGGCCGGGGCGATGGCGACCCCGTCCCAGCCGGGCAGGCTCGGCGGACCGACCGCGCGGCCGGTGGCCAATTCGACGGTGCCGGGGACGGCGACGCCGATGGCCCGGACCGTGTCCGGGTCGTAGCCCTCTTCCTCCAGCAGGGCGTCGAACCACGCGGGCAGCCGCGACAGGACCGCCTCGGGGCCGCTGCCCGCGGCCATCGCGGTCTCGCGGACGGCCAGGACCGTGCCGGTCAGGTCGCACACCGCGAGCTGACCGCGGCTGCTGCCCAGCGAGGCGGCGAGCACGAGGCCGCCCGCGGCGTTGAGTTCGAGGCGCATCGGCGGCCGGCCGCCGGTGGACACGCGGTCCGCCCGCTCGGCGAGCAGTCCCGCGGCCACCAGGTCGTCGACGCGCGCGGCGACGGCGGAACGGGACAGACCGGTCAGCCGGGCGACATCGGCCCGCGTCTCGGCCTCACCGTCCCGCACAAGCTGCAGGACTTCCCCCGCACTGCTGTGCGGCAGGGGGTTCGCGCGTCGGGCCATACAGACAGTGAACCAGGACCCTTTTACCCCGGTCAAAGACCGAAGTTCACCTCTTCTACGCCCGGGCGTCATTCTTTTGCTTGCCAAGCGGCAAAAGTACCCCTAGTTTGATCCTCGAAAGTTTCCTGAGGGGCAGCGAGATCGTGAACGAGCAGACGACCCACCCGACGGTGGCCGCGGTGACGGAGCGCGTAGCCCGTCGCAGTGCCGCCGCGCGGTCGGCGTACCTGGAGAGGGTGGCCGCCGCCGCTTCCCGGCGCCCCGCCCGCACCCAGCTCGGCTGCGCCAACTTCGCGCACGGCTTCGCGGCGTGCTCCGCCGAGGAGAAGCTGACGCTGCGCGGCACCGGCCCGCAGGGTCCGGTACGCCCCAATGTGGCGATCGTCTCGGCGTACAACGACATGCTCTCCGCGCACCAGCCGCTGCGCGACTACCCCGAGCAGCTCAAGCTCGCGGTCGCCGCGGCCGGCGGCGTCGCGCAGTTCGCCGGCGGCGTGCCCGCGATGTGCGACGGCATCACGCAGGGCCGCGCGGGCATGGAGCTGTCCCTCTTCTCCCGCGACGTCGTGGCCATGGCGGCCGCGGTCGCGCTCGCCCACGACATGTTCGACGGCGCGCTGATGCTCGGCGTCTGCGACAAGATCGTGCCCGGCCTGCTGATCGGCGCCCTGTCCTTCGGGCACCTGCCGACCGTGTTCGTGCCGGCCGGTCCGATGTCGTCGGGCCTGCCCAACAAGGAGAAGGCGCGCGTACGCCAGCGCTTCGCCGAGGGCAAGGCCACCCGCGAGGAGCTGCTCGACGCCGAGGCCCAGGCGTACCACGGCATCGGAACCTGCACCTTCTACGGCACCGCGAACACCAACCAGCTCCTCATGGAGGTGCTGGGCCTGCACCTGCCGGGCGCCAGCTTCGTGCACCCAGACCAGCCGCTGCGGGCCGCGCTCACCGACGCCGCGGGCGCGCGCGTCACCGCGACCACCGCGCTCGGCGACCCCGAGACGCTGGTGCGCGACCACACCCCGATCGCCGAGATCGTCGACGAGAAGGCCCTCGTCAACGCCGTCGTCGCCCTTCTGGCGACCGGCGGTTCGACGAACCTGACGCTGCACCTGGTCGCGATCGCGGCGGCCGCGGGCATCCAGCTCACGTGGGACGACTTCGCGGAGCTGTCGACCGTGGTGCCGCTGCTGGTCCGCATGTACCCGAACGGTCCGGCGGACATCAACCACTTCCACGCCGCGGGCGGCACCGCGTTCCTGATCGGCACGCTGCTCGACGGCGGCCTGCTGCACGCGGACGTCAGGACCGTCGCGGGTCCGGGCCTCGACCGCTACCGGCAGGAGCCGTTCCTCGAGGACGGCCGCCTCGCCTGGCGCGACGGCCCGGAGAAGAGCCTCGACACCGAGGTGCTGCGGGCGTACGACGACCCGTTCGCCCCCGACGGCGGCCTCCGCATGCTCGACGGCAACCTCGGCCGTGCGGTGTTGAAGGTCTCGGCGGTCGCCCCCGAGCACCACACCGTCACCGCCCCCGCGCGCGTGTTCGACGGACAGGCCGAGTTCACCGCGGCGTTCGAGGCCGGCGAACTCGACCGCGACCTGGTCGCGGTGCTCCGCTACCAGGGCCCGCGCGCCAACGGCATGCCCGAACTGCACAAGCTCATCCCGGCCCTGGGCGTCCTCCAGGACCGCGGCCACGCCGTCGCGCTGGTCACCGACGGACGGCTGTCCGGCGCGTCCGGCAAGATCCCGGCGGCGATCCACTGCACGCCCGAGGCCGCCGCGGGCGGTCCGCTGTCCCGGGTCCGCGACGGCGACGTCGTGACCGTGGACGCGGTCACCGGCGAACTGGCGCTGGCCGTCCCGGCGGACGAGTTCGCGGCACGCGAGGCGACCGGTGGCGCGCCCTCCGACGCCGAATGGGTGGGCACCGGACGCGAGCTGTTCGCCGCGCTGCGCGCCGGCGTCGGCGCCGCCGAACTGGGCGCCGGCACCCTCGGCAGCCCGCTCGACCACGTCGCTGCCGCGCCGGCCGCGCCGAGCGACGGAGGTGTGCGATGACGTACGACGTACCCCGCCCCTCCGCCGAACGCCCCTGGCTCGTCGCCGACATCGGCGGCACCAACGCCCGCTTCGGCCTCATCACCCGCCCCGGCGGGCGCGCCGAGCGCATCCTCGTACTCCGCGCCGCCGAGCACCCCGACCTGGAGTCGGCCGTCGCGCAGTACCTCTCCGCCGTGGGCGTCACCGACCGCCCGAGCGCGATGTGCGCCGCCGTCGCGGGACCCGTGACCGGCGACCGCTTCCGCTTCACCAACGGCACCTGGTCGCTCTCCGTCGCCGAGACGCGCGCCCGCCTCGGCGTCGAGGAACTGCACCTCATCAACGACTTCGAGGCGCTCGCGCTGTCGCTGCCGCACCTGCGCGAGGACGACGTACTGGTGATCGGCGACCGCCGGCCCGACACCTCGCTGCCGATGGCGGTGCTCGGTCCCGGCACCGGTCTCGGCGTCGCGGGCCTGGTCCCGATCCCCGGCGGCGGCTGGGTGCCGCTGCCCGGCGAGGGCGGCCACATGCTGCTCCGCCCGGGACACGGCGAGGACGCCGAGGCGATCGACGTACTGCGCGGCGAGCGCGGCGGCCTGGGCATGGTGACCGCCGAACACGTGCTGTCCGGCCCCGGCCTCACCCGCCTGTACCGGTACGTCGCCCGCTCCCAGGGCGAGCACGCCGAGGCGCTCTCCCCCGCCGACATCTCCAGCCGCGCCATCGCGGGCACCGACCACCTGTGCACCTCGACCGTCGAGGCCTTCTGCCGCCTGCTCGGCACCTTCGCGGGCGGCGTCGCACTCACCCTCGGCGCGCGCGGCGGCGTCTTCCTCGCGGGCGGCGTCCTGCCGCGCATCGCCGAACTGCTCGTCAAGAGCGAGTTCCGCGAGGGCTTCGAGACCAACCCGACGATGGCCGCGTACCTGCACCGCATCTCCACGGTGCTGGTGACCGCGCCCTACCCGGCACTCCTCGGCGCCCGCGCCTGGCTCGAGGCCCACAGCGACATCCGAGAGGCGGTGACCGTATGACCTCCCCCGCCTCCTCGGCTGCCACTGTCGGCCCCGGCCCGCTCGACCTGGCGCCCGTCGTACCCGTCGTCATCATCGACGACATCGAATCGGCCGTGCCCCTGGCGCGCGCCCTCGTCGCCGGCGGCCTGCCCGCCGTCGAGGTCACCCTGCGCACCCCCGCCGCGCTCGGCGCCATCGAGCGCATCGCCGCCGAGGTCGAGGGCGCCCGGGTGGGCGCCGGCACCGTCCTCACCCCCGACCAGGCCAAGGCCGCCGCCGACGCGGGCGCGACCTTCCTCGTCACCCCCGGCTGCACCGAGACCCTGTACGCCGCACTGCGCGACACCGGCCTCGACTTCCTCCCGGGCACCTCGACGGTCTCCGAAGTCCTGCGCCTGCGCGAACTGGGCGTACGCGACATGAAGTTCTTCCCGGCGGAAGCCTCGGGCGGCGCCCCGTACCTGAAGTCACTGGCCTCGCCGGTGCCCGACGTACGGTTCTGCCCGACCGGCGGGATCACCCCGGCGAGCGCCCCGTCCTACCTCGCACTGCCCAACGTGGCGTGCGTGGGCGGCTCGTGGATGCTCCCGTCCGACGCCGTCGCCGCCCGCGACTGGCACACAGTGGAAGCGCTGGCCCGGGAAGCCTCCCGCCTGCGCGACAAGACGGCGGGGAGCACCCCCGCCTGACAAAAATCGTCCCCTGGCGCGCTCTGCCCTGAGGTGCGCCAGGGGTACGGACCGCGGAACGAGTCGTATGAGGGTTCGACTCCCCCTGGTAGGCCGTATGAGGGTTCGGCCTACCGACACCGCGATCGGCCCGCTCTTCGGCGAGGAGAGCGGGCCTCTCCGTTTTTTGGGGTCTGTGGTTTGGGGTCCTGGGGGTTCAGGGGGTGGTGGCTCGGGTTTCGGTGGGGGTGCGGCCGTAGGCGGCTCGGTAGGCGCGGCTTAGGTCGCCGGGCTGGCGGAAGCCCCAGCGGGCGGCGATCTCGCCGATGGTGCGGTGCTTCCAGGTGGCGTCGGTGAGGTCCGCGTGGGCGCGCTCCAGGCGGCGGCGCTTGATGGATGCGGCCACGGTCTCCGGCTCGGTGCGGAAGAGGTCGTGGAGGGTGCGCACGGAGATGTGGTGCCGGGCGGCGATGGTGGCGGGGGTCAGGCCCGCGTCGCCGAGGTGCAGGTCGATGAAGGCGTGGATGCGGGCCCGCAGGGCGGTGGTGCGGGTCTCGGGTGACAGCGTGTCCGGCGCGTCGAGGTGCACGGCGAGGGCGGTGACGGCCAGGTCGGCGGCGATCGCGGCGAGCTTGGCCGACTCGGGGGCACTCGCGGTACGCGCCGCCTGGGGCAGCTGGGCCAGGTACCCGGCGAGCAGCGCGGAGGCGCCGGACCGGGTGCTCAGGGTCTTGCCCAGGAGGCGGTCGGCGCGGCCGTTGCGCAGCGGGAGTTCGGCGCGCGGCAGGCGTACCAGGGTCAGTTCGGTGGGGTGTCCGAGGTCGACGAACTCGCAGGTCAGCGGATGCGAGGTGGAGAAGAGGGCCATGCTGCCGGCGCCCACGTCCGCGGTTCCGCGCTCCTGCTCGATGCGGATCGGGTCGTCGGCCGACAGCACCAGGTAGTAGTTCTCCGGGTCGTCGCGGCGGATCTGGAGCGGGGTGCGCACCGCCGTGAGCGGCGAGTTGGTGACGGCCACCACCTGGACCTCGGGCGATCCGACGGCTTCCAGCGAGCCGTGGAAGTGGGAGGCGTGCGGGCTCCGGATGTTCGTCGCCATCAGCTCGCGTTGGCAGACCTCCGCCCACCAGCTCCACCGCTCCGCCGCGGGGACGGAATCGGTGCTGACCATCCTGACCGGTCCGTCGGGAGGCGGCTCCGGGTCGGGGGTGGCGTCGAGGTTGGGCACCGCACGATGATGGTCGGTTTTCGGACGCGCGGAAAGTAGCCATCCGGCCAATTTCGGAGCGTCCGCCGGTGCCGCGAGGGCGCAACCGGCGTGAACGGCGCGGGTGCGCAAGGCGGGTACGCAAGCTCGGCGCGTGTGCGGCGGAGACCTTCGGCGGTGCCCTCCGCCGCACACCTATACCGCAGGCGGGCGCTCGAAGCACCGCCGCGGTCATCGAGGCTGCCGGGCAGCCCACTCCGTGGTCACCATCCTCGCGAAGCGGGATCGAACCAGTACGCCAAGGTGGCCATGAGAATTGCCGTCCTCGACCAGGCCCCGACACCGCGGTCCTTGGCGTGATGCTCACTCTGCCGGGACGCACGCGCCGGGTCATGCGCACAGAGCGCGGGGATCATGTGCAACAAGCGCGGAGCGGGCGTACGCCCGGCGCGCCGGTTCCGGAGCCGCGGGCGCTCAGGAGCCTTCCGGCGGGGCGAGGGGGACGAGGGCGCCGGTGAGGATCGCCGTGAGGTGGGCCTCGTACTCGGCGCGGGTGAGCTCGCCGGTACGGACGATGGCGTCGGGGCGCGGCGAGACGTCACCGCGGGCGGCGCGCTGGGCGCACAGCAGGCCGACCATCTGGACGGCCAGGAAGGCGCGTTCGCGGTAGGCGTCGGGCGCCGGCGGGTGCAGCGCGGCGATGGCGGCGTCGACGACGGCGAGGACGTCGTCGCCGCCGAGGTAGGGGGCCACCGCGGAGGTGGGGTCGGCGATGAGGCGTACCGAGATCTGCAGGTAGGCGCGATCCGCCGGGGACCCGTACAGCAGTTCGGTGATGGGCAGCACCAGGGCCCGGGCGTAGCCGACCGGGTCGCCGGGAGTGCGGCCGGCCTCGGCGAGCAGGTCGGCGCGGCGGGCGGCGATGACCGGGACGTGCCGGTCGAGGATGGCGCGCAGCAGGCCGTCGCGTCCGCCGAAGTGGTAGTGCACGGCACCGGTGTTGCGCTGCCCCGCGGCCTTGGTGATCTCGCCGAGCGGTACGTCGAGCCCCTTCTCAACGAAGAGGAGCTCGGCGGCGTCGACGAGCGATCGGCGCGTCGGCCCGGAATCGCGTGGCATGTCCGGAGGATAGCGACGCCGTGCCGAGTGGTCGGCACGGTGATACGCCCCCGCCCGGTGGACGCGCCTCGACCTTGTGGATGTGCGCCTCGACCTCGATGCGCCTCGACGTAGACGTGCCTTGACCGCGGATGTGTCGACCTCGGATGTGCCCTGACCTCGGATGTGCCTTGACCTCGGATGTGCCTTGACCTCGGATGTGCCTTGACCTCGGATGTGCCTTGACCTCGTCGGCGGAGCGTATTAAACACAATCTTTAAAACGAGGAGGTCCCTGGCATGCCCACCTACGAGATCGTGATCAAGAACGGCATCGTCGTCGACGGCTCCGGCACCCCGCGCTTCCGCGGCGACGTCGCGGTCAGCGGCGGCCGGATCGCCCGCATCGGCCGCATCCCCGCCGAGGAAGGCGCACGCGTCATCGACGCGACCGGCCTGATCGTCGCGCCCGGCTTCATCGACTTGCACACGCACTACGACGCGCAGGTCTTCTGGGACCCTTACGTGACCACCTCCGGCTGGCACGGCGTCACCTCCGTCGTCACCGGCAACTGCGGCTTCGGCTTCGCCCCCGTGCGCCCCGAGGAGCGCGAGCGCGCGATGTTGTCGATGACCGCCGTCGAGGACATCCCCACCGAGACCCTGCGCCTCGGACTGCCGTGGGACTGGGTCTCGTTCCCGGAGTACCTGGACAGCCTGGAGCGCACCCCCAAGGCCGTGAACGTCCTGCCGTACGTCCCGCTCAACCCCCTCCTCGTCTGGGTCCTCGGTCTGGAGCGCGCCAAGGCCGGCGACAAGCCGACCCCCGAGGAGAACGCCGAGATCGCGCGCATCCTCACCGAGGCCATGGAGGCCGGCGCGGGCGGCTGGTCCGCGCAGTGCCTGGGCCGTCCCGGGCACCCCGAGGACCGCCTCCTCCAAGGCGACTTCGACGGGACGCCGATGCCGACCGACGTGATGTGGCCGGAGACGCGCGTGGCGGTCGCCGAGGCACTGGCCCGCCTGGGCCGCGGCTTCATGCAGCTCTCCGGCACCTCGATCACCGAGGAGGAGTTCGAGAGCCTGGTCGAGATCAGCGGACGCCCGCTCATCTGGAACGCGGTCATCGCCAACACCCGCAGCGGCGGACTGTACCGGCGCAAGATCGAGTGGCTCAAGAAGTGCCAGGAGAGGGGCCTGCCGATCTACGGCCAGGCGATGACGACCGACGTACCGGTCCCGTTCAGCTGGCTGTACGGCGGCCTCAGCGTCCGCCCGCCGGTCTCCACCGTGTTCGAGGCCGAGACGGTCGAGGAGAAGATCGCCCTCCTGAACGACCCGCGGATCCGGGCCGAGCTCAGGGAGTTCGACCCGTTCGTGTACCACGCGTACCCGGACATGCGGCTCCACAAGACGTTCACCGAGGAGTACAAGCAGTACGAAGGCCTGCGCTTCAAGGAGATCGGCGAGCGCGCCGGCCGCGACCCCATCGACATCCTGTGCGACGTCACCGTCGCCGACGGCCTGCGCACCGAGGTGCACACCGGGCAGTTCAACGCGTCGCTCGAAGGGCTGAAGGAACTCGTCGACTACGAGTACCTCATCCCCGGCCTGTCCGACGGCGGCGCGCACCTGAAGACGCTGAGTGCGGGCATGTACGGCACCGAGTACATCGTCGAGTACGTCCGCAAGCACGGCTGGACCAGCCTGGAGCGCGCCCACTGGCGGCTCTCCGCGCTGCCCGCGCACTGCGCGGGCTTCACCGACCGCGGCATCCTGCGCGAAGGCGCCGCGGCGGACATCATCGTGTACGACTACGACCGCCTCGCGTACGGCGACCCGGAGTTCCGCCACGACCTGCCCGCCGAGCAGTTGCGTACGGTCATCTCCGCGACCGGCTACCGCTACATCCTGGTCAACGGCCAGGTGACGGTCGAGGACGACAAAGAGCTCGGCGTGCACTCCGGCGAGTTGCTCCGGCACGGCACCAGCGGGGACACCAGCGCCTGACTGACACCGCGTCAGCACCGCTGACCGGCCTCCCCGCCACACCGGGCCCGCGCCACGACGCCACGTCGTCGGCGCGGGCCCGTCGCGCGCATCACCCACTCATCTACGCCGCAGCCACGGTCGGTTGCCCACCGGCCACAACGCGTCGGCCTTCGGCCGATTCCCCGCAAGGTCCCCCAGGTCGGGAACAGATTCGCGCCCGCGCGTGCTGTGTCGTTCAGGGAGCCGGTACGCCGGACGGGAGGTCTCCGTGGTCCACGACGTGATGAGCGTGATGCCCGCGCCGCTGGTCCTCGTGCTGGTCGGCCTCGCGGTCACCGCCGAGTCGGCCCTCCTGTTCGGACTCGTCCTCCCGGGTTCGACCCTCCTCCTGACTCTCGGCCTGGTGACCCGCCTCGGCGAGGTCCCGCTCTCGGCCGCGATACCGGTCGCGATCGCCGCCGCGGTGCTCGGCGGCCAGCTCGCCTACCTGCGCGGACGCCACCACACCGGCAAGCCCCGGTTCGCAGGCCCCCTGCAGGCGACGATCGAGCGGGCGGAGAGCATGGTGGCGCGCCACGGCGTGTGGTCGATAGCGATCGCCCAGTGGATAGCGGGGCTGCGTACGTTCACTCCGCGCCTCGCCGGCCGCGCCCGCGTCCCGTACCGCGTCTTCGGCCTCACCCAGGTCGTCGTGGCGGCCACGTGGGCCGCCTCGTTCGTGTCGCTCGGACACTTCGCCGGGCTCGCGATGCAGCAACGCATCGGCACGGCCGCGACCATCGCGGGAATCGTGGTCGTCGTCGGCGGACTGGTCGTGTACGCCGTACGCCGCCGCACCACCCGCGCCGCGCCGTCCCCGGCCGCTGCCGCTGCCGCCACGCAGCCATCCGGACCGGCCCCCGTCAGCGCGCCCGCCACCGCCCGCGTCTCGGCCCCGGCCCCAACTCCATCCCCGGTCCCGGCCCCGGTCGGGGTCCCCGCCTCGGCTGCCGCAGCGACCTCCGTCTCCGGTGCCCTCTCGGAGCCCGTCTCGGCCTCCGCGTTGGTCTCCGCCCCCAGCTACGCCCCGCCCCCGCGCGCGCCCGTCCCCTCCCGCGCCCCTGGACGCCTCGAACCCCTGCCCGGAACCTGGCCGGTCGGCCCCTGGATGTGCTTCCCCTGGTGAAATCCGCGCAGTTCGCCCGCCGATTGGGCAACTCCGCGACGAGTAGCGCCCCTTGGCACGGGGTAAAGCTCCTGGACCGTCGAGGGGAGGCACCTTGTCGAAGAAGACGAGGAAACGGAAGACCCGCCGGAAAAACCGGGCGAACCACGGCAAGCGGCCGGCCTGACACAGGCGCCGACATGGGCACCGCACACGGGCACCACACACAGCACTGAACAGAGGCGCTGACACAGGCACTCAACACGGGCGCTGAGCACGGCGCCGAGCTAGGGCCCGCACCCAGGCATGCGGCGCCGGAGACCGGGCGCCGAAGCCGAGCGCACGCGAACACCAGGTACCCACACGAGAGTCCCGCACCGCGGACCGCGCGGTGCGGGACGTTTTTCTCGTGGCCGCCGTCCCCCGTCCGTCCCCGCTCAGCAGGGATCGGCGATCTTGTCGACGGTCACGTGCGTGTTGACGGCGGTGTCCGGGACGAACCCGGTCAGGCCGTCAATGGTGACGCGGTCCCAGATGCGGCTGGTGCCGCCCCAACCGACGGACTCGGGCCCGTCGGTGTGGCAGAGGACCTCGACCGTACGCCCGACCGGCAGATCCGCCAGCTTGGGCGAACCGGCGTTCGGCTCGGCGAAGAGCGCAATGCCTTCCGGCTGCGCTATGGACACCTCGCGCGGGGTCGCCGGACGGTCGTCCGGGTTGCCGCGAATCGCTCCGAGGACGACCAGGATCACCACGGCCACGACAATGCCGGGGCCGGTCCAGCCGGGCTGCGGTGTGTGGACGGTGACGGTCGAACCGTTGGGTACTCGTACGTTGCTGGTCTCGAACATGACGGGATCACATCCCCCGATACCGAAGTACAGCCCGCCACGCGCCGCGTGGACGACGGCGGTGGGCCGCTGGCCCTTACCACCGCCAACACCCTTCGATAGCCTGGGAATCTGGCGCGAGTCCCGAGGGCTGCGAAGGCTGCTGTCGGCGATTCGACGGGGAGAGGCGGTGCGCCGACCGTGAATCGGCCTACCGTCTCTCCCCACATACGCGAGCGCCACAGGGGGGAGGTGTCGTTCTGGCACTGACGCGCCCCCGGCGCCCCACCCCTTCCTGCCGGACAAGGTGACCTCGCCCGGCGCGGAGGGGCAATCCCCTGTCGACTTTGTGTCGTTCGTCGACGATTCTGGGGATCCTCCTTATTGCGGCGGCAGTTGCCGCCAACCGTTGCGGACCCTCGTGCCAACGACGCCACGACTCCCGCTGCGGCTGACTTCTCGTGTCCAGTGTTGAGGGAGAAGAAGGCGTGGCAGAGATCATCAGCACCAAATCGGCGTGGCGCCGCAGCAGTTACAGCGGCAACAGCGGGAACTGCATCGAGGCTCGGTCGGACACGTCGGTCTGGGTACGCGACTCCCGACGTCCCCTCGTTGCCCCGCTCGGCTTCCCGGCCGGCGCGTGGTCGGCCTTCGTGGCGCGGATACACACAGACTGACCGACCGGACCACGCGGACTGACGCGACCCGAGCGACCCGAGCGACCCAGACGACCCTGATGACCCAAATGACCCAGGCGACCGAACGAGCCGAACCGCGGGCATGCGCACCCCCGTTGCACCGAAACGCTGCGTGCCGCACATGCCCACACCCCCTCTGTATGCCACTGTGACCGCTACCGCTCTACCACTTAGCGATCCGCCCTAGAGACGAATGCCATATGGCACTTTGACCACGGTTCTATTGCACAACAGCAGCAGCGTTGTGACAAGGGGGAGTTGCCTCAAGTAAGGCGTTCCAGCGCGTCATCGATCAATTTGATGGGATCCACGGCCCCCGCGGCCTCCTCCAACTGCCAGAAGGACTCCAGGTACTCCTGCGGTTTGCGCTCGGTCGGCTCGGAGATGATCATGCTGCCCTCGGCGCCCTCGATGTACAGCACGAGCGAGGCGTCGTCCGGGAATTCGAACACCACATAGCCTCGGCGGTGGCGCGGGTAGAGCCCTTCGCTGAACGGCATGATCTGCAGCGTCAGGTCGGGCCGCTGCGCCATGGTCCGCAGGTGGAGCAACTGGGCGCGCATCACGGCCCGTCCGCCCACCACACGGCGGATGACCGACTCGTCGATGATGAAGTGTGTCTCCGGCGGCGTCTCGCGCTCGAACAACTTCTGTCGTTCCATGCGCAGTTCGATGGCCTTGGGGTTCACCGGGCTGCGCCCGCTCGTGTTGAGCATCGCCTGTTCGGCGTACTCGGGTGTCTGCAGAAGACCCGGAACAATGGTGATCTCGAAGTTGCGGATCACCGAGGCAACGGTCTCGTAGCCGATGTACGCCGCGTAGTCCCGGTTGATCACATCAGCGAAGCGGTCCCACCAGGCGGTGCGGCGCACGTCCTTGGACAGGGCCAACAGCTGTTCCTGGAGCGCGGGTTCGACCCCGTAGTGGTTGAGCAGCACCCGCAGGTCATTGGTGGAGATCCGGTTTCTGCCGCCCTCGATGCGGATCAGCTTGCTGAGCGACCAGTCCATCTCGTCGGCCACCTGCTGTTGCGTGAACCTGCGTTGCTCCCGAAGCCGCCGCAGTTCGGCCCTCAGTCGGCCAAGCGAAACCAGCGGGTCCGGACTCTGGGGCATAGCTGATCCCTGCCTCGGTAGGCACTCAAAGGTGCTGAAGATATGTCAAACACACTTACGGCAATCTGCCTAGTGGCAGTTGGCCAGTCAGCAACGAGCCTAGTACCGCTCGGGCGTTGAATCAGCCGAACACGCCAGCGGGTTCGCCATCCGCCCGGACTTCACACGCACGTCATTCCCGCATTGACGTCGCCCGCATCGATCCGCCGGAGGTGCCTCGGAGACACCCCGGAGGCACCTCGGAGGCACACGCCGGGCGCCCGGCAGGCCCGCGGCGGACGCGGAGCGGGCGTACGGCGGAGGCCGGGCACTGCACACAGAAGACACGGGCAGCAATCTGCTTGGTGGCAGTTGGCCAGTCGGCCGGTCGGCGACAAGCCCGGCGCCGACCACCGGACCACCGGACCTGAGACATATTTCCGGTCAGGAAAACTTGCGCGCTTTGCCCTATATGTCGATCGAGCGGCGGTCAGCCGTACATCCGGCGCATGGCGAAGTTGATCATCTGTTCGATCGCCTTGGCGTCGAACATCACACGGTGCTCGCCGTCCAGGTCGAGGACGAAGCCGTACCCGTTGGGCAGCAGGTCCAGCACCTCGGCACCGGTGACGGTGAAGTGGCGGGACTCCTCGCCCGCGTACCGCTTGAGCTCCTCCAGCGAGGAGAACATCGGGATCACCGGTTCGGGGGTGTTGTGCAACGCCAGGAAGCCCGGTCGTTCGCCGCGGGGGCAGAAGACCTTGGAGGCTATGAAGACGGACTGGAAGTCCTCGCCGCTCATCAGGCCGGTGGCGAATCCGCGCACGGCGTCGGTCAGGCTCGGGCCCTCTGCCCGTACCTGCGGTTCCTCGGTCGCGTAGCCGTACACGACAACCGAGGTTAGCGCCTCTCCGGCGCTCATTCGGCCGGGTCGGGGATTGCCAAAGTTACCGGCGGGTAGAATCATTGGGTTACCAGTCAGTACAGCCAGCCGGAAACGAACAGGCGGAGCCACACCATGGGTCACTACAAGTCGAATCTCCGCGACCTCGAGTTCAACCTCTTCGAGGTGTTCGGCCGCGAGCAGGTCTACGGCAGTGGCCCGTTCGCCGAGATGGACGCCGACACCGCGCGCTCGATCCTCACCGAGGTCGAGCGCCTGGCCGTGGGCGAGCTCGCCGACTCCTTCGCGGACGCCGACCGCAACCCCCCGGTCTTCGACCCCACGACGCACACCGCCACACTGCCCGAGTCGTTCAAGAAGAGCTACAAGGCCTATATGGACTCCGAGTGGTGGCGCCTCGCGCTGCCCGAGGAGATGGGCGGCACCACGTGCCCGCTCTCGCTGCGCTGGGCCGTCGCCGAACTGGTGCTGGGCGCCAACCCGGCCCTGTGGATGTACGCCGCGGGCCCCGACTTCGCGCACGTCCTGCACGTCCTCGGCACCGACGACCAGAAGAAGGTCGCCGCCCGCATGGTCGAGGGCCAGTGGGGCTCCACCATGGTGCTCACCGAGCCCGACGCGGGCTCCGACGTCGGCGCCGGGCGTACCAAGGCCGTCAAGCAGGACGACGGCACGTGGCACATCGAGGGCGTCAAGCGCTTCATCACATCGGGTGAACACGACCTCTCCGAGAACATCATCCACCTGGTGCTGGCCCGCCCCGAGGGCGCCGGCCCCGGCACCAAGGGCCTCTCGCTGTTCGTCGTGCCCAAGTTCCACTTCGACTGGGACACCGGCGCGCTGGGCGAGCGCAACGGCGCCTTCGTCACCAACGTCGAGCACAAGATGGGCCTCAAGGTCTCCACGACCTGCGAGGTCACCTTCGGCGGCAACGCGAACACCCCGGCCGTCGGCTGGCTGGTCGGCGAGGTGCACAACGGCATCGCGCAGATGTTCAAGATCATCGAGTACGCGCGCATGATGGTCGGCACGAAGGCCATCGCGACCCTCTCCACCGGCTACCTCAACGCGCTCGAGTACGCCAAGGAGCGCGTCCAGGGCTCCGACCTGGCGAAGATGACCGACAAGGCCGCGCCGCGCGTGACCATCACGCACCACCCGGACGTGCGCCGCTCGCTCATGACCCAGAAGGCGTACGCCGAAGGCATGCGCGCCCTGGTCCTCTACACCGCCACGTGGCAGGACCGCATCGCGCGGGCCGAGGCCGAGGGCGGCCGCGACGAGCAGGCCGAGCGGGTCAACGACCTGCTGCTGCCGATCGTCAAGGGCTACGGCTCGGAGAAGTCGTACGAGCAGCTGGCCCAGTCGCTGCAGATCTTCGGCGGCTCGGGCTTCCTCCAGGAGTACCCGATCGAGCAGTACATCCGGGACTCCAAGATCGACACCCTCTACGAGGGCACCACCGCGATCCAGGGCCAGGACTACTTCTTCCGGAAGATCGTCCGCGACCAGGGCCAGGCGCTGACCCAGGTGGCCGGCGAGATCCAGGAGTTCATCGCCTCCGAGGCGGGCGGCGACACGCTGGCCGGCGAGCGGGCGCTGCTCGCCCGCGCGGCCGAGGACGTGCAGGGCATCGTCGGCACGCTGATCACCCAGCTGATGGCGTCCGAGCAGGAGGTCACCTCGATCTACAAGGTGGGGCAGAACACCACCCGCCTGCTCATGGCGTCCGGCGACCTGGTCGTCGCGTGGCTGCTGCTGCGCCAGGCGTCGGTGGCGCTCGCCAAGCTCGACGGTGCGAACGCCCGCGACAAGGCCTTCTACCAGGGCAAGGTCGCGGCGGCGAAGCACTTCGCGCGCAACGTGCTGCCGCTGCTCACGCCGCAGCGCGTGATGGCCGAGGAGACCGACAACTCGCTGATGGAACTGCCGGAGGAGGCGTTCTGATCCGCGTTTTCGCGGTTCGCGTCTGACGGTTTGTCAGCAGGCGGTTCCCCGTACGCTTTCCGTCCCGGGTACGGGGGACCGCCTTTTCGCCTCCCGGCCGTACGGGGGTCACCGGGGCAGGCCACAATCGCCCCTATGACGACCAGCTCGGCGGGTGCTGCGGGTGGGGCAGGGGTGGCTGACCGGACGGGCGGCCCCGGGGCGGCGGCGCTGCTGCGCGGGTTCCTGTCGGGTGGGCTGGTCGGCGCGGCCCTCGCGTGCTTCGTCGTGGGGCCGGTGACCGACCGGATGAACCTGCTGGGTTTCGGCGCGGGGCTCATCGCGGCGAACGTCCTGCTCCTGGCGATACCCAAGGCGGTACGTCGGCGCTCGGCACCGGCGCGGCCCGGACCGCGGCGCGCGCTGGCCCGGATCGAGAGCCGCCGCGCCCTGTCGTCCGAGTCCGGGGACATCCCGGTCGAGTTCGTGCTGACCGTGGCGCCGGACGATGCGTCCGCGTACCGCGCCAAGTTCACCCAGTCCATCAACCTCGTCGACATCCCGGACTACAAGCCGGCCGGGATCGTGGTGGTCGAGTACCGGCCGGACCAGCTGTGGAAGGTCCAGATCGTCACCGAGCCGGACGCCGCGTGGGCGCGCCGGGCCCGGGAGGAGGCGGTGGACTCGGCCCCCGCGTCCACACTCGCCACCATGCCGACCGAGGGGTGCGGGTTCTGCCTGCTCATGCTGGTCGGGCTGCTGCTGGGGGCGGCCGCGGTGGTGTTCGCGTTCCGCGGCGACCTGTTCGACGACGACGGTACGTCAGGCTCCCCCAACGTGACGTCGACCACCACGTCCACCACGTCGAGCACGGTCCGGATCACCGGCGACGTCATGCTGATGCCGGGGCAGATGCGCGGCGCGGCCGAGCAGTTGATCGCCCTGATGGGCACGGACAAGGCGACCGAGCTCAGCATCGACGAGGACTTCATGAGCGTGGCCGCGCCCAAGCCCGCGGACCCGGGCCTCGTCGACTCGTTCCGGTTCCGCGACGGCAAGGTGGAGGCGACGGGTCCGCACGGGACGCGGCGGCCCGACGAGCCGCTGATCGACCTGCGGGCCCTGCCGTACGACCGGATGCTGTTCCTGGTCGTCGAGGCCAAGGCCGCCCTCGGCCTCACGCCCGAGACGTGGCACATGTCGTTCCACCGCGCGCCCGATACGGGCGAGCTGGAGATCATCGTGACGGTCGGCGACTCGTACGGCGGCGCCTCCCTGCGGGCCGACGCCGAGGGCAACGTGGTCGAGCGCTCGCCGCGCCGCTGACGCCGCTCAGGGCACGGCGAGCGCCCGGTACCGGGTCGCCTCGCAGGCGGGTCAGAGGTCGGAGCCGCCGGTGGCGTCCAGCAGGTGGCCGGTGACCCAGCGGGCCGCGTCGGAGGCGAGGAACGCGACGGTGTCGGCGATGTCGTCCGGCCGGCCGACGCGGCCGAGTGCGGCCCGGCCCGACCAGTACGCCTGGGCCTCGGCGTTGTCGCGCAGCCATTCCGCGTTGATGTCGGTGTCGACGACCCCGGGCGCCACGCCGTTGACCGTGATGCCGCGCGCTCCGAGTTGCTTGGCGAGGGCGAGCGTGAAGACGTCGAGCGCGCCCTTGGTCGCGGCATAGGCGATGGCCTCCGGAAACGCGATGCGCGTCACTCCCGACGACACGTTGACGATCCGGCCGCCGTCGCGCAGCAGCGGGAGGGCGCGCTGCACGATGAAGAACGGCGCCTTGGCGTTGACCGCGAACACCTGGTCGAACTCCGCCGGTTCGACGTGCTCGATGGTCTTGGACAGACCGATGCCGGCGTTGTTGACGACGATGTCGAGGCCCGACTCCCCGTGCTCGCGCAGCCCTTCGGCTAGCCCCTCGAACAAGCGGTCGACGTCGCCCGGTTCGCCGAGGCGCGCGGCGACCGGGAAGGCGCGACCGCCGGCCTCGGTGACGGCGCTCACGGTCTCCTTCGCGGCGCGTTCGTCGCTGCCGTAGTGCACGGCGACCAGGGCGCCGTCCCGGCCCAGGCGCTGGGAGATCGCGCGGCCGATGCCGCGGCTGCCGCCGGTCACGAGGGCGGTCTTGCCGCGCAGCGCGGGTGCGGCGGCGGCGGTGGCGGTGGTGGCGGTGGTGCTCATGGCGGTCTCCCCAAGATTTATGTAGTGCTCGGAACAGAAAGAAACGTAGCACATATGTAGTGGTCGCTAAGCAATTCTTTCGGCGGCGCCGCCGGACGCGTGCGGGCGCGGCCCGGCGTACCCTCGGCTGCGAGCCACAGACGACCTCCGGACGCCCCGCAGGACGGCCCCAGGACGACAACCGCGGCCTCGCGCCGCGCAACAGGAGCACCATGACTTCCCCGCACGGACAGCCTCTCGGCCACCGGTTCGACCGGGCGCACACCGACGACCTGATCGGGTACATCGCGGCGAGCCCGTCGCCGTACCACGCGGTCGCCAACGCGGCCGAGCGGCTCGAGGCGCTCGGATTCCGCCGCCTCGCCGAGACCGACCGCTGGGAGGGCGGCCCCGGCGGCCGCTACGTCCTGCGCGGCGGCGCGCTCATCGCGTGGTTCGTCCCCGAGGGCGTCTCCGGCCCGACCGGCTTCCGCGTCGTCGGCGGCCACACCGACTCCCCCAACCTGCGGGTCAAGCCGCGCCCCGACACCGGCCGCGCCGGCTGGCGGCAGGTGGCGGTCGAGCTGTACGGCGGCACCCTGCAGAACACCTGGCTCGACCGCGACCTCGGCCTCTCCGGCCGCCTCGCGCTCAAGGACGGCAGCGAGCACCTGGTGTTCGTGGACCGCCCGCTGCTGCGCGTACCGCAGCTCGCGATCCACCTCGACCGCTCGGTCAACGAGGGTATGAGCCTCGACAAGCAGGTCCACATGACGCCCGTGTGGGGCCTCGGGCCGGTCGTCGAGGGCGAACTGATCGAGTACGTCGCCAAGGAGGCCGGCGTCGCGGCGGGCGACGTGGCCGGGTGGGACCTGATGGTCCACGACGTGCAGCCGCCCGCGTACCTGGGCCGGGACCGCGAACTCCTCGCCGCGCCACGCCTCGACAACCTGGTCTCGGTGCACGCGGGCCTCGCGGCGCTGCTCGCCGCGGCGGGGTCCGGCGATCTCGCGCACATCCCGGTGCTCGCGGCGTTCGACCACGAGGAGGTCGGCAGCGCCTCGACCACCGGGGCGGGCGGCCCCCTCCTGGAGAACACGCTGCGGCGCATCATCGGGTCGGAGGGCTGGGACGACCAGGCCCGCGCGTTCGCCGACACGCTGTGCCTGTCGAGCGACGTCGGCCACGCCGTGCACCCGAACTACGCCGAGCGGCACGACCCCGACCACCACCCCGTCCCCAACGGCGGCCCGATCCTCAAGGTCAACGCGAACCAGCGGTACGCCACCGACGCCACCGGCCGCGCGGTCTGGGCGGCGGCCTGCGACCGCGCGGGAGTTCCATGGCAGGCGTTCGTGAGCCGCAACTCGATCCCGTGCGGCTCGACGATCGGCCCGATCACCGCCACGCGCCTCGGCGTCGAGACCGTGGACGTCGGCATCGCGATGCTCTCCATGCACTCGGCACGCGAGCTGTGCGGCGCCTCGGACCCGTACCTCCTCGCGTCCGCGATGAACGCGTTCCTGGAGAGCTGAGCCGGTCCAAGCAAGCTCACGCGCGGGAAATCCGGCGGTGCGGCACGGTCCACGCGACCCTGGCGCGCCGCCGGCAGCCGCCGTTCGCCAGGCATAGGTACAGGCAGGACCCGAGGCATCTCCCGCCCTCTGACGCCTCCCAAGCCACCGCCGTCCACCGGGCCGTCCGCGCACGGCGCCGACCACCGGTGCTGGTCTGGCACGCCGAGAAAGCGGAACCGGGCTCTCACGTCTGCCGCATTCCGCGCAGGCCGATTCGACAGCCCTCCACGAGGCCGCGGATTCGTTGTTCAGACGCGGGGGCGGCGCGCGCATGGGTGCCCATACCGGGGAGGGACGGCGGCGCGGCCTCACATCGCCGAGGTCGCGATGGATTTCAAGGACGCCACCACCCAAAACATTGTCCTGTCGCTCGAAGCCGGGTGGTGCGCGGAGCATCAGTGGTTGGCCGCAACCGGGACCGGGCGCGTGAGGACTTGGCCGTGATCCTGCGAGACCCGAAGGCCCAAGGCGGCACTGCGGGATGGGGCGACACACCTCGGGAGCGACCGGGCGCGTGGGTGAAGAGGAATTGGACACGGTGCCGCTCCCCCACAACCTCCCCGATCCCCGGATCTGGATCGCCGGTGTGCCGTGGCGCCAATCCGGCACCGAGGCCACGGAGCACGGAGATCCGCGGGTGGAGGCGGCTACGACGTCGCGGGGTGGGCCGGCCGGTTCGGCGGCATTCGAACCGCACCACGAGCCGGCAAGGCCCGACGCTTCGCAGCAGACCGCGGATTCCGGCGTGCACCGCGAGCCGCGGATCGGGACCATTGGGCAGTAGGGCTGGGGGACTTGCGGTGCGCCGGACGCGAGGGCGGGCGGGTCAGTCGGTGGAGGGTTCGGTGTCGGGCGGGGTGATGGTGGCCAGGGAGAGCTGGAGTTCGGGGGCGCCGTCCGGGGTCTGGCGTACCGGGATGCCCCAGTCCTGCTGGTGGATGTGGCATGCGGGGTACTCGACGGGCTTGCCGTCGGGGCCGAGCGCGTCGCAGGACGCGGCCATCGCGGAGACGTGCAGGACGCCTTCGGTGACGGAGTCGTCGAGCAGCAGCGTGCGGGCCAGCTCCGTACCCGGTCCCTCGCCCGCGAGCAGGAGGCCCGGCGGGCTGGCGTCCACCAGGAGCCGCGTCGCGGGGCCCTGGCGGTCGTCCAGCTTCTGACCGGGCGGCACGTCGAACACGACGGCGAGGCGCAGGCTGCCCGGGGCGATCTCGACCGGCGGACGCGCCGTGTGGTGCGCCTGTTCGGGCACCGAAAGGGCCTCGTCCGGCACGCGGATGCGGGTCACCCGGTGGCCCGCCGACTCGACGACCATGAGGTAGACGCCGTCGTCGTCGGCGACCACGACGGCGTCGGACGGTTCGCGCAGGCCGGTGGCGAGGGTGGTGACCTCGCGGGCGGCCGGGTCGTACCGGCGCAGCGCGTTGTTGTACGTGTCGGAGACCGCGACCGACCCGTCCGGCAGCACCGTGACACCCAGCGGGTGCTGCAACAGCGCCCGGTCGGCCGGTCCGTCGCGCAGCCCGAAGTCGAACAGCCCCTCGCCGACGGCGGTGGCGATCCGGCCGTCGGTCAGCTCGCGGAGCGCGGACGTCTCGGAATCGGCGATCCAGAGCGTGTGCCCGTCCGGCGAGATCGCCAGGCCGGAGGGCTGGGCGAACCACGCGCTCTCGACGGCGCCGTCCTCCAGGCCCTCGTTGGTGGTCCCGGCCAGCACGTCGACCGACTCGCCGACCGGGTCGAACTCCCACAGCTGGTGCACGCCCGCCATCGCGACGACGACGCGGCCGCCGAACCACGCGACGTCCCACGGGCTCGACAGGTCCACTTCGCGTGCCGCCCCCGAGGTCCGGCCGCCCTGCCACCACTGCCGCCCGGTGCCGGCGACGGTACGCACGGTCCCGGTCGCCAGCGAGACCCCCCGCAGCGCGTGGTTCGCGGTGTCCGCCACCACCACGTCGTACCCGACGTGTGCGGCGACCTCGGCGGGCAGCAGCGCGAGCCCCTGCGGCTCGGCGAGCGACGCGTGCCGCGGTCCGCCGTCCGTCAGCCCGCGATGGCCGTTGCCGATGCGGCGCAGCACGGTGACCCCGTCGTCGGCGAGCTCCACGAGAGAGTGGTGGCCCGAGTCGGACACCAGGAGGGTGCCGGACGGCAGCCGCAGCACCTTGCCGGGGAACCGCAGGTCGGTGCGCGGCGGTTCGGCGGGGACGTACGGTCCGTCCCCGCGGTGCAGCGTGCGCTTGTCCTCGTGCTCGCCCACCAGTTCGGCGACGAGGGCGTCGATCGCGTGGCCGTGGCCTTCACCGGCGAGCTGGGCGACGACATACCCCTCGGGGTCGATCACCACGAGCGTGGGCCACGCCCGCACGGCGTACTGCCGCCACGTCGCCATTTCAGGGTCGTCCAGGACCGCGTGGCGCACCTCGTGGCGCTCGACGGCGGCGAGCACCGCGCCGTGGTCCGCCTCGTGGGCGAACTTCGGCGAGTGCACGCCGATGACCACCAGCACGTCGCGGTACTTCTCCTCCAACTCGCGGAGCTCGTCGAGGACGTGCAGGCAGTTGATGCAGCAGAAGGTCCAGAAATCGAGCAGAACGATCTTGCCGCGCAGTCCGGCGAGGGTGGGGGCCGATCCCCCGGTGTTGATCCACCCGCCGGCTCCCGCGAGCTCGGGGGCGCGGACACGTACGCGGCGCGGCGTGCTGCTCATGATCTCCAGTCAAACACCTGCGCACCGGTTATCGGCGCAGGACGGACCTAGATTCCGGGTGCCGCGCGCGTCTGATCCTGACGAGGGGGGTGGACGGGCCGAGAGCAGAAGACGAGGCGAACTTCCGGGCGTTGTGGCATCCCGGCGCAAGGCCCTGGTGGGCACCGCCTACTTCCTCATCGGGGACGCCGGAAAAGCCGAGGATCTGGCGCAGCGGTTCCTCACGCAGCCCGCCCGACCTCCTTCCGCGGACCCGCCGACGCGCCGGCGGTACGCGGCGCGCGGCGCCGTACGAAGGATCAGCCGACCCGGCGGTCCTTGAGCACCGGGAAGTCCGCGCGGGTCTTGGCGACCAGGGCGGTGTCGATCTCGGCGGTCAGCACGCGGCCCTCCGGCCCGGCCTCGGCCACGATCTCGCCCCACGGGTCGACGACCACGCTGTGCCCGCCCTGCGCCAGGCCGGCCTGGGAGCCCGCGGTGTTGCAGGCGAGCACGAAGACCTGGTTCTCGACCGCCCGCGCGCGCGCCAGCAGGCGCCAGTGCTCGACGCGGCGGGCGGGCCACGCGGCCGGGACCACCAGGACCTCGGCGCCGCGGTCGAGGAGCAGCCGGAACATCTCGGGGAAGCGCAGGTCGTAGCAGGTGGCCAGGCCGAGGGTGCCGAACGGCGTGACAAGCGTCACGATGTCGGCGCCCGGTCCCATGAGCGCGGCCTCGCCGCTGTCGAAGCCGAACCGGTGGATCTTGCGGTACGTCGCGCGCAACGCGCCGTCCGGGCCGAACACCAGCGACGTGTTGTAGTGCGCGCCGTCGTCGCCGCGCTCGACGATGCTGCCCCCGTGCAGCCACACACCCGCGTCGCGCGCGGCCTCGGCGAGCGCTTGCGCGGTCGGGCCGTCCAGGGTCTCGGCGTCCTCGTCCCAGCGGGCGTAGTCCCAGCCGCCGGGCAGCCACAGCTCGGGCAGCACGACGAGGTGGTCGTCCGCACGTTCGCGCACCAGGCGCAGCGTCTCGGCGAGGCGGTCGGCCTTCGGCACGGACAGATCGACATCGAGCTGAATCAGGGACACGCGCACGCAGACCACCACATCCCGCTGACCGTTGAACCGGTCCCGTCGCCGGAACCCCTGCCGAACATCCCCGCAAGCGCGGGCCGCTTCGCGCGAACCGGCTGCCCCGGGCTTCCGCGCAGCGTAACGTGCCTGCATGAACGCCCGGTCGCAGACGGGCCGCGACGGGGCGTCCCGACACCCAGAGGTTCGCCGTGAGCAATGAACTCCAGTATCTCGTCGACGCGTGGGAACAGTCCGTACGGTCGCTCTCCGACGTCTGCGCCGGACTGACAGAAGGGCAGTGGAACCGCGCGACGGAGTGCCCGGGCTGGTCGATCCGCGACGTCGTCTCGCACGTCATCGGCGTCGAACTGGAACTGCTGGGCGATCCGCGCCCGATCCACAACCTGCCGAGCGATCTCGCGCACGTGCGCCCGGACGACGAATTCAGCCGCTACTGCGAGATACCCGTGGACGTGCGGCGCTGCCACACCGCCGCGGAGATGACCGGCGAGCTGACGTGGGTGATCGGCCGCCGCCTGCGGATGCTGCGGGACAGCGACTGCGCGCCCGAGACCGAGGTGCGCGGCATGATGGGCCGCAGTACGCCGTACAAGCACCTGCTGCGCTCGCGGACGTTCGACGTGTGGGCGCACGAGCAGGACGTACGCCGCGCGACCGGCCGTCCCGGCAACCTCGACTCGCCCGCCGCGCAGGTGTCGCGCGACTTCCTGCTCGCCCAGCTCCCGCGCGTGGTCGCCGAGGACGCGCGCATAGCCCCCGGACACACGGTGGCATTCGACGTGCACGGGCAGCTGGAGTTCATGCGCACGGTCACCGTCGGGCCGAACGGGCAGGCGGGGATCGGCGAACAGGTCGCGCTGGCCCCCCTGGTGACGCTGTCCACCGACTGGGAGACGTTCGCGCGCCTGATGTGCGGACGGATCCGACCGGCCACCGCCGACCTGAAGATCGAGGGCGACCGCGTCGCGGCCGAACGGGTGCTGGCGGAGATCGCGGTCACGCTGTAGGGCCCGGCCACCCCGCGGTCACGCCAAGGCCGAGGCCGTGGCACCGGCGCTGACAGGCCGGAAGGGGCGGGCCGCTCAAGTGCGGCCCGCCCCTTCCATGTTGCGTTCCCGACCCGTGCCGGATCAGCTCCAGGCGATCAGCCGCTCGGGCCGCTCCAGCGCCGCGGCTGTGTCCGCGAGCACCTTGGATCCCAGCTCGCCGTCCACCAGGCGGTGGTCGAACGACAGGGCCAGGGTGGTGACCTGACGCGGCTTCACCTTGCCCTTGTGCACCCAGGGCATCGGGCGGATCGCGCCCACCGCGAGGATCGCGGCCTCCCCGGGGTTGAGGATCGGCGTACCGCCGTCGATGCCGAACACCCCGATGTTGGTGATCGTGACCGTGCCGCCCGACAGATCCGCGGGCTGCGTCTTGCCCGCCCGTGCGGTCGCGATCAGCTCGCCCAGCGCCCGGGCCAGGCCGACGAGCGAAAGCCCGCCCGCGTCCTTGACGTTCGGCACCAGCAGACCGCGCGGAGTGGCCGCCGCGATGCCCAGGTTGACGTGGTCCTTGAGGACGATCTCCTGGTTCTCCTCGTCCCACGACGCGTTCACATCGGGGTTGCGCCGCACCGCGCCGAGCAGCGCCTTGGCCACCAGCAGCAGCGGGGACACCTTGACGTCGGCGAACTCGGGCAGCTCGCGTAGCTTTCCGACCAGCTTGACGGTGCGTGTGACGTCGACCTGCACCCACTCGGTGACGTGCGGGGCGGTGAACGCGCTGGCCACCATCGCCTGCGCGGTCGCCTTGCGCACGCCCTTGACCGGTACGCGCCGCTCGCCGCCGGCCGCGGCCGGTGCCGGCGCGCCGGTCCCCTCCGCCGCCGCGTGCACGTCCTCGCGCGTCACGACGCCGCCGGGGCCGCTCGGCACCAGCGAGCCGAGGTCGACGCCGAGGTCCCGGGCCAGCTTGCGGACCGGGGGCTTGGCGAGCACGAGCACGCTGCCCGGTGCGGACCCCTGCGCGTGGAACGGCGCGGACCCGGATGCGGCGGGTGCCGGTGCCGCGGGCGCCGCTGCCGGTGCGGCGGCGGGCCGGGTCGGCGGTGCGGCCGGGCGGGCCGGCGCCGGGGCCGGGCCCGAGGGCTTGTTGCGGGGGCGGCGGTGCGCGCTCGCGGTGCGTACGCCGTAGCCGACGAGCACCGCCTCGCGCCCCGCGCCCGGGTTCGCGGCGTCGCCGCCGTTCGCGTCGGTCCCGGACGCGTCACTCCCGGCGGTGTCACTCCCGTCGGTGTCACCCGCGGCCTCGCCGCTTCCCGGCCCGTCCGCCGGTCCCGCGCCGTCCGCGGCACCCGCCAGCTCGACCGTGATGATCGGCGTACCGACCGGAACCGTGTCCCCCTCGGAGGCCAGCAGTTCGGTCACCACGCCGTCGAAGGGGCACGGGAGTTCCACCACCGCCTTGGCGGTCTCCACCTCGACGATCACCTGCCCGTCCGTGACGGTGTCGCCCACCGCCACCTGCCACGCGACGATGTCCGCCTCGAGAAGGCCCTCGCCGACGTCGGGCATCACGAACTGCCTGCGCTGCGCCATACCGTTGCTCCTCACCACTGCGTCACCAGGCCAGCGAACGGTCGACCGCGTCGAGCACGCGGTCGAGGTCCGGCAGGTACTCCTCCTCGATCCGCGACGGCGGATACGGCGAGTGGTACCCGCCGACCCGCAGGACGGGGGCCTGGAGGTGGTAGAAGCAGCGCTCGGTCACGCGCGCGGCGATCTCCGAGCCCATCCCGAGGAACGTCGGCGCCTCGTGCACGACGACCAGGCGCCCGGTGCGCCGCACCGAGTCCTCGACCGCCGCGAAGTCGACCGGCGAGAGCGAGCGCAGGTCGATCACCTCGAGGTCGCGGCCGTCGTCCGCGGCGGCCGCCGCCGCGGCGTCCAGGCACGTCTGCACCATCGGGCCGTAGGCGACCAGCGTGCAGTCCCGCCCGGACCGCACGACACGTGCGGAGTGCAGGGGATCAGGCGTCGCGGCCGTGTCGACCTCGGCCTTGGCCCAGTAGCGGCGCTTGGGTTCGAAGAACACGACCGGGTCGTCGGAGCGGATGGACTGCTGGATCATCCAGTACGCGTCGACCGGGTTGGACGGCGAGACCACGCGCAGACCGGCGGTGTGCGCGAAGTACGCCTCGGGGGACTCGCTGTGGTGCTCGACGGCACCGATGCCGCCGCCGTACGGGATGCGCACCACGACCGGCACCTTGACGTGCCCGAGCGCCCGCGCGTGCATCTTGGCGAGCTGCGACACGATCTGGTCGTACGCCGGGTACACGAAGCCGTCGAACTGGATCTCCGCGACCGGCCGGTAGCCGGCCAGCGCGAGTCCGATCGCGGTGCCGAGGATGCCCGACTCGGCCAGCGGCGTGTCGACGACGCGGTCCTCGCCGAAGTCCTTCTGGAGGCCGTCGGTGACCCGGAAGACGCCGCCGAGCTTTCCGACGTCCTCGCCCATGACCAGGGTCTTGGGGTCGTCCTCCAGGGCCCGCCGCAGGCCCGCGTTGATGGCCTGCGCCATCGTCATCTGGGCGGGCTTGCCGCCCGACTGCCCGGCCATCAGTGCCCGCCCTCCTGGTTCCGGTCGTCGCCCTGCTCGGCGAACGACGCGTGGTACGCGGTGAACTCGGCCCGCTCCTCGTCGACCAGCGGGTGGGGTTCGGCGTACGCGTGCTCGAACATCAGCGTCGGCTGCGGGTCCGGCATCGTGCGCACGCCCTGCCGCACGCGCTTGGCCAGTTCGTCGCTCTCCCGCTCCAGGTCGGCGAAGAAGTCCGCGTCGGCGAGGCCGTTCTTGTGCAGGAACGCCTTGAGTCGCTCGATCGGGTCCTTGAGCTTCCACGCCTCCAGCTCGGCGGCGAGGCGGTAGCGGGTGGGATCGTCCGACGTGGTGTGCGCGCCCATCCGGTAGGTGAACGCCTCGATCAGCATCGGTCCTTCGCCGCGCCGGGCCCGCTCCAGCGCGCCGCGCGTGACGGCGAGGCAGGCCAGCACGTCGTTTCCGTCGACGCGTACGCCGGGGAATCCGAATCCGGCGGCGCGCTGATACAGCGGCACGCGCATCTGGCGCTCGGTCGGCTCGGAAATGGCCCATTGGTTGTTCTGGCAGAAGAACACGACCGGGGCATTGAAGACCGCGGCGAAGGTGAACGCCTCGTTCACGTCTCCCTGGCTGGAGGCGCCGTCGCCGAAATACGCGATGACCGCCGCGTCGCCGCCGGAGCGCTGCATGCCCATGGCATATCCGACCGCGTGCAATGCCTGCGACCCGATCACGATCGTGTACAGGTGGAAGTTATTGCTGTTGGGATCCCACCCGCCGTGGTTCACCCCGCGGAACATGCCCAGCAGGTTGAGCGGGTCCACGCCGCGGCACCAGGCCACGCCGTGCTCGCGGTACGTCGGGAACGCATAGTCCCGCTCCCCCAGCGCCCGCCCGGAGCCCACCTGGGCCGCCTCCTGGCCGAGCAGCGAGGCCCACAGGCCCAGCTCGCCCTGCCGCTGCAGCGCGGTGGCCTCGGCGTCGAAGCGGCGGACGAGGACGAGGTCGCGGTAGAGCCCGCGGTATTCGTCGTCGGTGAGGTCGATCGACCAGTCGGGGTGCTCCACCCGCTCACCCTCGGGGGTGAGCAGCTGCACCAGCCCCGGCGTCTGACCCGTGTCCATACCCGGCCCTGCCGGATCGGGGAGGACTGCGCCCGTCCCGGGCCCTCCCACATGGTCCACTGCCACGTTCTCTCCTCGGTCTGTCCGGCCCGCGGGATCGCCGTGGACCGAATCCGGCTTGCCGGGTCCGGTTACCGCGCGGGGTGTGCGCGACATACCGGGCCACGACACGGTGGCTTTACATTCCTAGGATGTCCTAGGAATTCCCGGGTAAATCCGGGTTGGCACCTGCGCACAGGCATGCGGCCCCGGAACTGCCGAGGACCGCACACCGGGAACGTTACCCGGCGGTCAGCGCGGCAGATAGCGGCAACCACCCGGAGAACTCCGATCCGCTTTGTCGGACGCCCACAACAACCCCCTCCCGAGCCCCGCCCGAACCCCGCCCGAACCCCGCGCGCGAGGCCGATCACCCTGTTCAGAGCCCTGTTCCGGGGCTTTCCGGAGGGCCGGTACCAGCCGAACGCACCAGCCCATGCGAATCTGTACAAATGACTGATGTTGTAACCATTCGGGTGTTTCTCCTCGACGACCATGAAGTCGTACGCCGCGGCGTGTTCGAGCTGCTGTCACTGGAAGCGGACATCGAGGTCGTGGGCGAGGCCGGCACCGCCGCCGAGGCACTCGTCCGCATCCCGGCGACGCGCCCGCAGGTCGCGGTGCTGGACGTACGCCTGCCGGACGGCAGCGGCGTCGAGGTGTGCCGCGAGATCCGCGCCTCGATGCCGGACGTGCGCTGCCTGATGCTCACCTCGTTCTCCGACGACGAGGCGCTGTTCGACGCGATCATGGCCGGCGCCTCCGGGTACGTCCTCAAGGACATCCGCGGCTCGGACCTGGTCGGCGCGGTCCGCGACGTCGCGTCGGGCAAGTCCCTGCTCGACCCGGTGGCCACCGCGCGCGTGCTGGAACGCCTGCGCGGCGGCGGACGGCAGGACGACCGCCTCGCCTCGCTCAGCGAGCAGGAGCGCAAGATCCTCGACCTGATCGGCGAGGGCATGACGAACCGGCAGATCGGCGGGGAACTGCACCTGGCTGAGAAGACGGTGAAGAACTACGTGTCCAGCCTGCTGGCGAAGCTCGGCATGGAGCGGCGCACCCAGGCGGCGGCGTACGTGGCACGCAGCAAGGCCGAGAACCACCACCCGTAGCCGCCCGGGCCGAGGCGTCAGACGGGCGCGCGCCAGGTGACGGTGGTGCCCGTACCGTCCGGCCCCGGGCCGAACTCCGCGGAGCCGCCCAGCGACTCGGCCCGTGCGCGCAGGTTCGCGAGCCCGCTGCGGCGGCCCGTCTCGGGGATGCCGACGCCGTCGTCCGTGACGGCCAGCACCGCTTCGTCCTCGACGACGAGCGACACCTCGACGCGCGACGCCTTGGCGTGCCGCGAGGCGTTGGACAGCGATTCGCGCAGCGCGGCGAGGAGGTTCTCGGCGACGTCGTCGGGGATGCGCGAGTCGACCGGGCCCACGAAGGTCACCGCGGGCTCGAAGCCGAGCGCGCCGCTCGCGGACGAGGCCTCGCGCAGCACGCGGGCGCGGACGCCCGGACCGGCGTCCTCCGGGCCCTGCTGCAGCGCGAAGATGGTGCTGCGCACCTCGCGGATGGTCGCGTCCAACTCGTCGACGGCCTGGTCGACGCGGCGGATCACCTCCGGCACCTTCGCAAGGCGGGCGGCGCCCTGGAGCATCATGCCGGTCGCGAACAGCCGCTGGACGACGAGGTCGTGCAGGTCGCGCGCGATGCGGTCGCGGTCCTGGTAGACCGCCAGCCGCGAGCGGTCGCGCTGCGCGCCGGCGAGCATGAGGGCGACGGCCGCCTGCCCCGCGAACGCCTGGAACATCGCCTGCTCGGTACTGGTGAACGGCACCGCGCCGATGCTGCGGTCGAGTTCGAGCGCACCGAGCACGCGGTCGCCGGCGGCGAGCGGTACGAACAGACCGGGGCCGAACGCGCGCGACTGCTCCAACATGACACGCGGATCCGTGCTCATGTCCGCGATGAACACGCTCTCCCCCGCGTCGATCACCCGGGCGAGCGGCGATCCCCCGGGCACGACGGTGCCGGCCAGCGCGGAGACGTCGTCCCCGTCGGTGATCTCCACGAGGTACGAACCGTCGGGCTGCGGCAGGTATATCGCCGAGAAGTCCGCGGACGCGAGGGCCCGCGCGCGGCGCGCGACGACCTGCAGCGCCTCGTCGGGGTCCTCGGTGCCCAGCAGCGTGGTGGTGATGTCGACGGACCCCTGGATCCACTCCTCGCGCTCGCGGGCCTGCTGGTAGAGGCGGGCGTTCTCGATCGCGACGCCGGCGGCCGCGGCGAGGGCGCGTACGACCTGCTTGTCCTCGGCGCTGAAGCCGGACCGGCCGCGTTTCTCGGTGAGGTAGAGATTGCCGAACACCTCGTCGCGCAGGCGGATCGGCACGCCCAGGAACGAGTGCATCGGGGGGTGCCGGGGCGGGAAGCCGTACGACGCCGGGTGCCGGGTCAGGTCGTCGAGGCGGAGCGGCTCGGGATGGTCGATGAGCAGCCCGAGGATGCCGCGCCCGTGTGGGAGGTCCCCGATCTCGGCGGCGGTGGCGACGTCGAGCCCGACGTGGATGAAGTCGATGAGCCCGCGGGCGGCTCCCTCGGGTCCGAGTACGCCGATGGCGCCGTACTTGGCGTCGACGAGTTCCACGGCCTCCGCGACGATGCGGTGCAGCGTCGCGTGCAGGTCGAGGTCGGCGCCGACGGACACGACCGCTTCCAGGAGCCCTTGCAGGCGGTCGCCGGTGGCGGCGGCGCTCTGCAGGCGCTCGACCACCTCGGCCACCAGGTCGTCGAGCCCGAGCGCGGCCAGTTCCGGGAGCCGCGAGCCCTCGGGGGGCGCGGCACCGAACCCGGGGTCGGGAGTGTCCACCATGATCAGAGATTAGGTGTCTTTGATGGATATTCAGAGCATATGAGCGGGGTGGCGGAGCGGGACCGCTCAGGACACGACCGCGCGGCTGCGTGCCGGGTCAGGCGGGACGCAGGACGGACTCCGTCGCGGCCTCGCGCTCGCGCAGGACACGGAACGGGCCCTGGGCTTCGGTGAGCTCGGCCCACGTCCCGCGTTGCACGACCCGGCCCGCGTCGAGCACCACGATCTCGTCGACGTGCTCCAGACCGGCGAGCCGGTGCGTGATGAGCACGGTCGTGCGGTCCTCGGTCGCGGCCAGCAGGTCGGCGGTGAGCGCGTCGGCGGTCGCGAGATCCAGGTGTTCGGCCGGTTCGTCGAGGACGACGATGTCGAAGTCGGCCAGCAGCACGCGTGCGAGCGCGAGCCGCCGGCGCTGGCCGCCCGACATGCGCGCGCCGTGCTCCCCGACCATCGTGTCCAGGCCGCGCGGCAGGCTGTCCACCCAGTCGAGCAGCCGGGCGCGGGCGAGGGCGTCGCGGATCGCGGCGTCGTCGCAACCGGGCCTGGCGAGGCGCAGGTTCTCGCGTACGGAGCTGTCGAAGATGTGGGCGTCCTGCGCGCACAGGCCGACCGCCCGGCGTACGGCGTCGCCTTCCAGGTCGGTCAGGGCGGCGGACTCGGGACGCGGGCCGGTCGACGCGGTCAGGCGTACGTCGCCGCCCTCGGGGTCGAGGAAGCGCAGCAGCACGTTGGCGAGGGTCGTCTTGCCGGACCCGCTCGGGCCCACGACCGCGACGCGGCGGCCGGGAGCGAGGTCGAGGTCGACGGCGTCGAGCGCGGCCGGCCCTTCCGGCGTCCAGCGCGCGGTCAGCCCGCGTACGTGCAGGCTGTGCGGGGCGGGCGGGAGCGGCACGGGGTGCGCGGGTTCGTGCACCGGTTCGGGGGCGTCGACGACCTCGAAGACCCGGGCTGCGGCGCGGCGGGAGGATTCGAGGTGGCGTCCGGCCGACGGCAGCACGGCGGTCGCCTCGAAAGCGGCGAGCGGTGTGAGGACGACGAGCGCGAGCAGCACGCCGTCCAGGCGCCCCGCGGCGACGGCCGCGACGCCGACGACCGTGCAGCCCCACACCGTCGCGCCGGTGGCGAGCGCGGCGAGGCCGGCGCCGAGGCCGGCGCCCTGGGCCTGGCGGGCCTCGGTACGGCGCAGCCGATCGTCGGTGCCGTCGAGTGCGGCGAGTCGGGCCGGGGCGGCGCCGGCCGCGATCAGTTCGGGGGCACCGCGCAGGAGTTCGGTGACGCCGGTGGACAGGTCGCCGCGCACGGCGGCGATGCGGCGCTCGGCGCGGCGGGCCACGCGGGCGGCGGTCCACGGGACGACGACGCCCGCGGTCAGGAGTCCGGCGGCGAGCACGGCGCCGGCCTCGGGGAGGAAGGCGCCGGTCACCCCGACGGCGGCGACCCCGACGACGACGGCCACCGCGGCGGGGAGCAGCGCGCGGAGGAAGAAGTCCTGGACGGCGTCGACGTCGGCGACGAGGCGGGAGAGCAGGTCGCCGCGGCGGAAGGCGGGCAGGCCGGCGGGGGCGAGGCGTTCGAGCCGCTCGTACACGGTCACGCGGAGCCGGGCCAGGATGCGGAAGGCGGCGTCGTGGGAGACGAGGCGCTCGGCGTAGCGGAAGACCGCGCGGGAGATGCCGAACGCGCGGACGGACGTGACCGCGACCATCAGCGTGAGGACGGGCGGGTGCTGCGACGCGCGGGAGATCAGCCACGCGGAGGTCGCCATCAGGCCGACCGAGCTGCCTAGGGCGACCGCGCCGAGCAGGACGGCCAGCGCGAGGCGGGAGCGGACGGGACGGGCGAGGGCGAGAAGGCGGCGGAACGTCGACGTGCGGGCACTCCCCGGGCGGCCCACGTGGGCGAGGCCGCCGTCGTCGAGCCCTTCGTCGTTGAGGCTTGCGTCGTCGAGCCCTTCGTCGTCGAGGGGGCTTGCGTCGTTGAGGCCGTCGTCCTTGCGGCCTGTGGACGACGGCGCGTCGGTCCGATCATCGGCAGACACCTGGGAATCCGCGGCGGCGCTTTCGGCGCGAACTCCGGTAGACCCCCGGAGTGGGGGCGCGTTGCCCTTGTCGGATGATCCGACCACAGCCTCGATCTGTGGACGACGGCCGTGCGTTTCGGCGGCCACTCCATTAGACCCCCGGAGTGGGGGCGCGTTTCGGTTGTCGGATGATCCGACCGCGGCACTCTCCAGGCGCACCACGTGGTCCGCCACCGCCAGCAGGGCCGGACGATGCGCCACCAGCAGCACGGTCCGCCCGTACGCGAGCCGCCGTACCGCGTCGACGACCGCCGCCTCGCTCTCCCCGTCCAGGTTCGCGGTCGGCTCGTCCAGCAGCAGCACCGGCCGGTCGGCGAGGAACGCCCGGGCCAGTGCCAGCCGCTGCCGCTGACCGGCGGACAGCCCCGCCCCGTCCTCGCCCAGCTCGGTGTCCAGGCCGCCCGCCACCGCGACGAACTCCTCGGCGTGCGCCGCTCGCAGGGCCTCGCGCAGCGCCGCGTCGTCCGCATCCGGCGCCGCCATCCGCAGGTTCTCCGCGATGGTCCCCGCGAACAGGTACGGCCGTTGCGGCACCCACGCGATCCGGGACCGCCACGCGTCCGCGTCCAGGTCCGCCAGGTCGATCCCGTCGACGGTGATCCGTCCCGAGTCAGGCGCCACAAAACCCAGCAGCGCGGCCAGAACCGTGGACTTGCCGACCCCGCTCGGCCCGACCAGCGCGGTCGTCTCGCCGGGCCGCAGCACGAACGAGGCGCCCGCGACCGACGGTTCGGTCCGGTCGGGTCTGCGTACGGTCAGGTCCTCGACCCGCACCACCGCGTCCCGCCCGGGCGTCCGGAGCCCGGCCGAGGCGGCCGCGTCGGCCCCGGCCGAGGCACCGTCGGTCGCCGCCGCCCCGTCCGCCCCGGCTCCCGGCACCGGCGTCTCGACGATCGCGAACACCCGTTCCGCCGCCGTCAGTCCCTCCACACTCGCGTGGTACTCGGCACCCACCTGGCGCAGCGGCAGGTACGCCTCCGGCGCCAGGATCAGCACGACCAGCGCCGTGTGCAGGTCCATCTCCCCGTCGACCAGCCGCAGCCCGACCCCCACCGCGACCAGCGCGACCGAGATCGTCGCGAGCAGTTCCAGCGCGAACGACGACAGGAACGCCACCCGCAGCGTCTTGAGCGTCGCCTTGCGGTAGTCGTCGGTGATCTTGCGGATCGATGTGGCCTGCGCCTTCGCGCGCCCGAAGACCTTGAGCGTCGGCAGCCCCGCCACGACGTCGAGGAAGTGCCCGGCCAGGCGCGCGAGTACGTCCCACTGCCGGTCCATGTACTTCTGCGTCGCCATCCCGATCAGCGCCATGAACAGCGGGATCAGCGGCAGCGTGACCACGATCGTGGCGGCCGAGATCCAGTCGCCGGTCACGATCCGCGCGACGACCGCGACCGGGACGACGACGGCGAGCACGAGCTGCGGCAGGTAGCGGGCGAAGTAGCCGTCGAGCGCGTCGATGCCGCGCGTCGCCAGCGTGGTCAGTTCGCCGGTCCGGGCGCCGGTGAGCCAGGCCGGGCCCAGCCGCATCACGTGCGCGAGCAGCTTGCCGCGCAACTGCGACTTGACCGCGGCCGACGTGCGGTGTGCGGCGACCTCGGTGAGCCAGGCCGCCAGTGCCCGCCCGGCCGCGACCAGCGCGAGTGCGATCAGCGGCGTACGCAGCTCCGCGACGCCCTTGCCGTCCTCGAACGCGCCCACGATGAGCGTCGCGAGCAGCCCCGCCTGCACGATGACGAGACCCGCGCCCACCACCCCGAGGACGACCGTGAGGGCGAGGAACCCCCGGGTGGCTCGGGCGTGGCGCAGCAGGCGCGGGTCTACGGGCTTCATCGTCTCTTCCGTCGTCCGGACCGCTCCGTCGCGGCGGTCCGATTGCTCGTGGTGCGTTCGGGCAGGCCCTCAGCCCGCGCCGTGCGGCACCGTCGTCGGGATGTTCTTGGTGCCGATGCGCTTGCGGAACACCCAGTACGTCCAACCCTGGTAGCACAGCACCACCGGGGTCATGATCGCCGCCACCCAGGTCATGATCTTGAGCGTGTACGGCGTCGACGCGGCGTTCGTCGTCGTCAGGTTGTAGGCGGAGTCGATGCTCGACGGCATGACGTCCGGGAACAGTGCCAGGAACAGCATCGCCACCGCCGCGATGACCGTCACGCCCGACATGGCGAACGTCCAGCCCTCGCGCCCGATCCGGTTCAGCGCCAGCGCCGCGAGCAGCGCCGCGACCGCGATCACCATGGCCACGAGGCTCTTGCCGTTGCCGCTGTCGGCCTGGGTCCAGATCAGGAAGGCCAGGGCGAGCACCGCGGTCGCGAGCCCGAGCTTGAAGGCCAGGGCGTTGGCGCGCTCGCGGATGTCGCCGACCGTCTTGAGCCCGACGAAGACCGCGCCGTGGAAGGTGAACAGCACGAGCGTGACCAGGCCGCCCAGCAGCGCGTACGGGTTGAGCAGGTCGAGCAGGTTGCCCACGTACTCCTTGTCGGCGTCGATCTTGACGCCGCGCACGATGTTGGCGAACGCGACGCCCCACAAGAACGCCGGGACCAGCGAGCCCCAGAAGATCGCGTTCTCCCAGTTCCGCTTCCACTTGGCGTCGTCGCGCTTGGCCCGGTACTCGAAGGCGACGCCGCGCAGGATCAGCGCGACCAGGATGATCAGCAGCGGCAGGTAGAAGCCGCTGAAGAGGGTCGCGTACCACTCCGGGAACGCCGCGAACGTGGCGCCGCCGGCGGTGATCAGCCACACCTCGTTGCCGTCCCAGACCGGCCCGATGGTGTTGATGAGCACGCGGCGCTCGGTCTCGTTCCGGGCCAGGCCCTTGGTGAGTATTCCGACGCCGAAGTCGAATCCCTCCAGGAAGAAGTAGCCGACCCACAGGACGGCGATCAGGATGAACCAGACGGTGGTGAGTTCCATTGCAAGCCTCGTTCGAGTTGCTGGGGTCCGGGCCCGCGCTCAGTACGCGAAGGCGAGCGGGCGGTCGGCGTCGTCCTCGGCGTCGTCGCCGGACGCCGAGTCCGGCCCTCCGTCGGGACCGCCGGGTCCGCGCGGCTTCGCCGGTTCGACCTCCGGTGGTCCGGCGACGACGTAGCGCCGCAACAGGCCCACCTCGACCACCGCGAGCACGCCGTACAGCAGCGTGAAGACGATGAGCGAGGTCAGCACCTCGCCCGTGGAGACGCTGGGGGACACCGCGGACTCGGTCTTCAGCACCCCGAAGACGACCCACGGTTGGCGGCCCATCTCGGTGAAGATCCAGCCGAAGGAGTTGCCGGCGAGCGGGAAGGCGAGCGTCCACAGGCCGGCGCGCCAGATCCACTTGTTGGTCGGCAGCGCACGCTTCTTGCGGGTGAGCCACAGGCCGATCGCGCCGACCGCGAACGACGTCATGCCGAACCCGATCATGAGGCGGAAGCCCCAGTACGTGACGGGGATGTTGGGCCGGTAGTCGCCGGGCCCGTACTTCGCCTCCATCTCGCGCTGGAGGTCGTTGATGCCGGGCAGCTCGGCGTCGAAGTCGCTCTTCGCGAGGAACGACAGCGCGCCGGGCACCTCGATGGCGACCTTGTTGTGGCCCTGGCTCACGTCGCCGTACGCGAAGATCGAGAACGGCGCGGGCTGCTCGGTGTCCCACAGCGCCTCGGCCGAGGCCATCTTCATGGGCTGCTGCTCGTACATGATCTTGCCCTGGAAGTCGCCGGTGACGGCGACGCCGAGGCCCGCGACGACGGCGACCCACAGGCCGAGCCGCAGCGACGGCCGGAAGACCTCGACCTCGTTGCGCTTGCGCAGGTGCCAGCAGCTGATGCCGACGATGAACGCCGCCGCGGTCAGGAAGGCCGCCGTGATGACGTGCGCGAAGGCGCTGACCGCGGTGTTCTGGGTGAGCACCGCGACGATGTCGGTCAGTTCGGCGCGTCCGCTCTCCGGGTTTATCCGGTAGCCGGTCGGGTGCTGCATCCACGAGTTGGCGGCGAGGATGAAGTACGCCGACAGGATCGTGCCGATCGCGGCCGCCCAGATGGTGGCGAGGTGGATCTTCTTCGGCAGGCGGTCCCAGCCGAAGATCCACAGGCCGAGGAAGGTCGATTCGAGGAAGAACGCGACCAGCGCCTCGATCGCGAGCGGCGCGCCGAAGACGTCACCGACGAAGCGGGAGTAGTCCGACCAGTTCATGCCGAACTGGAACTCCTGCACGATGCCGGTGACCAGGCCCATCGCGAAGTTGATCAGGAAGAGCTTGCCCCAGAACTTGGTGGCCCGGAGGTAGTGCTCCTTGCCGGTGCGGTACCAGGCGGTCTGGAGGCAGGCGACGAGTGTCGACAGCCCGATCGTCAGGGGGACGAACAGGAAGTGGTAGACGGTCGTGATGCCGAACTGCCACCTGGCTACGTCCAGCGGATCGAGGGCGAGGTCCACGGACGACCTCCTCCGAAAAGTCGTTCTGGTCGGTATGCATGGGGATGATGCTGATTGGCGGACTGAGTAGGTCTGACTGGGCTTTGCTGCTTTTGATGGGCCTTGATCGATCTTGATGTGACTTGCGCAGATACTTCGGTTTCTCACGGTGCACGGCACATGACCCGGCCTCGGGCCGCCCCCTGCCACACCCTCAGTCGTGCGCTGTATCGGGACGAACCCGGAGCTAGCGGCACATCGAGCGACGTGACGAGCAGCACGACTTTGTGCATGCATTCACAAAGTCGGGCTTGTGCATCCGTTCACAAACTCTAGCGAGGGGGTTCCGGGGGCAAACACGGGGGGTCGGTACGCGGCCTTTGCGGCTCGTGTACCGACCCCCCGTGGCGATCTCCGGGCGGCGTGCGCCCGGCTCAGACCAGGCGCGAGGCGACGTCCAGGAACAGGTCGTTCGCCTCCTTCTCCCCGATCGTGACGCGGCAGCCCTCGCCGTCGAACGGGCGCACCGTGACACCCGCCGCACCGCACGCCGCCGCGAACTCCAGCGTCCGGGCGCCGAGCCGCAGCCAGACGAAGTTGGCCTGCGTCTCCGGCACGGTCCAGCCCTGCGCGCGCAGGGCGTCCACGACCCGGGTGCGCTCGACGACCAGCGCGTCGACGCGCTCCAGCAGCGCGTCCTCGGACCGCAGCGACGCGACGGCGGCGTCCTGCGCGAGCTGGCTCACCCCGAACGGCACCGCGGTCTTGCGCAGCGCCTCGGCGACCTGCTCGTGCGCGACGGCGAAGCCCACCCGCAGGCCGGCCAGCCCGTACGCCTTCGAGAACGTGCGCAGCACGGCGACGTTGGGCCGGTCCCGGTACAGCTCGATGCCGTCCGGGATCTCCGGGTCGCGCACGAACTCCTTGTACGCCTCGTCGAGCACCACCAGCACGTCGGACGGCACGCGGTCCAGGAAGCGCACGAGCGCGTCGCTGCGGACCGCGGTCCCGGTCGGGTTGTTGGGGTTGCAGACGAACACCAGCCGGGTCCGCTCGGTGATCGCGGCGGCCATCGCGTCGAGGTCGTGCCCCTCGTCCGGCAGCAGCGGCACCTGCACCGAAGTGGCGCCGGAGATCTGCGTGATGATCGGGTACGCCTCGAACGACCGCCACGCGTAGACCACCTCGTCGCCCGGCCCCGAGGTCGCCTGCAGCAGCGACTGCGCGACGCCGACCGACCCGGTGCCGGTCGCCACGTGCTCGGGCGGCACCCCGAAGCGCTCCGCGAGTTCGGCGGTCAGCTCACCGCAGGACATGTCCGGGTAGCGGTTGAACGACGCCGCGGCCGAGGCCACCTTCTCCAGCACGCCGGGCAGCGGCGGGTAGGGGTTCTCGTTGGACGAGAGCTTGTAGGACGGCGCCCCGGAACCGGCCGCGGCGGGGCGTCCCGGCTTGTACGCGGGCAGGGTGTCGAGCACGCCGCGCAGGCGCGGCCCGCTGCCGGCGGGGTTGTCGTGGGTCACCGTCGTCCTCCACTGGATGGCCGTCGAAGGGTGGTCGAAGGGGCGTCGAAGAGATGCCGGAGGGTTCCGCCCGGCCCGCGGAACGCGCCGGGAACCCTGCCTCACCTTACGTTTCCGCCTCCGGCGGGCTCGCCGCCGGGCATACCGGACCGATGCCGCCCATCCCGGCCCCGTTCGGGCGCCCGCGCAATCGACACCTTCAGGACCAGGTATGCGGAAAATGGTTTCTTCGCAAAAGGAACCCCATGCCCGGCGTCAGAAGACCCGAACGGCCCTACTGTCAATGGCGATGACTGTTGACCAGGGGGCTCCCGGACGGCGGCCCACACGCGTCGGCATCCGGGACGTGGCTGCCGCGGCCGGGGTGTCGATCACGACCGTCTCCGACGCGCTCAACGGCAAGGGCCGACTGCCCGACTCCACCCGCGTGCACGTCCGCGAGGTCGCCGACCGCCTCGGCTACCGGCCCTCCGCGGCGGCGCGCACGCTGCGCACCGGCCGGTCCGGGCTGATCGGCCTCACCACGACGAACCACGCCGCGGAACCGTTCGCGCTGACCGAGTACGGCTGGTTCACCGAACTGGTCCGGGCGGCCACCGGCGCCGCCCTCGACCGGGGCTACGCCCTGGTGGTGCTGCCCACCTCCTCGCGGCACGACGTGTGGAGCAACGTGGCGCTCGACGGGACGATCGTCGTCGACCCGGCCGAGGACGACCCGATGGTCCGCGAACTGCTGCGGCGCGGCGTGCCGGTCGTGACCGGCGGGCACCCCGGCGACAGCACCGTGCACGGCTGGGTCGACATCGACCACGCCCTCGCGATGGAAACGGTCCTCGACCACCTCGCCGAGGCGGGCGCGCGGCGGATCGCGCTGCTCACGTCGCAGGAGGGGACGTACGCGCGGCGGTGCGTCGACGCGTACCGCGCGTGGTGTGCCGAGCGCGGGCGCGAGCCGCTGGTCGAGGCCTACCCGCCGAACACGTCGGGAGCCGCGGGAGCCGCCGCGGGCCGACTGCTCGACCTGCCGGCCGCCGCGCGGCCCGACGCGGTCTACGGCCTGCACGAGGGCTGCGGCGGCGAGTTGCTGGCCGCCGCGCGGGCGCGCGGACTGCGCGTCCCGGAGGACCTCTTGGTGGCGGCGTGCGGCGAGGAGTCGGCGCACGCCGCCGAACCGGGTCTGACCACGCTCAGCCTCCAGCCCAGGGTGGCCGGAAGCAGCGCGGTCGAGCTGCTGGTCGGGGTGATCGAGGAGGACGCGGCACGGGTCGGCCCCCGGGTACCGGCGCAGCGTACGGTGCCCATCCGCCTGTCGGTACGGGCCTCGACACGGCGCGGCGCCACGGGTTCTGACGGTTTGTCCGCTTCCTGATCTCGCCCGTACGGCGCAGCGGCTGTCCGCGACACGCACCCGAATACGCGGGACGCGCGATGTCTGGGGGCAGTACCGTTCCCCGATTCGCCCGCGCAAGATACGGTCACGGCACGGCGTCCTCATCAGACGGTGAATCGAACGGTGGAAACAACAGCGAATCGGACGGTGATCGGATGGTGTTCGCACCCCGGGCACCGCAGCCGTACAGCTCCGCAGTGCGTCATGCTTCATGACAGGCGTCACCCCCACTGCGGCCGCTGGGCAGGCGTGGGGGCGCGGAAGAAAGGAATCGTCTCGTGAGCATCGCCTCGGGAGCGCCCGGCACAGGCGGCGCGGTCGACGTCGAGGACGCGCCGCTCTACGTGGTGGGCGACGTGCACGGCCATCTCGACGAGCTCGAGGCGGCCCTGCGCGAGCAGGGCCTCATCGACGAGGAGGCGCGCTGGAGTGGCGGTGCGGCGCGCCTGTGGTTCCTGGGCGACTTCACCGACCGGGGCCCGGACGGCATCGGCGTGGTCGAGCTCGCGATGCGCCTCGCCGAGGAGGCCTCGGCGGACGGCGGCAGCTCGCGCATGCTGCTCGGCAACCACGAGATCCTGCTGCTGGGCGTGTACTTCTTCGGCGACCACCCGGTGCCGGTCGCGGGCGGTGCCACCACCTTCCGGGAGATCTGGCTGCGCAACGGCGGCCTCCAGTGGGACCTGGACCGCTTCACCGACGCGCAGGCGCAGTGGCTCGCGTCGCAGCCCGTCGCCGCGGTGGTGGACGGGTACCTGCTGATCCACTCGGACAGCAACGCGTACCTCGAATACGGCAGCACCATCGAGGACATCGACGGCGAGATCGCCGAGATGCTGCGCGACCCCGAGCCTCTGCCGTGCTGGGACCTGTTCCGCAATCTGACGCGGCGCGGTGCGTTCATGGGCGAGGCGGGGGCGAACGCGGCGGCCGATCTGCTGGGCGAGTTGGGCGGGCGGCACATCGTGCACGGCCACACGCCGATCCCGTACCAGACCGGCGAGGACCCGTCGACCATCAACGGCCCGCGTGTGTACGCCGACGGCCAGGTCATCAACCTCGACGGCGGCATCTACCTCGGCGGGCCGTGCCTGGTCGCCCGGCTGCCGCTGACCGAGCGGCCGCCGGCACCGGCGCCGCCGACCGCCGACGAGGAGACGATCGGCATGGTCTACGACATAGACGAGGACCCCGAGTACGACTGACGCGCCCGACCGCGCGGCCGAGGCTCTTTGCCGACCTTCGCGTCGGCCTTCGTGCCGACTTTCGTGCCGGCCTTCGGATCGACCTTCGGCCGCTGGTTGCCCGGCCGTGTGCGATTCGCGTGCAATCCGTCCGCCAGGTGTCGGTCGGAGTGGTGTCAATCCGCGTAGAAGCCGATTCCGACCAAAAGTGCAATCCTGGTCGACAAGAGGGAATTCCCTGGGGCAAAACCACCGTTCCGGGCTCTACCATCGGGATATCCGCTCCGCGACCGCCGGGTAGCGAGGCGGGCGAACGATCGACCCGAGCCGGTCGTCGTACCGGACTCCGACGCGTCGCCTCCCGTGCGTTCGGCGGAACGGGGGGCAGACGCGGGCCCATTCGCGCGGTCGATCTCGGGGGATCCGATGCACAACGACCAGCACCCTCACCCGTTCCATTACGAGGAACACCGGCGGCAGTTCGAGCGGATCGTCGACGACGCGCTGCACCAGGACGACATCGCCAGGGCATTGGCGGAATCGCCGGAGTTGAACGCCGAGCAGTTGCGTACCGCGACGCTCGCCCACGCCGACACGATCGCGGCGAAGACCCCGGTCGAGTACCGGCGCCTCGTCGACAGCGAGGAGCGCTCGAACCCCTCGCAAGGCGAGCAGGCCGCAACTCCGTTTGCCGAGACGGCCGAAGGCGTCGGGTTCTTCGCGCTGGCCACGTCGATCACCATCATCGTGGCGGCGATTTCGGCGGCGGTGTTCCTGGTGGCCTACTACGTGATCAAGGCGACCACCGACCACGACAAGGGCGTCGCACCGGTACGCCTGGTCGGGGTGGCCTCCCTGGTGATCGCGCTCGGCGCGGCGGTGCTGGCCGGTCTCGCGATGCTGCTGCACGCGGGCCGCAACCGGCGAACTCCCGCCGTGGACACGGAAGTCCGACTGGCCCGCGAGGAGTGGCAGGCAGCCGTACTCCATCGGGGGGTGCTCCCCTTCATGTCCACCATGCTCGCCGCGGCGGCGGCCGGCACGGACGCACGTGTCATACCGCTCCAGGCACCGCGCAACGGCAGCTCCCGCCGCGGGCGCAAACGCGAGCACGAGCCAGAAGGCGACCAGCCCACCGACGCGGTCCGCTGATCCGCCCAGCCATCCAGCCGCCCAGCCGCCCGGTCCCCCAATCCCCGGGCGGCACACGGGCGGTGCCGTGGGAGCGGACCGCGTCAGACCGCGGTGTCGCCGAGTGAGTCGACGTACGTTCGGGCTTGGCGGGCCATCTTCCGCCACAGGGCGAGCGTGGCCGCCTCGTCCGCCTGCGCGGGGAAGGCCACCCACTCGCGCATGGACCGCGTGCCCATCGTCACGCGTACGGCGGCGCCCTCGTCGACGAGCAGCCGGGCACGGTCCTCGGGGAGCTTCACGATGAGCCCGCCGTCGTGCCCGAGGAATGCGAAGACCTTGCCGTCGACGCGAAGTCCCGGGCTGCGGAACATGGTTCCCGTGTCGATGCCGTACTCGTCCTCGAATCCCGCGGCGATCCTGGCGAACAGGTCCTGGTTCGGCTTCTGGCGACGGGGGCTCATCGGCTGCTCCTCGGGCAGGGCGTTGCTGTTCAGAGGATGCCGGCGGCGCGGGCCGCCTTGATCCAGGACGGGAATTCCGACAGCAGTCGGTCGTACAACTCGGCGTCGGAGATCTTGGCTATGTCGTCGACCGCGAAGAAGCCCGCGTTGTCGACGCGGCGGCCGGGCATGGTGTCGAACCGTTCGAGCACCCCGTAGTTCGCCCGCCCGAGACCCACAAACTGCCAGAAGATCGGCTCCTCGACGGCCGCCCGCAGCTCGCTCTCGATCTCGTTGTTGCGGTAGACGCCGCCGTCGGAGAAGAACAGCACGAGGGTGGGGTCCTGGGCCGGGGTCTGGCGGACGTACGTGCGTACGTCGGCGATGACCTTCTGCTCCTCGTTCTGGATGCCGACGATGCGCATGTCGACCTGGGCCGGGTGCAGTCCCTTCTTGCGCTTGGACGGTCGGCCGAACAGGCTGATCTCCCCGACGCGTACGTGGAGCCGCAGCCACTCGGGGAGTTCGCCCAGCACCAGGTCGGGCAGTCGCGCCGAGTGCGAGGCGAAGGTCCATGCCTGCATCTCGCCGTCGTCGTCCAGCAGCGCGGCGACGGCCGCCATCCGCTCCACGACGTCCGTGACGATGCCCTTGTCGTACAGCGGACTCATCGAGCCGGAGGCGTCCAGGACCAGGATGACCCGGGCCCGGACCCCTTCCGCGCCGTGCTTGCGGAGGCTGACGGCGACCTGCTCCTTGCGCAGCGAGAGCCGCTTCCGCATGTCGACGGGCAGGCGTTCCTCGCCCCTGGTGAAGCGGACCTGCGAGCCGGCCGCCGCGGGGGCCGGCTGGGTGGGCAGCGGGGGCGGCAGGATCGCCTGGCCGGGTGCCGGGCGGGCGGGCGCGGGTGCAGGCGGCGCAACGGGGCGCGTGGCCGCGGGCGGCGGATCGTCGACGCTGATCCCGAAGTCGGTCGCCAGTCCCGCGAGTCCGGACGCGTACCCCTGCCCGACCGCGCGGAACTTCCACTGCCCGCCCCGCCGGTACAACTCGCCGCTGACGAACGCGGTCTCCGTCGTCGCCGCCATCTCGAACCGGGCGAGTTCGGCCTGCGTCCCGGCCTCGAAGAGGCGCAGCACCAGCCCGGCCATCTGGCCGAAGGTCCCGCCGTCCGCCGACGCGCACAACACGATCCGCTCGATGCCCGGTTCGACCTTCGCGAGGTTCACCTCGACCGCGTCCCACGCCGCGTCGCCCGCCGTCTGCTTGCCGAGGTGCCGTACCGCGCCCGAGGCGTGCCGCGGTTGGTTGTAGAAGACGAAGTCGTCGTCGTCACGCACCCGTTCGGCCGCGGTCAACAGCAGCGCCGACGCGTCGGCATCCGGCGAGCCCGGCCGCGCGGTCCACGCCAGCACGGCGTGCACCGCCGACGCGGCGACCGGAATGTTCGTGCCCTTGCCCATGGAAGTCGCAGTCACACAGCCAGTGTGCCGACGAATCCGGCGTGCGGCAGGAGTCGGTGACCCGGGCACGGACCGGACAGCCCAAGATATTCCTTGACACGAATATTCGTGTTGAAGAATACTTGAGCCATGGACGCACTCCTCGCCGCACTGGCCGACCCGGCTCGCTGGCGGCTCGTGACCCTGCTGGCCGAGCGCCCCCGCCCGGTCGGCGTTCTCGCGCAGCTCGCCGACGCGCGGCAGCCGCAGACGACCAAGCACCTCCAGACCCTTGAGCGGGCCGGCGTCGTCACGTCCCAGCGCACCGGGCAGCGGCGCATCTACGCGCTGCAACCGGGCCCCCTGCGAGAGCTGGCGGAAGCACTCGGGCGGTTGGCCGACACGGCGGACCAGGCGGAGGGCTCGCGGGCGACGTACGAGCGCTACGGGCTCGGCCTCGACGCGGAGCGTCGCGCGGCGGACCGGGCGGGGTGGGCCGACGACCGCTCGTTCCGGTTCCGGCGGTCACTGCCGGGCACCCCGGAGGCGGTCTGGCGGCACCTGACGGAGGCCGCGCTGCTGGCCCGTTGGTGGACACCGGACGACCTGCGCGTCTCGGAGATCGTCTTCGAGGCACGGCCGGGCGGGCGGATCGTCCAGGAGTACCGCGACGCCGAGGACGACGGGACCGACCTGGTCGCCGGGCGGGCGGAGGGCACCGTCGACGAGGTACGCCCCGCCGAGCACCTCGCGTACCGGCTCTCCCCGCTGCTCCCCGACGGGAGCACCGCCTTCACCGCCCACCTCGACCTGCACCTGCGGCCGACCGGCACCGGCACCGGCACCGGCACGGACCTCGACGTGCACTTCGGGATCAGCGACAGCGCGGTCGAATCCGCGGACTTCGTCGCGGGCATCGAGATCGGCTACGGCCAGAGCCTCGACAACCTCGCGGCGGTCCTTGCCGCAGAGACGGCCGAAACACACCACGGCAACACCGACAAAGGGAGTTCGAAATGACCCAGCAGACCACCCGCCGCCGCGTCGTCACCAACATGTCGCTCTCCATCGACGGCCGCTACGCCAAGACCGACCCTTTGGACATGGGCTGGGTGATGCCGTACGCCGTCACCGACGTCGCCCGCGACCACCTGGCCAGCCTGTGGGAGCCGGCCACGACCGCACTGCTCGGGCGGGTCAACGCCGAAGGCTTCCTCGGCTTCTGGCCCACCGTGATCGGGGCGGAGGGCGCGGACCCGCGTGACGAGGCCTTCGCGAAGTGGCTCGTCGACACGGACAAGGTCGTCATGTCGTCGACGCTCGACGAGGCACCGTGGGAGCGCACCACGATCGTCGACCGCCCCACCGCCGATGCGGTGGCGGACCTCAAGGCGACCGAGGGCGGCGACATCCTCGTGCTCTCCAGCGCAAGCGTCATCAAGGACCTGCTGGCCGCGGACCTGGTCGACCGCCTGGCGCTCACCGTCTTCCCGATCGTCCTGGGCACCGGCCCCCGACTGTTCGAGGACGGGCTGCCCGCGGGCGATTGGAAACTGACCCGCGAAGCCGCCGGTGCGCACGGCACGTTGGCCCTCGCCTACGACCGGGTGCGGTGACCGCTCGGGCGGGACCGCGCAACTGCTAACGTCCGAGCGCGTGAACGACAGCGTGTATGTGGGCAACGCGGGCAAGGATGCGGCACTGGACCGGGGTTGGCTCCTCGGGCACTTCAAGGACGTCGACGACCCCCGTCACAGCAAGGACGTCGAGATCAAGTGGGGCGTCCACCCACCTGGCGACGAGCGGGCGCAGTGGGTCGAGGGCGAGGCGCGTACCGCCCTACTCGTGCTGATCAGCGGCCGCTTCCACGTACAACTCCCGGGCCGCACCGTGGTCCTGGAGCAGCAGGGCGACTACGTCGTATGGGGCCACGGTGTCGACCACTCGTGGTTCGCCGAGGAAGAGTCGGTGGTACTGACGGTGCGATGGCCCTCCCTCCCCGGCTACGCGGTCCCCCGACCCGAGACACCATCCCGTATCTGACCACACCGGGTTGCCCTCCTCTGTAGCCGAGTCCGCTGGGCGCCGTGCGGTGAACACGACGCGTTCGGGCGCCGTGGCCGGGGGCTGGTTCGCCTCTTCGGACACGGCGCCCTGTCGGCGCGTCTGCGCCGGTCAGTCGGCGGCGAGGGGGAGGTAGACCCTGCCTCCTTGGGCGGCGAACTCGGCGGACTTGGCCTGCATTCCGGCCAAGGCCTCCGCGTCGTAGGCGCTGTCGACGGCGGACGAACCGTCGCCGTGTTCGTCGCGGATCTGCCAGGAGATCTTCATCGAACAGAACTTCGGACCGCACATGGAGCAGAAGTGCGCGGTCTTGGCGGGCGCCGCCGGGAGCGTCTCGTCGTGGAACGCCCTTGCCGTGTCCGGGTCGAGGGCCAGGTCGAACTGGTCCTGCCAGCGGAACTCGAAGCGGGCGTCGGAGAGCGCGTCGTCCCATTCGTGCGCGGTCGGGTGGCCCTTGGCCAGGTCCGCGGCGTGCGCGGCGATCTTGTACGCGATCACGCCCGCCTTCACGTCGTCCCGGTCCGGCAGCCCCAGGTGTTCCTTCGGCGTGACGTAGCAGAGCATCGCGGTGCCCCACATGCCGATCATGGCGGCGCCGATCGCGGACGTGATGTGGTCGTACCCGGGCGCGATGTCCGTGGTGAGCGGGCCGAGCGTGTAGAACGGCGCCTCGTCGCAGATCTCCTGCTGGAGGTCGATGTTCTCCTTGATCTTGTGCATGGGCACGTGGCCCGGCCCCTCGATCATCACCTGCACGTCCATCTCGCGGGCGATGCGGCCGAGTTCGCCGAGCGTGGTCAGCTCGGCGAACTGCGCCTCGTCGTTCGCGTCGTACGTGCTGCCGGGGCGCAGGCCGTCGCCGAGCGAGTAGGTGATGTCGTACTGCCGCAGGATCTCGGTCAGTTCACGGAAGTTGGTGTAGAGGAAGTTCTCCTCGTGGTGCGCGAGGCACCACGCCGCCATGATCGAGCCGCCGCGCGACACGATGCCGGTCTTGCGGCGCGCGGTGAGCGGCACGTACCGCAGCAGTACGCCCGCGTGCACGGTCATGTAGTCGACGCCCTGCTCGGCCTGTTCGATCACGGTGTCGCGGTAGAGCTCCCAGGTCAGCGCCTCGGGCTTGCCGTTGACCTTTTCGAGCGCCTGGTAGAGCGGCACGGTGCCGATCGGGACGGGCGAGTTGCGGACGATCCACTCGCGCGTGGTGTGGATGTCGTCGCCGGTCGAGAGGTCCATGACCGTGTCGGCGCCCCAGCGGATCGCCCACACCAGCTTGTCCGTCTCCTCCTCGATTGAGGAAGTGACGGCGGAATTGCCGATGTTGGCGTTCACCTTCACCAGGAAGTCCTTGCCGATGATCATCGGCTCGATCTCCGGGTGGTTGACGTTGGCGGGCAGCACCGCCTTGCCGGACGCGATGGCGTCCCGGACGGCCTCGGCCGGCAGGCCTTCGCGAATCGCCACGTACTCCATTTCGGGCGTGATCTCGCCGCGGCGGGCGTACGCGAGTTGGGTGACCGCCTTGCCGCCGACCGCCCGGCGGGGGCGGACGACGTCGGTGCCGGGCAGCGCGCCGAGGGCGGCGATTCGGCCGTCGTACCGCTCGGTGTCGCCGCGCTCGTCGATCCACGCGTCGCGGATGCCGGGGAGGCCGCGCCGTACGTCGACCTCGTAGGCGGGATCGGTGTACGGGCCGGAGGTGTCGTAAAGGCGCACCGTCGAGTCGTTGGTCAGGTGCACCGTGCGGACGGGAACGCGCAGGTCGTCACGCGATCCGATGAGGTACTGCTTGTGGTGCGCGGGCGAGATGGCACCCGTGGTGACGGCGCCCGTGGTCGTGGCACGGGCAGGCTGGGACGCGTTGTGCGTCGACGACATTGAAAGCTCCCTACGCCGGCATTACCCGGTCAGGTTCTGCGGTCGGCGCGGCGTCAACGCCCTCTCAGCCCGGTGCCCCGAGCTCCCGCGTGTATCTGTCGACACATACCCTCGCACACGCCCGCCCGCCGCGACCAGAGGGAGATCCGCACAGCGTTCGGGGCCGTCCCGGCCGGACAATGGGCGCATGGTCGGCTTGCGGGGCAAGGTGACGGGGCGCATCGGCCCCGGTCTGGTGGGCGAAGTCATGGTCCGCGTGCGCGGCGGATCGGAGGCTTTTCTGGCGTACCCGGTGACCCCGGGCGAGAGCTTCGAACCGGGGCAGTTGGTGACCGTCGTCGAGTACCAGGCACCCCGCACGGTGTACGTCCAGTCCGCCTTCGGCTGACCCGCGTTCCGATTCCTCGCTGCGGGGTTGAAAGAGCGGTGACCGCCAATCTGGTCTGGCGTAAGTCGTCCTACTCGTCAACGGCCGACGACGGCCGCGTCGAGGTCCCTCCGCTCGCCCGGCATGCAGGTGTCCGCGACAGCATGGATCGCTGTCGCGGACACCTTTCGCTCTCCCCCTGTGCCTGGAGGCACTTCCTCGAATCCGTCAGATCGTCGCCGTGTCGATGACGAAGCGGTAGCGGACGTCAGAGGCGAGTACGCGGTCGTACGCCTCGTTGATCCGGTCGGCGGAGATGACCTCGATCTCCGCGCCGAGCCCGTGCTCCGCGCAGAAGTCCAGCATCTCCTGGGTCTCCGGGATGCCGCCGACCATCGAGCCCGCCAGCGTCTTGTCGCCGCCGATGATCGAGAACAGGTTGATCGGCGTCGGCTCGGACGGCGCACCGACGTTCACCATCGTGCCGCGCGTCTTCAGCAGCCCCAGGTACGCGTCGAAGTCCATGTTCGCCGACACGGTGCTGACGATCAGGTCGAACGTCCCCGCGAGCTTCTCGAACGTCTCCGGGTCACCCGTCGCGTGGTAATGCGTCGCACCGAGCTTCAGGCCGTCGTCCTTCTTCCGCAGCGACTGGCTGAGCACCGTGACCTCGGCGCCCATCGCGGCCGCGATCTTGACGCCCATGTGACCGAGGCCGCCGAGACCGACGATCGCGACCTTCTTGCCCGGCCCGGCGCCCCAGCGCTTGAGCGGCGAGTACAGCGTGATGCCCGCGCACAGCAGCGGCGCGGCCGCCTCCAGGCTGATGCCCTCCGGGACCTTCAGCGCGAAGTCCTCGGTGACGACGATGTGCGTGCTGTAGCCGCCGTACGTCGGCTCCCCGTCCGGGCCGATCGGGTACGTCCCGGTCGCACCGTTCAGGCAGAACTGCTCAAGCCCCTCGACGCAGTTCTCGCAGGTCCCGCAGGAGTCCACGAAGCAGCCGACGCCCACGCGGTCGCCGACCTGGTGCCGGGTCACGCCGGCGCCGACCGCCGCGACGATGCCCGCGATCTCGTGGCCCGGCACCATCGGGAAGGGAGCCTCGCCCCACTCCTCCTTCACCTGGTGGATGTCCGAGTGACAGATCCCGCAGTACTTGATCTCGATCAGGATGTCCCGCTCGCCCAGCGCGCGGCGCGGGATGGTCACGCGCTCCAGCGGAGCCTTCGCGGCGGGGGCGGCGTACGCGGCGACAGTGGTGGTGTCGGTCGTGCTCATGGAGGGGATGTCTCCGGTTCTGTCGGGGTCGTTGGTCCTACTGTTCAAAAGCCTGCCGCTCCCCGGAGGTTCGGCCCAGAGCCCTGTTGGGCCCTGTACCGATCGAACCACCCTGCGCGGGCCGCCTGTTGGGTGTCAGGCGGTCGCGCGGCGGAAGCGCAGGTACATCTCGCAGCCCAGGCACAGGCCGAAGACCGCGTTGAGGAACGCGGCGAACAGCGCGAACGCCGCCGCCACGATGCCGAGCGCGGTGAGGCCGGCCAGGTAGCCGACCGCCCCCACCACCGCGAACACCAGGCCCACACCCTGGGCGAAGCGCACCGGGCGCGGGTCTTCGCGCTCGGTCGGGGGCGCCAGCCGCGGGGCGACGAGGGTCCGGTAGATCCAGCCGTACGGCGACGCACCCGGTCCGGCGAGGACCGCGACCGCGAACACCACCGCTTGCGCCGCCAGCAGCCGGCCGCTGCCGGTGACGAGGACCACCGCCAGCACCACGGAGGTGACGGCGGCGGCGAAGCGGGGTCCACGGGGTCGAGGCCCATGCCCATGGAAGCAAGTCCTCCGGGTCAGGTGATGGGCGAGGCCGAGGCGAGTGCGACGGCCGCGAGTGCGTCCGTGCGGCGCGGTACGCCGGTCGCCCGCCGGACCTCGCGGCCCGTGGCGTCGAGCACCAGGACGGTCGGCGTACGCGTGATGTCCAGTCGGCGGACCAGCTCGAGATGGTGCTCGGCGTCGATCTCGGCGTGCACGACGCCGTCCAGTTCGCCCGCGACCTGGCCGAGCAGCAGCCGCGTCGTACGGCAGGGCGAGCAGAACGCCGAGGAAAACTGCACGAAGGTCGCCCGGCTGCCGAATTCGGCACCGATCTCGTCGGCGGTGAGCACCGGCCCGGCGGCCTCGTCGCCGGAAACTGCCCTTCGGGAAGCGGTGCCTCCGGAAGCGGCTCCCGTGGAGGCTGCGGATGAGGTCACGGACCGCATCCTCCCATCCGTGTGCCGTCGCCAGAGGCCCGCCGCGGTCGCGGCAAGCAGCACGGCGGCCACGACGGCCAGACCGACAAAGGACATGAGTGGATGAACACGTCGGTGGCCCGGAGGTATTCCCCGGGCCACCGAACAGGGCGCCGGCCCTCGGCCGACCCTCGGTGCGACGACAACTCTCAGCGCGGCGATCCTCAGCGCGGCGATCCTCAGCGCGGCGATCCTCAGTGCGGCGATCCTCAGTGCGACGACGCCAGCTTCGCCACGACGAGCCCGGCGAGCAGCAGGACCAGGGCGCTCACCCGTGCGAAGTTGAGCGAGTCGTTCTGGATCACGACGCCCAGCACGATCGCGCCGACCGTGCCGATGCCGGTGAACACCGCGTACGACGTCCCGACCGGCAGGTCCCGCATCGCGATCGACAGCAGGAACACGGCCGTGGCCATGAGGCCGAAGCACAGTGCGGTCTGCGGGATCTTGGTGAAGCCCTCGGTCGGCTTGATGCTCTGCGACCAGGCGACCTCGACGGCGCCGGCCAGGAGCAGCCATATCCACGGCATGGTCACGCCTCCTTCGGAATCGTGCGGTCGACGGTGTGGCCGGCGAGCTTCGAGGCGATCTCCCGCACGCCGCGCAGGGCCGCCTCGGCGGACTCCTCGTGCTGTGCCCGGCGCTCGGCGAGTCCGGGATCGACCAGGCTGTTGACCAGCTCCGCGTTGACCACGTCGACACCCTCCTCGGGGTCGATCGCGTAATGCCCGGCGAAGAAGTCCCGCAGGTAGCGCTCCTGGTGGTCGTAGGGCTCACGAGGCGTCCCGGGCCCGTACGCCCCGCCGCGCGCCGACACGACCACGAACCGCCGCGGCGCCAGCACCATCTTCGGGAAGGTCACCTGGTCGATCCACGCCTTGAGGGCCGCCGGGACGCCGAAGTTGTACATCGGCGTCCCGATCAGCACCACATCCGCCGCGACGACCTCGGCGAGCAGGGGTGCGACGACCGCCCAGGCTTCGCGCTCCTCGTCGGTCCGCACGGCCTCCTCGTACCGGTGGATGTCGGTGATGCCCTCGCGCAGCAGCGTGTCGCAGATGCTCGTCCAGCCCTCGCGGATCGGCGGCGGTGCGTCCGCGGCCAGGTCGCGGTACGTGTACCCGCCGCCCGCGGCACGCCACTCGTCCGCGAAGACCGCCCCGAGGCGACGGGAGAACGAGGCGCTGCGGGCACTGCTGTCGAGGTGGAGGAGCTGGGACATGGCGGAAACCCCCTGGTCGTGGTGGCGGTCACGGATGCGGGAGCCCCGCGACCTAAGCGGACATGCTGTCCGCTTGAGCGATGACAGGACCATACCCACAAGCGGACATGCTGTCCACTTTCACCTGCGCGTGCTCTAGAGTGCTTGTCATGAGCCGACTGCCCGACCTGCCGCTTGCCGGAGAACCGCAGCCGCGCGAGCGTGCCGACGCCGCCCGCAACAGGGCCCGCGTGCTCGCCGCCGCCGAACGCCTCTTCGCGGAGCGCGACCCGTCGACCGTCACCATGGACGACATCGCGAAAGCCGCGGGCATCGGACGCGGCACCCTCTATCGCCGCTACCCGGACCGCGTGTCGATCGCCCGCGCGCTGCTGGACGAGCACGAACGCGCGCTGCAGGAAAAGCTCATGCGCGGCCCCGCCCCCCTCGGCCCGGAGCCGGAGACGTCACCCGCCGAGCGCCTGGCGGCGTTCTACGCGGCGATGGTCGACATGCTGGAGACGCACGTCCATCTGCTGCTGGGTGCGGAGACGGGTGCGGCGCGGTACACGACGGGGGCGTACGCGTTCTGGCGGCTGCACGTACGCCACCTCGCGCAACAAGCCGGGGCCAAGGACGCCGACACGCTCGCGGACCTCCTCCTCGCCCCGCTGGCCCCGGAGTTGTACCGCTACCAGCGCGACAAGGGCACCCCGATGGAACGCATCAGTGGGGGCCTGGAAGCCCTCGCTTACGCGACCCTGATTCCCCGGAGCTGAGCGGACCACCGCCACTCTCCGCGTCATTGGCGCGAACCGAATCGGTCGACGTGGCCCGGGCCTTCTCCTCACTCAGGGCTTTCGTCTCCGACTACTACACGGTAGTGCGAGCGATCGGCCTGTCCCGATCGCGCTTTCCGAAAACGCGGGGCGCGCTGTGCGGCGACCGTTGTTTCGGCCGCTTGCGCGGTATTTGGAAGGCGAGGCCGCGCCGCCGTCAGGCCATATTGCGCCGGACCCGGTCCAGGGTCGCACCGTCCAAAGGTCTGATCGCGCAGCCGAATTCCCCAAAATTTGGCGCGGGTTCGTGCACCTCCACGGAATCTCCGACAACGCGCCCGGCAGTCCGGACGTGACATCGACAAAACTCGGGGAGCGACATGCGCACAAAGCTTGCCACCGCCGTGGGCGCCGCAGCATTGATCGTGGTCGGGATTGGCGGAGCACAGCAGGCATCGGCGGCACCGAAGGCCGCGCCGCAGGCCGGGCTCTCCGGCTCGAAGACGTGGGGCAACACCGTCGGTTGGGCGACCTGCTCCGGGACGGGGACCTTCCGGGTCAAGGCGATCTGCAAGTGGGAGGGCGACAAGCACACGAGCTGGGTCACCCTTCGCGGCGGTTCCGCGAAGCTGGTCCCGCCGGCATGCCGCTTCAAGATCGAGCGCATCGGAGTGCACCAGAGCGTCTGACGCGTGCGCGTCGTGTGACCGGCGACCGCCTCCGCCCGCATCCGCGGGCGGAGGCGGTTCACGTTTCCCGGGCACGGCACAGCCGTTCGACGACGCCCGGATCCTCGGTGAACCATGCCACGGCCACCGCACCTCGCGGAGTGGACGACGCGCGGCGCGGTGTGCCGCCCGGCACCCGTACACGCACGCCCGGGCGGTGGACCTGGCCGCTCATCCGCAACTCACCGGAGAGCAGCATGAATTCCTCGTCGCTCGCGTAGGCGACGCAGGCGGTGCGCGACCATCCGGGCGGGAAGCGTACGAGGGTCGCGGTCGCGGCGGTCACCGGATCGCGGCGCAGCCGGGCGAGGCGTACCGGCGTGTCGGTGAACGGCATGAGGAAGGTGCGTCAACGCAGTTCGGGCCCTCTGCCGCTCACCGACGCACCTCGCTCCCGCGTAGCCGCCGCGCCTACCAACCCCGTGTGCCCGCCCCGTGTGCCCGCAGCGCGCGCGGGACGACGCGGCCCCGCTCAGCCGCCGATCGCCTCGACCCCCGCGACCAGGGCCTTGGCGATCACCGTGCGCAGGATGTCGTTCGTGCCCTCCCCGATGGCCATCAGCGGGGCGTCGCGGTAGAGGCGTTCGACAACGAACTCCTGCGAGTAGCCGTACCCGCCGTGAATGCGCATGGCGTCGAGGGAGTTGGTCAGCGCGGTCTCCGACGCCAGCAGCTTGGCCATGCCCGATTCCATGTCGATGCGCTTGCCCGCGTCCGCCCGCGACGCCGCCCAGTAGACCAGCAGCCGCGATGCCTGGAGATTCGTGGCCATGTCCGCCAGCTTGAGCTGGATGGCCTGGAAAGAGCTGATCGGCTGCCCGAACGCGGCGCGTTGCCGCGAATACGCCAGGGCCTCGTCGTACGCCCGCTGCGCGACCCCCACCGCGCGCGCCGCCACGTTGATCCGCCCGGTCTCCAACCCCGACAGCGCCTGCTTCATGCCGACGCCCTCCACGCCGCCCAGCAGCCGGCCCGTCGGGACCCGTACGTTGTCGAGCCGCAACTCGCAGGACTCGGTGCCCTTGTAGCCCAGCTTGGGCAGGTCGCGCAGCACCTCGAAGCCGGCGGTGTCGGTGTCGATCAGCAGCACGCTCATGCCGCGGTGCGCGGGAACCGCCTCGGGGTCGGTCTTCACCAGCACCGGCAGCACCGCGGCGTGCCGCGCGTTGGTGATCCAGGTCTTGGCCCCGTTGACGACATACACGTCGCCGTCGCGGCGGGCGGTGCTGCGGATGCCCTGGAGATCGGTGCCGGCGTCGGGCTCGGTCAGCGCGATGCCCGAACGCCACTCCCCGGTCGCGAGCTTCGGCAGGTACCGCGTCCGCTGCTCCTCTGTGCCGTGGCGCGCGATCATCCAGCACGCGAGCGAGTGGGAGCCGAGGATGCCGGCCACGCCCATCCAGCCCCGCGAGATCTCCTCGAAGACGAGCGCGAAGGAGACCATGTCGACGGCCAGTCCGCCGTACTCCTCGGGAACCGTGAGGCCGAAGAGTCCCAACGACCCCATCGTCTCCACGATTTCGGTCGGGTAGCGGCCGGTACGCTCCCACTCGGCGGCAACCGGGTCGATCTCCTTGTGCACGAAGTCGCGCAGCGTCCGCTGGAAGAGGCGCTGCTCGTCGTTCAGTTCGAAATCCACAGGCACCTCATGCGTTCGTGATCGGTCACATCGGGAGATCGGGTGTGGGTCAGGGCGGAACACCGGCAGGGCCCGACCGTCCGGCAGCGGGCGCCAGTCCACAACCACCGGCATGTCGCAGACGACCGCCTCGGGAGCGCAGCCGACGACCGTGCTCAGCAGGATCGGCCCCTCGTGCAAACGCACCCGGGCTACCACATAAGGGACTTCGATCTCGGGCCGGGGCGCACGGTACGTCACCGTGAACGTGTCGACGCTGCCACGCCCCGTCACCCCTGTGAATTCCAGCAGAGTTTTTCCACAGGCTGTGCACAACGCTCGGGGATAGTGCTGGAGACGACCGCAATCCGCGCATCGCTGCACCACAAGCCGCCGCTCCCTGGTCGCGTCCCACCACGGGCCGGTCACCTCGTCGGGCGCCGGAACCTCGTACGCATCGGCCGTCCCCGTCATGCCCACCCGCCTCATCCGTCCCGGCCCAAGAGCACTGTGGCATGTGTCGAGAAAATGCCACCGGTGCCATGCGCCAGTGCCACCGAAGGATCCGCCACTTGGCGGTCCCCGCACTCGCCGCGGAGCTGCCGCACCGCTTCCACCAGCAACAACAGCCCGTACATGCCCGGATGGTGGTAGGAAAGACCGCCGCCGTTCGTGTTGAACGGGAGCGCCCCGCCGGGCCGCAGCCGGCCGTCCGCGACGAAATCCGGCCCCTCGCCCGGACCGCAGAAGCCCAGCGCCTCCAGGCTCAGCAGCGCGGTGATCGTGAACGAGTCGTAGACCTCCGCGACGTCGACGTCGGCCGGTCCCAGCCCGGCCATGCGGTACGCCCGCGCCGCCGAGTCGAACGACCCCGGCCGCAGCAAGTTATCCACAGCCCCCATGCCCGAGTTGGTGGTGGACTCCCCGTAACCGAGCACCACGACCGGATCGCGGCGCAGGTCACGGGCCCGCTCCAGGGACGTCAGCACCAGGGCGCCCCCGCCGTCCGTCACCAGGCAGCAGTCCAGCGTGCCGAGCGGCGACGAGACCCGGGGCGCCGCGAGCACGTCGTCGATCGTCAGCGGGCCGGCGCCGTACCGGAACGCGGCAGGGTTGAGCAGCGCCCACGCACGGGCGGCTACCGCGACCTCGGCGAGGCAGTCGGGCTTGGCGCCGTACGCGTGCAGGTACTTCTGCGCGACCATCGCGTAGTACGAGATCGGGTAGAGCGGCGCGTACGGGGTCTCGAACTGCGCCTCGGGCACGTGCGCGTCGATGTTCCCGCCGAGACTGCGCGACCGCGCCGAGCGCTGGTTCGACCCGTACGACACGACGACGGTCGAGCACTGCCCGGCCTCGATCGCCTGCACCGCCCGCGCGACGTACATCTCGAACGCGCTGCCACCCGCGAACGTCGAGTCCGTCCAGGCCGGTTGCAGGCCCAGATACTCGGCCAGCTGCGTCGCGGAGAACCGTGCGACACCCGCTGTCGCGAGCCCGTCGACCTCCGCGAGCGCGACGCCCGCGTCGGCGAGCGCGCGGGTGATGCCCTGCGTCTGGAGCCCCAGCACGGACAGCCCCGTCGACCCGAGGTCGGACTCGGCGACGCCGACGACGGCCACCGTCATGGCCGCCCCCGCCGCAACTCCAGGGTGGCCCCGGCCGGGGACACCGCCACCCGTGCGTCCGGCCCGACGACCACGACTTCCTGTTGCACCGCCACCAGTTCCCCTTCCACCGCGGTCACCCGTCCGGTGCAGCGCACGCGTTCGCCCGCGAAGACCGGACTGCGGAATCTGAAGTGCAGGCTCGTGATGCGGGCCGAGGGGCCCGTCCAGTCCTGGAGTTGCGCGGCGAGCAGGGCGCCGAGCACCTGGCCGTCGACCATCGGGCCGGGCAGCCCGTGCTCGGCGGCGTACGTGTCGTCGTGGTGCATGCGGTGCCAGTCCCACGTGGCACCCGCGTACGCGACCATCGCCACCCGGTCGATCACGCGCTCCAGGGGCGGCATCACGCTGCCCACGACGATCGACGGACCGCTCACGTCGCGGCCTTCGTCGTCCCGGACCCGGTCGTCGCGGACCCGGTCGTCGCGGACCCGGTCGTCGCGGACCCGGTCGTCGCGGACCCGGTCGTCGCGGAGTTCCTCGCAGCCTTCGAGCCGGGGAGTTCGGTCCAGATGACCGTCTCCTCGTTCGTCACCAGGAGTTCGCCGCGCTGATTCGAGTAAGTGGCCACCGACGACACGATCACCATCGCGAGCCCCGACGACATGCGCCGCTCCGCAACATCCGTGAGCGTCCAACATGCCGTCACCACATCGTCGGGATGCACAGCCCTGTGGAACGTGTACGCGTTCCCGCCACGCACCTTGCGCGTACCCGGAATATCGATGCCCCACGTGTGGCCCGCGTACCCGTCCGCGTCCGCCGGAAGCCCGGCGTACTGGTTCGTCTCGCACAGCAGCGTCGGCGGCGCCACCACGTCGTCGTAGCCCCACGCCCGCGCGAACTCCCGGTCGGTGTAGAGCGGGTTCGTGTCCCCCACCGCGACCGCGAACATCCGGATCGCCGCCCGGCCCAGTTCCTCCGGTGCCGTGTACGTCGCGGTACGCCCCACCATCGCCCGCAGCTCCGCGACCGGCAGGCTCACCCCGCCACCGCCGTCGGGAGCACCAGGAACTGCGCACCGGGTCGAGGCAGTTCCGCACAGACCAGGCCGGTGGACGCGGGCCACACGGGGTCCCGGCCGGTCCCGTCGCGCAGCATGCGTTCGCGTACTCCCGCGACGCCCCGGTAGGCCGGAAGCCCGGCAGCGGTGACGTACTCGACCGTCTCGCACAACGCCTCCGGCCCGAGCCCTTCGGCCGCAAGCACCGTGCGCACCGCCTGATAGGCCGCCTCGGCCTGCGCGACGACGTCGTCCGCGGGGGCGGCCTCGCCCGTCCCCGGGTCGCGGCCGTCCAAGCCGGACAGGAAGAGCATGCCGCCCGCCCGGATCGCCGGGGTCCAGCCCATATCCCGCAAGTGCCCCCAGCCGTCGGGGAAGACGGCGCGTGGCGAGTGCACCGAGGCGACGACGTCGAGGGTGACCTGCGCGTGGCCGGCGAGCCCGGCCACGACGACCGTCGACGACGCGGGCGGGAGGCCGTCCGGACCCAGGAGTTCGCGCCGCATGCGCCGCATCTCGTCGACCTCGCCGGGCAGCACGTCCGGCGAGATGTTCTCGCGGACCGCGACCACCGATCCGAGCCCGAGACCCGCCTTGCCCAGCCAGTCGGCTGCGGTCTCGACGCACCGCCGGTACTGGTCCACGGGTTTCTCGCCGGACGGGCCGAGCGGCGGCGCGGTCGGCACGTAGACCTCCCCCTCGGGCGAGACGCGCAGTATCCGGTCGGCTATCGGCGTGGCACCGCCCCCGCCGGTCACCGCACGCACCTCGATCTCCACGAGCGCGTCCCGGCGCAGCAGGGCATCCACCACCACGGTCGACGCGGGCGGCAGGTGCTCGCCGAAGACCTCGCGGCGTACCGCCTCGGCCTCGACGTAGTCGGCGAGACCCGCGGCGGTGAAGTTCTCCACGATGCGCGTGACGTCGGCGAACCCGAGGCCGACCGCGCCGAGGATGGCGGCGATCTTCGCGTACGCGGTCCGCACCTGGTCCTTCATGCCGCCCTTGACGACGATGCGGCCCGCTCCCGGGTCGTACTCGGACGCGGAGTGCCCGGACAGCACCGCCTCGGTACGCCCGTCCGGCAGCGTGCGCGCCAGGCCGAGCGAAAAGGTGTAGCCGTCGTAGCGGAACCAGGGGAACTCCGCGGGGCGGACGGCCTCGTAGGTCATCGCACGGTCTCCTTCCCGGCCACGACCTTGGCGGTGAGGTCGAGGAGCGGTCCGAGGGCGCGTACCGTACCCAACGAGCGGAGTTGCGCGGCCAGTTGCTCGGAGTCGGAGGTCATACCGCCGACGTTCGCGTGGAACTTCGCCATGAGGGCGTCCTCGGAGATCGATGTCGTCGCCGGCTCCTCGACGCGCAACTGGCGGCCGCTCCTGAAGCGCACGGTCAGCCGTCCCGGCTCGTTCGCGGCCGGCCCGCTGCCGCGGGTGTGGGCGAACCGGACGCGCTGGGCCAGCACGCTCAGTTGCGAGCGGCGCGTACAGCCCTCGGAGTACGTGTCCACGCCGACCGAGCCGTCCGTCAGCATGGCGGCGAGCGTCCAGGCGAGCGAGAACTTCGCCTCGTAGACGGTCCGGGGGAACGCCTTGTCCGGCGCGCACACCAGCGCCATCGTCTCCTTGGGCACGGTGACCTTGATGGTCTCGATGTCGGCCGCGGTGACACCTGCCGCTGCCATCTGCGTCACTACGCGCTCGCCCGCGTTGAGCGTCGCGTGGATGAGCTGGCAGCACGGGTACGGCTTGGGCGTGATGCCCAGCAGTTCCCAGCGTTCGCCGAGCCCGCCGAGGACGTGGTGCTGTTGCACCGTGCGGTCGGTCAGTGCCCGGTACAGGCCGAACTCCCCCTCGAACACCGATTCCGGGCCGCTGGAACCGGCTGCCGCGAGCTTCGCCGCGAGGATGCCGTTGGATGCCGCCATGCCGGGGTGCAGTTGCTTGGTGGACGCTCCCGTGTTCAGGAACTCCAGCAGTCCGCCCGCCGAACTCCCCGCGATACCGAGCGCGTTCACGGTGCGACGCACGTCCAGTCGCATGAGCCGCGCGCTCGTCAGCGCGGCGGCGAACACCCCGGCGACGCCGGTCGCGTGCAGCCCGCGCGCGTGGAACACATGGGGCACCGCCGCCGCGATGCGGCAGACCGCCTCCATCCCGGCGACGGCCGCGAGCAGCACCTCCGAGCCCGAGGAACGCATCTCCTGGCCGACCGCGAACGCCGCGGGCAGCACCGGTGCGGTGGCGTGTACGAGGCCGCCGGCGTGCGTGTCGTCGAAGTCCAGGGCGTGCACCAGCGTGCCGTTGGCGAGCGCGGCCGCCGGCGCGGAGATACGCGGGCCGGAGGACCCGATGACGGAGGCCTTGCGCGGTCCGCCGAGCGCGGTGGCGACGGCGAGCGCGGGTTCCGCCGCGCCCAGCCGGACGGCGGCGATGGCGGTGCCGACGCCGTCGAGGAGTTCGCGGCACGCGGCGTCGCGTACCTCGTCGGGCGTGTTGTCCTCGCCGAGTCCCAGTGCCCACAGCGTGAGGTGCGTCGCGGTGGTCACGCCGCCACCTCCGCGACGGTAGCCGGTCCGGCGGCCGGTCCGGCGACCGGCGCGGCGAAGGTGTGCGGGTCTCGTCCACCCGTGCCCGTGCGGGCGTTCTCGGGCGGCACGGCCGCACTGCTGTGCCGCGGCAAGGCCGCGGCGTTCTCCTGCGGCCGAGCCGCGTTCATGAGCACTCCCGGGACAGTTCGGCGATCAGGGCGATGACGCGTTCCTGGGCGGCGCGGATCTCCGGTGCGGACAGACCGTGGGTCGGCGGGGTCAACTTGACCGTGTCGGCGAGGCCCTCGTACGCGAGCACCCGGTCGCGCACCTCGGCCAAAGGCCCGGTGAGCGTCAGGGCGTCGGTCATGCGGGCGGGCACCGCGCCGGCGAGCCCGTCGGCGCCGGCCCCCGCCCGGAACCGGTGCACGACCGCGGCCTGTTCGGCGCCGAGGCCGTGGAAGTCGAACAGGTCTGCGTACGTCCGCACCGACGCGTAGAACCCCACCAGCCCCGCCGCACGACCGCGGGCGGTGTCCCGGTCCCGGTCGATCGAGCAGCAGGCCGACACCACGACGTCGAAGTCCGCGCGCTCGCGCCCGCTCTGCCGCAGCCCCTCGTCGATGCGCGGCAGCAGGCGGTCCTTGAGATACGCGGGCGAGCACAGTTCGTGGGAGATCCAGCCGTCGCCGACGCGCGCGGCGCAGCGGGTCATCGTGGGACCGACGCCCGCCAGGTAGACGGGGATGCGCGGGCGGCGTACCGGGAACGGGCGCTGGTACCCGCGGATGCGCAGCCGTGCCAAGTCCCCGCCGACATCGATCGGTTCCCCTGTCGTGCACTGCTCGGTGAACGCGCGGATGCACGCGACCGTCTCGGCCAGGCGCCGCACCGGGTGCTCGAAGTCGACGCCGTGCCAGTCCTCGTTGAGCCGCCGCACGCCGCTGCCGAGTCCGAGGATGAAGCGCCCGTCGGTGAGTTCGTCGAGGTCGAGCGCCTCCAGCGCGGTGGTCGTCGGCGAACGGGCGAATGCCAGGGCGATCCCGGTGCCGATGTGCGCGGTGTCGGTGGCCTCGGCGATCGCCGCGGCGGCGATGGTCGCGCTGCGGTGCAGTTCGGGCACCCACAGGACTTTCGCACCGGCGTCCTCGGCGGCCGCGGCGGCATCGCGCAGTTCGCCCAGGGTCTCGCCCCAGGGGCCGTACGTGATGCGCAACCGGGTCACCGGACGAACCTCCGTCGTGCGAGCGGGAGTCACCTTGTGGCGCGGAGCGGCCCACGGTTTCAGTTGTGCCCGGGACGGGTCCCGGTGCCGCCGCCCGTGTACCGCGGACCCCGGTACCGCCCCGGTCTTCGCCGTTCCTTTTCGGGTTCTACCCAGTCGGGCGGAGGATCACCGCACGATGCCCTGGGCACGTGCGGCGGCGAGCCACTGCGGGAACTCGCCGAGCAGGCGGTCGTACAGCTCCGCGTCGCTCACCGCGTCGAAGTCGTCGACGCGGAAGAAGCCCGCGTTGTCGACGATGCGGCCGGGCATCGTGTCGAAGCGCTCCAAGATGCCGTACTCGGCGCGGCCGAGGCCGACGAACTGCCAGAAGATCGGGAGGTGTGCGGCCCGGGTCAGCAGCTCGGAGATCTGGCGGCTGCGGTTGACGCCGCCGTCCGAGTAGAAGATCACCAGCACGGGGTCGCCGGGCTGCGCCGAGTAGAAGTCCATGATGTCGCGGATGACCAGCGGCTCGTTGTTGCCGCCGCGCACCCCGGACAGGTGGTCCGGGTAGCGCTCGCCGCCGCCCGGCAGCGGCGGCAACTGCCCGTGCCGCGACGAGATGTAGACGTTGGCGTCGATCCAGCGGGCCAGGTCCGGCAGCCGCAGCGACGGCAGCCGCGCGAAGTCGTCGGCGAAGATCCACGCGTCGAGGGCGCCGTCGACGTCGAGCTTGGCGGCCACCGGCGCCATGCGCTCCATGAGGCGGCCGACCGTGCCGCCGCCGTACAACTGCCGCATCGAGCCCGACCGGTCCAGCACGACGGCGACCCGCGCCCGGACGCCGGTGATGCCCTTCTTCTCCAGCGTGACGCGCACCGTCTCCTTGCGGAGCGACACCAACGAGCCCATCGTGGGCGGCAGTCCGGCCGTGTCCGGGTCGGTCGCCGGGTTCGGCAGGCGCATGGTCGTGTCGTCGGCGTACGCGGGCGCGACCCAGCCGCCCGCGGGCGCGGGCGGCGTGACCGGCAGCACTCCCGGAGGCGCGGTCGGCTGGGCGGGCGGGGCCGCGGCCGGGGGAACGTGGAAGCCGGGCGCCGCGGGCGCCGGCACCCCGAACGCGGGGGCTGGAGCCGGAGTCGGAGCCTGAACGGGGGCGGGGGCAGGCGCGGGTACCGGGGCGGCCTGCTGTGCCGCCGCGTCGGCGTCGTCCTCGGCGATCGTCACGCCGTAGTCCGACGCGAGACCGGCCAGGCCCGAGTCGTAGCCCTGTCCGATGGCCCGCAGCTTCCAGCCGCCCTGGCGGCGGTAGATCTCGCCGAGCACGAGCACCGTCTCGGTGCCGCGGGCCTCGACCGGGTACGTCGCGAGCTGCGTGCCCGACGCGTCCACCAAGTCGAGGGCGAGTCCGGTGACCGAGCCGAACGTCCCCGCGTGCACCGAGGCCGCCACCACGACGCGGTCGATGGTGTCCGGGAGGTCGGCGGGGCGTACCGCGAGGTACTCCGTGCCCGCCCGTCCGACGTGGTGCGCCACGGCACCGCCCGCCGCCTGCGGCTGGTTGTAGAAGACGAAGTCGTCGTCGGAGCGCACGCGTCCGGCCGCGGTGACGAGGAGCGCGGAGGCGTCCACGGCGGAGCCGCCGTAGCCGTGCGCGCCCGCGGCCCAGCGGACCACGAGGGTGAGGTCCCCCGCGGGGACGGGAACGTTGGCACCGGCGATGAGGGTCGTCATGGACAGAAGTGTTACCGCCTCGGGGCCTCTGCCGCCGCCGGGGTCCGGAATTCAGACGTCCGGATGAAGCCGAATCGGCGGTGACGGGCTGTCGAACTGGACATGACGGGCCGTCAGGAGACCCGGCGCTCGTTGATGAGCGTGCGCTTGGTGCAGACGCCGTCCTCGAACCACTGCCATACGCGCGAGCGCTTCGTCCCGGTTTCGTCGAGTTGGATCATCTCGTAGAAGAACCCGTTGGGGTCGTCCTTGCGCGTCCAGGTCAGGCAGATCGTGCGCTCGTCGACCTCCCAGGCCCGGCCGTTGATGCGGTCGGTGTCGAACCAGATGTTGCGGTCCTTGTAGGCGGCCGGAAAGTGGTTGACCTCCGTCCGGCCGTCGGGCCAGGTGTACGTGTTCACCTGGTAGTACGGCCATTCGCCGTCCGCCGGGAACGTGCAGGCGAGGTGCGTCGCGTGCCGGTCGGTCACGTTGCCTTCGGCGTCGACCCAGATGTACTCGCCTTCCCACTCACCCTCGTGGCGGGCGAGCAGCGGCATCTCGTCCTTGATGGACATCCGTACCCTCTCGTTGTCGACAGTGGCCGGGCGCGTCGGTGCGCCAGGACGTCAGTGCGCCAAGGCGTCGGTGCGCCAGTACGTGCGTGCCAGTACGTGCGTGCTCAGTCGTCGGTGTCCCACCACCACGGGTCGTCGACCGGGCCGCGGTTGACCAGGAACGCCTGGCGGCGCAGGAACCGGCGGATCGACGCCGCCCCCATGCGCGACGCGCCGAGGCCGGAGAAGCCGAACGACTGCTTCTCGCCTTCGTGGACGAACGCCGTCAGGCCCGCGTCGTTGATGCTGACCGCGCCGGAACGCAGGCGGCGGGCGACGGCAAGGGCAGATTCCTCGTCGGCGGCGAACACGGCGGCGGACAGGCCGTACTGCGAGTCGTCGGCCAGCCGGACCGCGTCGTCCGCGTCGTGGAACGGCATCAGCGGTATGACCGGCCCGAACGTCTCCTCGGTCATCACGCGCATCCCATGGTGCACGGCGGTGAGCACAGTCGGCCGACACCACAGACCGCCGCCCAACTCCTCGACCTCACCGCCGGTCAACGCGACCGCGCCCTGGGCGTACGCGTCGTCGAGATGCGCGCGGACCACCTCCGCCTGCGCGGGGTCGATGATCGGGCCGAGTTGGCCGCTGTCCAGGTCCGGCCACGCGAGGCCCACCTTGGCCGCGCGGTCGGACAGCAGGCCGGTGAACTCGTCGAAGACCTTGCGGTGCACGTAGACGCGTTCCATCGACAGGCACGACTGCCCGGTGTTCGCGGTCGCGCCCCACAGGACCGCCGAGGCCGCCCGGGCGAGGTCGGCACCCTGCATGACGATCGCCGGGTCCTTGCCGCCGAGTTCGAGGTAGGCGGGGATGAACGCGCGGGCGGCCTGCTCCGCGACCGCACGGCCGGTCGGCACCGATCCGGTGAAGCACACCGCGTCGACCCGGTCGACCAGGGCCGCGCCCACCTCGGGGCCGCCCTCGACCAGGCCGACGACGGCGGCGAGTTCCGGGACGGCGTCGAGGGTGCGCCGCAGCGGCCCGAGGAACCGCGGGGTGACCTCGCTGGGCTTGACGACCGCCGCGCAGCCCGCGGCCAGCGCGGGGAGCAGGTCGATCGTGCCGAGCAGGAGCGGGAAGTTCCACGGGCTGATCACGCCGACGAGGGGGTACGGGCGGGCGCCGGAACGTACCGCGATCCAGGGGAGGGAGGTCGTCGTGTCGCCGTCGCCGACGACGCTGCCCGTGCCCCTGCTCCTGCCCGTGCCGACGCCGGTGCCGATGGGCGAGTCGTGGTCGGTGATCGCGGCGGTCCAGCGGGCGATGCCGCTCAGCAGGACCTGGACCTCCATGACGGACTCGGTGCGGCGTCCGGTGTCGTGCAGCAGCGCGGCCACCATGTCGTCCTGCCGTGCCGCGATTTCGCGGGACCAGCGGCGGAGCGCGTCGGCACGGCCGGCGGGGCCCAATGCCTCCCATGCGGGCTGGGCGGCCCGCAGACGGGCGACTTCGGCGTCCAGGGCCTCGGGGGTGGGCGGGCACAGTGCGCGCTCGTCCTGGCCCGTACGCGGGTTCCGTACGCGCAACTCCGCGTCGCGGACGAACCCGGCGGCGGAACCGCGGGCGGCGCTGCCCTTGGGACTGTTGGCCGGGCTGCCGGTCATGTGATCACTCCCGCCTTCACAAGGCGTTCCAGCGTCTCGGCCTGCCGACGCGCGAACCACGCGCGGTCCGGGGGCGTGCCCTCCGCGAGGCCGTTGGGCCGCTCGCCCTCGGCGCGCGCGAATTCCTCCGCCCACAGGCCCGGTTTGCCGCGGGCCAGCAGGTTGCCCATGCCCGGCCGTCGGCGGGCCCGCCGCAGTGCCGCGAGGTCGAGCTCGGCGTTGGCCACCATGCTCTCGCCGGGGCCGGCCTCGGCGAGCACGATTCCGTGGAAGTCGACGATCTGCGACATCGCGTCGGTGGACGCGCCGGGGATCGCGGTGCCGGTGATCCCCGCGGTGTTCGCCGAGACGACGTACGCAAGGTTCTCCGACGCCCGCGCGAGCCGTGCGACGGCCTTGGCGGTCGGCCGCGGGCTGCCGGCCTCCGAGGTGCTGTGGCACAGGACTTCCGCCCCGCGCAGGACGAGTGCACGGGTGAGTTCCGGGTAGAGGATCTCCTCGGACGCGATCGCGGCCAGGTTGCCCAGCTCGGTGCGGGCCACCGGCAGGACGGCGTCGATGCCGTGGACGTCGAGGTAGCGGTCCCACACGTCGTACGGCGTGGGCGCGAACATCGAGTGCAGGCGGCGGTAGCGCAACACGACGTCGCCGGACGGCGCGATGAGGAAGCACGCCTGGAAGTAGAGGCCGGGGAAGTGCGGATCGGTCTCGTACGCGTTGCCGGCCAGGTGCACGCGGAGGTCGCGCGCGATCGCGCCCAATGCCTCGTACTCCGGGCCGTCCGGGTCGAGGGCGGCCTTGGCGGCCCAGGCGGGGACGGTGTCGCCCATGGGGAAGCCGGTGAACAGGTACTCGGGTAATACGACGAGGCGTACGTCGGGGCCGATGAACGCGACGCTTGCCGCCGTCTCGGCGCGTACCCGCGCGATGCCCCGGGCGATCGCCGCGCGCGCCTCGTCGGGGGCCAGCGCGTTGACCGCGTCGCAGCGCGATTGCAGTGCCAGGGCCCGGTAGTGCGGACCACCCGGCACGCCGCCGGTGTCGTCGTCGCCGGTGTCGCGGCGGATGTCGCCGCCGTGCGTCTCCATCGCGCCCCCGGGAACCTCTGGATTTACGGAACACCGTTTCGCAAGCCGGAATCTACCAGCGGCAACTGCCCCTGTACACGAGACCGTTCCCCGCCACGCGGGGCAACATCCGGGGCGGTGACGATCCCTGACGATCAGTGACGTGATCGATATCACGCATGACGATCCATCAGAAGACGAATGACTCTCCCAAGGATGTGGAAACCGACCGAACATGAACGAGAACGGTCCAGCGCGTGGCGGACCCGGCCCCGAGGGGTCGGACGGGCCGCCGTCGCGTGACGCGCACGGCACTCCGAACGGTCACGACCCGCTGGAGTGGCGCGAGCGGGACCACGAGCGTGCGCGCCTTCTCCTGGAGCGGGCCGGCGACATAGCGCGCCGGATCGAGCGCGTCTGCGGCAACGCCGCCGACCGCCCGCTGCCCGCGGGAGGACACAAGGGCCGCTGAACCGTTCCCCGTTTTCCCTCCGCCGGGACGCCCCGGACGCAGGACGGCAAGGACGGCAGGACAGCAGGACAGCCCGAAGGGCCCCGCACCGGAAGTCGGTGCGGGGCCCTTCGGTTTGCCTCGGTTCGCCGCCAGGTCGCAGCGACACGCGTCACGCATCTCCCGTGACCGGCAACTGGTGACCGGACTACCGGTCGCGCTGCCGGTCGGCCCGGAGTCCGCCGAATCCGGGCCGGTCCAGGTCGGCGGTCAGCGCAGGGCGAGCTTCTGGCCCGGGAAGATCAGGTCCGGGTTGGCGCCCACGACGGTCTGGTTCTTGGTGTACAGCGCCTGCCAGCCGCCCGCGACGTCGTGGGCCGCGGCAATCTGGCTCAGGGTGTCACCGGACTGCACGAGGTACTCACCGGCCGCCGGCGCCGCGGACGGCTTCGCGGGGGCCTGGACCGGCACGCTCTGCGGCGCGACCGTGGTCGGCTTGGTCGACGGCTTGGTCGGGGTCGACGGCTTGGTCGGCGTCTTGGTCGACGGCTTGGTCGTCGGCTTGGTCGACGGCTTGGTCGACGGCTTGCTCGGCGCCTGCTGCGTCGAGGGCTTCGTCGGCGTCTTCGGCGCGGTCTTGGTCGTCGGCTTGGTGTTGGACGTGCCGGAGAGGTCCGGGCTGCCACCACCCTTGGTCAGACCGGCCTTCTTGCTGCACACCGGCCATGCACCCGGGCCCTGCCCCGCGAGAACCTTCTCGGCGATGCGGATCTGCTCGGCCTTGGACGCCTGATGCGCCATGCCGGAGCCGCCGTACGCGCGCCAGGTGCTCGCCGAGAACTGCAGGCCACCGTAGTAGCCGTTGCCCGTGTTGATGGACCAGTTGCCACCACTCTCACACTGGGCGACCTTGTCCCACGTGCTGACACTCGCGGCCGAGGCGGAACCGGCGGTCGCGACGCCCACGAGGGGGGCGGCGACCACGGCACCGGCGACGACGGCGGTGCGCATGCGGCGCTGGGTGCGTCCCATGCCGCGGTGGGTGTTGTCGCTACGGAAAGCGTGACGGAGAGACATACATTCCTCTCGGAATTCCCGTGGGGCGATACGACGGCCGCGGTCCGAAGACCGCTGCCGCACCGGGGGTGCCGGCGCGTCCCCACCTTGCGGCGAGCACGTTCCGGCAATCGCTGGTTCCGCGTCCCTCCCAGGCGCGGATCCCGGCGTCAACGAGCGAGCCGGGAACCCACAGGGTGCGATTTGCACATGGCCGAGACCATAAGCAGGTTATCGGGTCGTAATCAACCTCCTCCGATGTTTATGCAGGTCAGCCCGCGTTTTTCCGAAGCAGTCGGCAGCGTGGTTTTACGTGCCACGAGTTTGCGCAAGTGAAACCTGGGGCACGATTCGTCCGATTTGCGGGTGGGACATCGACAGCCCGCAGTGAATCACTCACCCTGCGCAATGGTATGACTGTATGTGTTCGTCCGGACACGCCGATAGAGTGCCGCACGCGGCCCGGCGAACGACGCTAAAGTCCGTTTATGTCCGTGTTGTGATTGCCACGTGACCGACATCACACATTGCTGCCGCTTGTTGTTCTCACAAAGAGGCACTAATGATTCCGCGCGCCCGCGCACTACCGTCCTGGGCTGCGCAGATTCATCAGACGAATGCAGGAACGCGGGCTTCCGCAATCCCGCGCGAAGGATTCCGTACGCCCCTCGGAATCTGTGACTCACGACACTTTCCGAGGAATGGCCGATCTTCGCGACGGCGATGTCTCCCCTATATAGGGACGATCACCCGGTCTTCTTCGCGGCGCCCCGCGCAGGGGCCTTGGACGCCGACTTCGCCCCCTTCCGGCCCGACGAGCCGGCCGTCGACTTCGCCGTCGACTTCGCGGTCGACTTGGCCGTCGAGCTGCCGCTGCCCTTGGCCGTCGACTTGGCGGCGGTCTTCTTCGCCGAACCCGACCCCGAACCCCCGGACGTGGACGTGCTCTTCTTCGCACCGGAGGACCGCGACGACGCCGTCTTGGCGGCGGCGCGCTTCGACACCGTCTTCTTCGCGTCCGCGTCCTTCGCACTCGGCTTCGAACTCGGCTCCGAGCGCGGCGCCTTGCGCGACCCTTGCGCCGCCTCGACGCTCTGCCGCAGCGCCGCCATCAGGTCGATGACCTTGCCGCCGCCGCGGTCCTCGGCCGACTCCGGCTCCGCCGACGGCTCGGCGCCCTCCAGCTTCGCGGTCACCAACTCCTCGACCGCCGCCTGGTATTCGTCGTGGAACTCCTCGAGGTCCGCACTGCCCAAGGCGCCGATGAGGGTGTCCGCCATGTCGAGTTCGGCGTCCGTGACCCGGACCCGCTCGGTGGGTGCGACGCCCTCGGTGGAGTTGACCTCGTCCGGCCAGTAGAGCTGGTGCAGCACGAGCACGTCGTCCTGTACGCGTACCAGGGCCAGGGTCTCGTGCCCGCGCATGGCCAGCTTCGCCACCGCCGCCTTCTCGGAGCGGCGCAGGGCCTCGCGCATGAGGACGTACGGCTTGGCCCCGGACGTGTCCGGCGACAGGTAATAAGGCTTTCCGAGGCGCAGCGGGTCGACGTCGTCCGCGGCCAGGAACCCGTGGACCTCGATGGTCCGGGCGGTCGGCAGCGGCAGCTCGGACAGGTCGTCGTCGGTCACCACCGCGACCCGCCCGTCCGACGCCGTGTAGCCGCGCACGATGTCGCCCTGGCTCAGCTCCTCGCCGTCCAGCTCGCACACCTTGCGGTACCGGACGCGGCCCTGGTCGGACTGGTGCATTTGGTGGAACTTCACAGAGTGCTCGCTGCCGATGGCCGAGACGACTTTGACGGGGATGCTCACCAGCCCGAAGCTGATCGCCCCTTTCCAGATGGCACGCACGACTGCTCCGTTCGTCGGTCCCGGGAGTAGCCTTGATTATCCCATTTGTCGTCTTTGTCGCGCTGCCCGGCGGAGGTCACCGTGCCCATCACCCTGGTCGAGGGCCGCCGCCTCAGCCTGTCGAACCTCGACAAGGTCCTGTATCCGGAGACCGGCACCACCAAGGGCGAACTGGTGCACTACTACACCTCCGTCGCCTCGGCGCTGCTGCCGCACTTGCGTGATCGGCCGGTCTCCTTCGTCCGCTACCCGGACGGGCCCGGCGGCCAGATCTTCGTCACCAAGCACCTGCCGCCCGGTACACCCACCTGGGTGCACACCACGGAGACGCCCAGCAAGTCCAAGGAGTCGATCCGCCAGGTCGTCGTCCAGGACCTGCCGACCCTCGTGTGGGCGGCCAACCTGGTCGCCGAGCTGCACACCCCCCAGTGGCGCGAGGACGAGCCCGGGATGGCCGACCGCCTCGTCGTCGACCTCGACCCGGGGGCGCCCGCCGACATCCTGGCCTGCCGCGACGCGGCGCTGCTGCTGCGCGAGCGGCTCGCGGCGGACGGGCTGACCGCGTACGCGAAGACCTCCGGCTCCAAGGGGCTGCATCTGCTGGTGCCCATCACGCCGACGCCGTCCGCGCAGGTGACCGCGTACGCCAAGGGCCTGGCCCAGGAGCTCGCCGACGCGCACCCGGGGCTGCTCGTCACGACGATGGCGAAGAAGGAGCGTCCGGGCCATGTGTTCGTCGACTTCTCGCAGAACGCGGCCGCCAAGACGACTGCTTCCCCTTATACAGTGCGCGCCCGGCCGACGCCGACCGTTTCGGCGCCGGTCACCTGGGAGGAGTTGGAGGCCGCCGGGGACGCCGCCGAACTCTCCTTCACCATCGACGACATGCCCGCCCGCATGGACGAACACGGCGACCTGCTGGCGCCGTTGCTCAACCCGCGGAGGGCGGGGAACATCCCGGGGCCGGGGGCTTCCGGGGCATCGGGGGCATCGGGGGCATCTGACGAGCGTGGGCGGGCGGGGGTGGCGAGGCGTACGCCCGCACGAGCTGCGTCCGATGGGGGTTCCGGGGGTTCTTCCGGCGCGGCGAGCCCCTCGCGCGCCGCAGGTTCGTCGGTCTCTCCGGCCTCCACTCGTCCGCTCGATCCCCCGCTTCAGGTGATGCGCCCCAAGGCGGTCCGCGAGGTCCCGGCCGAGGACGCGCTGCCGGGCGGCACGCAGTACTCCATCAAGCTGGACGGCTGGCGGGCCCTCGCCTTCGCGCGCGGCGACGCACCGGCCGTCCTCCAGTCCCGCTCCGGTCGCGACCTCGCCCCCGATTTCCCGGGCATCGCGGCGGCGGTCGCCGGTCTGCCCGAAGGCGTGGTGCTGGACGGCGAGTTGTGCGCGTGGCACGAGGGGCGGTTCGCGTTCGGGCAGCTCGTACGCTCGGCGCGGGCCCGGGCGCGCGACGCCGTACAGGTCTCGTACGTCGCCTTCGACCTCCTCGCGGTGCCGGAACGCGACGTACGGGTCCTGCCGTTGCGCGAGCGCTGGGACCTCCTGCACACGCTGCTCGCCGAGGCCGAGCCGCCGCTGCAGATCGTGATGGCCACCAACGACCGTGCGGAGGCGCTGAGTTGGCGGGAGGTGCTGGCGCCGACCGGGGTGGAGGGGCTGGTCGCCAAGGGGCTGGACACCGCGTACCGCCCGCAACTCCGGCGCGGCTGGCTCAAGATCCGCGACGCGGACACCGTCGACGCCACCGTCATCGGCCTCACCGGGACCCCGCGCCGCCCGCGGGCACTTCTCACGCGCCTCACCGACGGCACCGAGGCCCTCACCTCACCACAACTCGACGCCCGCCAGGCCACCGAGGTCGCGGCAGCCGCCGCGCACCGCACGCACGAGGCCGTCGACCACCCCGAACACGGACGCATCCACCCCACCGACCCGCTCCCGGCCGAGGTGCTCCGCGACCCGGGTCGTACCCCGTACGTCCGCTTCATCCGTCTCCGCGGAGACTGACCGAGCACCTGGTCGACGTATCCCTATGCTCCCAACTCCGCTAATGGGAGAGTACCCAGGCGGTCGACCGCCTGGGTACTCTTTCTCTTTTCTGCGCGCTGTTTACCGGTACGCGCTGTTCCGATCCGTCGAAATCAGCCGCCGTGTTCCCAGCCGGTCGCCAGGTGGGCCCAGGATTCGTTCTTGTAGATACCGACGTCCGCGACGAGCTTCACCGCCCGGTTCTTTCCGTAGCGGTAGACGGGGCCGGCGTAGTAGCTGAAGTTCCCGTAGTTCGGGGTCCACGTGGAGCCCTCGCTGATCAGCTTGATGCCGGTCCAGGTCGGGTGCCCGTAGAAGTTGTTGCGGTCCGCGATGTTCTGCTTGAACGTATAGGCGCAGTTGTTGCCGTTGGCCGGGTTGTACGCGAGCACGGCCTGCCCGAGCTGGAAGACGGTCCCGCTCACGGACCGGTACGACACCGGGTACGTGTCCACCCACTTGTAACCGCTGCCGCAGATGGCCGTGACGCTGTTCGACGGCGCCGCATGCGCGGTGCCCGCACCCATGACCCCAATTCCGGCGGTCATCGCAACAATGGTGCCGGCGGTCAGCGTACGCCGAAGTGCCGAGTTCATTTCATTCCTCGTCTCTGCGGAGTCCGGGGACGTACGGACGAATTCGACTCCGCCGGCGCAACAGTAAGCGGGTTCGAAAAAACCGGTCAATGATCGCCGAATGATCACCACGGAAAGGGTCGATTAACTTCCGATCAACAACAGATGCGTTCGCGCGTTCCGGACAATGACAGTTTCCGCGCTCCTGAATGACACACCGTGATCACGAGCGGGCCCTCTCGTATGCTCGTTCCATGCAGCTGGGTGACTGGGCCTACCGCCTCGCCGAGAACACGCTCGCCGAACCACTGCCGCGCCGCTGGGCACACTCCCAAGGCGTCGCCCGACGCGCCGAATTGCTCGGACCCGTCCTCGGCGAGGACGCCGAACTCCTCTACGCAGCAGCCGTATTGCACGACATCGGCTACGCACCCGCACTGATCGCGACTGGCTTCCACCCCTTGGACGGCGCCCGGTACCTACGCGACATCGCACACGCCGACACCCGCGTGACCCGCCTCGTCGCGCACCACTCCTGCGCCCTCGTGGAGGCCGAAGAGCGGGGACTCGCACGGGGCTTGGCCGACGAGTTCGAGCTCGAGGACCCGTACCTCGTCGACGCGCTCATCTACTGCGACATGACCACCACACCGGACGGCGAACCCACCACAGTCGATGCGCGCATAGCCGAGATCCTGAGCCGCTACGGCAACGACGGCATCGTCGGCCGCTTCGTCCACCGCGCCCACCCCGACCTCCAAGCCGCCACAGCCCGCACCCACCACCGCCTCTCCCCCTGACCGAACACGCGCCCCCCAACAGCCGAAAAACGCAGCCCCCCGTCGGCACCACATCCAAGGACGGCGACTGCCCGACCCTGTACGAGACCGACACCGGGGACTTCGTCGTCCAGGGTGAGCGGCTCACCGATGCGGAGGCCTTGGAGCAGCTGCGGGATGTCAAGGACAGTGAGACGTTCGTCGTCGTCGTCCCACGCGAACTGCTCGCACGTTTCGCACCAAGGAGTGACGTGCCCGAACTGATCACCGGGCCGGGCATCACCGAGTTCTTTCGCCACGGCTTCGAACACACCGCGTGGCGCCTGGAGTCCAGGCGCGCGTACGGCGTGGCGTCCGAGACGGAAGCGCTCCAGGCATTCATGCGCGGCGAGGACGTGTCGGATCCCGGACGGCCCTGGCTGGGCATGGTCCGTGAGCAGGTGAAGCAGGGGAAACGGATCGAACGTGTGCGCGTCGTCGACGAGCCGCCCACCGACTACCAGCGGTTCCTGCTGGCCGATGTCGAGGACAGCATTGCCGCAGGCGAGGACATCCGGTTCCTTTGGCGCAGCGACGCCGAGACGGCCGGCCTTCCGTCACGGGACTTCTGGGTGTTCGACTCCCACTGCTCGGCCGCTTCCATTTCGACGGCGACCGGTCGCTCGAAATGGAGCTGTTCGACGGCGAGTCCGCGGTCCTCGCGGCGTGCCAAATTCGTGATGCGGCATGGCACTTCACAGCCCCGTACACGCTGTTTCAGTCCCAGGTAGCGTCACGCATGTGAGCACCGACCACCAACATGCGCGCGCATCGCTCGGTGCGCGGCTGCGGGAGCTGCGCACCGACGCGGGTCTGACCGGCCGGGAGGTCGCCCGCCGTCTGGACTGGCCGCCTTCGAAGGTGTCGAAGCTGGAGACCGGCAGGCAGACTCCGAGCACTGGCGACCTGGAAGCTTGGGCCCGCATCGTGGAGAGGCCCGACGCCGCTCACGAACTGTGCGCCCTACTGCGCAGTTTCGAGACCCGGTACCGCACGTGGAAGCGACAGCTCGCCACCGGCCACCGGGATGCGAGGGCGCCAACTGCTCGGCCTGAAGCGGCTGTTTGTGCCGTACGCGACCCATCCGACTCATGTCCGGCAGCTGCGGGGCGGTGGGTGCGGGAATGAGTCGACCCCTGCCTGTTGTGCCAGGTCAGGGGCCGACTCTTGTGCTTGTGCGCGGAGGGCGTGGGATTCGAACCCACGAACTGGGTCACCCCAGTTAGCGGTTTTCAAGACCGCCGCCATCGGCCGCTAGGCGAGCCCTCCAGGCCCGCGGTCCTTGGGGGTTGCGGGCCTGGACAGTGTCTCATGGGCGGGCGATGCGATCACCGGGGATTCGGGGTCGGCGCGTCAGCCGGACTGGTCGCCTTCGCGCTGGCCGAGGGTGACCTCGGTGGTGGCCTCCTTGCCGTCGCGCTGGTAGGTGAGCTTGACCTTTTCGCCCGGCTTGTGGCTCCAGATCTCGCTGAAGAGTTCCTCGTAGCTGGTCACCGGGCGGTCGTCGAGCTTGGTGATGACGTCGCCGGCCTTGAGGCCGGCCTTGTCGGCGGGGCCGCCGGGGGTGACGGGGGCCTGGCCCTGGACGGTGTTGGGGCGGATGCGGGCGCCGACGCCGGTGTACTCGGGGTCGGGGATGACACCGACCTGGGCGTACACCGGCTTGCCGGTCTGGATCAGGGTGTCGGCGACCCACTTGGCCTGGTTGATCGGGATGGCGAAGCCCAGGCCGATGCTGCCGGCCTGCTGGCCGCCGAACGGGTCGGAGCCGCTGCCGGCCGAGCGGATGGCGGAGTTCACGCCGATGACGCGGCCCTGCGCGTCGAGGAGGGGGCCGCCGGAGTTGCCGGGGTTTATCGACGCGTCGGTCTGCAGCGCGTTCATGTACGAGGTCTGCTGCTGGTCGCCGGAGGCCACCGGGCGGTTCTTGGCGCTGACGATGCCGGTGGTGACGGTGCCGTCCAGGCCGTACGGCGAGCCGATGGCCAGGACCGCGTCGCCCACCGCGACGTTGGCGCTGTCGCCGAGCGGGAGCGGCTTGAGGTTCTGGACGCCGTCGACCTTCACGACCGCCAGGTCGTAGCCCTCCGCGCGGCCGACGATCTTGCCCGGCACGGTCGTTCCGTCGGAGAACGTCACGGTGAGCTCGCCGCCGTCGGCGGCGAGGGAGACGACGTGGTTGTTGGTGAGGATGTGGCCCTGGTCGTCCATGACGAACCCGGCGCCGGTGCCCTCCTGGGCGGTGCGGCCGGTGCCGCTCTTGGTCTTGATGGTCACGGTGCCGGGGAGTGCCTTGGCCGCTATCCCGGCGACCGACTCGGGCGCGCGGTTGAGCGAGGCCGGGTCGACCGGGCCGTTGGTGGAATTGACGCTGGACGACGCCTTGTCGTCGTCGCGGTCGGCCACCCAGGCGCCGATGCCGCCGCCAATACCGCCCGCGAGGAGTGCGGTGAGGACGGCGGTGGCCACCAGCGGGTTCGGCCGGCGTCGGCGCCGGGCCGGGACGGGTGCGCCGAAGCCCGGGTAGCCGGGGTACGGCGCGGCGGGGAAGCCGTACGGCGGGGTGCCGGGCGGGGCTCCCGGGGGCGAGGTCGCGGCGCCGACCGCGGTGTCGCCCATACCGGCGGCCGCCCCCTCGTGGGGCGCGGGCATGCCGAACGCGGCGGCGGCGACGGGCTCGGCCCCGGCCTGAGGTGCGGCCTGGGGTGCCGGTGCCTCCGGCTGCGCGGCGGGAGTGTCCTGGGGCAGGCCCACCGGGGCCTTCGAGGGCTCCGGGTCGGCCGCCGCGGCGCCCGCTGCGGCGGCGGGGAAGGCCGGAGGCTCGGACGGCTCGGCGGGCTGCCGGGCGGACGGCTCGGGTGCGCCCGCCGGCGCGGCGGGGTCGGGCCCCTGCTCCACCGGGTCCGGGCGATGTGCCTCGCCCGGGGGTACGCCAGGGTTCTCGCCCGGGAATTCGCGATCGCTCATGCGGCCACCTCGCCACGTTCGGCGCCGCGTCCGCGAAGCCCGCCCCCCACATTGGTTCGCACGGTGAGCTCGCTCACGCGGCACCTCCACTCATCGGAAACTCGGCACGACCAGGGTTGCCGATGACCTGTCGGAACACGGTTAACACGTAGGCCGGATCGGTGCAGGACTCTTTATCCCGGGATTATCCGGCAGTGCGCGCGAGCGTGCCCGGCGACGCGTCCGAACGGACACGCCGCCGGGGGGCGAATGCGGGCGGACCGGCCTGAACACCCCTCGTATCAGCCCCGTCGGGGCCGCGGTCCGCGGCTGGGCCGATCAGCCGAACAAACACCCCGATCAGCCGAGGAACCGATCAGTCGAAGAGCTGCTGCATGAAGCTCTTGCGGCCGTGGCGCCCGTGTCCGTAGTAGCCGCCGTGGCCGCCGCGGCGGTGGCCGTAGTAGCCCTGCTGGTGGCCGCGCCGGCCGTGGCCGTAGTACGCGTGCCCGCCCTGCCCGTGCGGCGCCGCCGCCGGGTAGGGGGCCGGCACCGGGGCGACGTACCCGGGGGCGGCGGGCGGCGGCGGGGCCTGCTGCGGGTAGCCCTGCTGGGGGTACGGCTGCTGCGGGTACTGCTGCTGGGTCCAGCTCTTCTCGGCGTTCATGATGTGCTCCAGCTCGCCGTGGTCGAGGAAGATCCCCCGGCACTGGGTGCACTGGTCGACCGTCACACCGGCACGCTGGTAGGTCTGCATCATTCCGCGGCAGCGCGGACAGGTCAGGTTAGTCATGTCCGCAAACGTACTCGCGGATCGCCGCTGTGGTACCCCACCTCTGGGAGGAGATCGCGGCTGCGCGTACTCTGCCCTGCAAACCAATCGCGGGAGCTCGGACGAACCGGGCTGAGAGGGCGGCTGGAAGCGACGCTTCCCGGGCCGCCGACCGCTCGAACCTGACCGGGTAATGCCGGCGTAGGGAGAAGAGGAGAGCCATGTCGGCTCCTGCTGCCACCGAACCGCGTCCGAATTCGGGTGGTATATCCGGCCCGCCGGAAGCACCGCTCGTCCTCGACACGGACCCGCCGAAGCCCCTCGGCTTCCGCGACCAGTTCTCCTTCTGGGCCAACCTCGGCGTCAGCCTCATCGGCTTCAGCGGCGCGGCGGCGTTCCTCCAGCCGTACGGCTACCCGCAGTTGTCGCTGATCGCCGCCTCCCTGGCCATCGCGATCGGCACCGTCGTCGGCACCGCGATGGTCGCTGTGTCCGGCCTGCCCGGCGCGGCGACCGGCGCGCCCGCGATGGCGCTGCTGCGCGGGTTGTTCGGGACGAAGCTGTCGTACCTGCCCACCGGCATGAACATCGTGCAGTGCGTCGGCTGGGGCGTGTTCGAGCTGACCGTCATCGCGATGGGCATCGAGAAACTGACGGACGGCAAGGGCCCGCACTGGCTGTACGTCGTGATCGCCGGCGTCGTCACCACCGCGATGTCGCTGCGCCCCCTCGGCATGCTGCGCATCCTGCGCCGCTACGTCACCATCGCCGTCGGCGTCGCGATGCTCTACTTCACCGTGCAACTGGTGCGCGCGGGCGTACCCGACCTCACCGAGGGCTCCTGGGAGGGCTTCCTCCCCGTCGTCGACGCGTCGGTGGCGCTCGCGGTCTCGTGGGTCCCGCTCGCGTCCGACTACACGCGCCATTCGCGCGACGGGAAGACCGCGTTCTGGGGCGCGCTCGGCGGCTACTCGACCACCGGCATCTGGTGCAGCCTCCTCGGCATCCTCGCGCTCGCGCAGACGAAGCCCGACCAGGACGTGTTCGACACCCTGCTCGGCATCTCCGCGGGTTGGCTGTTCTTCGCCGTGCTGGTGGTCCGCGAGGTCGACCAGAGCTTCGCCAACGTGTACTCGACGGCCATGTCGATCCAGAACCTCGTGCCGCGCCTCGACCGGCGCCTCATCTGCCTCGCGGTCGGCGCGCTCGTCACCGGGTTCGCGATGCTCATCGACGACTTCTCGAAGTACGAGAGCTTCCTCTACCTGATCGGCTCCGTCTTCGTGCCGCTCCTCGGCGTCACGGCCGTCGACTGGTTCCTCGGCCGCGGGCGCACCGCGTGGAACCTCGGCCAGGACGCCCCCGCGCGCTGGGCGATGCTCGTGCCGTGGGTGCTCGGCTTCGCGGTGTACCAGCTGATCAACCCGGGATCGATCGGTTGGTGGGCGCGTTTCTGGACAGATGTCCAGGACACCCTGTACGTGCACCCGCAGAGTTGGACTTCGGCCACACTGTTCGCCTTCGCCGCGTCGGCGCTGGGCACGCTTGCCCTGGTCCGGCTGGACAGGGCCCGGTCAGCGGGCCGCAAGACCCGCTGACCGGATGGCCGAAAAGGTGACCACCACGCGTCGACGGGTGGTCACCTGCTGTTGGGGACGAAGTGGCACGATGACGAGGTGACCGCTCATTCCGCGGCGACCGTGCACGTGGTCGCGCACCGTGGCTCGTCCGAGGACGTACCCGAACACACGCTCGCCGCCTATGTGAAGGCGATCGACGACGGCGCCGACGCCCTGGAGTGCGACGTACGCCTCACCGCCGACGGCCACCTGGTCTGCGTGCACGACCGCCGCGTCAACCGCACCTCCAACGGACGCGGCCTCGTCTCGACGCTCGAGCTCGCGGACCTGTCGACGCTCGACTTCGGCTCGTGGAAGGCCGGCGGCCTGCACGGCAACGACCCCGAGGCCCCGGAGTGGGACCGCAAGTCGGTCCTGACCCTGGACCGGCTGCTGCAACTGGTCGTCGACGCCGACCGCCCGGTGCAGCTGGCCATCGAGACCAAGCACCCCACGCGGTACGCCGGCCTCGTCGAGCGCCGCCTCGTCGAACTCCTGGAGCGCTTCGGCCTCGCCCGGCCGCCGGACGACGGCCCCTCGCCGGTCCGCGTCATGAGCTTCAGCCAGATGTCGCTGCGGCGCATGCGCTACCTGGCCCCGCGCCTGCCCGCGGTGTTCCTGATGGAACGCGTGCCGCTGCGCTTCCGGGACGGCACGCTGCCCAAGGGCGTGCGCATCGCGGGCCCCAGCATCGAGATCGTGCGTGCCCACCCGCGTTTCGTGGCCCGCCTGCACCGGGCCGGTCACCGCGTCCACGTCTGGACCGTCGACCGGCCCGAGGACGTGGAGCTCTGCCTGCGCCTCGGCGTCGACGCGATCATCACCAACCGGCCCGGCAGCGTCATCGCGCAGGTGACCGGCGGCTGAGCCGCCGACCCGGGGGCGTAAAAGCCGCTTCGCGCGCCAACTGACCTTCCGGGCACGGGAATCCGTACCAGAGTGTGTCGGGTGGCGGCGCGGATCGCGGCCTGCCCGGTGGTGGCATCGGTAACAACTCCTCATCAGGACCGGCCACCCCCTCAGCTTCCTCCGCCCATAGGGGGTAGAAATGGGGGCGTACGCCGGTGCCCGGCGCCGACACCCACGGCGCGGGGGCGGGGCCCGGCGTGGCGGGGGGACCGTCCCGGATCGCGCGGGCGGATGACGAGACTGTTTCCGATCGACGCACACCGGGCATCCCATGCCCGACGTGTGGGTGAGAAGGAGGTCCGGGGGTGGCAATGGTCGTGGCCCGTGGGGTGCCCGATTCAGAGGCTGTACTCGTCCCGCACGCCTCCGTCGGCGTCGGTGCCGCCCGGCACCGTCTGATCGCCGACCTCACCGATCGCGGACTGCCCGCAGTTCTCGTCGACGACGCCGCTCTGGTGCTGTCCGAACTGCTGAGCAACGCGCTCAAGCACGCGCACGCCCTGCCGTCCGGCAGTGTGCGGGCCGCGTGGGCGGTGCGTCCGGACGATCTGCTGGCCATCGAGGTGACGGACGGCGGCGGCCCGACCCGCCCGCGGCAGGCGAGCCCGTCGCTGACCGCGCGCGGCGGACGCGGCCTGTCGATCATCGACGCGCTGGCAGCGGACTGGGGGGTGCGCGGCTCGGTCGACGAGGTCACCGTGTGGGCCCTCCTGCCGACCTGCCGCGAAGAGGCCGAGGAACCGGCGGAGAACTGGGAGTTCGACTTCGACGCCGCCGAGCCGCTGTAACGCGCGGCGGATCCCGCCGGCGCCCGCGCGGTGCCGGGGGTGAGGCGCCCGACGTCGCGGAATGGGCTATATGCCGGGAGCGGACTACGCTCGGCGGTCGTCAATCGTCTATCACGCGATCCGCGACCGGGAGAGATCTCAGCATGGGCAAGAAGGCCGCGCGGAAGGGCCAGCACAGCACGAAGACGACCACCGCCACGGACACGGTTCCGGTGGTCGGCGGGCGTGAACCCTGTCCTTGCGGCTCGGGCCGCCGCTACAAGGCGTGCCACGGTCGGGAGGCGGCCACCGCCGCCGAGACCCTGGTGCACCGGCCCTTCGAAGGACTGGCCGACGAGTGCGACTGGGTCGCGCTGCGGGAGCTGGTTCCGGCCGCGACGGCGCAGCTGAAGCTGGCCGCCGGGGTCGACGACGCGGACCGCTCGGTCACGCTCGCGACCGTCCTGCCGATGGCGTGGCCGGCGCTGCGCCGCGACAACGGCTCGGTGCTCATCGGCCTCCAGACGCACACCAGTTCCGGCGACGTCAGCCGCGACCTGGCCGACGCCCTGGAGCGCGCACTGGCCGCCGAGGACGGTACGCCGGTCACCCCCGGCCCGCTGCCGGGCCCCGGGCCGCGCCTGCAGGACCTGCTCGACGTCTCGGCGCCGCTCGCGGTGACCGTGCACGAGGGCTTCGACTTCTGGGTCGAGGACGCCGAGGCCGCCACCGGCGACGTCGCGGCCTCGCTGGAGCGCGCGAACGCGGCGGCGACGCCGACCGCGCGCCTCACGTCGGTGGACGCGGCGTACTGGTGCAGCATGCGTGAGAAGAATCACCTGCGCTGGGTCATGCCGCACCCGGAGGAGGAGCTGCTCGACGCGATCGCCCGGCTGCACGCCGCCGAGGCGTCGTCGCTCGGCGAGGGCACCCGCTTCGTCGGGTCCTTCCGCGCGCACGGCCTGCTGGTCCCGGTCTGGGATCTGCCGGGCGGGATGACCGCCGACGACGTCGAGAAGCCCGCCGCGGACTTCGGCGTACGTTTGGCCGAATCCCTCGCAGACACAACGCCTCTGACTACTCGTCAGCGCAGCGCGCGGAACGGCCTCCTGAACCGCCAGATCACCCTGAACTGATGCCCCGCGGCCGCCGCGTGGACCACGCCGAGTGGTCCGCGCGGCGGCTTCCTTGATACCGGCAACTGTCGGCAAGAAGCGGGCTGGGAACCGGCGATCTGCGGGCCGTCAAGTCGGGATTCCCCGTGAAGGGAGCCCCGCCACACATTGGACTAGGTCCAATTACGCCCCGGACTTGGGTACTGGGAAGTTGCCTGTTACCTTTGATCCAGCCCGGCCGCTGATGCATCCCCCGTCTTCAGCGGCCGGGCCCTTTTCTTGTTCGGGTACCGGCCCGCTCCGCACCCGATCGGCCCCTCGCAAACGCCAGGTTCCGGCCGTACGGACGACCCCCGAACGGCCGGATCTCGCCGTCGCCGGACGCCCCGTCGGCGGAGCGCAGCCACGCAACCCGAGCCACCCGCACAACCGACCGAGCGGCGTGTCGAAACGTCACCCCGGGCGCGCCGCCGAACGGGTCGGGTGGGCGGGTCGGGGTACGCGGGTCGAGCGCGGCCGGGTCAGCCGGCCGCGGACGCCGTACCCGCGCGCAGCACCTTGTCCGCGCCGTCCTCGGTGGCCACCTCGGCGATCGCCGACCACTCCGCGAGCGCGCTTTCGGTGCGCAGGCGCGGCGTCTCGCACACGCCGTCACCGGACTTCGCCGCAATGGTGCAGCGCATCTCGACGGTGCCCTCGTCCGGGCGCAGCAGGCCGAGGACGAGGAGCAGCGGCTCGGCGGTCGGGTTGCGGTAATAGACGCGCCCCCACACCTCGCCGCCCTCGCGCTCGACGCAGGTCTGTGCGCGGACGCCGCCGGCGACCTCGACGGCCTTGCCGCACAGCGCGTTGGACACCGGGGTCGAGGCGGCCGCGGCGGGCGCCGCGGGGGAAGTGGCGGACGACGCCTTCGCGGACGGTGCCGTGCTGGCACCCAGGAGTTGCCTGACCGCCTCGACACCGTCGGGCGCACTCGGGTCGACGCCGTTGCCGAAGTCGTGGGCGCCGGACGGCCCAGGCCTGCCGGACGGGGTCGCCGTGCCGCCCGCGACCGGAGCCTTGCCGGGCGTCTTGTCGTGCGATCCGTCGGCGGAGGCCGCGGCGAGGGGGATGAGCAGGCAGAGCCCGACGGTCGTGCCGAGCGCCGCCGTGCGAACGCGTGCCGTACGTGCCCGCTGCATGGTGTCTCCTCGCACGAAGGCCGCGTCCGCGGTGCGGATTCCGGGGCCTGGTCACCTGGTGTCCGAGCCTATCGCCTGGACCGGCCCCGAACGATCACCGCGCGTCCCGGAACTGCCACAGCCACGCCCCGGATTCGCGCCGCGCGGGACGCCCTCGCGATGTGCTTGTCATACCGCTCGCGCGGGTTCGCACAGTTGTCGCACGGTCCCGACGACCTTCCCGAAGACGCCCGGTCCGCGCCGCGCTCCCCGTACTCCCGCGGCCCGTACTCCCCCGGCCCCCACTCCGGCGGCCCGCCCTCCCGCGCTCAGCCCGCCATCGGGCTGGTGGCGAGCCAGCCGCCCGGAGCCATGCCGAGGACCACGCCGTGGCAGCCCTGGGCGTACGCGCGCAGCGAGAGGTTGATGCCCGGCTCGCCGGTGCCGACCGGCGGATCCAGCTCGGTGAGCTCGTCGACCAGCTCGGCGAGATGCAAGTGTGCCTGGCTCCACGGCAGTTCCTGGGATCCCGCGGCACCGAGCGCGCGCAGGACGGCGTGGTGCGCACGCCCGAGTACGTCGTCGACCTCGTTGTTCCCGGTGAGCGGGCGCGGCAGCATCTCCAGCAACGCGCCCGCGTCGTCGAGCACATGGCGGATGTGGTCGGGGTCCCCGGCCGGCGCGAGGTCCTCGTCGCCGGGTGTGCGGCCGTCCATGACGGCCTGGAGCACGGCGGCGGCGGCCAGCGCGTACGCCGCGTTGCGCTCGAACGCGAGGCGGCGTATCCCGTTGTAGTGCGCGTACACCAGCGATTCGAGCTGCCACGCCACGGTGGTCCGGGGCTGGAAGGCGGCCCCGGACTCGTCCTGCCGGGCGCGTTCGTAGGCGACCCGGACCTTGCCGACCGACAGGTCGGCGGTCTCCAGGGCGAAGTCCATGTCGACGCAGAGCCGCGCGAGGCTTTCCAGTCCGCAGGAGACGGCCGGCGGCAGCTGTGAGCCGTCCCACCGGTCGTCGGGCGCGGCACGGTCCGGTTCACGCGCGCCGCGGTCCGCGAACTCCCCCGCGATACCGGCCTCGTACCCGTCCGGCTGACGCATAGCCGCCCTCCCCGAGCCGCCCGATGGCCTCACGCTACCCCCGTGCCCACCCCTCGCGGGAGTCATGCGGCGACTCCACGGAAGCGGAACACGACGCACCGTATCGGCCGCCCCGGACACCCGCCACGACGACCCGTCGGCGGGTCGCCGCGGGGGCCGGGCGGCGATCCGGCCGGGTCTCAGGCCGAACGGCGCAGCTGGGTGACCGAGTGACAGGTGTCGACGAGCGTGCGGACCAGGTCGGACACGTGCGGCAGCCACGGTGCCGGGGCACCCGGGACCGCCTCCCCGACGGGCGGCTCGATCCAGCGCAGCGGCCCGCCCGGTACCCGGGAGGGTGGCAGCGCCAGGTATCCGTCGTCGCCGTGGCAGCGCAGGGTGAAGGGCACGGCGCCGTAGCGGTCGAGGCCGTAGCGGTCGAGGAGGTCGGCGAGTTCGTCGAGCGCGTACGGCGCGACGAGGAACGCGTGCCGGCCCGGCGCGGCCACGATGGGGCCGGTGCGCACGCCGAGCATCCGCAGTTGGCCCATCGCTCTGATCCCGGCCTCCTCCGGCACGCTCAGTGCGGCGACCCGGCGGCCCGTGGCCATCACGACGGGGGCGTCCGGGAACCGGCTCCACCACCACCGCACCATGCGCTCGTCAGTGGTCGCGGCGAGAATCGGCGGCCTGCCGGTGGTACCCGGTGACCTGCCGCTGCCGTCCGGCGCGGCGGGTGGATCCGGATGCGCGCCCGGCAGCGGGCAGTCGTCACGGCCGCAGCTGCACGTGCAGGCCCACCGGTCGAGACCGGCCCCGGGGACCACGGGCCAGTTCCACTGCGCGCACGCCAGCGCGGCGGACAGCAGTGCGGAGCGTTCCCTACGTCGCTTTCCGAGGAGTTCGCGCAGCATGGCGCTCGTTCCCTTCCGTGAGCCTGCCGGAAACTGCCGGAAACTGCTGAACTACTGGGCATTGCGTGCGCTTGGCGCTGGTCTGCGGGCGCCCGGAGGTACTTGGCAGCGCACCACGGGCTCACCGGGTGGCGGGATATGGCGCGCCCTGGCGCGGATGGGCGGAGCACTCGCGCGGTGTCCACGGCGCGGGGCGACGGGCGCCCCCTGGCCCGCTCCGGGCCATCCGCCAAACCTCGAAGTCCATCGGCCTTGCGCGGCCGATACACCCGATCAGCTCTTCTCTTCTGCAATGACGATTCGTCACGCCGCAAGGTTCCGCAGGAGGTTGTGACAACCTCCACTTTCTTTGTACCCGTTTCGGGGTATCCGGGCACGCCGCCGCGCCGCGCCCGGCGCGAGCGGGGCACGCGACGGGGTGTGCTGGGTTCTACGATCCCTTGCCATGGCACTTCAGGCATCCGGAAGCGACGCATCCGACGAGGCGACCGGGATCCCGGGGCCCACGGCGGTGGTGATCCCGGCGCACGACGAGGAGCGCAGGATCGCCGCGACGGTCCGGGCGGCGCGCGTCGTGGACGGTGTGGACCTGGTCGTGGTGGTCGACGACGGCTCGCGCGACCGCACGGTGGCGGCCGCGGCGGCGGCCGGCGCGATCGTCGTGCGGCACGGCCGCAACCGGGGCAAGGCGGCGGCGATGGAGACGGGCGCGGCGGCCGTCGCGGCCATCGACGCGCGCGAGGGCCGCGACAAGCCGGACACCGCGCATCTGCTGCTCTTCCTGGACGCCGACCTGGAGGAGAGCGCGGCGAACGCGGCGGTGCTCATCGATCCGGTGCGCGGCGGGGCGGCGGCGATGACCATCGCGGTGCTGCCGCCGCAGAAGCGGGCCGGCGGCGGGCACGGGTTCGTGGTGCGGGCGTCCCGCGAGGGCATCCGCAAGGCGAGCGGTTTCGCGGCGACGCAGCCGCTGTCCGGGCAGCGCTGCCTGACGCGCGAGGCCTTCGACGCGGCCCTCCCCCTCGCGGCCGGCTTCGGCGTCGAGACCGGGCTCACGATCGACCTGGTCCGCCAGGGGTTCGCGGTACGCGAGGTCGAGGTGGACCTGCACCACCGCGTGACGGGGAAGGACTGGGCCGCCCAGGTGCACCGGGCCAGGCAGTACGCGCACGTGGCGCGCGCGCTGGCCGAACGCGGGGCGGCGGGTGCCCTGCCGGGTGCGATGCGCGGCAAGCCGTCCCCCGGCCCGTCGGGAGCGGCGGGAGCGGCGGGAGCTGACTCGGACGCCGATTCGGGCGCGCAGGCGGGCCCGCACTCGGGGCGGACCGGAGCGGGAAGTTGACGGTCCGTCGGCTTGTCGATTCATCGGGCTGTTTCACGTGAAACATGAGTACGCAGGTCAGAGCCGGGCGTCACTCGTATGCCTCACGCTCGGCATCGCCCTCCTGCTCCTGACCGGCCTGCTCGGGACGAGTGCGGCCCAGCCGCCGCTGCCCGGCGGGCCCGGCTGGCTGCCGCCGTACAACCTGTCCTTCGACCCCTCCGCCGCACTGGTCACCGGGCTGCTGCTGGGGTCCGCGCTGCTGGGCGCGGCCGGCCTGGGCCTGGCGATGCTCGCGCTGCGCGCGGGGTGGTCGCCGGACCCGCGGCGGCTCACCGCGGCAGGTGCGGCAGCCGCGTTCGCGGCGGTGCTGGTGCCGCCGATGGGTTCGGCCGACCACCTGGTGTACGCGGCGTACGGGCGTCTCGCCGCCACCGGCGGCAACCCGTACCGCGACACCGCCCTCGACCTGGCCGCCGACGGGGACCCGGTGGGCCGCGCGGTGGAGGCGCCCTGGCAGGACACCCCGTCGGTGTACGGCCCGGTGGCGACCGCCGAGCAGTGGTTCGCCGCCAAGCTGGGCGGCACGTCGCCGCATACGACGGTCCTCGTGCTGACCCTGATCGGCATGGCCGCCTTCGTCGCCACGGGTCTGCTGCTGCAACACGCGGTCGCGGACGACGACCGCGCCCGGGCCCGGATCGCGCTGCTGTGGGGGCTCAACCCGCTGCTGCTCTTCGTCGGGGTCAACGCGGGCCATCTCGACGCGCTCGCGGTCGCCTTCGCCGCCGCCGCGCTCGTCGCGGTACGCCGCTCCCCCGCCCTCGCGGGCGTGTTCGTCGGCGTCGCCTGCGCCGCGAAGATCACCCTCGGCCTGTACGTCCTCGCGCTCGCCTGGGCGCTGCGCGGCCGCCGTCGCGACCTCGGGGCCATGCTCGGCTCCGGACTCGCGGTCGGCGTGCTCGCCTATCTCCCGCTCGGCACCCAGGCGTTCGACCAGATGCGGGAGAACAGCAAGCTCGTCTCGCTGGCCATGCCGCTGCGCCTGACCGTCAAGCCGCTGGAGTCCGCGCTCGACGACGACACCGCCCGGACGCTGATCGGGCTGATCGGGTGGCTGTCGCTGGTGCTGGTGGCGTGGCTGCTGGCGCCGGTCGTGGCGCGGGCGGCGGGGCGTTCGCCGGTCGCCGACTCGGCGGTGCGGGACGCGGCGGGGGTGGCCGCGCTGCTGGCCGTCGCGTGGCTGCTGACCGCGCCGTACAGCCTGCCCTGGTACGACCTGGCCGCCTGGGCGCCGCTCGTGCTGCTGGGCGGGACGGCGGTCGACGGGCTGCTGCTGGCGCGTACGACGGTGCTCGTGTGCGCCTACGTGCCCGGCCGGGCGGTCCCGCTGCCGGACGGCGTCGAGTCGTTCGCCCGGACGCTGCGGGCGGACGTCGGGCCGTACGCCGGCATCGCCCTGCTACTCGGCGCCGTGTGGCTCGGCCTGCGCGCGCGCCGCGGCACCACCGCCACCGGCCCCGCCGCCGACGCTCCCAAGACCTCCGTCACGCGTTCCTGAGGCGTCCTCCGCCTCCTCGGCGGCGACCGACGCCAGGACGGCCGCACCCAGCGGCACCGCGATCAGCAGGGCGATGGACGGGATCTGGATGCCCGAGTCGTTGACCGCGTAGCCGACGACCGCGGTCACCCAGCACGCGATGAGCACCGGGCGCAGCCACGGCACACGGGCGTATGCGGGCGGCAGCGCGGTCGCGCGCAGCCTCGGCGGCGTGAGCACCGCGACGAGCAGGAGCGCCATCAGCACCGGGATCAGGAAGGCGACCACGTTGTCGAACGACCCGAGGTTGTCCATGATCTTGCGGCGCAGCACGGTGCCGGCCTCGCCGTCGACCACGTCCTGCACGAACCGGCCCAGGTGCGAACGGCTTTCGTCGGGGCGCATCCAGTCGAGCACCGCGATGACCCCGACCACGACCACGGCCGTGAGGGCGACCAGACCGGCCTTGGCCCATGAGATGCGGGTCCCGGTGAGCAGCAGGCCGAGCACCGCGAAGCCGGGGACGAGCGCGAGGACGCCGCCGAAGTCGCTGCCGAACGCGGGCCATCCGTCGACAACGATGGCGACCAGCGCGCACACGCCGAGGACGATCAAGGCGGTACGCCGCCCGGATGCCGCGGGGTGGGCGGCACGGTCCGTGCCGACGGACGCGGTGTCGGCGGTGTCGGCGTGCGCGTCGGCGTGGGCGGCGGTCGCGGTGTCGGTCGCAGCGGAAGTGGCAGTGTCAGTAGCAGTGTCGGCGGGGTCGACCGGCCCGGGCTGCTGTCCGGCCTTCGCGAGCAGGTGGCCCACCGGCCATGCCGCCGCCAGCAGCACGGCCATGCCGTACACCGACCACGCCACGTTGCCGAAGCCGTAGAAGCGGCCCGCCACCAGCGGGGAGAGCCCGAACAGGGTGTTCATCTGGAGGTGCGAGCCGGTGACCACGTCGCCCGCGAGGATCACGAAGGTCGCCGCCGCCACGAACCCGGCCGGGCCGTACGGGTGCCGCCGCCAGGGGCCGGCGAGCGCCAGAGCCGTGAGCACCGCCGCACCCGCGAGCGAGATCCCGATCGTCGCGGCCTCCGGGTTCCCGGTCTCGGTCCACGGGAACAGCCCGACCAGGAAGGTGGCGGCCGGGACGGAACCCGCCGCGATCGCCACCCCATGGAGGCCCCGGTAGAGCCGGCGCCGCGCCACCGCCGGGGCCCCGCGGCGGCGCATGCGCACCGCACCGGCGATGCCGCAGGCGAACAGCAGGATCGGCACGAGCGTCAGCCATGTGTAGAACTGGTAGACCTCGCGGACCGTACGTGCGGCCTGCGCCCCGACGTCCAGGCGGTCCAACTCGTCCACGGCGGCCGCGCCCGTCGGACCGCCGGTCCGGGTGACCGCCGCGCCGACCAGCTTGTCGGGCTTCGCGACACCGAGGGGGGCGAGCAGGCTGGGGGCGATGTCGGTGAGCTGGGCCATGCCGTCGTAGCGCGTCGAGGTGGACGTCAGCAGGCCGGATCCGAAACGCCCGTCGGGGCCGGACGCGAGCAGGACGCGCAGATGCGGGGTGGTCCCGTCGTCCGCGATGCCGGCGACGACCAGTTCGGCGCGCGGCGGCAGTTCGGCGGCGATGCGTCCGACGGCGGCGTCGACGGCGCGCATCCGGTCGGCGCGGGCCGGCGTACCGGATCCGTCGGCGCCGGGTGCCGCGGCGGCCACCGCGCCGAGGTCCACGAGGGTGAGCGCGCAGCGGGTCATCGCCGCGCGGTCGAGCGCCGCGGGGTCGGCCAGGTAGCCGGCCGGGCTGCGGCCGTCGGCGTCGGCCGTGGCGACCGCCGCACCGGGGCCGACCGCGGTCACGCACAGCCCGGCACCGACCGCGGCTCTCGCGACCGATCCGAACTGCGGGTCGTACGAGAACTTGTCGTTGTGGTCGGCGATGCGCGGCAAATCGGGCACCGTGAGGGTCCCGTCGGCGGCCGTGACCGGGACGGGCAGCGGGCCGCACGCGCCGTCCGTGCGCTTGGCGGTGGACCGGGCGCCGGAACCGGCGGTCAGCCAACCGTCGGTCGGGCAGGTGGTCTTCTCGACCGTGCGCAACGAGAGGGCGGCCGTCGACGAGCGTCCGGTGAGCACCTCGAGGTTCGGGGTGCCCTCGGGGGTGATGTCGGACCACAGGAGGCCGGGTACGCCGACGAACACGACGTGGTCGGCGTTCGGCTCGGCGGCGGTCGCGGCAGGCGCGGACGCAGCGGCCGGGGCGGCCGCCGCGGCGGTGCCGCCGCCCGCGAGAAGGGCGGCCAGCAGCAGAAACAGGACGGGCACCACACGGCGGCGTACCAGGGCACGCGGTTCCGAGCGACGAGATCCCTGGAGACGGGATACCGGGGGGAGAGGGGACACCGCGAGGCGGGACGCCGGTCGGTCGGGCGTACGCGGGCCGGGCGCGCTGAAGAGGGGCCTGGCGGGGCGGGGCGTCACGTCGGGGCTCCTCGTACGGTCCGGTGCGGTGCGGGCACCAGGCTATGCGGAGCCGGGGGCGGCCACTGGGCAACCTGCGGCCGGGCGGGCGGGGCGGACTCGGGGCGGCCCGGGCAGCCGGGCGGGGCGGGGGCCGGAAGGTGTCAGACCGGCAGCAGCGCGTCCTTGCGCCAGCGCAGGGACTTCTCGAAGCGGATCACGGCACCCTTGCGCGGGTGGTTGCGGAGCTGCACGCGGTCGCTCATCGCCTCGATGAGGAGCAGTCCGCGGCCGCTCTCGGCGCCCGGCGCGGCGACGTGGTGCAGCGGCGTGCCGAGGCGTTCGGGGCTGAAGCCCGGGCCGGCGTCGCTGACCTCGACGCGGCAGCGGTTGCCCACGATCCCGGCCCTGACCTCGAATTCCGCGTCGGGGTTGGTGCTCTTCGCGTGCTCGACGACGTTCGCGCACGCCTCGGAGAGGGCGAGACCGATTTCGGCGGCCACTCCGGGATCGACTCCGGCGGTCTCCATGGCACCCATCAGCAGGCGTCTCACCATGGGGACGCTCGCTGTCTCCCGGGGCAGGTGGACGGTCCACCGCATGTCCATGAACGGGCCTCCGCTCAGAGGTTCGCATTCAAGATCTCGGGTGATATCGGCCGACAGTCGCTGTTGTCCGCCGACGTCTGACGTCTCGGAATAGGAGACTCAGCGCATATACCCAAATCCCACTGAAAGTCAACAATTGAATTTTTCCCCGATTGCGGCCGCCCGTATCAGCCGGAACGGACTTTGACGGACCTTTGAGGGAGTTGCGAGGGAGCGTCCCGTGCCCGGCCGCCTCCGGCCGTCCGCGGCGAGGGCCGAATCCGGCCACCGCGCCCGAACGGGGACCTGCGTTCAGGGCGTTCCGGCGCGGTGAGACCATGGGGCGTCATGCTTGCCGTGTCCCGTCCCCTCCGCGCCGCGCGCGCCGCCGTTTTCGCCGCGGTGTGCGTCGTGCTGTCGGCGGCCGGACACGCCTTCATGACCAGCGAAGCGCTGCCCGTGTGGACGGTGGCCGCCGGGTTCGCCGGGGTCTTCGCCGTCGCGTACGCCGCCGCCGGGCGCGAGCGCTCGTGGGCCGGGATCGCCGCCCTCCTCGCCGTCGGCCAGGTGGCGCTGCACACTCTCTTCAGCTTCGGCATGGCCGCCTCGGCGACCGCCATGAGCGGGCATGCGGGCGGCACCGCGCCGCTGAGCGTGCTGGACCGGCTGCTGTGCGGCGGCCGCGACGCGTCCGGGCACATCATCCTTCCGCCGGGCTGGTCGGCCCGCGACATCGTGGCCGCGGCCGGGCTCGACCCGGACGCGGCGGGCGCGCTGCCGACCTCGGTCCCGGCGGCCGACGCCGCGCACGGCGCCGGGCCGATGCTGTTCGACGGCGGCTTCGGCATGCTCGCGGCGCACCTTGCCGCCGCCCTGGCCGCCGCGTGGTGGCTGCGGCGCGGTGAGGCCGCGTTGTTCGGGGTCCTGCGCCGACTGCACGCGGTGGCGGTCGCGCCGCTGCGCGCGGTGCTGGCGCTGCTGTTCGGCACGGTGCCCGCGGGGTACGTGCCGTCGGCCGCGCGCCGGGTCGGGCGTACCGCCGCGAGGCCGCGTACCGCACACCTGCGCCACGACGTCGTACGCCGCGGGCCGCCCACGTTCGCCACCGCCTGCTGAGCGCGCCGCCCCGGGCGGAACGCGCGGTTTCACCCGTTCGGCCGTAGCGGCCGCACGGCCTGGACCGGACGGCAGGCGGACTCCGTACCGCGCTTCCTGCCCCGCCCGCACCTCGCAGACCGAGGTCCGGGCCCCGGTCCCGCATGCCCCGGCCCGCTGTCACGGGCTGCGCGGGCGTGCGCCCATCCACGGAGTTACGACCATGCAGCCCACCACCATCCGCCGTCGCGCCGCCGTGCTCGCGGCCGTGTCGACCGCCGCCGTACTCGCGCTCGCCGCACCCGCGTCCGCGCACGTCTCGGTGCAGCCCACCCAGGCCGAGCAGGGCGGCTACGCGGGCGTCACGTTCCGCGTGCCGAACGAGAACGACAGCGCGGGCACCACCAAGCTGGAGATCAACCTCCCCGAGGACAAGCCGCTCACCTCGGTGCGCACCCGCCCCTTGGCCGGGTGGACCGCGACGGTCGAGAAGAAGCCGCTGGCCACCCCGATCACCTCGCACGGCAAGCAGATCACCGAGGCGGTCGCCAAGGTGACCTGGACCGCCAACCCGGGCGTGCGCATCAACCCGGGCCAGTACGAGGATTTCGAGGTGTCGATGGGCCAACTGCCCACCGACACGGACAAGTTGGTCTTCAAGGCACTCCAGACCTACGACAACGGCGACGTCGTGCGCTGGATCGACGTGCCCGGCGCGGACGGCAAGGAGCCGGAGAAGCCCGCCCCGACGCTGAAGCTCGTGCCCAAGGGCGGCGCGGCGGCCCCGGCGGCGAGCCCCGCCGCCGACCAGGCCGGCGCCAAGTCCGGCACCGGTGCGGCGGACCAGAACCTGACCGCCGCCGCGTCGTCCTCGGACGACAAGAGCAGTGACTCCACCGCCCGTGCGCTCGGCATCGCGGGCCTGGTCGTCGGCGCCCTCGGCGTGGCCGTGGGCGTCTTCGGCATCACCCGCGGCTCCCGGCGGACCGCGAACTAGTACCAGTTCCAGCACGACCGTCACGTGAACGGGAGAACCATGCGCAAGGCACTAGTGCGGACCGCGGCACTTGCGGCGGCGGGCCTGATGCTCGCCACCGGCTGCTCCGACTCCGGCTCCGCGGAATCGCCGGCGGGCAACGGCGGCGCGGTGAAGATCGTTTCGTCCGGGCCGCCCTCCAAGTACCGGGGCACCGAACTGGGCAGAACGCTGGAGAAGCCCGTTCTCACGCTGACGGACACGTCGGGGCAGGCGTACGACTTCAAGGCGAAGACCGCCGGGAAGGTCACCCTGCTGTACTTCGGCTACACGCACTGCCCCGACGTGTGCCCCACCACCATGGGCGACATCGCCCTGGCACTGACCAAGATCTCGCCCGAGGACCGCGCCAACGTCAACGTGGTGTTCGTGACCACCGACCCGGAGCGCGACACCCCGGACGAACTCGGCGAGTGGCTGCACGCGATCGACCCCTCGTTCGTCGGTCTGACCGGACCGTTCGACCAGATCACCGCGGCCGCGAAGAGCGTCGGCGTGAACATCGACCCGCCGCAGGTCGCCGCGGACGGCAAGGTCACCAGCACGCACGGAACGCAGGTGATCGCGTACTCGCCGGACAACGTCGCCCGGGTGATCTACCTGGCGAGCGTCGGCATGAACCCCGACGGCACCCCGGCCGGCAGCACCGCGGAGAGCTTCGCCCACGACCTGCCGATCCTGATCCGTCCGGAGGGCGGCACGTCATGAGGTACGCCGAACTCCGGCACCCCCGCCGGGCGGTGGCCCTGGTCGCGGGCGGCGTGCTCGCGGTCGGCGCGGGAGTCGGCCTGGTCGCGTGCGCGTCGGACGGCTCGGGGAAGTCCGACCGTCCGGCCGCCGAGTCGGCGGCCGGACCGCAGGTCAAGGTCGTCGACCCGTACATCCCGCAGCCGGTGAAGGGCGGCATGGCCGCGGGCTACCTGGTCCTGCAGAACGACGGCGGGACAGCCGACCGCCTCGTGTCGGTGACCACCGACATCGCACCGAGCGCGACGCTGCACCAGACCGTCGACAACCGCATGCAGCAGGTCGAGGCGATCGACATCCCGGCGCACGGCAAGGGCGTCCTGGGACGCGGCGGTGCGCACATCATGTTCGAGGAGACCACCCGACCCCTGAAGAAGGGCGACACCGTCGACGTGACGCTGACCTTCGAGAAGTCCGCGCCGATCACCGTGCGCGTGCCGGTCCTCGGTATCGCCGAACGGCCCGGCGACGCCGGCGGTACGACCGCTTCCACGGGTCAGCCGGGCGCCACGACCGAGGACCACACGGGCCATGGCGGCTGAGGTCATGCGGGCCGACGTCACGGTGGTCGGCGTCACGGAGGCCGACGCCGTCGCGGACGGGGTCCCGGCGACGCCGACCACCGGCCGTCGGACGGCCCCGCGGCGTCGGCTGCTCACCCGGCTCCTCGCGCTGCCCGTGCTGCTGGCCGCCCTGGTGGTCGGCGGCGCGGGCCCCGCGTCGGCGCACGCGGAACTGGACTCCAGCAACCCCGCCGCCGAGTCGACGGTGCCGACCGCGCCCGCGACCGTGACGCTGCGCTTCACCGAGGGTGTGGAGACCGGGCTCGGCGGCGTCAAGGTCCTCGACCCGCAGGGCAAGCGGGTCGACACCGGTGACGCGGAACACGGCATCGGCGGGCCGTCGACGGTCACCGTGAAGCTGTCCCCGGGCCTGGCGCCGGGGACGTACACGGTCGCGTGGCGCGTGGTGTCGGAGGACTCGCACCCGATCGCGGGGGCGTTCACGTTCAACATCGTGCGCGCCTCGGCGTCGTCCGCGAACATCGGTTCGCAGGGCGCGGATTCGTCGGTGACGTTCGTCGACGGGTTGGCGCGCGGCCTCGCGTTCGCCTCGTACGCGCTGCTCGCGGGATCGGTGCTGTTCCTGGTCGCGCTGCGGCCCGCGGCGGTCGGCCGGTTCCGGGTGTGGATGCTGCTGTTCGCGTCGTGGGCGGGTCTGCTGGTGTCCACCCTCGCGGCCCTGATGTTGTACGGGCCCAAGGCCTCGGCGCTGCCCTTCTCCTCCGCGTTCGACCTCGACGTGCTGCGCGCGACGCTGGAGACGAAGCTCGGCCGTGCTCTCTCGGTCCGCATCCTCGTCCTGGGTGCCGCCGGGGCACTGCTCGGCTACCTGGTCGCGGTGCTCCCCGGTGCCGGCCGCCGCAGACGCCAAGTGCTGGGCGCCGCCTGGGTCCTGCTGTCCGCGGGCCTCGCGGCTACGTGGTCGCTGTCGGACCACGCGTCGGTTGGCATGCAGGCGCCGCTCGCGGTCACCGCCGACATCGTGCACCTCCTGGCGATGGGCACCTGGCTCGGCGGCCTGGCCGTCATGGTCCTCCTGCTGTTCGGCACGGAGCGCGACGAGGACGGCGAGGAACTGCCCGGTGCCCTCGACGTGCCGACTGTGGCGTGGTTCTCGAAGATCGCGATGATCTGCGTCTCCGTGCTGATCGTCACCGGCGTGTACGCGTCGTGGCGGCAGGTCGGCTCCTTCGACGCACTGTTCTCCACGACGTTCGGCCTGCTGCTCATCCTCAAGGCAAACTTCGTCACGCTGATGATCGCGGCGGCATGGACCGCCCGCCGCTGGCTCCAGGCCCGTCTGCGGGCGAGCGCCGGCGCGCGGGCGGGCGACCCCATGGGGCGCAAGCAGACGATCCGGCGCGCAGTGGCGGCGGAGGCGGCGCTCGCGATCGCGGTGATCGCGGTGACGACGGTGCTGGTGAACACCGAGCCCGCACGTACCGCGTACGCCCGCGAAGAGGCCGCCAAGCCGCGCATCGCCTCGGGCAGCACGCCGTTCGACGCGGGCGGCTCGGCCGGCAAGGGCATCGTCGACGTGGCGATCGACCCGGCGAAGGCGGGGGTCAACACGATCGACGTGTTCGTCCGCGATCCGCTGCGCAATCCGGTCGACCCGCCGGAGGTCACCGTCACCGTCGCGCTGCCGGACAAGCAGATCGACGCCATCGTCGTGCCGGTCGAGCACATCGCCCCCGGGCAGTGGCGTGCGCAGGGCGTGTCGCTGCCGCTGGCCGGCACCTGGCAGGTCTCGATCGCGGTACGCACGACCGACATCGACCGGGCCATCGTGACCGTTCCGTTGAAGGTGCGCTGAGCATGGCGAAGAAGAAGCAGGACGGGGAGAACGGTTCGGGCCTGTCCCGGCGGCGTCTGCTGGGCGCGGCCGGGGCGGCCGGGGCCGGCGGCCTGGTCGTGGGGGCCACGGGCGGCGCCGTCGGCGCGTCCATGGCCTCCGACGACGGGGGTTCGGGTGCCCGGCTCACGTCGCTCGGCACGACGGCGGTGCCGTTCCACGGGACGCGCCAGCCGGGCATCACGACCCCCGCGCAGGCGCGTACCGTGCTCGTCGCGTACGACTTGGAGCCGGGCACCGACCGGGCCGGGACCGCCGCCCTGATGCGGCGGTGGTCGGACACCGCGGCCCGCCTCGGCAGGGGCGAACGCCCGGACGCCGACGGGCAGGTGGCGCTCGACGCGGGCCCTTCGTCGCTGACCGCCACCTTCGGGTTCGGCGGCTCGCTGTTCGACAAGCTGGGACTGGCCGACCGCCGCCCCGGCGCGCTGAAGGCGCTCCCGTCGTTCCCCGACGAGGAGTTGGACGCCACACGCAGCGACGGTGACCTGCTGGTCCAGGTGTGCGGCGACGACGCCCTGGTGTGCTTCCACGCGGTACGCACCCTCCAGCGGCTCGCCCGGGGCATCGCTCGGGTGCGGTGGCAGATGACCGGCTTCACCCGCTCCCCCGGCGCGACGCCGCGGCCGATGACGCACCGCAACCTGATGGGCCAGGTCGACGGCACCGGCAACCCGCAGACCGGGGACGCGGACTTCGACGCGAAGATCTTCATCGGGGACGAGGGCGCGGCCGGCGGCGCGGCGTGGGCGCGCGGCGGCTCGTACGTCGTGGTCCGCCGTATCCGCATGCTGCTCGACGCCTGGGACGACCTGGACGTCCCGGCCCAGGAGCACGTCATCGGCCGCCGCAAGGACACCGGCGCGCCGGTCACCGGCGGCGACGAACGCACCGAACCCGACTACGGCAAGCGCGGGCCCGACGGCCGACTCGTCATCGCCGAGAACGCCCACATCCGGGTATCCGCCCCGGAGTTCAACCGCGACGCGACCATGCTCCGCCGCGGCTACTCCTACCACGACGGCTTCCGCCCGGACGGAACCCCGGACGCCGGCCTGCTGTTCATCGCCTGGCAGGCCGACCCCCGCCAGGGTTTCGTCCCGGTGCAGCAGAAACTCGCCCGAGGCGACGCCCTGTCGGCGTTCGTCCGGCACGAGACCAGCGGATTGTTCGTCGCCCCACCGGGCTGCCCGGAGGGCAGGTATGTGGGACAAGAGCTGCTGGAGGCGTGACGCAGTGGGCAATTGCCGGTAGCTGCCCGGTAGTTGCGGGTGACCGGGCGCGGCCCACCGGCTATTCGCGCGGTGGCGGCGCCGCGCCCCACATGAGCTGCACTCGGTCGTACTGGCCGGTGATGATGGCGGCCTGGTTGTCGAGGCTGTCCGGGTGCTTGGGATTCCAATAACCGCTGTGGCCGCGGGCCCCGTCGGTGGTGAACCGGTTCGCGCCGAACTCGCGGTCGTCAGGGGTGACTCCGATGACCGGCGCTGTGTAGGCCATCCCACCGAGCACCGGTACGTGGTCACCCTCGGCGCGTGCGACCCACACGTGCTCGCGGCCCACCCCGAACTGCGCCGCGTCGTGGGCGTGCATGCCGGGGCTGCCGACGGCCACGATGTCGTCCGCCCGCAAGCCGCCCGGGCCACGCGCCGCCTCGCCGACGACGAGCGAGCCGTAACTGTGGCCGATCACCGTGACGTGGCCTCCCGCCGCGGGGTCGTGGGTCGCCCGTAGACCGCTCACGAACTTGCCGAGTTGAGGCGCCGCGTCTTTGGCCTGCTCGGGGTTGAGCGCGTGGGTGAGCGAGTCGGGGGTGTCGTAGCCGAGCCATGTGATGGTCGACGTGTCGCGGCCTCCGGCATCGCGGGCGGCCGTCCACAGGGCGCGTACGCGGTCGACCTCTTTGTGGGCGTCCTCGATGCCCACGCCCATGCCGGGGACGAACACGGCGGTGTTGCGGGCCCGGTCGGGATCACCGACCGCGACGACCGCCCTGCCGTCTCCCTTGGCGGAGAAACCCAGCAAGTAGGAGACGGCCGTACCGGGACCGTCGGGGGCGAAGTCCAGGCGGGATCGCAGTGCCTCGATCGCGCCCAGACGGGCGGACAGTTCGTCGATCCGCACCGCGAACCGTACGCCGGAACCCCGGGTTCCTCCGGTGACGCCAGCCAACTTCGCTTGTTCGGCGGCGAGTTCCTTGCGCAAGGCGTCCTCGGTGGCGCCGAGGACGACGCGGTTCGCCCGATCGCGTACGACGGCCGGCAGTCCGTCGAGGCCGCCGAGGATCTCGGGGCACGCCACCAGGAACCGCCGACGGTCGCTCTCCGGCAGGGCGTCCCACCACGCCCGTACGGCCTCGGGGCCGCCCTGCGGGATGCGGGACGCGTCGATGCCCGCCAGCATGGCGACCATGCGTCCGTCGGCGACGGCGTCCGCCCAGCGGTCCATCCCGTCGCGTACCGCGTCGGGCGCCAGGTGGCCGACCGCGTCACCGAGAAATGCGTCGGCCTCGGCGGCACGGGCGAGGACGTCGGTGATGGCGGCGGCCAACCGGGTCGCGCGCGCCTCCTCGGTGGCCTCGGCACCGGGCGGCGGGGTGACGCGGCCGTCGTCGGCCACCGCGAGTCCGTACCGCGAGGCGTCGGCGAGCAGCGCGACGAGCGAACTCTGCGCCGACCGCAGCTCGGTCGCGGCGGTCTCGACCAACGGCCCCACACCGCACGCCTCTTGGGCCGCGAGCCGCAGCTCGGTGTCCTGCCGGTCCAGGGACCGGTACCCCGCGTCGGCGTCGGCTCCGGTCCAGCCCGAGGCGAGCAGCGGACCCGCGACGCCGGACGCGGTGCGTGCGCCCGCGCCGTCGAGATCCACGGCGAGGGCGGTCCAGTCGCGGGCCGCCGCGTCGAGGGCGTTGAAGCCCGCGTCGCGGAGCTGGGCCAGCGTCACCACAGGATCACCACGGCGTCATCACCTACTCCGGTTTCTGGTCGGCGTGTTCGAGGCAGCGGTCGGTTCATCGCGGCTCGGTCCAGGGCGGGCCAGTACGCGACAGTCAGTACGCGACGGTCAGACCCGGCGGTCAGTGCGTCGCCGTCAGTACGCCGCGGTCAGCGCACCGCTCCGTCGAACACCTCGGCGGCGGCGCGATCGGCACTCTCGTCGCTGTCGGCCGTCGCGGTGAGCACGGCGGCGGTATTCGCGAACGCCTCGCCTACCGCGGCGAGTCGGGCCCGCCACGCGTCGGCGACGGCGACGAGCGCGGCGCCGGTCGCGAACCCGGGGCATCCGGCGGACACCGCCTGTGCGCTGGACACGACGTCGTCGGCCAGCACGGGGAGTTCGGCGGCGAGGTGTTGTGCGCCCGCCGAGGCGGCACGCAGGGCTGCGGGGTCGGCGCGCATCATCGGCGACTCCGGGACGGTCGGTTCCGACGCGGCGGAACGGACGGGCCACCCGCAGTGCGTACGGGCGACGGGCGTGCTGCGAACGCCTGGTGCGAAGCTAGCCCGAGAACTCCGACAGAACGGTCGGTTGGCTGATCATTCACCGAAAAGAATGGCGAACTCCTGGTTTATCCACAGCCCTTCCCCGGCTTATCCCCAACAATGACCCGGGTTTTCCACAGCCACACACGGGGATCCACAAGCGCACCCCGGAATTCGCCTAGTGCTGTGGCCGGGAAGGTTTGCCGGTTCTCGTCGTTCAGTGCGGTGCATCGCAAGGCGCGGGCCCGAAGCTCGTACTCGGTCGTACCCGCGAGGGTCCGCAACGCCGCGAGGCGCCGTGCTGGGCGGCGAGAACCGGTGAACCTTTCCGGTCACAGCACTAGCTTGTCCGGCTGTTCGTCTGCGGCCGCATGACGAGCCCGCGGGCGACGCACTCGAGGACGGCCGCGACGGCGACGGCCTCGGTCGCCAACAGCGCGACGAGGACGAAGAGTTGCACCGCACCCGCGTCCACCGGGGACGCACCGCCCAACAGCATCCCGACGAACGCCCCGGGCAGCGTCACGAGGCCGACGGTGCGGGTCTGGTCGAGAGCGGGGATCAGCGCACCGGAGGCCGCCGGGCGGCAGATCTCCAGGCGGGCGTCCCGATCGGAGAACCCCAGCGACAGCGCCGCCTCCACCTCGCCGCGCCGGGTCTCCAGTTCTTCGAGCGAGCGGCGGCCCGCCAGCACGGTCGCGGTGAGCGCGCCACCGAGCTGGCTGCCGGCGATCGGGATCACCACGAGGCCGTCGAAGGGGATCAGCCCGGTGGCCGCCAGCAGCCCGAGCACCGGAAGCGTGGCGGCGAGCAGGGTCAGGGCCACCCAGACGTCGACGCGGGTGCCGGTGACGCGGCCGGAAGCGGTGACGGCCGCCACCGCGTACATGAGCGCGACGAAGAGCAGGGTCGCCCACCAGCGGTCGACGACGTGGCTGATGACCGCGGAGACGACAAGCAGTTGCAGCGCGGCGCGTACGCCGGCCACGAGGATGCCGCGCCCGTGTCCGAGGTGGGCCAGGGCCGCGACCAGCACCGCGGCGAGCAGCAGACCTGCGACCACCCCGCCGAGCGCGGGCGTCACCGGCAGCAGTGACGCCGCGACGATCATGGGCTCGCTCATAGGAGGACGGTAGGCCGTGGTCGGGGGATCCCCGCGGAGCACACCGCGGCAGGCGGGGCGGGGGTGGGCTGCCATGCGGACGGGTGGGCTCCGGAAGCGGGCTACAGTGGCCGACATGTCTCCCAGTGCCTCGGCCGGTGCCCCTCGTTGGACCTATCTCGGACCCGAGGGGACCTTTACCGAGGCTGCGCTGCGTACCCTGCCCGGGGCCGGCGAGGCCGTGTCGATTCCGATGGCCTCGGTGCCGGCCGCGCTCGACGCGGTGCGCCGCGGTGAGGCGGACGGAGCCGTCGTTCCCCTGGAGAACTCGGTCGAGGGCTCGGTCTCCATCACCCTCGACGAGCTGGCGACCGGCGAACCGCTGCTCATCGAGCGCGAGATCCTGTTGCCGATCTCGTTCGCGCTGCTGGTGCGCCCCGGCACGGCGTTCGAGGACATCAAGACGGTCTCCAGCCACTCCCACGCGCAGCCGCAGGTGCGCCGCTGGCTGGCCGCGAACCTGCCGGACGCGCACTGGTCCTCCGCCGCGTCCAACGCCGACGCCGCGCGCCTGGTCCAGGAGGGGCGGTACGACGCCGCGCTCGCGGGCGAGTTCGCCGCCGCGCGGTACGGCCTGGTGCCCCTGGTCACCGACATCCACGACGTCGAGGGCGCGGTGACCCGGTTCGTGCAGGTGCGGCGCCCTGGATCGGTCGTCGCGCCGACCGGCGCCGACCGTACGTCCGTCGTCGCGTTCATCGTCGACGACCACGCGGGCGCGCTGCTGGAGATCCTCCAGGAGTTCGCGGTACGCGGCGTCAACCTCGACCACATCCAGTCCCGGCCCACCGGCGACGGACTCGGCCACTACTTCTTCGCGATCGAGGCCGAGGGTCACATCGCGGACGCCCGGGTCGGCGAGGCCCTGATGGGGCTGCGCCGGGTGTGTGCCGCGGTGCGGTTCCTGGGCTCCTACCCCCGGGCCGACGGCGTGCGCCCGCAGGTGCGGCGCGGTACCTCGGACCCGGAGTTCGCGGACGCCGCCGACTGGCTCGACCGCTGCCGCCGCGGCGACGACTGACGGCTGACGGCGCGACCTGAAGCCGCGACACCCGACGCCGCGACTCCCCCCAACCGGGCCGCGTCGCGCGGCGGTACGCGACCGCCGCCCGCTATGCCGGGAAGTCGAAGCGGTACCCCTGGGCGACCAGCCACGGCAGGAGCTTCGTCAGCGCCGCGACGGTCTGCTCGCGGTCACCGCCCGCGTCGTGCATGAGCACCACGCCGCCGGGCCGCAGTTCGCGCTTGACCGTCGCGAGGATCCGGTCGGCGCCGCCGCGCTCCCAATCGCGGCTGTCGACCGACCAGTCCAGCGGCTTCATGCCGAAGGACGCCGCCGTGCCGCGGACCGCCGCGGTCCAGCTGCCGCCCGGGGAACGGAACCACGGGATGCGCACGCCGGGCACGGCCTTGAGGATCGCGTCCCGCGCCATCGTGATCTGCGACCTCAGCTGCGCCTGGGGCAGCCGGGCGATGCGCTCGTCGTGGGTCTCGGAGTGGTCGCAGAGCTGATGGCCCTTGGCGACGATCGTGCGCAGGAGGTCCGGGTGTTCGCGGGCCTGCTCGCCGACGACGCAGAACGTCGCCTTGGCGTCGTAGCGGTCGAGGAGGGCCAGCACCTGCGGCGTCCACTCGCTGCTGGGCCCGTCGTCGAACGTGAGCGCCACCGTGCGGCCGGACGACGCGGTGCCGCGTACCAGGGTGTCGGCGACGGGCGTCGGCACGGTGTTGAAGGCCGGCGGCAAGGCGGGCTCGGCAGCCGGGGCAGCCGGGGGCGCGCCCCGGCCGAGCCGTGGGTCCGGGGCGGCCCGCGGAGCTCCGGCCGACCGGTCGGCGGCCGACGACGCCGGCGCACCGTCGGCGCCCGTACGGTCCTGGCCCCCGCCCGCCGCGTCGGCCTGCGCGTCGGGCCGCCCGCTCCGCGCGCCCCCGGGCGTCCCTCCGCCCGTCGCACACCCGGTCGCGGCCAGGACGAGGAGCGCGAGCAAGGCCACGGCACGATGTACGCGGGATCCCCGGACAGTTCGGGCCCGGGCCGCACGAGCGGCACGAGGAGCACGGGCCCTACGACCCGCAACGGCAACCTCGGCGGGTGGGACGGCCTGGGCGGCATGCGGCACGGATCCTCCTCGTGGCAGGCGGTCGGCCGGTGCCCGGCCGCGGACCGGCCGGTCCACCGTGCCACGCCACAAGGGCGATTTGTCCGATTTTCAGGTCTTTTGATGATCGTGTCGCGCGTCCGACACCCCGTCGGCCCCACCGCCCGGACGGTCCGGGGCCACGATCTCGACGACGTCGTCCGCCACCGGGAACGGCTCCGCACGGGCCTCCGGGCGCACCGCGACCCGGCCCTCGGGCACCCGTACGACGAGCGCCCCGGGGCGTACCCGCACCGCGAGACGCGTGCCGGGCCCGATCGGGTCGCCGTCCAACTCGCGCGGCTCGGGCCGGGCCGTCGTGACCTCCACCGAACGGCCGGTGAAATGCTCGATCGGCCGCCACCGCCGCTGCCGCGGCGGCACTTCCGGCACGTCGCGCCGGCGGCGCCCTATGACGCGTACGGTCGCGTGCGCCCAGCCGGTCATGCCGTACGGCGCGAACACCACGACGTCCAGCAGCCCGTCGTCGGGCTCCGCACCGGGCAGCAGCTGCATCCCCGCCTGCAAGGCCCCCACGTTGCCGACCAGCACCATCCGGGCCCGGCGCTTGATCGGCTCGCCGTCGTCGATCCGCAGCGTCACCCGCATGCGCGCGTCGCGCAGGTGGCGCCCCGCCGACACCGCGTACGCCGGCCAGCCGACCTTCTTCTTCAGCGCGTCGGGCGCGTCCGCGACCATCGCCGCGTCCAGCCCGATTCCGGCCATCGCGGTGAAGTACCGCCGCTCGCCGTCCGGCTCGTCCGGCTCGATGCCGCCCAGGTCGATGTGCCGGTCGTGCCCGTGCACCGCGACGTGCACCGCGTCCGTCAGGTCGATCGGCAGGCCCAGGTTGCGGGCCAGCAGGTTGCCGGTGCCCGACGGCACGACCGCCAGCGGCACCCCCGTCCCCGCCAGCGCGCCCGCACACTCGCGCACCGTCCCGTCGCCGCCCGCGACCACCACCAGGTCGACGCCCTCCGCCAGGGCCGCGCGCGTGGCCCCGCCGCCCGGGTCCTCGATCGTCGTCTCCAGCCACAGCGGCGGCGCCCACCCGGCCTCGGCCATGATCCGGTCGATGCGCACCCGGTCGTCCGCGGAGTCCAGCTTGATGGGGTTCACCACGAGCGCGGCCCGCGGCACGTGGCCGTTCTCGCCGGTGTGCCGCAGATGGCCGCCCGCGCCGCCCCACACCGCGCGCGGCGACAGCACCGCCGCGTTCATGATCACCAGCACCGCCGCGGCACTCGCGAACGCCGCGACGACGTCGCTCAAATGGCTGTCACCCCGATAGACGCGGGACAACCCGACCGCGAGGGGGACCAGCAGGCACAGGACACGCCAGACCCAGACCCGGACCTTGCCCTGGAGGCGGTGGGACAGCAGGACGGCGATGCCGCCGTACAGCGCGAGGGCGGCACCCGTGTGCCCGGAGAAATAGGACCCGTCGCCCGGCACGTCGTCGAGGCGCTCGACGTCGGGCCGGTCCCGGTCGACGAAGGCGACGGTCAGGCCGTACACCGCCGTCTGCGCGAGGACGGTGCCCAGCAGGAACAGCGGGGCCCGCCACGACCGGTAGACCGCGTACGCGATCGCCGCGGCGACCACCGCGACCCCGATGACCGCGGGCGCCGACGAGGCGACCGACAGGACGCGCGAGACCGCGTCCCACAGGTCCGAGCGGTGGTCCTCCAGGGTCCGCACGAGGTCTTCCTCGCGCGAAACCGGCCACACCCCGTCGAGCGCGCGAGTCACCAGGAGGCCGAGGCCGACCACCACCAAGGCCGTCGCCACCAGGGGCAGGGCGATCCGCCGCAGGAACCGTCCTGCTTCCGTGAGCATGGTCGCAATTCTTACCCAGGCTCGCGGCCGTCCGGACGGCCCACGTCGATCCCCGTGTCCGCGTCGGACGTGATCTCCGCCTCCACCTCCGGGTCCTCGGGCACCGCACCGGCCGATTCCAGGGGGTCCCACAGCGCCGTGACCAGCACCCAGAACACCGCGAGCACGACGACACCGAGCGCCCAACCGGCGACCACGTCGCTCAGGTAGTGCACCCCGAGCGCGATCCTGGTGAAGCCCACACCCAGCACCGACACCACCGCGACGACCACCGCGACGGGCCGCACCCGGCGCGGCAGCAGCGGCCACAGGCCGATCAGCAGCACGCCGCAGCCCAGCACGCCGTTGAGCGCGTGCCCCGAGGGGAACGACCATCCGTGCGCCGTCGCGATCGGATCGGCGAAGGTGGGCCGGTCCCGCGCGACCGCCAGCTTGCACAGGCCGCCGGCCGCGCCCCCGATGACCATGACGGTGACCACCCACACCGAGGTACGCCTCCTGCGCGCCGCCCACAACCCGGCCGCGAGACCTGCCGCCAGGATCCGGAACGCGTTCGGGTCCCACACCCAGTCGGTGAGGAACCGCGTCACGTCGACGACCGTCGGCCGCGCCTCCATCCAGCTGTGCAGATCGCGCGCGACCTGGGAGTCGACCCGGAAGAGGGCGTCCCAGCCGAGCGCCACGAGCAGGGCCAACGCGACGAAGACGGCGGCGGACACGATCGCGGGCACCGCGTACCGCGCGGGGAGCCACCACACGTGGTCGGCGTCGTCCGCGGTCGTGTCGGCCGGGCTCGGAGAAAGGCTGCGCACCCCCCTTTGATACCCGCTTGTTCGCGCCCCGGTGCGGAAAAGGCGTGGCCGTCGGCCATCCGGCGCCCGGTACGCTAATCCCCGTGATCGACCTGCGACTGCTCCGTGAGGACCCCGACCGCGTCCGCGCCTCGCAGCGTGCCCGCGGTGAGGACGAGACCATCGTCGACAAGCTGCTGGCGGCCGACGAGCGCCGCCGCGCGTCGGCGACCGCGTTCGACCGCCTCCGCTCCGAGCAGAAGAGCGTCGGCAAGCAGGTCCCCAAGGCGCAGGGCGACGAGCGCGCCACCCTGCTGGAGCGCGCGCAGGCCCTGTCGGCCGAGGTCAAGGCCGCGGACGCGGAGCAGGACGAGGCCGCCGCCGAGGCGCAGCGCCTGCTCCTGGAGCTCTCCAACGTGGTCGAGGACGGCGTGCCGCCCGGCGGCGAGGACGACTTCGTCACGCTGGAGGAGGTCGGCACCCCGCGCGACTTCGCGGCCGAGGGCTTCGAGCCCCGCGACCACGTCGAGCTGGGCAAGCTGCTCGCCGCGATCGACGTCGAGCGGGCCGCCAAGGTCTCCGGCGCCCGGTTCTACTACCTGACCGGCATCGGCGCGATGCTGGAACTGGCCCTGGTCAACATGGCGATGGCCCAGGCGAACGCCGCCGGGTTCACGCCGATGATCACCCCTGCCCTGGTGCGTCCCAAGGCGATGGAGGGCACCGGCTTCCTCGGCCAGGCCGCGGAGAACGTCTTCCATCTGGAGAAGGACGACTACTACCTGGTCGGCACCGCCGAGGTCCCGCTCGGCGCGTACCACATGGACGAGATCATCGACGCCCGGCAACTGCCGCTGCGCTACGCCGGGTTCTCGCCGTGCTTCCGCCGCGAGGCCGGGACCTACGGCAAGGACACGCGCGGCATCATCCGCGTGCACCAGTTCGACAAGGTCGAGATGTTCGTCTTCACCACGCCCGAGGAGGCCGCCGCCGAGCACAAGCGCCTCCTCGACTGGGAGAAGGAGTTCCTGACCGCGCTCGAACTGCCGTTCCGGGTCATCGACACGGCCGCGGGCGACCTCGGGTCGTCGGCCGCCCGCAAGTTCGACTGCGAGGCGTGGATCCCGACGCAGGGCAAGTACCGCGAGGTCACCTCGACCTCGAACTGCACCGAGTTCCAGGCCCGCCGCCTGTCCGTGCGCATGCGCGGCGAGGACGGCACGCGGCCGCTTGCGACGCTCAACGGCACGCTGTGCGCGGTCCCGCGCACGATCGTGGCGATCCTGGAGAACCACCAGCAGGCCGACGGCTCCGTGCGAGTACCCGCGGCGCTGCGCCCGTTCCTGGGCGGCCGCGAAGTCCTGGAGCCGGTGGGCGCCGCGTGACGGCCGGCCCCTTCGGGCTGGTCGCGACCGACCTCGACGGCACTCTCGTACGTGACGACCACACCATCTCCGGTCGTACGCGCGCGGCGCTCGACGCCGTGCGCGCGGCCGGCGCACACCATGTGATCGTCACCGGCCGCGCCGTCTCGTGGTCGCGCCCTGTCTTCGAACACCTCGGCTACCAGGGCCTGGCGGTGTGCTCGCAGGGCGCGCAGGTCTACCACGCGGGCGAGGACCGGCTGCTGACCTCGGTCACGCTCGACCGCGGCGTGGCCCGCTTGGCCGTCGAGAAGCTGGTGGCCAACCTGGGCCCGGTCGCGCTCGCGGTGAGCCGGGCGGGACTGGACGGCGAGGTGGTGGTCGAGCCGGCGTACGCGTACCGGCTCAGACTGCCCGTGCGCACGGTCGCCGACCGCGCCGAGTTGTGGGCAGAGCCGATCCTGAAGGCGTATGTCCAGCTCCCCGGCCTCGACGACGACGAACTGGCCGCCCGCGCCCGGGAGATCTGCGACGGCCTCGTCGACATCACGCACGCGGGCCCCGGGATAGTGGAACTGCTGCCGCCCGGCCTGGCCAAGTCGATCGGGCTGTCCCTGGTGGCGCGCCGCCTCGGCGTGCGGGCCGCCGGAACGATCGCGTTCGGCGACATGCCCAACGACCTGTCGCTGCTGCGGTGGGCCGGGCACGGCGTCGCGATGGCCAACGCGCACCCCTCGCTCAAGGCGATCGCCGACGAGGTGACCGCCTCGAACGATGAGGACGGTGTGGCGGTCGTTCTGGAGCGCCTGTTCCCGACAGGCTGACCGGCTTCCCCGGCGCCCCGCCCGACCGCGCGCGACGCGCCGACCCGCGTATCCGCCTACAGGTCGCGGACCTGCGGCAGCCCGTCCGCGACGATCCGCTCGAAGACCTTCTCGTCGGTCCCGAACACGGTGCCGGGCACGGGCAGGTGTACGGCGATCTCGGTGATGCCCACGGCGGCGTGGCGGCCCGCGTGGTCGACGAAGGCGTCGACGGAGTCGAGCACACGTTCGTCGGTGGAGCCGCTGAGCAGCACGCGGCCGAGTTCCTTCGGGTCGCGCCCCTCGGCGATGCAGGCGTCTTCGAGGCGGTGCACCTGATCCGCGATGTCGGCGGTGTACTGCGCGGCGGTCTGCCCCGTCAGCCGCTTCGGGTCGCCGAAGGTCACCCACTGCTGCCCGAGCCGCGCCGCGAGGCGCATGCCGCGCGGACCTGTCGCGGCGACGGAGAAGGGCACGCGCGGCGTCTGCACGCAGCCCGGGATCATGCGTGCCTCGACCGCCGAGTAGTACGTGCCGCGGTACGTGGTCGCCGGCGCGGTGAGGAGGCGGTCCATCAGGTCCAGGAACTCCTCGAAGCGGTCCTGGCGTTCGCGCGGCGGCCAGGGGTCCTGGCCGAGCGTGGTGGCGTCGAAGCCGGTGCCGCCCGCTCCGATGCCGAGCGTGATGCGCCCGCCGGAGATGTCGTCGAGGGTCATGACCTCCTTGGCGAACGTCACCGGGTGCCGGAAGTTCGGCGAGGTGACGAGCGTGCCCAGGCGTACCCGCGAGGTCACCGCGGCGGCGGCCGCGAGGGTCGGCACCGTGCCGAACCAGGGCTTGTCGCGGAACGTGCGCCAGGACAGGTGGTCGAAGGTCCAGGCCGTGTCGAATCCCGCCTCCTCCGCCGCGCGCCAGCGCGCGAGCGCCTCTTGGCCTGAGTAAATCGGGAGGATCACGACACCGGTTTTCATGATCCAAGACTAGATCGGCCCCGATGTGCGGCAAATTGCGACAAGCCGACGGGCGTCCGTGCGGGCGGGGTACCCCGCGGAGCGGAGGTGTGCCCTGCATCTCCGCGGACGCGTAAGCGAGGATGTACGGCGTGACTGCCTCTCCGCGCCCGCGCCTCGTCGCCACCGATCTGGACGGCACCATCGTCCGCAGTGACGGCACCATCTCCGACCGCACCCTCGCCGCCCTGGAGGCCGTGGAGGCGGCCGGTGCGGAAGTCGTGTTCGTGACCGGCCGACCGCCGCGCTGGATGGACAAGGTCGCGGAGGTCACCGGACACCACGGCCTGGCGATCTGCGGCAACGGCGCGGTGGTCTACGACCTGCGGGCCGAGCGCATCGTCGAGACGCATCCGATGGACGTCACCGCGGCCCGCAAGGTCGTGGGCCTGATCAAGGCGGAGATCCCCGACGTGTGCTTCGCGGTGGAGACGGCGACGGGGTTCGCGCACGAGCCCGCGTACCCGCCGCTGGAGCGCGACCTGTCGATCGTGCACGCGGTGGCCCCGGTGGAGGAACTGCTCGACGGTCCGGTGCTGAAGCTGCTGGCGCGGCACGCCTCGCTCGCCCCGGACGAGTTCCTGGCCCTGACCCGGGCCGCGGCCGGCCGGTACGCGGAGTTCACGCACTCCTCCAAGATCGCGCTTGTGGAGATCAGCGGCCTCGGCATCAGCAAGGCGACGACGCTCGCGTCCTTCGCCGCCCGGCACGGCATCACCGCCGCCGAAGTGGTGGCGTTCGGTGACATGCCCAACGACCTGCCGATGCTCACCTGGGCCGGCCACCCGTACGCGGTCGCAAATGCTCATCCGGCGGTCTTGAAGGCCGTCCCGAATCACACAGCCGGCAACGATGACGACGGTGTCGCACTGATTCTGGAAAAACTCTTCTCGTAACTCTGCGTAGAGATAATGTAACTCTATGCACACAACCCGCGCGGGGCGATCCCCGCTGTCCGCGCTGCTCGGCCACTACGCGGTCGGCACCGCGGTGGGGTTCCGGCCCATCGCCGAAGGGCTGCTGAACCGAGGATACGAAGTGACGACCACCGAGGGCCGGTGGTTCCTCAAGCACTACCTCGACCAGACGCCCGCGGCGATCGCCTTCCAGCACCGTGTCACCGAGCGCCTGCGCGCGGCCGGCATTCCGGCGCTACCGCCGGTCGCCGACCGGGAGGGCACCACCGCACGCCGCGTCGCGGGCCGCTGGTTCGCGCTGTTCCCGTGGGTCGAGGGCCGGCACCGCGGCGGCGGTGAGCTGGACGACACCGAGTGCACGCAGCTGGGCGGCCTGCTCGGCCGGGTGCACGCGCAGCTGATCCGCATGCTGCCGCCCGTGCAGCAGCCGATGTTCGCCCCCGCGGCCGACGCCGCACACTCGATGGGGGTGGCCACCCGGCTGCTCGAACGCATACGCGCCCGTGCCGTCCGCGAACCGTTCGACGAACTGGCCGAGCACCGGCTGATCGAACGCCTGCGCATGCTGCGGCGGCTCGCCCACCGACGGCCGGCCGACCACGACCGGCCCCGGACCGGCTATGTGCACGGCGACTTCCACCCGCTGAACCTGCTGTACGCCGAGCGCGACCCGGTCGCGATCATCGACTGGGACCGCTTGGCCGCGCTGCCCGACACCGAGGAGACGGTACGCGCCGCGCTGCTGTTCTTCACCGCCTCGGCGACGGGCACCCTCGACCTGCCGCGCGTACGCGCCTTCGTGCATGCCTACCGGGCGGTCAGCGACCCGGGCGACGACGAGTTGGCCGCCGCGGTGCAGCGCCTGTGGTGGGAGCGGCTCAACGACTTCTGGATGCTGAACCGGCACTACGACGAACGCGACCACCGCTCCGACCCGTTGTTCCCGGCGTCCGCCGCACTGATCGTGTGGTGGACCCGGCACTACGAGGAGGTGATGGCCGCGTTCGTGGAGTGATGTCCGCTATCCGGCGGGGTTCGACGTCGGCGGGGGCCCCGATGTCGCCGGCTTGGTGTTCGTCGCCGGGTTCGACGTCGGCGGGTCGCTGGTCGGCGGCGCACTCGTCGCGGGCTTGGTCGTGGTGGGCTGCGACGACGTGCTCGGCGGCCGCGACGTCTGGTTGTTGGTCTGCGGGTTGCCCGAGGGCGCGGTCTGGCCGGGGTTCGGCGCCGTGCGCGGCGGCGACGACGTCCGGATGGTCTCCGACTCGGTGTAGGTCGGGTCGGGCAGCGGGTTGTTCGCGCCCGGGGAGCTCTCGTCGGTCTGCGTCTGGGAGTTGGACGTCACGGTCCCCGGCGCGTTCGGGTTCTTCTTGTCGCCTTCGTCGTCCCCGGGCTTCATCAGCGTGAGCACCGCGAACGTCACGCCCGCGATCACCATGACGACGACCACCGCGATCATCGCGTAGAAGAAGCCCGACCGGCGGCGTTCGTCGCGGTCGTCCTCCACCATCGGCATCGCGCCCGTGCCGCCGTCGTTCGTCGGCAGGGACAGCGGGCCGCCCGGCAGGGGGCCGGTGCGCATCGAGTCCGGACCACCCGGCACCGGACCGCCGAGCCGCGCGGTCGGGGCGGCCGCCATCGATCCGGTGGCGCCCGCCGACCACGCCTGGTGCTGGCGCGTGGTCCCGCCGGGCGGCTGGGCCGGGATCCTGGTGGTGGGCGGCGCCACGTGGACGGTCTGGCCCGCCAGCACGCGCCGGATGTCCATGCGCATCTCTTCGGCGGTCTGGTACCGGTCGTCCGGGTTCTTGGCGAGCGCCTTGAGGGCGATCGCGTCCAGATGCGCCGGGATCCGCGCGTCCGAGGCGGACGGCGGACGCGGGTCGTCCTGCACGTGCTGGTACACCACGGACAGCGGCGTGTCGCCGTTGAAGGGCGGCCGCAGGGCCAGCAGTTCGTACAGCAGGCAGCCGCTGGAGTAGAGGTCGCTGCGGGCGTCCACGGTGCGACCCAGGGCCTGCTCGGGCGACAAGTACTGCGGGGTGCCCATGACCATGCCGGTCTGCGTCATCGTCGTCGCGGCGCTGTGCAGCGCGCGGGCGATGCCGAAGTCCATCACCTTGACGGCACCCGAGTTGGTGATGATGACGTTGGCGGGCTTGATGTCGCGGTGGATGATGCCGTGCCGGTGGCTGTACTCCAGTGCCTCGAGCACACCCTCGGTGATCCGCAGGGCCTGCTCCTGCGGTATCGGCGATCCTTCGGACAGCAGTTCGCGCACCGTGCGGCCCTCGACGCACTCCATCACGATGAACGGCACCAGCTCGGGGCCGATGCGGTCCTCACCCGTGTCGTACACGGACACGATCGCGGGGTGGTTGAGCGACGCGGCGTTCTGCGCCTCGCGGCCGAAGCGCGAGCGGGCCACCGGATCCTGCGCGAGATCGGGGCGCAGTGTCTTGACGGCGACGGTACGGCCCAGCCGTACGTCGTGGGCCATACTCACCTCGGCCATGCCGCCGCGGCCGAGCTGACGCCCCAGCTCGTAGCGTCCCGCACCGACGGTCCTGACCTGGGTCCCGGAGACCTCGTCGTCCGGGCGCTGCGGCTGACCCATCACTCCTCGCCGTCCGTCTCGTCACGGTCCGCCGGGAACGGACTCGCTCGTCCCAACGATCGCCGGGCCGCAAAGGCACGGCGGGTCCCGGCCCCGTGCGCACATGGCATTGTCCCGCAATCCGGTATCCGAGTCACCGTACCGGCAGCAGGGCCATGCCATCAGGCTTGAACGGCCCCCACGGCGAGATATAGCTCACCGCAACGCCATTGACGCGGGCACGCCAGGATAACCCGTGACGGCTACCCCGTTGCCACGAAGGCAAGCACGGCGGCGACCAGAAGTGCCATGCCGACGACGAACACCAGCGCGCGGCGGCGCGATCGGCTGCGTCTCTGCGCCCTTCGTGTGCCCTGCACCGGCACCGGACCGCGCCCCGGCGCACGCCTGCGGTGCCCGCCCGCACCGGGGAGCATGCCCCCGCCCGAATCCGACACCTCGTCAGGGATGATGCGCGCGACTGCCGCCCGCATCTCCTTCGCGGACGCGAAACGCAGTTGGGGGTCCTTGCGCAGCGCGTGCAGCACCAGATCGTCCACCGCTCCCGGCACGTCGCGGTGCGCCGACGGCGGGAGCGGCTCGTCGCGTACATGCTTGTACGCCACGGTGATCGCGCTGTCCCCGTCGAACGGCACGTTGCCGACCAGCAGTTCGTAGAGCAGGCAGCCCACCGAGTAGACGTCGCTGCGCGGTGAGGCCGGATGGCCCAGCGCCTGCTCCGGCGAGAAGTACTGCGGCGTCCCCATGATGTGCCCGGCCGCGGTGAGCGACGCGGATGTGCCGTGCACCGCCCGCGCGATGCCGAAGTCCATGACCTTGACCTCGCCGTGCTGCGTCACCATGACGTTCACCGGCTTGATGTCCCGGTGCACGATCCCGTGCCCGTGGCTGTACTCGAGCGCGTCGAGGACGTACGCGGCGATGCGCAGCGCCCGGCGCCAGGGCAGCGGCCCCTCGTGGCGCAGCAGCGCACGCAGCGTGTAGCCCTCGACCAGCTCCATGACGATCCACGGGATCGGACCGCCGGACACGTCGTCCTCGCCGGTGTCGTAGACCCGCACGATCGCCGGGTGGTTGAGCGCCGCCGCGTGGTGCGCCTCGCGCGCGAAGCGCGAGCGGGCCACCGCGTCCTCGGCGAGGTCGGTGCGCAGGCGCTTGACCGCGACTATGCGGTCCAGAGCCACGTCGTGGGCCTCGTGCACCACCGCCATGCCGCCACCCCCGATGCGGCGGAGCGTGCGGTAGCGCCCGTCGCCGAACAGGGTTCCGGCGAACTCGTCGTGCCGGTCGTGCACCATCCCGCGGCCCCCCGTGGTGCGGCGTCGAGGCGGCGGTACGGCGGGTCGCGACGCGCGTCCCGCCGTACCGTGCCGGGAGTCTGCTCCGGGTGTGCACCCGGCGTCCACCGGTGCTCTACAGATACGGGCCGGACGCGCCGGCCGGACCGCCCTCGCCGGGCCGCCCCGGCATCGCACCGGGCGGCAGCGCCCTGCGCATCGTCTCCAACTGGGCGCGCGCCGCCATCTGCTGCGCGAACAACGCCGTCTGGATTCCGTGGAAGAGACCCTCGAGCCAGCCGACCAACTGGGCCTGGGCGATGCGCAGCTCGGCCTCGGTGGGGACGCTCTCCTCGTTGAACGGCAGCGTCAGGCGCTCCAGCTCCTCGACGAGCTCCGGGGCGAGGCCCTTCTCCAGCTCCTTGATGGACCCCTTGTGGATGTCCGCGAGCCGCACCCGGCTCGCCTCGTCGAGAGGCGCCGCACGCACTTCTTCGAGCAGTTGCTTGATCATGCTGCCGATGCGCATGACCTTGGCGGGCTGCTCGACCATGTCGGTGATGGCGAGTTCGCCGTTCTCGCCGCCTTCGGCGCCGCCCACCGCCATGCCGTCGGGGCCGACGATCACGACGTGCGGGTTCTCGTCCTGCGATTCGTTGTTCGGCATGCTCATGCCCCCATCCTCTCCCGTCGGCGGCGGCCCCCGCCACGGGGACCGCTCCGACGGGAGAGGATGCCTGCCTGCGAAGGGGCTTGTGGGCGGGCCGTTCACCCGCTCCGCGGCCGCATGACCTCGCGCGACCGCGTGCACAGCGCCGCGATGGCGGCGGCCAGCAGCGGAATCACCACCAGTGCCAGGCCCATCTGCGCCCAGGGGATGACCACGACGATGTCCGGCAGTTTCGACGTGTTCTGCAGTCCACCTTCGGCGATCGCGGCCTCCTGGGCCCGCTCGGCGACCTCGGCGGTCTTCCAGCGCAGCGCGGCGGCGGGCAGCAGGCCCACGACGACACCGAGTGACGTGCCGATCAGGGCGATCACCCAGCTCTGCGCGGCGGAGAGCGTACGCCGCACTCTCGGCGGCGCGCCGACCGCGCCGAGGGTGGCGAGGTCCTTGCGGCCGTCCGCGAGGGCCAGTCCGGTCGCCACGCCGGAAGCGCCCAGGGCGACCAGGACCGCGGCGGCACCGAGCAGCAGGATCTGGGTGCTCGGACGCCCCTGGTAGCCGCGTTCGACCTCGACGCCGCCGCCGCCCAGCGCGTGCAGCGCTTCCTGGGCCCGCTGCTGGGCCGCCTCGCTGGGCATCTTCGTGGTGTCGTAGACCAGTTGCGTCGGCTCGACCGGGATGCCGGTCAGTTTCGCGGGCTCCGGCCCCAGGATGACCGCCGCGTAGTCGAAGCCGTCGGACTCGACGTACAGCGCGGGAACGTCGAACGTGCGCGGTGGCGGCAGGGGGCCGTTCGGCGGTTCGGGCATCTGCCCGTCGGGTCCCGGCTCGGCCGAGTAGATCGTGCCGATCGAGATGGTGACCTTGCCGTCGTGGATGTACCGCTCGTCGAAGACCACCGCGCCGTTCTTCAGTGCCTCGGGTATGCGCGGGTCGGTGCTGCCGTTGACGCGCCGCACCAGATCGGCGTCGCCCACCGGCAGGTTGACCATGCCCCAGAACTCGTTGCTGCCGGGTGCGCAACGGGGGTCGGTGCGCGCGGCGGCCACCTCGGCCTCCGTGGGCACCGGGTTCTCCCCCTGGTCGCCGGAGTACAGCGGACACTGGTTGGCCTCGGGGATGAAGGCGGAGACCGTCGTGCACGTCTGGCCGGGAGGGCAGTAGCTGGAGGCGTACCCCATGACCATTCCCTCGCCGGTGACCGGCAGGTTGTCCTCGATGGCCTTGGTGAAGCCGGCGTCCAGGGCACGGCCGGGGGGCGGGTACGCGACGACTTGGCCGTGGCCCGCGCGCGGCCGGTAGCTCTCGCGGTTGTCGTGGTCGGTGCCCGCCCAGTACGCCGTCACCGCCACCGCTCCGGCCACCGCCGCCATGACCGCCGCGACCGCGGGCGCGGTGCGCGGCCGGTTGCGGGCGGCGTCCCGCAGCGCGAGCCGCGGCGTCAGCGGGAGGATTCGGCCGAGCCGCCCGGCCATGCCCACCAGGGCGGGACAGCAGGCGATCACGCCGAGTTGGGCCAGTACGCATCCGGCCAGCAGGACGATGTCGTTCGGGTTGACGGCCGCGCCGTAGTAGGCGACGCCGAGTCCCGCGGCGCCGGCGGCGGCGCCGACGACCGGCAGCACGCGTGAACCGCGCCGCACGCCGCGCCGGCCGGTCAGCGAGTCCACGATGTTCTCGCGGGCCGCGAGGAACGCCGGGACGGCCGCGGCGATCATGCCGATGACGATGCCGAGGGCCACGACGGCGGCGAGTTCGAGCGGGCGTACCTCGTAGTGGCCCAGCTCCTTGCCGGACATGTCGGCGAACCAGTCCCGCGAGAACCAGGCGGCGCCCAGCCCCAGAACCGTGCCGACCGCCCCGGCGATCACGCCGAGGACGACGCCGTCGGCGAGCACGATGGTGCGGATGTGCCGCTGGTCGCCGCCTGCGACCCCGACCAGCCCGAGGTCCCTTCTGCGGCGCCGCGCTCCGACGGCGAACGCCGGTCCGGCGAGCAGCACGACCTCCAGCAGGGCCATGCCGAGCACCACGACCCCGACGGCCACCGCGAGATCGCTCACCTGGTCGACCCCGAAGGCGAGCTGCCGGTACGGAACCTCGCGGTCCGCCAGCTTGCTCCCGTCGACCTCGCGCGAAGTCGCCACGATGCCCTTGGCATTGAGCTCGCGGACCTTGTCCCAGGTGTACGTGCCCGCCGGTGCGTCGACCAGGTACTCGTATTCGAGCGGGGGACCGGGCCTCGGGTCCAGCTTCTCCAGCAGCGCCCCCGGCATCGCGAACACACTTCGCTCGCGTAGCGCGTTGGGCAGGTTGACGGTGCCGACGATGGTGAAGGTGCGGCCGCTGTCCGGCTGGGTGAGCGTGCCGCCGATGCGCAGGCCGCTGACCGACAGGAACTTCTCGGTGACCACGACCTCGTCGGCCTTCGCCGGCGCGCGGCCGGCGGTCTGCCACACGATGCCCTTGGCCAGGGGGTGGCGGTAGTCGAACTCGACGAAGTCCGCCGTGGTCATGCCGTGCGCGGTGCGGAGCGAGAGCGGGATCTGGACCCTGGGGACCACCGTGGAGCCGGCGGGGACGGAGCCGAGGACGTCGGGGTGGAGCTCTTCGGGAGGCTGGTACGCCCCCGGCGTCCCGGAGGGCAGCGACTGCAGGATCATCGCCTGGGCCATGTCGTCGCCGTTGTCGGGGTCCTGCACGACGGCGGCCTGGACCCCGGCGTCCCGGACGAGCGCGTCGGCCTGCCCGATCTTCCGCTCCAGGCGCTCGTTCCGGTCCAACTGCTGGCTGCGGTACACGATGTCGGCCGAGCTGCCGGCGAACACCGGCAGGGCGATCATCAGCACGATGAGCAGACTGCGCCCTTTGGCGCGCCATGCCTCGCGCCGGGCTATGCGCAGCGCGGCGCGCCACGCGGGGACGTTCATCGGCTGCCCTCGCGTGCGAGCAGGTTCTCGGGGACGTCGTGTCGGCCGGTGTCGTCGACGAGGCGCCCGTCCCGCAGGAAGACGATGCGGTCGGCCCAGGCCGCGTGCCGTGCCTCGTGGGTCACCAGGACGGCGGCCGCACCCGCGTCGCAGCGGGCGCGCAGGACCCGCAGGACGGCTTCACCGGTCGCCGAGTCGAGGGCGCCGGTGGGCTCGTCCGCGAGTACCAGGCGGCGGTCGCCGACCAAAGCGCGGGCGATGGCGACGCGCTGCTGCTGGCCGCCGGACATCTCGTCTGGGAAGCGCTCGGCGAGTTCGGCGACGCCGACCTCCGCGAGCGCGTCCTGAGCCGCGGTCCGGGCTTTGCGCACCGACGTTCCGTCGAGTTCGAGGGGCAGGGCGACGTTCTCGGCGGCGGTGAGGGCCGGGATCAGGTTGAGGTCTTGGAACACGTAGCCGACGCTGCGCCGGCGCAGCGCGGCCTGCCTGCGGCGCGGCAGGCCGCTGATCTCCTCGCCCTCGACCAGCACCATGCCGGTGGTCGGGCTGTCGAGCCCGCCGGCCAGCATCAGCAGGGTGGACTTGCCGGAGCCGGACGGGCCCATGACGGCGAGCAGTTCGCCCGCGGAGACGGTGAGGTCGACGCCGACCAGGCTCTGCACCTGGGTCTCGCCGCTGCCGTACGTGCGTCCCAGGCCCCGCAGTTCGAGCACCGGCACGTCCGCCGCACCGGCGTGGGCGGTGGATTCCGTGGCCGTCGGTCCGGTCATCGCTTCCCCCTGCGGATCCGGCCGCGCTTGGGCGGGCCGTCCTGCGCTGCCGCCTCCCCGGGCGGCGGTGCGGTGGGCAGCGGCTCGGCGGCGGGCGGGACGACGTCGCGACGGGCGAGCCGGGCCTCGCAGTGGTCGAGCCAGCGCACCTCGGCCTCCGCCTGGAACACCAGGCTCTCGAGCACGAGTTGCCACGCGAGGTCGTCCTCGGCGGCGCGGACCTTGAGCCGTGTGTAGTCCTGGAGGGCGCGCAGCGTGTGCGCGCGCTGGGTCTGCACGACGGCCGTGACGTCGACGCCGGGCACGGCGACCGCCATGGCCAGCTTGATGGCCAGCTCGTCGCGCGGGCGTCCGGCGCGGGAGACCGGCTCGTCGAACCACTCCTGGAGCTCGCGGCGGCCCTCGTCGGTGATGCGGTAGAAGACGTGGCCCTCGCCGTCCTCGCCGTCCGGTACGACCAGCCCGTCCCGGTCGAGGCGCCCGAGCGTCGTGTAGACCTGGCCGACGTTGAGCGGCCAGGTGGATCCGGTGCGGGACTCGAACTCGGCCCGGAGCTGGTAGCCGTAGCGGGGCCCCTGGTCCAGGAGGGCGAGCAGTCCGTGCTTGATTGACATACTCAGTATGTATACCGGGTATGCTCATTTCCACAAGGCCTCTGCGCGTACCGGACACCCGGACACCGGTCCGGGCGGGCCGGACGGGCCGGGCTGCACAGGAGGCCGGAGCTGCAGTCCGCACCGAAGCTGTGGGCATGGGAGCCGTCACCACCGGGGCCGCTGATACCGGAGCCGCTGGTACCGGGCCGTCGGTCAGACGCAGACGACGTCGATGGTGATGGCCCGCGTCTGGGCGTAGACCGCGGGCTGCAGGATGCGGAGCTGCACGGTGCCGCGCACCCGGGTGCCGTCGAAGCGAAGGCCCACCGGCCACGGGATCTGGAGGCTCTGCTGCCGCGGCCCGGTACCGGTGAAGTGCAGTTGGTCGGGCGGCCACGCGCGGGCGTTCTCGAAGAACCACTGGTAGACGATGTCGCCCTGGCCGCCGTCGACCATGATCGTCGCGGCGATGACGACCTCTTCCCGGTCGTTGCAGCGGATCTGCGCGCCCGGCCCGTGGTCGCTGGTCAGCACCACGCTCACCACGCGCATGCGCGCCGAGACGGGCGCCACGTCATCGTCGTCGTCATCGGTGCCGGGCACCTTGCCCGGCGGCTGGGTGGAGAATCCGGGGCCTTGTGTCGCCGGGGGGCGGGTACCGACCGGCGGCGCGGCGGAAGCGCCGGAACCCGATGCGCCGGAGCCGCCCGTCGCGGCCGGGGTCGACATCGGCGATGCAATGGTGCCGCCGGCGGACGGCGCGGCGCTCGGCACCGCCGGGGTCCCGCTCGGCGCGGGCACGGGCACGACGACGGCAGGCGGCCCGTCGGTCGTCGCCGCGGGACTCGGCATCGCGTGCTCTTCGGCGGGCAGTTGCGGCGGGATTCCGACCACCGGCTCGGAGGGCGCGGCCTGCTCGGCGGCGCCGTCGGTGCCGTAGCAATTGACGAGGGCGAGGACGCCGACCATCAGCAGGGCGATGATCACGGGCCCGACCGGGACACGCCGAATGAAGGCGCGAACTCGGTGCATCCGGCCTCCTTCCCGCCGATCGGGGTCCGCCCCCTGCCGACCGGGGGGCCACCGGCCCTGGCGGGCCTCCTCGCCGCGCTCCCCGTCCGGATGGCCAGGGGCGAGGTGGCACTGCCGGAAACTATCGCGAATCAGGCCCCGCCGTCTCCGATGTGACCGCCTTGATGAGACTGCACTCTTCTCGGGAGTTGCACCAGACGGCACCCGGCCCTGTGGCCACATCGGTACGCCACGCGGACATGACTACACGTCATATTCGCGCCTCGGCGGAGCGGTTGCGGACGGCCGGGAGGGTCAGGACCGCCCGCGTCGGCGGCGCGCGGCGATGCGTACGAAGGCCGTGCCGCCCGCCACCAGCAGCAGGCCCAGCGCCACGAGCTGGACGGTTGCCCCGAGACCGGTCTTCGGCAGCCCGGGGGACTTGGGTTCGTCCGGAGCCGCCCCGGACTCCGGGGCGACGGACCCGGTGGGAGCGGGCGGGAGCGGCGGAGGGTTTTCCACGTACCACGCCACCGTTCGACCGCCGGAGCGCACGGCGCTCACGCCGGAGCGTAGACCGGGGACGACTTCGATCCCGGCGGCCTGCATCGCGGCGATGCCCTCCGGCCCGCCGGACAGGACGAGTTCGTGGTCCACGGTCAGGGCCGGCATCCCCGAGACGTCGACGACCGGCGTGATGCCGAGCGGCGCGACGCGCGCCAGCAGTGCGTCGCGGTCCTCGCGCGTCGGCCGCGCGGTGCTGTCGGTACGACCCGGCAGGCCGTGCTCGCGTGCGCCGCCCGTTCCCCCGGGAGCCGTCGAGGGGTGCGGGTCGGGATCCGGCCGCAGCCCGGGCACCCCGGCCCGCGGCGCGGCGGTGGCCACCCCTGCCGGGGTGCTGCCCGGCGCGTTCTGCGGGACGCCGGGCGGGGCGTTCCCCGCGGCGTTCGCCGGCGCACCGCCCGGCGCGTCGACGCGGTCCCCCGCGGATGCGCCCGCCGGGACGTCGCCGGGCGCGTCGGCCCGCGCCGCCGTGGGCGCGGGCTCGGGCGGCGCCGCCCAGGCCGAGGGCACGGCGAGCGCGGACAGCACCAGGTATGCCGCGACTGCACGGGTCCGCTTCACGGCCACCTTCCCCAGCGCCCCTCGCACCGGACCTACCGGTGGTGCTTGGCAGCCTAGGAAAAACGGACTATTCGTTCAATAACCGACATTCCGAAAGTTCGGTGTGATCACTTCCGATCACCCGGCACCGCCAGGACGACCTTGCCGACATGTGTGCTCGCCTCGACGATCCGGTGTGCCTCCGCGGCATCGGTGACCGGCAGGACGCGGTCCACGATCGGCCGCACCCGGCCGGCCGCGATCAGCGGCCACACGTGCTCGCGCACCGCCGCGACGATCGCCGACTTCTCCGACAGCGGACGGCCCCGCAGCGAGGTCGCGGCCAACGCCGCGCGCTTGGTGAGCAGCTGGTTCAGGTTGATCTCGGCCTTGACCCCGCCCTGCAGGCCGATGATCACCAGGCGGCCGTTGACCGCGAGCGCGTCGACGTTGCGGGCGAGATACTTCGCGCCCATGTTGTCCAGGATCACGTCGACCCCGGCCCCGTCGGTCTCCTCCGCGATCCGCGCGGCGAAGTCCTCCTCGCGGTAGTTGATCGCGACGTCCGCACCCAGCTCGCGGCAGCGGGCGAGCTTCTCCTCGGTGCCCGCGGTGGTGAAGATCCTCGCACCGACCGCCCGGGCCAGCTGGATCGCCATCGTGCCGATGCCGCTGGAACCGCCGTGCACCAGGAACGATTCGCCCGGACGCAGGTGCGCGACCATGAACACGTTCGACCAGACGGTCGTCACGACCTCGGGGAGCGCGGCCGCCTCGACCAGGCCGACACCGTCCGGCACCGGGAGGAGCTGGCCGACGGGGACGCGCACGTACTCCGCGTACCCGCCGCCCGCCAGCAGCGCGCACACCTCGTCGCCGACCGCCCAGCCCGCGACGCCCGCACCGAGCTTCGCGATCCGGCCCGACGCCTCCAGGCCGGGGTACTCCGACGCGCCGGGCGGCGGCGGATAGAAGCCCTGGCGCTGCATCAGATCCGCGCGGTTGACCGCCGTGGCGGCCACCTCGACCAACACCTCGCCGGGCCCCGGCTCCTCGTCGGGGACCTCGGTCCAGGCCAGTGCCTCCGGCCCGCCCGGGGCCTTGATCGTGATCGCGTGCAACGCTCTCGCTCCTCGTCGTTCGGCGTACGGTCCGTCCGCCGCCGCTCAGTGCCGTTCGGACGACGGTGTCACTATCCCGGTACCCGGCTGGCCGATGCTGCGGATCACCACGAGCCGGTCCCCGGCCGCCAGCTTGGACGCCTCGGGGTCGTCGTGCCGCAGCATGCGGTGCCCGCGTACGACCGCCACCACCAGGTCGCGGCACTGCGACGGCGACTTGCCGGCCTCGCGCTTGTCCACCGGCCGCTCGATCAGGTCCATGCCCGAGCCGTAGTGCAGCAGGTCCTCGACGACCTCGCCGACGTTCGGGCTCAGCATCGACACCCCCAGCAGGCGCCCTGCCGCGCTCGCCGTGGTGACGACCGAGTCCGCGCCGCTCTGCCGGATCAGCGGGGAGTTCTCGTCCTCGCGCACCGCGACCACGATCCAGGCGCGACGGTTGAGCTGACGTGCCGTCAGGGTCACCAGGGCCGCGGTGTCGTCGCGGTTGACCGACACGATCAGGTTCCGTGCCCGCTCGAACTCGGCGCGGCGCAGCACCTCGGCGCGCGTCGCGTCGCCGGTCACCACGACCAGGCCGTCCTGGTCCGCCGCGTACGCGGCGGTCTCCGGATCGGGGTCGACCACCACGATCCGCTCCTTGGGCACACCCTGCGCCAGCAGCGTGTGGATCGCGCTGAAGCCCGTGGTGCCGTACCCGACGACGACAGTGTGGTCTCGCAAGGTGGACCTCCAGCGGGACAGCCGCCACTGCTCCCGGGTGCGTTCGGTGAGGACTTCGAGGGTGGTGCCGACCAAGATGATCAGGAACACCACGCGCAGCGGCGTGACCACCAGGATGTTGACCAGCCGGGCGGACTCGCTGGCGGGCACGATGTCGCCGTAGCCGGTCGTGGACAGCGTGACGGTCGCGTAGTACGCCGCGTCCAGGAACGACAGTTCCCCGCCCGCGTTGTCCTTGTAACCGCCCCGGTCGAGGTAGACGATCAGCACCGTCGCGAGCAGCACCAGCAGGGCCATCCCGAAGCGCCGCAGCACCTGCTTGAGCGGCCCCGGCCGATCGCGCGGGATGCTGATCGCCGCGGCACCCGGCCCCATCGCCTCGGCCTCCGCGTCGCGCGCGACACCGGGGATCGGCCGGGCCAGGGCGCCCATCGGCCCCCTGCGGTCGGACGGCTGGTCGTCGGGCGTGCGCACCGTCTTCATCGTGGGACCCGCAGGACCTCGGCGCGGTCCCCCGCCCGGAGGCCGCCCGGCGGCACGACGGCCATCCCGTCGGCCACCGCGAAGCCGCGCAGCATCGACGGCCCCGAGAAGTGCAGGGGTACGTCCCCGGTCATCGGCACGAGCCGGGTGTCGCGCGGATGCCCGGTGACCGCGTCGGCCACCCGCACCCGCCGCGGCCTCGGCTCCGCACGGCCGGAGAGCCTGCGCAGCAGCGGGACCGCGAGGGTGAGCATGCCGGACACCGCCGCGAGCGGGTTGCCGGGCAGGGCGACCAGGAAGCGCCCGCCGCCCGGCCGCGCGCCCGGGAGGTGGGCCAGCGCCATCGGGTGCCCGGGGCGTACCGCGACGCCGTCGACCAGGAGTTCGGCCCGCAGGTCGCGCAGCAGGGAGTGTACGTGGTCGACCGGGCCGCCCGCCGTACCACCGGTCGTGATCACGACGTCGGCCTGCGAGTTGTCCACCGCTCGGCGGAGCGCGGCCAGTTCGTCGCCCACCCGGCGCACCCGGCGCACGTCCGCGCCCAGCAGCCGCAGCCACGGGGTCAGCAGCGGGCCGAGTGCGTCGCGCACGCGCCCGTCGCGCGGCAGGCCGGAGTCGAGCAGTTCGTCGCCGAGCACGAGGACTTCGACGCGGGGGCGGTCGACGACGATCAGCTCGTCGTACCCGGCCGCCGCGGCGAGCCCCGCGACGCCCGGGGTGACCACGGTCCCCGCCGGCAGCAACTCGTCCCCACTGCGGCACTCCTGGCCCTGCGCGCGGATGTCGCCGCCCTGCTGCACGTCGCCGAACAGGAGGCGGTCGTCCACCTTGCTGCGCTCGCTGCGCAGCACCCCCGTGGCCCCGCGCGGCAGCCGCGCCCCGGTGGCGATCTCGACCGCGTCACCGTCGCGCAGCGGCGCGAGCACGCCCGAGTCGTCGCCCGCGAGCACCCGCCCGCGGACCTTCCACGGGCCCGGACCCGCGACGGCCCAGCCGTCCATCGCCGACGTGTCGAACGGCGGCAGGTCGGTGAGCGCGGTCAGCGGCCTGGCCAGCACGTGGTCCCGCGCGTGGTGCAGGGTGCGGGACACCGCGGGCAGCGGCCGACCGGCGGCCCGGGCGCGCGCCCGGGCGTCGGGCCAGGGCAGATCGTGGTGATCAGACACACCGCCACCTCACCCTCATGCCGCCGCCTCGCTACGCTCGGCGGCCGCATTCGCGAAACGCATCCCTGGTTCTGCTTCGCCGCTTCGCTTGTTCACTGCTCGTTGCCTTGTTCGGGGCGCTCGTACGCCGCGGCCAACGCCTCCGCCTTGCGCAGCGCCTCGGCGACGGCCGCCTCTCCGCCGCCCGCCTGCGCCGCCGCGTACCCGACCAGGAACGCGGTCAGCGGGGCCGCCGGGCGCACGACGTTGTGCGCCGCGACCTTGGTCATGTCCAGCAACGCGGCGATGTCGACGTCGAGCTCGACGCCCAGTTCGGCCTTCACGGCCTCGATCCAGTCCTCCAGCACGTCTTCCATCCTCCCGGAACGGTCCCTCGCAGCCCGCACTTGAGGCCAGGTGTCGCAGTCGAACGCGGCGCCCTCGGCGTCCACCGCCCGAACCAGCGCCAGCGGTGCGAGCAGCCGCCGCAGCGCGGCTCCGTGCGGTTCGCCGAGCGCGGCCAGCACATCACGCAGGGCCTCGGTCCGGTACGCCGCGAGCAGCATCTGATCACGTCCGTCCGCGTCGACGAGCAGCGCGCCGTCGGGCGGCGAATTCGCGCCGCCGTCCGCCGGGCGCACCAGCGCGTCGAGGAGACGGCCCGTCACCTCCCGGGTCACGAACGGGAGATCGGCGGCCAGCAGCAGGACGTACGGCGCGTCGACCGCGGCCAGCCCGGCCGCCACCGCGGCCACCGGCCCGCCGCCCGGCGGATCCTCGCGCACCCAGCGCACCGCCGCCGCGGTCGTACGCTCCGGCCCCACCACGACCACGCGCCCCGCCCCCGCGCAGGCCTCGACTGCGCGGTCGAGAAGCGTGCGTCCGCCCACCCGCAGCGCGGGCTTGTCCCGGCCGCCGAGCCGCCGCGCGACTCCGCCGGCCAGCACGACCGCGTCGAAGCGCGGCACGGACCCGGCGAGTTCGGACCCGGCGTTTTCCGCGGCAGCGTCCGTCACGTGCTCACACCCCGCTCGGCGGCAGGTCCTCGGGGGCGACGTGCCGCACCACCCAGGAGTGCATCGCGATCGCCGCCGCGGCCCCCGCGTTGATCGACCGCGTCGAGCCGAACTGGGCGATCGAGCACACCAGCGAAGAGGCCGCCCACGCCTCCTCGGTCAGCCCGGGGCCCTCCTGGCCGAAGAGCAGGACGCAGCGCCGCGGCAGGACCGTGGTCTCCAGCGGCACCGCGCCGGGCAGGTTGTCGATGCCGATGACCGGCAGGTCCTCGGACTTCGCCCACTCCGCCAGGTCCGCGACGCCCGGGTGGTGCCGCACGTGCTGGTACCGGTCCGTCACCATCGCGCCGCGCCGGTTCCACCGGCGTTTGCCGACGATGTGCACCTCGCGGGCGAGAAAGGCGTTGGCCGTGCGCACGACCGACCCGATGTTGAGGTCGTGCTGCCAGTTCTCGATCGCGATGTGGAAGTCGTGCCGGCGCGTGTCGAGGTCGGCGACGATCGCCTCGTGGGTCCAGTAGCGGTAGTGGTCGACGACGTTGCGCCGGTCCCCCTCGGCCAGCAGCTCGGGGTCGTACCTCGGGTCGTCGGGCCACGGCTGCGGGTGCGGCCCGACGCCCACCTCGCGTGCGGGGTCGTGCGGGGCGGTTTGGTCGTCGGTCACGCGTCGAGGGTACGCGGGGCGCCCTCCGCGCCGGGCCGCGCACGCAGCCGCCCGCCGACCCACCGTCCGGCCCGGCCGCCCTGGGCCCGGACGAACAAGAGGAACGCAGTGGGCAGGAACACCAGGTCGCCCAGTGCCATGGCCGCGGAGAAGGCCGGCAGGCCCAGCAGCACGGCGATGCCCAAGTGCATGCCGAGCATGATCGCGATGACGACGTACTTCGCGCGCTTGGCGAAGACGAGGAACGCGAACCCGACCTGGGTGAAGACCGTGACGTACGCCAGCGCCGTACCCCAGACCTCGCCGCCGTCCACGACGCCGGACAGCGCCGGAAACGGCTGGAAGTACTCGAGGTTGAGCGCGTAGTGCATGGCCGTGCCGTCCTGCCACGTCTTGCCCTGCACCTTGAACAGCCCCGCGGCCGCGTAGATGACGCATACCTGGGCGGCGATCACGAACAGCGCGCAGTGGTGCATCGCGGCCACCAGGGCCGCGCGCAGTTGTTCGAGTTCGAGCGGCAGGCGCCACATCCCGGTCAGCACGATCGCCGCACCGACCAGCGACGCCCACCACGGCAGCAGCAGTCCGGCGGCGACGACCGCGAACAGCGCGACGAAGACGCCCCACTCGTGGCCCGGCCCGGGGGAACGCGTCTGCCCCGTACGCCGTGCCCGGCGTGCGTCGAGCGACCACACGCGACCGCAGGCCGTGAACATCAGGTAGAAGGACATCAGCAGCAGCACGGTGTCGCCGCTGTCCGTCATCAGCAGGGAACGGCTGTTGAAGGACACGACCATGACACAGAACAGCACGCTCGTCGCCCGCGTGTGCCAGCCCAGCACGAACAGCGTGGTCGCGAGCACCGCGACTGCGAACATCAGCTCGAACCACCAGCGTTCGTCGCGGACCAGCAGGATGCTGACACCGTCGATGCCGCCGAGCAGTCTGCGGGCCATGTCCGGCGACCAGGGCGACCGGTCGCCCCAGATCTCCCGCCGGTTGAGGAACTCGCGCAGGAGCGCGGCAAGGAAGACGCCGCCGAAGCCGATGCGCAACAGGGCCGCCTGGTAGAGGCCGCGCGGGCGTCCGGTGATGCGGCCGAGGAGAGCGAGCAGCCCTTCGGCCAGGCGTACGTCGAGCGGCGGACGCCCGCGAGCGGGCTTCGGCGCGTCGTCCGCGGGAGCCGCAGGCGCCGGAACGTGCCCGGACGCGGGCCCGGGGTCAACGGAAGTCATCGCGCTTCGTCTCCCACCAGCCCAGTTCGCGTACGGTCGGCTGCGTCGGCGACGACCCCGGCGCCGCGATCGGGGTGGACACCGCGCGTAGCTGCACCGCGACGATCCCGTCCGCGCGCCCGGCGTCCTGGAAGCGCTTGACCACGATCCTCCGCAGGTACTCCTCGGCCAGTTCGGCCTGGTTGTTGGCGGGGCTCTCGTCGGCGTTGTGCGACCCCAGGTAGAAGTCCCACGCGCGGCGCACCAAGTTCTGGTCGGCCTTGCTCGGGAACGGGTTGCCCTGGATGTGCGCGATGTCGTCGCCGGTCAGGTCCGTCCAGGCCGACTCCCGCACGGTGCCGTCCGCGGCCCGGTACTGCACCCGCGCGTTGAGCCGGACGTTGACCGCGAGGATGTCGGGCGCGAACAACTTCCAGTTCTGCTCGAAGAGGGGAAAGATCCACCCCCGGATGTCCTCCGAGTACTTGCGGGACGCCTGGTTCTCCGGGGCCACGTGCAGGCTCACGAAGAGCAGGTGGAACCCGGCCCCGACGACCAGCAGCACCGCGAGCAGAGCCGCGACGAGTTGGACGCGCGGCGAGCGGGCGTCGGGGTCTTCGGGATCGACCGCTGGTCCGGCAGGCGGCAGCTTGTCGGCGGCCCGCCCGGCAGCCGGATCGGCGGCCGGATCGATTCCGGCCACCGGGGTCTCCTGTGCGGGCATGGCCCTCCCGTACGTTGGCGGCAGCCGCACGCTACCGGGTCGGGGGCGCGAAAGGGGGCCTTCGAGGTGCCCTTATCTGCCGTGGCCCACACTCGCGACCACCCGCCGCCACCCGGCCGTCGCCTGTTCCTCGTGCCTGCACGCCACTCGGCGGCCCGGGCCCTCGTTGCCGGGTCCCTATAGGTCCAGCGCGTTCTGGCGGCCGTGTGCCGTGTAGGCGTTCAGGAGGGTGGTCCGGTCTTCCGTGGTGAATCGGCGGTATGCCGCGCCGCGTTCGGGGGTCCACCACACGG
>NZ_JBSFVE010000007.1:0-27238 GCF_053592165.1 Streptodolium elevatio
CCCCACACGCTCAACCCCCCGCGCCCGCGGCCGTCCCCACTGTTGGTGGGGGCCGCCCCCCCCCGCGTCCGGAACCCCGCGTTCCGCACAGGCGACGGAGACGGGGCGGACACGCGGGTCGGAGACGGGGGCGGCGCACCCCGGCCGGGCGTCGGCGGGGGCCTGACGGGACAGGGCCGTTCGGGCGCGATCCGCCTGCGCGGCGCGGGAACGGGTCCGGCCGAGCCGGGGACGGGACTTCTACGGGCCGGCCCGTACCGGGCCTTGTGGCCCGCGTACACGGGCACTTCGCGGTCCGCGGGCCCCGGGGTGGGAGCCGCGGTTGCGGACTGCATTGAACGCCGCGGCATCTGACCCGGCGAACGACGGCCCCCAGCCCGGGGCTCCGGCGCCGCGCGTGGCGTGGCCGCGGTCGCCGAGGACCTACGTGGCTGCGGCCAGGACTCGACGGGCTCAAGGCATCAGGGCTTCAGGGCTTCAGGCCCTTCGGGCCTACGGGCCTACGGGTTTGGCAGAGGCGTCGGTTCGGGTGGGGTGGGGGCGGACGTGCCTGTCGGAGTCCTCGGGACGGTCCCCGGACGCAGCTCGGCCACCCCACGGCCGCCGCCGCGGCCCGCAGTTGCCGGATCGTCACTGCGAGTTGGCAAACCCGCGACACGAGAGGCCGGGGCACATCTCGGCTGGGCGGCTCTCGGAGCGGTGCCCAAAGCTGCGGAGCGAGAGGCAACTGGACGCCGTCGGTGCGCAGTTGCCGGGCCATGCCCCCGAGTTGGGCTCGGCGCCGACCGCCGGGTGCTCCGTACGCCCTCGATCCCTTCCGTGGCACCGCTATTCGCACGCTTGTTCGTGGGCGCGTCGACCTGGTGGGCCAACTCGCGGAGCGTTGGGGCAGGGGAGCCGGGGGAGTTGGACGATCGGCGGTCGCGCGTCACCGCACCCCGTTCACGCGCGACCCATACGCTGCAGGGCCGTTCGGGTACGGCACCAGTCCCGCCAAGCCCTCCGACCGCCTTGAACCCCTCGGGTACCACCGTGCCGTCTCAGGGCGCCGGCGCATCGCCCGTGACTCGCCGCGCCGCCGCCGCGCCCCGTGCGCGGCGGGGCTGTTGGGGTCGCTCGGCCCGGCGCGCTCGCGGCTCGCGAGTACGTTCGAGGCCTGCGGGGCGGGTGAGTTGCGGGTCGAGTCGTTGGGCCATCGGGGTGGCAGTGGCTACTCGGAAGGCGGAAAACCGGGGGGACGGGAGGCACTTGCTGCCTCCCGCGCGGCGCCCGGGGCGCGTTTGCTTAGGCCGTACGGGTGTTCGGCGGGTGGTCACACATGCGGATCGGACAGCGTGGCGATCGTCAGGAATACCGCGGTGCGCTTCGGCCCTTCGCCTTCGACCTTGAGCCGCACCCGCTGGCCGGGCCGCAAGAGCCGAAGCCCCGAGGCGTCGAACGCCGATGCGGGGTAGGGGAGCGCGCTGCCGTCGTCGAGCAGCACGGTGCCCGACCGGGTGGCGGCGTCGAATGTGTGCACGGTTCCCTGCATGGCTCGAGGGTACGGCCCGCCGTGACCGACGCCGGCAACGCTGTACGGCCCGCTGAGGCCGCGAAGTCTCCTGTGGGCTACTGCGAGGTGCCGGAGGCCACGAACGGGCGTCCAGTGGGCCACTACACGCCTTCTCGGGCCCGCGGCCTTGATCGTGTACCGCCGCACCGGCTTCGCCGGACCCTCCCGAGCCGCGAAACCGTCCGGGGCGAACCGCGCGTGGCCCTGCCGCCTCGGACCGCGGCCGCGCGACCGCAGCCCTGCGGGCCGCAACCATCCGGGCCTCAGCCCAGAGGGGCGCAGCCCTTGGTCGGGCAGCCCGCACCCAGCAGCCCGACTTCGGCAGCGGACGTCAGGAGCGGACGTCAGGAGCCGACATCAGCAGCCCGCCGTCAGCAACGGCAGGACCGTCCACGTCCGCGGGCCGACACCCAGCTCGACCGCGCGCGCGAGGTCCTCGACGGTGTCGACGTCCCGGCGTACCGAATCGACACCCGGCGGCCTGAGTTCGTGGGCCCCTGAGGCGCGGTGCCGGGCCCGGGAGGCGCCGCCGAAGGCGGGCGCGAGCGGAACTCCCGGGGAAGCCGCCAGCAGAGTCGTGCCGATGCCGGCCGCATCCGGCAGGAACGAGCGGTGGTACGCGCTTGCTTGGCCGAGCACCCGGTCCAACTCCGCGGAGCGCAGCGCGGGCAGGTCGGCGGACAGCGCCGCGATCCCGGTGCCCGGCCAGCGCCGCCCGGCGAGTGCGGCACCGTGCGCGAGCGCCGCGTTGAGCCCGCCGCCCACGTCGGCCGCGGTCTCCGCGCCCTGCGCGCGCACCGCCTCGGCGACCAGCGGGTCGTCCGTCACCACCAGGACCCCGTCGACGCGCCCGCATGCCAGCGCCGCGCGTACCGTGTCCGCGGCGAACGCCAGGGCGAGTTCGCCGCGGTGCTCCCCGGTCGCGGGGGCCAGGCGGCTCTTGGCGATCGGCAGGGGCTTCACGGGCACCACCAGCCGCCAGTGGCGCGGTGCGGGCGGGACGACCGGAAGGCCGGGGCGTACCGCGAGGCCAGGGGTCACCCGGGGTTCGCGCATCCGTCCTCCCTGCGTCTCGCTGTTCCTGTCGTGCCCAAGGCTTGTCCAAGCCTTGCCCGGCGTGCTCGATCGACTCGATCGAGTGGGCTCAAGCGTGCCCAACCTTGCTCATCTGTGCTCGTATGCCGTGCCCTTGTGTGCCCGGATCCGCCCGCTCGATCGTCGGTGCGCGACCTCGTGCCGGACGCCCGTTCGAGGCCGGTAAAAGCATTGCTCCGGACTCCGCCGGTGCGTTGGACGTGCGCCTTTCTCGACATCGCGACGATTCTCACGGGAAACTACGGGCATCGACCGGGGCGCGGGGGGTTGTGCCCGGGGGCGATCACACCATGGTGTTCCCTTGTACATAATCGGCATCCGCTCAGCCCGGTCGCCCATTGTGTGAGCAGGGACACGGCGCAACACGACTCAGGAGGCTCGCTACTGATGGCCCGGAGAAGGATCGGCTTCTGGTACCGCGTCGTGGTCGTGGTGGTCAAACCCCTGCTCCTGGTGTTCACCAAGCGCGACTGGCGCGGGATGGAGCACATCCCCGTGGAGGGCGGCTTCGTCACCGCGGTCAACCACATCAGTTATGTCGACCCGCTGACTTATGCGCATTTCCAGTACGAGTCCGGCCGTGAGGCGCACTTCCTCGCGAAGTCCTCGCTGTTCAAGATCCCGGTGGTGGGCCGCATCATCAAGGGCGCCGGCCAGATCCCCGTCTATCGCGATTCCGCCGACGCCGCGCTGGCCTTCCGCGCCGCGGTGGAGGCGGTCGAACGCGGCGACTGCGTGGCCGTCTACCCCGAGGGCACGATCACGCGCGACAAGGCGCTGTGGCCCATGCAGGGCAAGACCGGTGCCGCGCGCATCGCGCTGACCACCGGCGCTCCGGTGATCCCGGTCGCCCAGTGGGGTGCCCAGGACCTGCTGGCGCCGTACGCCAAGCGCCCCCGCCTCCTCCCGCGCAAGACCATGAAGGTGCTCGCCGGACCGGCCGTCGACCTCGACGAGTTCCGCGGCCGCGAACTGACCGCCGATGTCCTGCGCGGCGCCACGGACCGCATCATGGACGCCGTGACCGAACTGCTCGCCAAGTTGCGCGAAGAGCCCGTCCCGCCGCGCGAGAGCCGCCGCAAGGCCAAGAACACGCCCGGACCGCAGGCGGATCCGGCGGCGACCGGCCCCGCCGAGGGGGACAAGCCCGTGACCGGCCCCGCCGCCGAGAGCCCCGCCGAGACTCTCGCCGAGGCCCCCGCCGAACCCCCGGCCGAGCGCCCCGCGGAGCGCCCGACCGAGCGCACCGCCGAGGGCGGCGCCGCATGACGCGCTGCGCGGTGTTCGGCGCCGGCTCCTGGGGGACGGCCTTCGCGATGATCCTCGCCGACGCGGGCTGCGACGTGACGCTGTGGGCGCGCCGCGCCGAGGTCGTCGACGCGATCAACGACGACCACCACAACCCCGGCTACTTCCCCGGGGTCCGCCTGCCCGAGACGGTCACCGCGACGGTCGACCCCGGGAAGGCCGCCGCGGGCGCCGACTTCGTGGTGCTTTCCGTGCCGTCGCAGTCGCTGCGCGGGAACCTCACCGCATGGGCGCCGCTGCTGCCCTCCGACGCGGTTCTGGTGAGCCTCATGAAGGGCATCGAACTCGGCACCGCCAAGCGCATGAGCGAGGTCATCGGCGAGGTCGCCGGCGTCGCCGAGGACCGCGTGGCGGTCGTCAGCGGGCCCAACCTGGCGGCCGAGATCGCCCGGCGCCTTCCCGCCGCGAGCGTGGTCGCCTGTGCGGACGAGGACGTCGCCCGCAGGCTCCAGGCCGCGTGCATGACGCCGTACTTCCGGCCGTACACGAACTCCGATGTGGTCGGCTGCGAACTCGGCGGCACCGTCAAGAACGTCATCGGCCTCGCGGCCGGCGCCGCCGACGGCCTGGACCTGGGCGACAACGCCAAGGCCTCGCTCATCACCCGCGGCCTTGCCGAGACGATGCGCCTCGGCGCCGCGATGGGCGCCGACCAGCACACGTTCGCCGGTCTCGCGGGCCTGGGCGACCTGGTGGCGACCTGCTCGTCGACGTTGTCGCGCAACCACACCTTCGGCATGAACCTCGGGCGCGGCATGACGCTCGACGAGGCCACCGCCGCGACGAGCCAGACCACCGAGGGCGTCAAGTCGTGTGTCGCGGTGCAGGAACTCGCGCGCCGGCACGGCGTGGAGATGCCGATCGTCGACACCGTGGTCGCGATGGTGAAGGACGGCAAATCCCCGCGCCTGGCGGTCAAAGAGCTCATGTCGCGCAGCGCCAAGCCGGAGAGGTACGACGTCGACGGCTGACGCCGACACCGACGCGGACGTCACCCCCCGACGCCGAACACCGACGCCGAACCCCGACGTCCGCGAGGTGCCTCCCAACGCTCGCACACATGTGGCAGTAGGGTTTTGCCACCATGAACGACGTCACCCCCGCTTCCGGCACCCCTGGCACCACCGGCACCCCCGCCGGCGGCACGCGTCCGCGCGTCGCCGTCGTGTTCGGCGGGCGCAGCTCCGAGCACGCGATCTCCTGCGTGACCGCGGGCAGTGTGCTCGCCGCCATCGACCGGGAGAAGTACGACGTGCTCCCGCTCGGCATCACGCAGGACGGCCGCTGGGCCCTGGTCGCCGACGCCGCCGAGCGCCTCGCGATCGGCAACTCCGGGCGGCTGCCGGACGTCACCGACGTCGCGGAGCCCGGCGGTTCCGTGGTGCTGGCCGCCGACCCGACGCAGCGCGAGCTCACGCTCGTCGAGACCGGGCAGGTCACCGACCTGCTCGGCGGCGTGGACGTGGTGTTCCCGCTGCTGCACGGCGCGTACGGCGAGGACGGCACCATCCAGGGCCTGCTGGAACTCGCGGGTGTGCCGTACGTCGGCTCGGGCGTGCTGGCCAGTTCGGTCAGCATGGACAAGGAGTACATGAAGCGGGTGTTCGAAGGCTTCGGCCTGCCGATCGGCCCGTACACGACGATCCGCCCGCGCGACTGGGAGCGCGACCCCGCCGCGGTGCGCGAGGCCGTCGCGGCGCTCGGCTTCCCGGTGTTCGTCAAGCCCGCGCGCGCCGGTTCGAGCATGGGCATCAGCAAGGTCCACGACATCGACGCGCTCGACGAGGCGATCGAGACCGCGCGCAAGCACGACCCCAAGGTCATCGTCGAAGGCATGCTGACCGGCCGCGAGATCGAATGCGGCGTACTGGAGACCCGGGACGGCGCGATCGCGAGCGTCCCGGCGGAGATCCGGGTGCGCGGCGACCACGAGTTCTACGACTTCGAGGCCAAGTACCTCGACGACGTGACCGAGACCGACGTGCCCGCCCTCCTCACGGACGAGCAGACGCGCGAGGTGCAGCGCATGGCGGTGGCCGCGTTCGATGCCCTCAGCTGCGAAGGTCTCGCGCGCGTCGACTTCTTCCTGCTGGACGGCGGCGGCGTGGTCATCAACGAGGTCAACACCATGCCCGGCTTCACCCCGGTGTCGATGTACCCGCAGATGTGGAAGGCGAGCGGGGTCGAGTACCCGGAGTTGGTCGACCGCCTCATCAGCGCCGCGCTGGAGCGCCCGAACTCACTTCTGCGCTGAGCGGGTTCGCGGCGTCAGCCACTGCCCATCGTGGCCGGCACGGTCCGCTTCACCGGTTCCGCGAGCGCGGTGAGCGGACCGGTCTGCTGGCCGAACTTCGCCGGCACGGTGACCTCGATGTTCACCTCGCGGTGCAGCGTCGTGAAGCGCACGCCCTTCCCCTCGCCGAGGAAAGTGAACGACCAGTCGACGCCGTTGACGCCCGCGACGTTCTGCGCGGGGTCGTAGCGCGGGTCGTCCGGGCGCAGCGAGACCGGCGTCGGCACCCCGCAGCGCAGCACGACCGCCGGGTCGCCCCACGCCGCGATCAGGTCGGAGTCCGGGACCGTCTTGCGCGACTCGGCGTCCAGCACCTTGTCCGGCAGCTGGTCCTGCAGGTCGCGGCAGATGCGGTCGATCTCCGCGCGGACCTCCGCCGGGGGCTGCGGCAGCCGGACCTTCACCGGGTCCGGGTCGCCGTCGAGCAGCGTGATGGCGGTCAGCAGCAGGCCGCCGGCGACCACGGCGCCGGGCACCACGTACTTGAGCAGCCGGGGGCGCGGGTCGGACCGTACGGGTGCCGGTTCGGCGGCGGACCCGACGGGGGCCGGCGTGGGGGATTCGGGCGCGTCGGGAGCGGGCGCGTCGGGGTCGGTCACGTGCCGATCCTAGGCACCGCGCCGGAAGGCGCGGGATGCGGGGCACGCAAGGTGCGGGGCACGCGCGCCCGAGGGTGCCCCGCTCGTCGTCGGCCGGGAGCTTGCGCGCGGGTCAGCCGAGGTGCACCACCGGGCACGTCAGGGTGCGCGTGATGCCCTCGACGCGCTGCACCTTCGCGACGACCAGGCGTCCGAGTTCGTCGACGTCGGAGGCCTCGGCGCGCACGATCACGTCGTACGGCCCGGTGACGTCCTCGGCCGCGGTGATGCCCGGCAGCGCGGCGATCTGCCGGGCCACCGCCGCCGCCCGACCGACCTCGGTCTGGATCAGGATGTATGCCTGTACCACCACGGCCTCCCGGCACGCCAGGATTGAGGGGATCCGCGCGGCCCCCAGGAAGGGGACCCGCCACCGCGCCGCGCGGTTCGGCGCGGTCGGATGCAACCATTGTCGACCGCGTGGACGCGGGCGACCATGTCGCGGCCGGACTTCAGGGGAAGTTTGTGCAAACTTTCGATGTGTCGGGAGCGCCGCCCGCCTGCGCATTTGAGCACTTCAGCGACCAGATCACGACATCACCGGACCGGCGACCGGACACCGACAGGACGGGACACCACCCATGAGCGGGACGTTGGGCGACCTCGGCGAGTTCGGCCTCATCGGTGCGCTCACCGAGCGGGTCCCCACCGGCAGACACGTGCCGCTGGGGCCCGGCGACGACGCGGCCGTGGTCGCCGCGCCGGACGGGCGCGTCGTGGCCACCACGGACCTGCTGGTCGAGGGACGGCACTTCCGGCGCGACTGGTCGACCGCGTACGACGTCGGGCGCAAGGCCGCCGCCCAGAACCTCGCCGACATCGCGGCGATGGGGGCGGTCCCCACCGCGCTGCTCGTCGGCCTGGTGGGCCCGGCCGAACTCCCGGTGGCGTGGGCGCTCGAACTGTACGACGGGCTCCGCGACGAATGCGCGGTCGTGGACACCGGCGTCGCGGGCGGCGACGTCGTGCGCGGCAGCTCCGTCATGATCTCGATCACCGCGCTCGGCGACCTCCAGGGCCGCGCCCCCGTCACCCGCGCCGGCGCCCGCGCCGGGGACATCGTGGCGGTCGCCGGATGGCTCGGTTGGTCCGCCGCCGGGTTCGCGATCCTCAGCCACGGCCACCGCAACCCGCGTGCGTTCGTCGAGGCGCACCGGCGGCCCGAGCCGCCGTACGAGGCCGGCCCCGCCGCCGCCCGCCTGGGCGCCACCGCGATGCTCGACGTCAGCGACGGCCTGATCGCCGATCTCGGCCACCTGGCCCGGGCCTCCGGCGTACGCCTGGACCTGCGCAGCGAGCTGTTCGACATCCCGGCACAAATGCGCGACGTCGCACGGGCGCTGGGCGCGGACCCGCTGCAGTGGGTCCTCACCGGGGGTGAGGACCACGCACTCGTCGCGACGTTCCCGGCCGGGACCGCGCTGACCGCGCGGTGGCGGGTCGTGGGACAGGTGGCCGGCGGCGGCCCCGGTGTCACCGTGGACGGCGAGGAGTGGTCCGGCGGGGGCGGCTGGGACCACTTCGGCGGATGACACCGGCCCGGCCCGGCAAGGTGGCCGGGCGGCATGGCCCGGTGGAGGCGTCCAGGCCGGTCGATAGGCTGGCAAGCATGGTGCAGACTCCCGCCCGCGTGCTCACGATCGCGGGTTCCGACTCCGGCGGCGGCGCCGGGATCCAGGCCGACCTGAAGACCATGCTCGCCCTCGGCGTGCACGGCATGAGCGTCATCGCGGCCGTCACCGCGCAGAACTCGCTCGGCGTCCAGGGCTATTGGGAGCTGCCGCCCGAGGCGGTGCGGGCGCAGTACCGCAGCGTCGTCGACGACATCGGTGTGCAGGCGGTCAAGACCGGCATGCTCGCGTCGCCCGTACTCGTCGAGACCGTCGCCGAGCTGCTGGCCACGCAAAAGGCCGCGGTCGTGGTCGACCCTGTGTCGGTCTCCAAGCACGGCGACGCGCTGCTGGCCGAGGAGGCATTGGATGCGGTACGCGGCAAACTGCTGCCGACCGCCACCGTCGTCACGCCCAACCTGTTCGAGGTCCAGCAGCTCACCGGGCTCGAGGTGCGCGAGGAGGCCGACATGCGCAAGGCCGCGGAGGCGGTCCTCGCGTTCGGTCCGGAATGGGTGCTGGTCAAGGGCGGGCACCTGAAGGGTGAAGCCGCCGACCTGCTGTTCGACGGCTCGCGCGAACACTGGTTCCGCAGCGACCGCTTCGACAACCGCCACACGCACGGTACGGGGTGCACCCTGGCGAGTGCGATCGCGTCGTACCTCGCCCTGGGCCGTGACGTGCCGCGTGCGGTGGGTGCCGCCAAGGAGTACGTGACGGGCGCGATCCGCGAGGGCTTCCCGCTGGGGGCCGGGATCGGGCCGGTCGACCACGGCTGGCGGTTCCGAGCCTGACGCGCGGCGTCCGCGCACGACAAGCGGGCACCCGCACAGCACGCGGGCGGCGCCCGCACACCGCACAGGCGGCGGGCCCCGGCCCCCGGGCACAACGAAGAGCCGGACCACCGCGCGGTGGTCCGGCTCTTCGGTTCAGCTCAGGTCAGCGGGTAACCTTGCCCGCCTTGATGCACGAGGTGCAAGCGTTCAGGCGCTTCGGCGTGCCGCCCTGTACCGTGCGGACCGTCTGGATGTTCGGGTTCCAGCGACGGCGGGTGCGGCGGTGCGAGTGCGAGATGTTGTTGCCGAAACCCGGCCCCTTGCCGCAGACGTCGCAGTTGGCAGCCACGGGAGACACTCCAAAGACGAATAAGGATTGCGCGTACGTTCACGTGCCGGCAGGTGCCAGGCAACCGAGGAAGAGTAACCGACGAGCGGGTGGGGACGCCAATCCGCGCTTGCGGGCATCGCCCGCGCTACGAGCAATACCCAAGTGGGCGACAACGGACATCCGACAGAACTCGTCACGCTTCGCCGCCAGCTTATCGCATGGTCGTCGGCACCTTCCCGGGCCCCTGGGGCGGATACGCTGCACCAGCAACTACGGGCGGAGCGCATCCGAGGAGAACGGCGAGGTGGGCGTGCTGGGAGAGCTGGACGCTCCGGCGGTACGCCGCTGGTGCCGGGCCGGGCTACAGCAGCTTGGGCGCGCGCGCGAGGAGATCGACGCGCTCAACGTCTACCCGGTGCCCGACGGAGACACCGGGACGAACCTCTTCCTCACCCTCGAAGCGGGCATGGCCGAGGTCGAGGCCCTGTTCAACCGCGAGACCCGTGAGAACCGCGAGACCCGCGAGAACCGCAACGGCCCCGAAGCGCGCGAAGCACGTGACGTGCGCGACGTGCGCGACGGCGACGAACCCGACCTCCCCGGCACCATCCGCGCGCTGGCCCACGGCGCGCTCATGGGGGCACGCGGCAATTCCGGTGTCATCCTCAGCCAGCTCCTGCGCGGCATGGCCGACCAGGTGGAGGCCGAGTACCGCGACGCCCTCGCCGACGGCGCCGAGCGCGCGAGCGGCCCCGTCCTGCGGCGGGCGCTGCGGCGGGCCGCCGAGGAGGCGTACGTCGCTGTGGCCCGCCCGGTAGAGGGCACCATGCTGACCGTGGCGCGCGCCGCGGCCACCGGGTGCGAACAAGCCGACGACGACCTCACCGCGGTCGTACGCGGCGCCGCCTCCGCCGCCCGCGACGCCCTCGCGCGCACCCCCGAACAATTGGACGTCCTGCGCCGCGCCGGAGTCGTCGACGCGGGCGGCCGCGGCCTGTGCGTGCTGTTCGACGCGCTCGTCGCTGTGGTCACCGGCGAACGGCCGACCGCCCCGCGCGCGCATGTGCCCGTACCGAAGGCCCTTGAGCCCGAGGCGCGTTGTGCCGAGGACCCGCAGGCGCCGTCCTTCGAGGTCATCTACCTCCTCGACGCCCCCGACGACGCCATCCCGGCGCTGCGCACGCGCCTCGACGGCCTCGGGGACTCGCTCGTCGTGGTCGGCGGCGAGGGCCTGTGGAACGTGCACGTCCACGTCGACGACGCGGGCGCCGCTGTCGAGGCCGGCGTCGAGGCGGGTCGCCCGCACCGCATCCGCATCACGCACCTCGCCGTCTCGGACGCGGTGCCGCACGACGGGGCGCGGGTGGCCGCCGGGCGCGCGATCGTCGCGGTCGTCCACGGCGACGGCCTGGCCGCACTGTTCACCGAGGCCGGCGCACATGTGGTCGAGGCCGGCCCGGGGCGCGCGCCGTCGACCGGAGCGCTCGTCGAGGCCGTACGCGCGACCGGCGCCCGCGAGGTGGTGCTGATGCCGAACGACCCGGACGGCCACGCGGTCGCGGGCGTCGCGGCCGAGCAGGCGCACGCGTACGGCATTCGTGTGCAGGTGGTGCCCACCAAGGCCGCCGTCCAGGGGATCGCCGCCCTCGCGGTGCACGAGCCCGGGCGCCGGTTCGACCAGGACGTCGTCGGCATGACGTCGGCGGCCGGCGCGACGCGGTACGGCGCCCTCACCACCGCGACGCGCGAGGCGTGGACGATGGCCGGCGTCTGCCAGGCGGGCGACGTCCTCGGCATCATCGACGGCGACATCGCGGTCATCGGGCAGGACCTCGCCGAGACCGGCAAGACCGTGCTCGACCGCATGCTCGCCGGCGGCGGCGAGCTGGTCACGCTGGTCACCGGCGCGCAGATCGACACCGGCCTCGCCGACCAGCTGGTCACCGCGATGCGCGCGGGCCGCCCGGAGGTCGACGCCGTCGTCTACAGCGGCGGCCAGTCCGTCTACCCGCTGCTGATCGGCGTCGAGTAGCGCCGCGCTCGGGGGAATGCCCCTGCTTGTCCGCCCCGGCGGGTAACGTCGCCAAGGCCGCTTGGCACCCCCCGTCGTCGGTCAGCCAGGGAGAACGTACGCCGTCATGTCCCGCCTCGATGAACCGCTGGCCAAACTGGTCGGGGACCGGACCGCGAAGGTGCTGGCCAAGTCCCTCGGTCTCGGCACCGTGGGCGATCTGCTGCGCCACTACCCGCGCCGGTACGCCGAACGCGGCCGCCTCACCGACCTCTCGCGCCTCGAAGTCGACGAGCACATCACCGTCATGGCCGAGATCGCCAAGGTGACCGCCCGCCAGTTCCGCAACCGCCGCGGGAACCTCCTCGAAGTGGTCGTCACCGACGGTCGCGGCAACCTCAAGCTGACGTTCTTCAACCAGGCCTGGCGCGAACGCGAACTCCGCCCCGGCATGCGCGGCCTCTTCTCCGGCAAGGTCGCCCGCTTCCGCGACGAACTGCAACTCAACCAGCCCGACTACCAGTTGATGGACCAGGACGACGAGGACGACTCCGGCGCCGCGCAGATGTTCGCGGGCGCCCTGATCCCGGTCTACCCGGCCGCCGCCGCGATGCCGTCCTGGAAGCTGGCCCAGTGCGTACGCGTCGCCCTCGACACGCTCGGCGAGGTCGGCGACCCGCTCCCCACGGACCTCCTCACCCGCCGCGACATGCCCGGGCTGCGCCAGGCCCTCCAGTGGATCCACCTGCCGTCGTCATGGCCCGAGGTCAACGCCGCCCGCGACCGCCTCAAGTGGGACGAGGCCTTCGTCCTCCAAGTCGCCCTGGCCCAACGCCGCCTCGCCGCCCAGTCCCAGACCGCCGTTTCCCGCGAGGCCCGCCCCGACGGCCTGCTGACCGCCTTCGACGCCCGACTCCCCTTCACCCTCACCGAAGGCCAGGTCAAAGTCGGCACCGAGATCGCCGCCGACCTCGCCGCCGAACACCCCATGCACCGCCTTCTCCAGGGAGAAGTCGGCAGCGGCAAGACGATGATCGCCTTGCGGGCGATGCTGACGGTGGTGGACGCGGGCGGGCAGGCGGCGTTGTTGGCGCCTACCGAGGTGTTGGCGCAGCAGCACCACCGGTCGATCGTGGAGATGCTGGGCTCGCTCGCCGAGGGGCCGGGGATGCTGGGCGGGTCCGAGGTGGGCACGAAGGTGTCGCTGCTGACGGGGTCGATGGGGGTGCCCGCGCGGCGGGCCGCGCTGCTGGACCTGGTGACGGGTGAGGCCGGGATCGTCATCGGGACGCACGCGCTGATCGAGGACAAGGTGAAGTTCCACGACCTGGGGCTCGTCGTCGTGGACGAGCAGCACCGGTTCGGCGTGGAGCAGCGTGACGCGCTGCGCGGCAAGTCGGAGCGGCCGCCGCACCTGCTGGTCATGACGGCGACGCCGATTCCGCGGACCGTCGCGATGACGGTGTTCGGCGACCTGGAGACGTCCGTACTGGACCAACTCCCCTCGGGGCGCTCGCCGATCGCGACGCACGTGGTGCCGGCTCGGGAGAAGCCGAAGTTCCTGGACCGGGCGTGGGAGCGCGTACGCGAGGAGGTCGCCAAGGGGCACCAGGCGTACGTGGTGTGTCCGCGGATCGGCGACGAGGAGGACGCGCCCAAGCCGAAGAAGAAGGCGAAGGGCAAGAAGGCCGCCGAGGAGGATCTGCCGCCCGAGGCCTATCTCGACGATCCGGACGACATGGGGGCGGACGCGGACGACGGCGGCGAGAAGCGGCCGCCGCTGGCGGTGCTGGACGTCGCGGCGGGGCTGGAGAGCGGGCCGCTGCGGGGGCTGCGGGTCGGCGTGCTGCACGGGCGCATGGCACCGGACGCGAAGGACGACGTGATGCGTCGTTTCACGGCCGGCGAGTTGGACGTGCTTGTCGCGACGACGGTGATCGAGGTCGGGGTCAACGTCCCGAACGCCACGGTCATGGTGATCATGGACTCCGAGCGGTTCGGCGTCTCGCAGCTGCACCAGTTGCGCGGGCGCGTCGGGCGCGGGAGCGCCCCCGGGCTGTGCCTGCTGGTCAGCGACATGCCCGCCGGGACCGCCGCGCGCGAGCGACTGGACGCCGTGGCCGCGACCCTCGACGGGTTCGAACTGTCCCGCATCGACCTCGAACAACGCCGCGAAGGCGACGTGCTGGGCGACGCGCAGTCCGGCAGCCGTTCGTCGCTGCGCATGCTCGCCGTCGTGCGCGACGAGGACGTGATCGTGGCCGCGCGCGACGAAGCCTCCGAAATCGTGGCGCGCGATCCGGAGTTGACCGAGCACCCGGACCTGCGCAGCGCGCTGGCCAGCCTGCTGGACGAGGACCGGGCGGAGTATCTGGACAAAGGCTGAGCGGCGGCGCGCCCTCGCGGGAGGCGGTACGCGGGACCGCCCGGCCGGCGGCGGTCGCGTGATCGCATCCGCCCGCGCCCGCTAGCGTGGTGCGCATGAACGACCTGACGACGGCAGCGCCGGGGCTTCGCCCATGACGCGGGTGATCGGCGGCTCCGCGGGCGGTCGGCGCCTGGCCGTGCCGCCCGGCGAGGGGACCCGGCCGACCTCGGACCGGGCCCGCGAGGGGCTCTTCTCGACGCTGGTGTCGTTGCGCCGCAGCCTGTCCGGCGCGCGGGTGCTGGACCTGTTCGCGGGCTCGGGTGCGGTCGGCCTCGAAGCGCTGTCGCGCGGGGCCGCGCACGCGCTGCTGGTCGAGTCCGACGCGGCGGCCGCGAAGGCCGTACGCGCCAACATCGCCGACCTCAAGCTGCCGGGCGCCGAGCTGCGGATCGCGCGGGCGGAGCGGGTGGCCGCCGAGCAGGCGCCACCGGAGGCGTACGACATCGTCTTCCTCGACCCGCCTTACCAACTCCCGGGCGCCGACGTGGCCGCGTTGCTGACCGCGCTCGCGGCGGGCGGCTGGCTGGCCGCGGAGGCGCTGGTGGCCGTCGAGCGGGCCACGCGCGGCGGGGCGTTCGAGTGGCCTGCCGGGTTCGAGGAGATCAGGTCCCGGCGATATGGCGAGGCGACGCTCTGGTACGGTCGCGCCGCGCGCTCGTAACCGGGGTCGGCCAGAGCCCGGAACGAGCCCGAACAGGGCCTCAGGACCTGCGATCGAGGGGAAGAAACCCGTGCGTCGAGTCGTCTGCCCCGGGTCGTTCGACCCGGTGACCAACGGGCACTTGGACATCATCGGCCGGGCGTCCAGCCTGTACGACGAGGTCTACGTCGCGATCGGCTTCAACCGCTCCAAGCGGTCCGGCCTGTTCGATGTCGAAGAGCGCGTCGAGATGATCGAGGAAGTCACCGCCCACTACGGCAACGTCAAGGTCGAGGCGTTCGAGGGACTGCTCGTCGACTTCTGCCGCCGACGCGGCATCCCGGCCATCATCAAGGGCCTGCGTGCGGTGACCGACTTCGACTACGAGCTGCAGATGGCTCAGATGAACTACGGTCTGACAGAGGTCGAGACGCTTTTCGTCGCGACCAATCCGCTCTACAGCTTCCTGTCGTCCAGCCTCATCAAAGAGGTCGCGACCTACGGAGGCGATGTGTCCGGATACCTGCCGCCGACCGTGTTGCAGCGCCTGACCGAACGGTTGGACGCCAAGTAAGGCGGCTCCTGCTCGTACGCTGTGGTGTCTGACCGGCACCGGGAGAGAGAGCAACGCCAGTGGACGTATCCCCGAAGCTCGACGAGCTGATCGCTCTGGTCGAGAGCGCCCGTTCGATGCCGATGTCGGCCTCGTGTGTGGTGAACCGGGCCGAGGTCGTCGCCCGCCTGGAAGAGGTCAAGAACCTCCTGCCGGAGGAGATGGCGGAAGCCCGCCGCATCATCACCGACCGTGACGCGGTCATCGACGAGAGCCGCCGCGAGGCGGAGCGCGTCGTCGCCGGGGCCCGCGAGGAGCGCGGTGCGCTGATCGCCGACACCGACGTGGCCCGCGAGGCGTACGCCGAGGCCGAGCGCATCCTGACCGCGGCCCGCCTGGAGGCCGAGCGCATCCGCGGCGAGGCCGACGACTACGTCGACCAGAAGCTGGCCAACTTCGAGGTCGTGCTCACCAAGACGCTGTCCGCCGTCGGGCGCGGCCGCGACAAGATGCGCGGCCGCAAGGCCATCGACGACCTCGGCGCGTACCTCAAGGCGCAGGACGAGGCCGAGGGCACCGGCCAGCACCAGGTCGGAAGCCTCCAGGCGCGCCTCGACGCCGACGAGAACGCCCCCTTCCTGGGCCAGTCCGCGCCGGTGCCCGCGCAGCAGCAGGGCGGCTACCCCGAGCAGCCCCAGCATCCCCAGCAGCCGCAGCACCCCCAGCAGCCGCAGTACGTGCCCGCGGCCGCGGCCCCGCAGCAGGGCGGCTACTACGACCAGGGCTACCAGCAGCAGCCGGTGTACGACCAGGGCGGCTACGAGTCCGGCGGCTACGAGATCCCGCAGTACCAGCAGCAGCAAGGCCAGTACGGGCAGGGCGGCGTACCGCAGCAGGGCGGCCACGTCGAGCAGCGCTACGACGCGGCGCTCGACGAGACGAGCTTCTTCGACACCAGCCTGATCGACGTGCGCCAGTTCAACCCGGACGGCCGCCAGGGCGGCTGACCGCCCCGCCGGCCGCCGCCGTACCGCTCTTCGCGCGGCCGCCCGGCCTCGCGGGGTCGGGGCCCGTCGCCCCCGTTTGGGGGACGGGCCCCGACTTGCGATAGTCTTGTGGACCGGCCCTGCTTGGGATGCCTGCCAAGGCGACCCCGGGGCCGACAATTATGACCGCCACACCTCCCTCCGGAACCGGGGCGAGGTGTTCACCGCATGAGGCAGGACACCCTGGAACGCCTGGACCACCGCAGCCCGCTCGTCGTGGACACACGAGAGCTGGGTCGTCGGCCTGGGTCCATGCGCAAGGTGTCCCGCGAAGTGCCGGCTCCGGCGGACATGAAGATCGAGGTGATCGGCGTCCCCGAGGGTGTGCCGCTCGAGCTGGATCTCCGGCTCGAGGCGGTCATGGAAGGGGTGCTGGTCTCCGGCGTCGCCGAGGTGCCGTTGGCCGGTGAGTGCGTACGGTGCCTGGAGCCGCTTGAGCGTCAGCTCAAGGTGGAGTTCCAGGAGCTGTACATCTACCCGGACAGCGAGACCGAGGAAGACGACGCACCCCGGCTCGTGGGCGACCTGTTCGACCTGGAGCCGGTGCTGCGCGACGCGGTGGTGCTCGCACTGCCGCTCGCACCGGTGTGCCGCGAGGATTGCGGCGGGCTGTGCCTCGAGTGCGGGGTTCTGCTCGACGAGAACCCAGGGCATTCCCACGACACCGCCGACCCCCGGTGGGCGGCCTTGCAGGGCCTCTTCGACGGATCGACCGCCGAAGCCGACGACAACGGTGCGTCTCGCGCCGATGAGAACCAGGAGAAGTAGCCGTGGCTGTTCCGAAGCGGAAGATGTCGCGCAGCAACACCCGCCACCGCCGCAGCAACTGGAAGGCTGTCACGCCGAACCTGGTGACCTGCGACAGCTGCCGTCAGCCCAAGCTGGCCCACATTGCCTGCCCGACCTGCGGCACCTACAACCGCCGCCAGGTCCTCGAGGTCTGATTCCCGGGTAGGTCGTCCCGGTGACGGACTCGCTTGCGAAGTACGCGGATCTGGAAGGGCGGCTCGGCTGGACAGTCGACGCCGCCCTTCTGGAGCGCGCACTCACACATCGTTCGTATGCGTACGAACACGGTGGCCTTCCCACCAACGAGCGCCTGGAATTCCTGGGCGACTCGGTGCTGGGCCTTGTGGTCACCGACACCCTCTACCGCGCACACCCCGAGCTGCCCGAGGGCCAGCTCGCGAAACTGCGTGCCGCGGTGGTCAATTCGCGCGCCCTCGCGGGGGTGGGCCGCAAGCTCGACCTGGGCCGGTTCATCCGCCTGGGCCGCGGCGAGCAGGGCACCGGCGGCCGCGACAAGTCGTCGATCCTCGCCGACACCCTTGAGGCGATCATCGGCGCGGTCTACCTCGACCAGGGCCTGGACGCCGCCTCCGAGCTGGTGCACCGGCTGTTCGACCCCCTTATCGAGGCGTCCGCGGGTCTCGGCGCGGGCCTGGACTGGAAGACCAGCCTCCAGGAGCTGACCGCCGCGACCGGCATCGGCGTACCCGAATACGTCGTGTCGGAGACCGGACCGGACCACGAGAAGACCTTCACCGCCCTCGCGCGCGTCGGCGGCGTCGATTACGGCACCGGCGTCGGACGCAGCAAGAAGGAAGCGGAGCAGCAGGCGGCGGAGAGCGCGTGGCGCGCGATCCGTGCGCAGTACGGCGACGGCACGACGCCGGTCAACGGCGCGGCGCCGGAGTCGACCAAGGCCAACTGAGCTTCCCCCCGGAGGTCGAGCGTGCCCGAGTTGCCCGAGGTCGAGGTCGTACGCCGGGGCCTGGAGCGCTGGGTCGTCGGCCGCACCATCGCCTCCGTCGAGGTGACGCACCCGCGTGCGGTGCGCCGCCACACGGCGGGGCCGGACGACTTCGCCGCGTCCCTCAAGGGCGCCCGGGTCGAGGCGGCCATGCGCCGCGGCAAGTACCTCTGGCTCCCGCTCACCCCTCGCGACGCGGACGCGCCCGAGGACGCCCTGCTCGCGCACCTCGGCATGAGCGGCCAACTGCTGGTCAACGACCCGGCCACGCCGCGCGAGAAGCACCTGCACGTGCGCTTCACCTTCACCGACGGCGGCCGCGAGCTGTGGTTCGTCGACCAGCGCACTTTCGGCGGCGTCTCCGTCGAACGCGGTGGCGCGGTCCTGCCGCCGTCGATCGCGCACATCGCGCGCGACGTCCTCGACCCGCTGTTCGACGACGACGCCTTCCACGCGGCGCTGCGCCGCCGCGACTCCGAGCTGAAGCGCGCGCTCCTGGACCAGTCGCTGGTGAGCGGCATCGGCAACATCTATGCGGACGAGGCCCTGTGGCGCTCCCGCCTGCACGGCGCCCGCTCCACGGCCACCGTCACCAAGCCGCAGACCGCGCTGCTGCTGGCCTCGGTCCGGGACGTCATGAACGACGCGCTCGCCGTGGGCGGCACGTCCTTCGACAGCCTGTACGTCAACGTCAACGGGGAGAGCGGCTACTTCTCCCGCTCGCTCGACGCGTACGGCCGCGAAGGCGAGCCCTGCAACCGCTGCGCGACGCCCATCCGGCGCATCACCTTCATGAACCGCAGCAGCTACTTCTGCACGAAGTGCCAGCCCACCCCGCGCCCGCGCCGCACGCCGATCGTCCGGCCGGTCGCCGGGTAGTCGTCAGCGCCCGAACTCCTGGGTCCACCAGGGCCCGCCGGAACCGGTGCGGACGCCCACGCCGAGCCTGCCGAAGCCGCAGTTGAGGATGTTCGCGCGGTGGCCCTCGCTGTTCATCCACGCCTCCATGACCGCCTTCGGGGTGGCCTGGCCGCGTGCGATGTTCTCGGCGGCCAGGTAGTCGATCCCCGCGGCCTTGGCGCGGTCCCAGGGCGACTTGCCGTCGGGGGTGTCGTGGGCGAAGTATCCGCGGTCGGCCATGTCGTCGCTGTGCGCGCGGGCGAGGCCGCGCAGCGCGGCGTCCGCCTGCGCAGGGCCGCAACCGGCCGCGGCGCGCTCGGCGTTGACGAGCGCCAGGACCTCGTCCTCGTACGCGGCGCCGGTGCCGGCGCCGCCGGGCGCGGTCGTCGTCGGTGACGGGGAAAGGCTCTTCGGGGTGGGGGAGGGCGCCGGAGCGGTGGGCTGCGGCGTCGCCGGACCCGTCGTGGCCGGCGCCGGTTCCGACGGCGTGCCGGGCGAAGGCGCAAGCAGGGACGGGGGCGTGGCCGCGGGCGGTGCGGCGGAACTCGGTTGCGGGCTCGTGCTGACGGCCGCGCCCGGGCCTCCGGCCGCCGCCTCTGGCGTGCTCGGCACTCCGGAAGGCGGCCGGTCGGGACCGCCGGACGAGGACGTGGCCGCGGTCGCGTCGGCCGGCGCCGTACGGTCCGCGCCGGACCGGCCGTCGTCGAGGAGGTCCAGCGAAAGCCGGGTGCCGCCGACCGCAAGGGCGATGCCGAGCAGGACGGCCGCGACACGCAGGGGGCCCAGCCGACGGCGGCGCCGGTGGCCGCGCCGCGCGCGGATCCGGGTCGTCGAGCGTCGGCTGTGCCGGGCCACGGCTTCCCCTTCGGTGTGCCGTACGTTCGTCCCCTCCACCGCGTCCGCATCCCGGCCGCGCGCGCCCTACACGCTGCACGCACACGTCGCACGCGCCGCGCGAAACGCCGCACGACACGCCGGGACCGGCGTCGGACCTCACCCGATCGGGTGAGCTTGCGCAGGCGACTCTAGAGCACCGCATGGTCCCCGTGAGGCCGGATACGGGTCGGGTTGCGCGCCCTGGTCCGATACCTGCCGCATCTGCCGGGAAGCCCGTGACGAACGGGATCCGGGATGATTTGCGAGGTGGGAGGGACGCACGGGATGCCGGGGGCCAAAGGGGTCGCCTGACCGGGCCTCGATCCAAGATCATCCACGGCTTCCGGGAAACCGCGGGGCGGGCCTCCCGGCTCTCCAATATGTTCTTGACTGCCAAGAGAATTGATGATCTCGTACAGCCAGACACGAGCCGTCCCGTCCGCGTGATCATGCCGCCGACCGGGTGACGGTTGAGTTATCGCGCCGTGATCATATTGACCTGATGGCCTTTTGGTGCGACGCTGGAAGCCCGCGCACCCTATCAGGAGCCACGTGGCCGGGTGCGAAATTTCGACCCGCAGATGCCGGTCGGTCACTCAGCGTGGAGGACCCTCTAATGGCGAAGGCGCTTCTCGGCTACGTCGGCGGCCCCGACCCCCGGCTGCTCTCCGAGATGCGACGGCTTCAGCAGCGCGTACGTGACCTGGAGACGGAGCTTGTCCGTGTCCAGGCCGAGAATGACGCGCTCTACGCCGCCGCGGACGATCGGTTCGACGTATCCCAGGTCGAGCCGGCGCTCTCCCGGGCGTGAGTTCGATCCGATAAACCAGGGACGCCTTCGGCGTCCCTTTGTCGTTCCCGGGAACCGCGCCCCGAGCCTCTGCTCCCGCTTTCCCCCGCTGCCCCCTGAGTGCCCTCGTGGCGCTGGTACGCGACCCTGGTGTGCCCATCCGGCGGGCCGTGACAGGCCGCCGTGATGACGTGATACCCCGGCATATCCCATGTCACACACCAACCGACACGCCGTCAGGTCACCGTTCTGCGACTTCCCCGCCGATGTGTCCCGGTACGCTGCGGCGGGTGCACCTCAAGAGCCTCACCCTCCGCGGATTCAAGTCCTTCGCATCCGCGACGACGCTGCGGTTCGAGCCGGGCATCACCTGCGTCGTCGGTCCCAACGGATCCGGCAAGTCGAACGTCGTCGACGCGCTGAGCTGGGTCATGGGCGAGCAGGGCGCCAAGTCGCTGCGCGGCGGCAAGATGGAGGACGTCATCTTCGCCGGCACCGCGGGCCGTCCGCCGCTGGGCCGTGCCGAGGTCAGCCTAACGATCGACAACACCGACGGCGCGCTGCCCATCGACTACACCGAAGTCACCATCACGCGGACGATGTTCCGCAACGGTGGCTCGGAGTACGCGATCAACGGCAACACCTGCCGCCTGCTGGATATCCAGGAGCTCCTGTCCGACTCCGGCATCGGCCGCGAAATGCACGTCATCGTCGGGCAGGGCCAGCTCGACTCGGTGCTGCAGGCCGACCCGATGGGCCGGCGCGCGTTCATCGAGGAGGCGGCCGGCGTCCTCAAGCACCGCAAGCGCAAGGAGAAGGCGCTCCGCAAGCTCGACGCGATGCAGGCGAACCTCACGCGCGTCTCCGACCTCACCAATGAACTGCGTCGCCAGCTCAAGCCCCTCGGCCGGCAGGCCCAGGTGGCGCGCCGCGCCGCGGCCATCCAGGCGGACCTGCGCGACGCGAGGCTGCGGCTGCTCGCCGACGACCTCGTGCTGCTGCGCCGGGATCTGGAGGAGGAGATCGCCGACGAGGCCGCGCTGCGCGAGCGGCGCACCGTCGTGGAGCGCGAACTCGGCGAGGTGCAGACCCGCGAGGCCGCGTTGGAGGCCGAGGTCAAGGCGCTCACCCCGCGCCTGGCCCGGGCCCAGGAGACCTGGTACGAACTGTCCTCGCTCGCCGAGCGCGTGCGCGGCACCGCGGGCCTGGCCCAGCAGCGCGTCCGGCACGCCACCTCGCAGCCCGCCGAGGAGCGCCGGGGCCGCGACCCGGAGGAGATGGAGCGCGAGGCCGAGCGCATCCGCGAGACCGAGGCGGAACTCAAGGAAGCCCTCGAAGAGGCGATGGTCCAGCTCGCCGAGACCACCGAGCGGCGCGGCGAGCTGGAACGCGCGGTCGCCGACGAGGAGAAGCGACTCCGGGACGCGGCCCGGGCGATCGCCGACCGGCGCGAGGGGCTCGCCCGGCTGAGCGGCCAGGTGAACGCGGCCCGCAGCCGGGTCGCCGGTGCCGACGCCGAGATCGGGCGCCTCACCGAATCCCTCACCGCCGCGCGTACCCGGGCCGAGGCCGCGCAGCGGGAGTTCGACCAGTTGCAGGAGCAGACCGGCGGCGCCGAGGAAGGCGACGACGGCGACGGAGCAGGCGGGCGCGGCGGCTCCGACATCGAGGCCCGCCTCACGGAGGCCCGGGAACTGCTCGCCGAGGCCGAGGAGTCGCTCACCGAAGCCCGCGACACGGAGAAGGAGTCCGAGCGCGAGCGCGCGGCCGTCACCGCCCGCAAGGAGGCCCTGGAACTGGGCCTGACGCGCAAGGACGGGGCAGGCGCGGTGCTCGCCGCGGGGGACCGGCTCTCCGGCGTGCTGGGCACGGTGGCCGCCCTGGTGACGGTCGAGCACGGCGCCGAGACGGCGGTCGCCGCCGCGCTCGGTGCCGCGTCCGACGCGATCGCGGTGGCCGATGTCGGGTCCGCCGTCGACGCGTTGCGGCTGCTGCGCAAGGACGACGCGGGCCGCGCCGGGATACTGGTCGGCGACTCCGCCGGGCCGGAGCCGGCGGGTGCGGCCGACTGGCCCGCCCTGCCGCCGTCCGCGGTCTACGCGGTACGCCTGCTCACCGCCCCGGACGACCTCACCGGCGCCGTGCACCGCCTGCTCGACAAGGTGGCGGTCGTCGAAGACCTCGCCGCGGCCGCGGACCTGTTGGCCTCGGTGCCGGGTGTACGCGCCGTCACGCGCGAAGGCGACCTGGTCGGACCGGACTTCGCGCACGGCGGCTCGGCGTCGGGCGCCAGCCTCCTCGAAGTCCAGGCGGCGGTCGACGAGGCCGCCGAGCGCCTGGCCGAGCTGACCGACCGCTGCGCCCGGGCCAGGGACGAACTCGTCCGGGCCACCGCGGCCCGCAAGGACGCCTCCGCCGCCGTCGAGCAACTGACCGCCGAGCGGCGCGAGATGGAGAAGGCGCGTTCCGCGGCGGCCAAGGAACTGGGCCGGCTGGGCGGCCAGGCGCGCGCCGCGGCGGGCGAGGCCGAGCGGCTGGCCGCGGCCGTCGCGAAGGCGGAGAGCGCCAAGGAGCAGGACACCCTCGCGTACGAGGAACTGTCGGCACGGCTCGAAGCCGCCGAGGAGATGCCGGACGAGGAGGAGCCGGACTCCTCCGCGCGCGACCGCCTGGCCGCCGACGCGACCGCGGCCCGGCAGGCCGAGATGGAGGCGCGCCTGTCGGTGCGCACCCACGAGGAGCAGGTGAAGGCGCTGTCGGGACGGGCGGATTCGCTCGACCGGGGGGCGCGCATGGAGCGTGAGGCGCGCTCACGGGCGGCCGAGCGGCGTGAGCGCATGGCCGTCGAGGCCCGGGTGGCGGGGGCGGTGCTCGCCGGTACGCAGTCGCTGCTCCGGTACGTCGAGGCGTCCCTCGCCCGCGCCGAGGCCGAACGCTCCGCCGCCGAGGCGGCCCGCGCCTCGCGCGAGCAGGAACTGGCGCGCGAGCGCACCCGGGTGCGTGAACTCGCCGGTGAGCTGGAGAAGTTGACCGACTCGGTGCACCGCGACGAGATGCTGCGCACCGAGAAGCGGCTGCGCATCGAGCAGTTGGAGGCCAAGGCCCTCGAAGAGCACGGCATGGACGCGGCCGGCCTGGTCGCCGAGTACGGCCCGGACCAGATGGTCCCGCCGACGCCGCCCGCCGAGGGGGAGGAGCGCGACCCGGACTCCAAGGAGGCGCACCCGCGTCCGTACGTCCGGGCGGAGCAGGAGAAGCGGCTCGCGGCGGCGGAGAAGGCGTACGTCCAGCTCGGCAAGATCAACCCGCTGGCGCTGGAGGAGTTCGCGGCGCTGGAGGAACGCCACAAGTTCCTGACCGAGCAGCTCGAGGACCTCAAGAACACCCGCCGCGACCTCTTGCTGGTGGTCAAGGAGGTCGACGAGCGCGTCGAGCAGGTGTTCACCTCGGCGTACCACGACACCGCACGCGAGTTCGAGGGGGTGTTCTCGCGGCTGTTCCCGGGCGGCGACGGCCGGCTGGTGCTCACCAACCCGGACGACATGCTGACCACCGGGATCGAGGTCGAGGCGCGTCCGCCCGGCAAGAAGGTCAAGCGGCTGTCGCTGCTGTCCGGCGGCGAGCGGTCGCTGACGGCGGTCGCGCTGCTGGTGGCGATCTTCAAGGCGCGGCCGAGCCCGTTCTACGTCATGGACGAGGTCGAGGCGGCCCTCGACGACACCAACCTCCAGCGGCTGATCCGCATCTTCGCCGAGCTGCGGGAGAGTTCGCAGCTGATCGTGATCACCCACCAGAAGCGCACCATGGAGGTCGCGGACGCGCTGTACGGCGTCTCCATGCGCGGCGACGGCGTCACGACGGTGATCAGCCAGCGGCTCGCGCGCGAGGACGAGAAGGTGACGATCGTGGGGTCGGAGACCGTCACGGGCTGATCGGGCGACGGCTGATCCGGCGCCGACCGATCCCGGGCGACGGCTGATCCGGGCGACGGCAGATCCGGAAGCCCGTGGTCGGACGACGCGGAAGGGCGGCTCCGGAGTCCGGAGCCGCCCTTCGTCGCGTTGCGGTCGTGCCCGTGCTCGGACCGCCCGGGCGGTCCCGGGGCGCCGAGGCCTACTCGGGCTTGTTGTGCGGCATCACCTTGTCGGCGAAGAGCTGGAGGCTGGCCCAGCCCGCGTCGATCGGGAGGCCGCCGCACAGCGGGTGCAGGATGATCGCGTCGGTCAGGCCCGCGCTCTTGGCGGTCGCGATCAGCTCGTCCGGCGTGACACAGGCGTAGATGCCCTCTTCGCGCAGCGCCTCGACGGAGTGTGCCGAGGACTCCATGACCGACTCGATGTCGGGGGTCTGCCACGCGGCGTAGGTCTCGGCCTCGTGCAGGAAGTACTTGCCGTACTCCGCCCACGCCTTGTCCGGGTCCTCGGTGCAGTAGACCATCTTGGTCGCGGCCGACGGCAGCATGGCGAAGCCGCCCTCGAAGCCTTCCTGCGCCGCGAGCTCGTAGTAGTACTGCTCCAGCTCGGGCAGCGGCGCGGCGGCGAAGAACGGCAGGCGGAAGCGGACCGCGCGGCGGACCGAGGCCTTGGCGGTGCCGCCGATCATCACCATGGGGTGCGGGTCGGTGAACGGGCGCGGCGTGACACGTACGGTCTGGCCGTTGTACTCGAAGGGCTCGCCGGTCCAGGCCTTGAGGAGGGTGTCGATGACCTCGTCCTGGATCTTGCCGCGGCGCTTCCAGTCCTTGCCGATTCCCGCGTACTCCTCGGGCCGGTAGCCCAGGCCCGCGACGATCGACAGGCGGCCGCCGCTGATGTTGTCGAGGACGGCGATGTCCTCGGCCAGGCGGATCGGGTCGTACAGCGGCGCGAGCAGCGCCGAGATGATCACGCCGATGCGGTCGGTGGCGCCGAGGACCGCACCCGCGGTGCTGAGCGGCGACGGGCTCCAGCCGTTCTCCGCGCCGTGGTGCTCCTCCAGCGTGACCATGTCGAAGCCGTTTTTGTCCGCGAACTTGGCCATTTCGATCGTGGCCTGGTAGCGCGACGCCACGTCGGCACGGTCCAGTCCGGGCGTCACCTGGTTGAACCGCAGATTCGTCACTGCCATGGGGGCTGCACACCTTCCGATCAACCCGTCGCCCCGGCGATTCCGGCTCGGGGGACCAGGGCGCATGCTTGGCCCCGGCAAGCTATCTGACACTCAGTCAGGATTCAACGGTTGACAGAACGTGATTCCTTCGGCCGTGCGGCGCGTCCGAACGGGCACGGATGAGGTTGGCGTCCCGACCGTCTGGGAGACTGGAGCTCCTATGGAGATTCTGATCCTTTCCGTCGTCATCGCGGTTGTGGTGCTCGGCGCCGCCGGCTGGTTCGTCGTCGGCTCGCGCCGCCGCGGCTCCGTCGCACCGCCCCCGCCCCGCACCCCCGTCGAGCCGAGCGTCGGCGAGGATGCGCAGCCCCTGCCCGAGCCTCCGCGCCGCGGCGTCGACACGCTCGACCTGCCGGAGACCGAGGCGCCGCCGGAGACGCCCGCCGTACCGGACGGCGTCGAGGCGCCGCCCGCCCTGGACGTCCCCGAGCCGACCGCGGGCCGCCTGGTCCGGCTCCGGGCCCGCCTCGCCCGCTCCCAGACCAGCCTCGGCAAGGGCCTGCTCGCACTGCTCGCGCGCGAGCACCTGGACGAGGACACCTGGGAGGAGATCGAGGACACCCTGCTGACCGCCGACGTGGGCGTCGCGCCGACGCAGGAACTGGTCGAGCGGCTGCGTACTCGGGTCAAGGTCCTCGGCACCCGCACCCCGGCGGAGCTGCGCACGCTGCTCCAGGAGGAACTGCTCGCCCTCCTCGGCACCGAGTACGACCGCTCGCTCAACACGGCCAAGCACGAGGACGGCCGTCCGGCGGTCGCGATGGTCGTGGGCGTGAACGGCACCGGCAAGACGACCACGACCGGCAAGCTGGCCCGCGTCCTGGTCGCCGACGGGCGCACCGTCGTGCTCGGCGCGGCCGACACCTTCCGCGCGGCGGCGGCCGACCAGCTCCAGACCTGGGGCGAACGCGTCGGCGCGCACACCGTCCGCGGCCCCGAGGGCGGCGACCCGGCGAGTGTCGCCTTCGACGCGGTCAAGGAGGGCATCGCCGAGGGCGTCGACACCGTGCTCATCGACACGGCCGGCCGCCTGCACACCAAGACCGGCCTCATGGACGAGCTGGGCAAGGTCAAGCGGGTCGTCGAGAAGCACGGCCCGGTCGACGAGGTCCTGCTCGTGCTCGACGCGACGACCGGTCAGAACGGCCTTGTGCAGGCCCGGGTGTTCGCCGAGGTCGTCAGCATCACCGGCATTGTGCTGACCAAGCTGGACGGCACCGCGAAGGGCGGCATCGTCGTCGCGGTGCAGCGCGAACTGGGCGTGCCCGTCAAGCTCGTCGGCCTCGGCGAGGGGCCGGACGACCTGGCGCCGTTCGAGCCCGCGGCCTTCGTGGACGCCCTCATCGGCGACTGACCCCGACCCGTCTCCGGCGGGCGTTCGAGGAACGACCGAGCGGCGCACGTACCGGACGTACCCCCCCCCCCCCGGGCGCGGCGGGGCCCGCGCCCCCCCCCCCCGGGGGCGGGGGCGCGGGGGCGGGGGGGGCGGC
>NZ_JBSFVE010000007.1:27248-323598 GCF_053592165.1 Streptodolium elevatio
GCCGGCGGCCGACTCCCCGGCCGCCCCCGGCAGGCCGGTCGTCGCGGGCCGCTTCCGGCCGCCGCTCGCGTGGGCGGGGGGCGGAGGGCCGGGCACGCGGACGAGCGGGCCGCCCGTACCGCCGGCACGCCGCCCGCATTGCCGTCAGGCTGCAGGCACGCGCATGCCGGGCGGGGTCAGCGGAGGATCAGGACGCGAGCCACATGCCGCTGCCGGTCCGCGCGCTGTTGCGGTGGCAGGCGTACGCCAGCGTCCCGAGCAGCAGCCGGGCCTCCGGCAAGACCAGCTCATCCGCGTCCGGCGGGCGCACCCACTCGGCGGCGCCGAGCATCCCGAGCGGGGACGGCGGCGCGAAGATGTAGTCGCCCTCGCCGTGGCAGCGCAGGTCGAGTTCGGCGTCGTCCCAGCCCATCTGGTAGAGCAGGTGCGGCAGTTCGGTCGCGGCACCGGGGGCCACCAGGAAGAACATCCGGCCCGTGGGGGTGCCGAGCACGGGGCCGAGCGGTGTGCCCATGCGCTCCAGGCGGACCAGGGCCCGGCGGCCGGCGTGGCGCGGCACGCCGATGGCGTCGAAGGCATGGCCGGTGGGCAGGACGACCGTGCTGTCCGGCCATTGCGACCACAGGTACCGTGCCGCGGCAGGTGCGCTGGTCGCGTGCGCGGACCACTGCGGGTCCGACGGATGCATGCCGGGGGCGGCGCACGCCGACCGGCCGCAGGAACAGCGGGTGCTGCGCCCGTCCCGCACGAGGTACGTGCCCTGCGTGACGGGCCAGCGCCGCTGCTCGACATACTCCGACACCGCCTGCCACAGGGCAGTCCGGGTGCGTCGGCGCGATCCGAGCATGATGTCCATGACCTCCCAACGGCTCCCGTCACGTTTGGTTACGGTCCCGGTGTCCTCCCGCGACGTGCCCGTGAACCCGCCGTGTACGGACCGTGGGGCGCGTCCGCCGAGGCCCTGCCGCGGGCGCCGGCGCACCGGGGGGCGGGCCGCTCGGGAACGCTGCGAAACACCGTGTGAACTGTGCGGACTGTACGGACGCCCCCAAGTCAACCGCGCATGACCGGGGGCGGGCCCCTGGCGCGAGGGGTGGCGAACACTGGCGTTTTGCCGTTCCCACCCCGGGAGCCGGGCGAGCGGCCTACTTTCGGCATACGGGACATTGCGCACGGTCTTCTCGGGCTGTGTGGGGTGCACAGGGGGAGAAGCCGGTGACAATCGCCCAAACCGAAGCCGACGCACAAGCCGAACGCCCGTCCGGCGCACCAGCCGACGGGCGCTTCGGCGATCCGCTCGCACCCACGTTCGGGGCCACCCGCATATCCGGCGGCAAGCAGCCCAACGACCGCCTGGCCTCGTGGTTCGAGCGCACCGGCTGGTCCAAGGGCGAGTTCGCCCGGCAGGTCAACCGACGCGCCCGCCGCCTCGGCGCGCTGCACGTCTCCACCGACACGTCGCGCGTGCGCCGGTGGCTCGACGGCGAGCAGCCCCGCGACCCGATACCGCGCATCATCTCGGAGCTGTTCAGCGAGCACTTCGGATGCGTCGTCGCGGTCGAGGACCTCGGATTCAAGGAACCGGGCGCGCTGTTCACCGGCTCGGGCGTGGACCTGCCGTGGGCTCCGGAGTCGGTCGTCGAACTGCTCGGCGACTTCTCGCGCAGCGACCTCATGCTGGGCCGCCGCGGCTTCCTCGGCGCGTCTCTGGCGTTGTCCGCGGGCCCCGCGCTGGTGGAGCCGATGCAGCGGTGGCTGGCGCCGTCGCCCGTACCGCCGTTACCGCCGAAGGCACCCCAGGCGCCGGGCCGGCTCGGGATCGGCGAGCTGGAGCAACTGGAGGCGACCGTACGCCTGTTCCGCAGCTGGGACATGCAGTGCGGCGGCGGTCTGCGGCGCAAGGCGGTGGTCGGCCAGCTCCAGGAGGTCACCGACCTCCTCCAGGACGTCTACCCCGCGCCGGTGCGCGAGCGCCTGTTCCGCCTGACCGCCGAACTCTCGCTGCTGGCCGGGTGGATGTCCTACGACGTGGGCATGCAGCCCGGTGCGCAGAAGTACTTCGTGCTCGCCCTGCACGCCGCCAAGGAGGCCGGCGACCGGCCGCTCGGCGCCAACGTGCTGGGGGTGATGAGCCGTCAGATGATCCATCTGGACCGGCCATCGGATGCCCTGGAGCTGATCCACCTGGCGCAGTACGGCTCGCGCGACACGGCGGGCGCGCGTACCCAGGCCATGCTGTACGCCGTCGAGGGACGGGCCCACGCCGCGCTCGGCCAGGCCGACAAGTGCCGCCGCGCCCTGTCCGTCGCGGAGCAGCTCCACGCGGACGCCCCCGAGGCCGACGAGCCCGACTGGATCCGCTACTTCGGCGACGCCGAGCTGTCCTGCGAGACCGGCCTCGCGTTCCGCGACCTCGCCTACCGGGGGGCGGCGCCCGCCGAGCGGGCCAGGGAGCCGCTGGAGGAGGCCGTACGCCTCTTCGCGGGCACTCCGGAGTACCAGCGGTCCCACGCCCTCGGCCGCGTCGGCCTGGCGGCCGTGTACGTCCTCGTCCGCGACGCCGAGCGGGCCTGCGACGCCGCGGGGGGCGCCCTGTCCCTGGCCGCCCGGGTGCGTTCCGAGCGGCTCACCACGCGTCTGCGGCGCACCGTGCGGAGCGCCGTCGACCTGTTCGGCGACCAGCCGTGCGTGCGCCGCCTCGCCGACCGCCTCCAGGGCGAACTGCCCGAGGCGGCCTTCCCCCTGGTGTGAGGCCGCGCGGCACGGGTCCGGAAAAGAGGCGGCGCCCCTCCGCGAGTCGCGAAGGGGCGCCGCCGGGGCCGTGGGGTGCGTCAGCTCTTGAAGCCGATGCGGTCCATGAAGACGACGCCGGTGTTGTACTGCTGGACGCCGGTGACCTTCTTCGAGTAGATCGGGCCGATCAGCGAGTCGGCGTACACCCAGACCGGCAGGTCCTTGAGGATCTGCTTCTGGAGCTCGTTGTACGCGGCCTTGCGCTCGTCCGGGTTGGTGCTCGCGCGGCCCTTCTGCAGCGCCGCGTCCGCCTCCGGGTTCTTCCAGCCGATGAAGTTCAGCGGGCTGGCCGAGTGGAAGCTGTTGAACAGCTGCGGCTCCGGGTCCACGATCCACTGCTGGAAGAGCATCGCCGTGTAGTCACGGGCGATCGCGTACTTCTGGATGTACGCGCCGATCTCGACGGAGTCGATCTCCATCTTGACGTTCTGCATCTGCGCGAGGCGGCTCTGCATGTACTCCGCGACGGCCTGCGACGAGGGGTTCTTCGGGATGAGGAACTTGAACTCGAGCTTCTTGCCCTCGGCCGCGAGCTCGTTGATCAGACGCTGCGCCTCGTCCTTGTTCTGCGCTTCCTGGACCTGCGTCGGGTCGAAGAACGGCGACGACGGGTTGAAGTAGCTCTTGGCCGGGACGTACCCGTTCTGGAGCGTCTTCGGGATGTCGGCCGGGTCGAACGCCAGCGCCAGGGCCCGGCGGGCGCGCGGGTCGTCGAACGGCGCCTTCGTCATGTTGAACTGGATCATCTGGCCGCCCAGGTCGGCCATCTTCTGGACCTGCAGCTCCTTCTCGGCGTCGGCCAGGCGGGCGCCGTCCGAGCTGTGGAAGATGTCAGCGCCGCCGGACTTGATGGTGGCGTACTGCTGCTTGATGTCCGGGACGTTCTTGATCGTCAGCTCGTCGAGCTTGGGCAGGCCCTTGTCCTTCTGCCAGTAGTTCGGGTTCTTCACGAACTGCTGCTCGGAGCCGCGGACCCAGTTCTTGAGCATGAACGGTCCGGCGCCGACCGGCTCGGCGCCCGCGGCGTCGATGCCCTTGTTGATGGCCGAAGGAGCCTCGATGTACGTCAGCTCGGTGGCCACCGTGCGGTCGAAGTTGGGGTTCGGCCCCATGAGGTTGGTGATCTTGACGGTGGTCTCGTCGACCACCTCGGTCTTGATCATCGCGGCGGCGGCGCGGTGCTGCGACTGCGTCTCCTGCTTGGCGTGCGTCTCGTAGTTGAGCTTCACGGCCTCGGCGTTGAGCGGGGTGCCGTCGCTGAACTTGACACCCGCGCGGAGCTTCAGCGTCCACGTCGCGCCGCCGTCGGCGCTCGCGAGGGACTCGCCCATGTGCGGCTCGACCTTGCCGGTCTTGGTGTCGATGTAGAACAGCGGGTCGTACAGGGCCGCGAGCCGGGGCTCGTCGGCGACCGCGACATACGCGGTGCGGAACACGTCCAGGGTCTTGGAGTCCTGGACCGCCAGCATGGTCATCTTGCCGCCGGCCTTGGCCTCGCCGCCGGGGCTGCTGGAGGCGCCGCCGGACTTGCTGTCCTTGTCGTCGCTGCCACAGGCGGAGACGGTCAGGGCGAGGGCCGCGAGGCCCGCCACGACTGTGCCGTGCTTGCGTATGCGGCTGAGACCCGAGCCGCCGGGTATTGCGGGTACCACCGAGCTGTTCGTGGTGCGTCGTGCTGCCGTGCGTCGTGCTGACACCGTCTTGCCACCTCCGCCGAGAACATGACGACCGGACAAGGGCCGGTCGGATGGTGCTGTCGTGCTATTTGGAGCCTTGGCCGTGCTTCGGGGAGTTGGCGACAAGGCCACCCCCACCGGTGTGTGCGTAAGATCACGGATCTTGTCGCGCTGGGGGCCACCGTAGGAGTAGTTGGGCCAAAGTGCACGTCTCCGAAGCCGATCTGTTACACAGTCAAGTTTCTTTGTCGTCCGCTGGACATGTGACGGCGCCCCTCCGTCTCGGAGGGGCGCCGGGTGATCACCCTGAGGTTATCGCTGTCGACGGGTCGTCAGGAACCGTCCTGGCGCGGTGCCGTGGCGGTGCCGGACACCTTCGGAACGGCTATTTCAGGCCGATCCGGTCCATGAAGAAGACCCCGGAGTTGTAGTGCTCGATCCCGGTGACCTTGTCGTTGAAGATCGCGCCGTTGGACGACTCCGCGTACACCCAGAACGGCAGCTCGGCGACGATCGCCTTCTGCAGGTCCGAGTACGCCTGCTTGCGCACCGCCGGGTCGGTGCTGCCCCGGCCCTTGGCGAGCGCCTCGTCGGCGGCCGGGCTGTTCCAGCCGATGACGTTGAACGGGCTCTTCGAGTACCAGGCGCTGAACGCGGTCGGCTCGGGGTCGACCACCCACTGCTGGAAGAGCATCGCGTCGAAGTCGCGGGAGATCGCGTACTTCTGGATGTACGCGCCGATCTCGACGGAGTCGATGCTCATGTCGACGTTCTGGAACGTCCGCAGCTGGCCCTGCATCCACTCGGCGACGCGCACCGACGACGGGTTCTGCGGGACCAGGTAGCGGAAGTTCAGCTTCTTGCCCTCCGCGGCGAGCTCGTTGAACAGCCTCTGCGCCTCGGCCTTGTTCTGCGCGGCCTGCGTGACCGCCGGGTCGGCGTACGGCCCGGACTGGTTGAAGAAGCCCTTCGCCGGGACGTAGCCGTTGTTGAGCGTCTTCGGGATGTCCGCCGGGTCCAGCGCGAGCGTGACGGCCCGCCGCGCGCGCGGGTCGGTGAACGGGCCCTTGCGCAGGTTGAACTGGACCATCTGGCCGCCGTCGGTCTTCAGCTCCGAGGCGTTCAGCTCCTTGGCCGCGTCACCGAGCAGCTTCTGGTCGGAGCTGACGAACAGGTCCGCCTGGCCGGACTTGACGCTCGTGTACTGCTGCTGGATGTCCGGGACGTTCTTGACCGTGAACCCGTCGAGCTTGGGCAGGCCCTTGTCCTTCTGCCAGTAGTTCGGGTTGCGCTCGAAGACCTGCTCGTTGCCGCGCGACCAGCTTTTGAGGACGAACGGGCCGGCGCCGATCGGCTGTGCGCCGTAGGCCTCCGGGCCCTTGCTGATCGCCGACGGTGCCTCGATGTACGGCAGTTCGACCGCGATGAGGCGGTCCAGGTTCGGGTTGGGCGCGCCGACGGGGGTCAGCTTGACGGTGAGCGGGTCGACGACCTCGGCCTTGAACGTGGACGCCGCGCCGATGTGCACGGAGCGCGTGGCCATGTCCGCCTGCTTGTCGTAGTTCACCTTGATCGCGTTCGCGTCGAACGGCGTCCCGTCGCTGAACGTCACGCCCGGGCGCAGCTTCAGCGTCCAGGTCGCGCCGTTGTCCGCGCTGGACAGGGACTCCGCCAGGTGCGCGTTGACCTTCTGGTCCTTGGGGTTGATGTAGACCAGCGGGTCGTACAGGGCGGCGAGCCGCGGCTCGTCGGCGACCGCGACGTTCGACGTGCGGAAGACGTCGAGGGCGGCGGAGTCCTGCACCGCCAGCATCGTGATCCTGCCGCCGCTCTTGGCGGCCGCGGTGGCGGGCGCATTGCTCGGGCCGGGGGACTTCTCGTCGTCGTCGCCCCCGCAGGCGCTGGCCACGAGGCCCAGGGCGATCATGCCGGCGATCGCCGCGCCGCGGCGCGTAGGGCCCCCGCGGCCGAGCGTCGCGAACCGGCCGAGCCCGGGTCGTACCGTACGTCGTGCTGACACCGTCTTGCCTCCTCCTGGCGAGTACGTGGCGGCCGGACCGGGCCGGCCTGATCGTGCTGCCGTGCGGTTCCCGGACGCCGGGGCGGGCCGGGAGAGTGGAGCCTGTGCAAGGTCGTGCGAGGTGTGCAGAGCGTTCTGTGCCGGTTACGTGCGTTGCTTCGTGCGGTGCTTCGTGCGGTGGTGCACGCACCGGCACGGGACCGTGATCCCGCGCCGGTGCGTGGTGGTGTCCGGCCACCGTAGGCGGATGCCGCGGGGAAGACACCTTGTCGACGCGAATCTGTTACATCGTCAGATTCGGATGTGCCATTGATCAACGGCACGCGGAGTAGCGCCCGGACCGGGTGGCGGTCGTGTCAACGAACGATGACAGCGGCGCCGTTCCGGGCGACCGGTTTCAGCCGCTCACCCCGACCGGGTCCATGAGCATCCCGCCGTTCTGACGCCGACGATGCCGGAGACCATCGGAGGTCGGCCCCGCCCACGCGGTGTGCGCGTGGGTACGGGGCCGCTGGTACAACGAGCGCGCTCTCGGGGCGCGCGAATCGGGTCTACGCCACGGTCACTTCCGTACGCCGATCCGGTCGAAGAGCAGCAGCCCGTCGTTGAAGAGCTGCAGCCCGGTGATCTTGGGGTCGCACACGTACGCGGCGACGGCCTCCTGGTAGACGAAGAACGGCAGGTCCTTGTTGAGCTCCACCTGCACCCGCGTGTACGCCTCGCCGCGCCGGTCGGTGTCGGTGTTCAGCCGGGCCAGCCGGAGTGCCTCGTCGACGGTCGGGTTGTTGTAGCCGGTGACGTTCGAGAAGCCGGCCTGCGAGTGCAGGAACTGGTACAGCGCGGGCTCCGGGTCGTCGGCCCAGAGCTGGAACACCGCCGCGTCGAAGTCGCCGTCCAGCGAAGTGCGCTTGATGAAGGAGGCGATGTCCTCGACGACGAGCTTCAACTTCACCGAGCCCTTGGAGAGTTCGTCCACGCGGGTCCGGAAGAACTCCGCGATGGTCCGCGCCTTCGGGCTGTCCGGAACGGCGTAGGTCAGCTCCAGCGGCTTGGTGCCGTTCTGCGTCACCTGCATGAACAGCCGGGTGGCCTCGGCGGGTTGGTTCTCCGGTGAGGCGAGCTGGATGCTGGCGAGGCGCGACGTGGAGTCGAAGATGCCCTTGGCCGGGGCACCTATGCCCTCGTAGAAGAGCTTGTCGATCTCGGCGGCGCTGAGCGACAGCACGACCGCCCGGCGCAGCTCCGCGTTCGCGAACGCGCGGGGGGTCTTCACGCCGGGCGGCGTACGGCTCATGTTGAAGGCGATCATCTGGCCGCCGTTGAGGGGGATGTCACCCACCGCGAGCCCGCGCTTGCGCGCGTCCCCGATGAGCAGCGCGTCGGTGCTCACCGTGACGTCGGCCTTGCCCTCGTCGATGATCCGCGCCGCTCCGGGCGTGTCCGGGTTGACGCGGAAGGTCACGCTGTCGAGGTACGGCCCGTTCTGCCAGTAGTTCGGGTTGCGGTCGAACGTCATGTGCGACTTGGGCGCCCACTCGCGGAGCTTGAACGGGCCGGCTCCGACCGGTGCGCGCGTCGACGCGGCGATGGTCTCCAGCGACACCAGCGTCTTGGGCGACGGGATGAAGTTGAGCAGGCGCGAGACCATGCGGTCGAAGTTGCCGTTGGGGGAGGGAAGTTCGATCCGCAGCTGCAACTTGTCCACGACGGCGAGCTTGACGTTCCGCACGGCCGTCATGCCGAGGGAGCGCAGCTCGGGGCGCAGGTGGGTGGACCACGCCACCCTGACGGCATCGGCGTTCAGCTCCTCACCGTCGGTGAAGGTGATCCCGGGGCGCAGGGTGAGGGTCCATTTCGAGGTGTCCCCGGCGTCGGAGACCAGGGACTCGGCCATCTGCGGCCGCACCGTGCCGGTGGACGGGTCGCTCCAGACCAGGACGTCGTACAAGGCCGCGAGGCGGCTGCCGTCCGCGACGTTGCTCGCGCTCGCGCTGTACGGGTCCAACCCACGTGCGTCCCCCGGCAGCAACATGTCGAGGGTTCCGCCCGAACGGGGCGTCGCATGGGGATCCGGGGTGGATCCGGACGACGACTGCGCACATGCGGCGAGCACGACGAGTGCGGCTGCGGCACAGCCGATTCGTGTCCTCCGCAGAAACTGCCTGCGGCTCCACCGTCTACGGACGTGCTGATTCACGGATGCCTGACCTCCACCTGTGTCGTGGCCTTGCTGCGGATGGCGCTCTGTGGCCCCGCGCGGCCGGAAGGCCGCGCGGGGTCAAGTCGTGCTCGTCGTGCAGGCAGTGCTCGCGGTGCGGTGGTGCGGCGTGCGGCGGTCCGCTACTTCCTGATGCCGATCTGGTCCCACTGGATGAGGCCGTCGTTGTACAGGCTCAGCCCGGTGACCTTGGAGGTGTACAGGGCGGCGGTGATCGCTTCCTGGTACACCCAGAAGGGCATGTCCTTGTTCACGTGGACCTGGACCTTGGTGTAGGCGGCCCGACGTGCCTCGGGGTCGGTCGAACGACGCGCCTCTTCAAGGGCGCGGTCGACCTCAGGGTTGTTGTAGCCGGACGAGTTCCCGGGGCTCTGGGAGTGCAGCATGTCGAAGATCCCGGGTTCCGGGTCCTCGATCCACTGCTGCCCCACCGCGGCGCTCCAGGAGTCCTGGCCTTGCCGCACGGTCCTGATGTAGGTGGGGATGTCCACCTGCTGGACCTTCATCGTCACGCCTCGGTAGGCGCTCAGCTTCTGCTGGATGAACCGGGCCACTTCCACTGTGGTGGGAGCGGACGGTGCGATGTAGGTGAAGGTGAGCGGCTTGGTGCCGTTCGCCGTCACCTCGTCGAACAGCCTCTGGGCTTCCGCCGGATTGTTCTCGCTCGCCGCCAGTTGGATGCTGGCCAGCGGAGACGTGGAGCTGAAGATGCCCTTCGCCGGCACCCCCGCATTGCTGTAGAACGTCTCGTTGATCTCCTTGCCGCTCAGCGCGAGCGCCATGGCCTTGCGCGCCCTCGCGTCGGCGAACGGTCCCTTCAGATTGTTGAAGAGCACCATCGCGCCGCCGTTGAGGCGGAGTTCCTCGACACCCAGCCCGCGGTCGCGACCCAGGACGATGTTCTCCGGGTCGACGGTGACCATGAGGTCGGACTGCTTGCCGAGGCTGTCGACGCCGCGTTTGACGTCCATGTCGACGCGGATGACGAGCTGGTCAAGGTACGGCAGCCCCTTGTCCTTCTGCCAATACGTGTCGTTGCGCTTGTAGACCTGCTTGTCGCCCGGGAGCCACTGCTCGAGGATGAACGGGCCGGCGCCCACCGGCTTGTCGCGGAGTGATCCCACAGTGTCCGGCTTGAGCGAGGCCGGAGACGCGTTGTAGGACAGATTGCGCGCCACGATGCGGTCGAAGTTCGCGTTCGGTGTCCGAAGAGTGATCTTCAGGGTGAGCGGATCCTCGACGTCCAACTGCTTGATGTTCGTCACGGCCATGATCTGGAACGACTTCAGCGCCATGTCCTGGTGCCGTACCCAGTTGGCCTTCACCGCGGCGGCGTCGTAGGGCAGGCCGTCGCTGAACTTCACACCGGGACGAATACGGAGCGTCCAGATCGAGGCGTCGCGCTCGAACGCGAGACTCTCGGCGATCTTCGGGCGCACCGAGCCGGTCGACGGGTCGGTCCACACGAGGGAGTCGTAGACGGCGGCCATGCGGCTGCCGTCGGCGACGTTGACGAACGAGGTCTGGGTCGGGTCGAAGCTGGCGGCATCGCCCGGCAGGGTCATGGTGAGCGAGCCGCCTTTTTGCGGCGTGCCCGCGGGAGAGGGCGGTGCGTCGTCGGAACTGCCGCAGCCGGCCACGAGGATGCCCAGGGCCATTGCGGCTGCGACGATCCGGCCCCTGCGGAATGAGGCATTCCGCCGGGGCGACGGGGGTATTCGAAGTGCGTGGGAAGTACGAGTCACTACGGGCCAACCTTCACCTGACGGGCCGTCCGTTGTGTAGGGCGGCGGTGGTGCGCGGGGCCGGTCTCGCTCGGTCTGCCGTCGGGGGATGGCCGGCCGAAGCGGTGCCGGGTTGTGCGTGGTTCGGCAGTGCTTGGTTCGTGCTCCGTGCTGCCGGGTACTCCGGTGGGAGGACCCGGGTGGTGCGGACGGCACCGGTGGTGCGGTGCCGTGGCCAGAGGGCAGGGGAAGGCCGGGCGGGCCGCGCGGCACGCGGCGCGTCCGGCCTCCCCCAGGTCCATCGGGCTGCCCCTTTCTACTGCCTTGGGCCGATCGGGTCCATCCGGGGTCGGGCCTTCGGCCCGGGAGTCACCGCTTCATGCCGATACGGTCGAACATGAAGACACCGTCGTTGAACATCTGGACCCCGGTGACCTTCGACGAGAACACGCCCACGGCGACGGCCTCCTGGTACACCCACATCGGCATGTCGCGGTTCAGGGCGACCTGCACCCGCGTGTACGCGTTGCGTCGCGCCTCGACGTCGCTGGTCTGGCGGGCGTCTGTCAGCGCGTCGTTCACCTCGGGGTCGTTGTAGAAGCAGCAGTTGCCGGCGTTTCCGCCGGACAGCAGGCCGAACAGCCCGGGCTCGGGGTCGTCGAGCCAGACCTGGTCCACCTTGACGTCGAAGCGCTGCTCCACGTTTGCGCGGTGGATGAACGTCGGCAGATCGAGCGCCTCGACGCTGATGCTCACCCCGGGGTACTTGTTGAGCGTCGTGCGCACGTACTCGGCGATCCGCACGGTGGCAGGTGTGTCGGGGATGATGAGCGTCGCCGCCAACTGCCGGGTGCCGCCAGCGGTGACCTGGTCGAACAGCTGTGCCGCCGTGGCGGGGTCGTTGCCCGGCGCCGCCAACTGGATGCTCGCCAAGGGGGTGTTGGCCCCGAAGATGCCGCGGGCGACGGTCCCGGTGCCCTGGAAGACCTCGTTGTTGATCGTCTCGCCGCTCAGGGCGTAGGCCACCGCACGGCGGGCCTCGGACTGCGCGAAAGGCCCCTTCGCGGTGTTGAACGAGAGCATCTGACCACCGGACAACAGCATTTGGCTGGTGCCCAGCCCGTCGCGCTCCGCGGCGGCCGCGGCGAGCGGGTCGACGGTGATGGTCACGTCGGCCTCGCCGTCCTTGATGGCGGCGACTTCGTGCATCGGGTCCGGGTCGACCTTGAACACGACGCGGTCGAGGTACGGCGCCCCGGACTTCCAGTAGCCGGGGTTGCGGTCCAGCGTCAGCGTCTGGTTCTTGACCCAGTTGCCCGCGCGGAGCATGAACGGGCCCGCGCCGACCGGGTTCTCCGCGAGCTTGCCGCCGGCGATGGCCTTGGGCGAGGCGATGAACGAGAGGTGCCGGGCCACCATGCGGTCGAAGTTGGCGTTCGGCTGGGGGAGGGTGACCTCGAGGGTCAGCGGGTCCACGACCCGGGTCATCAGCCCGGCCGCGGCGGCCCGCTGCACGGACTGGACGGCGGGGTCGGCGTGCAGGTCCCAGTTCGCCTTGACCGCGGCGGCGTCGTACGGCTCCCCGTCGGTGAACTTGATCCCCGGACGCAGGACGAGCTGCCAGGTCTTGGACGTGGCGTCCTTGGCCGTGAGGCGGTCGGCCACCTGTGGTTCGACCGAACCCGTGGAGGGGTTCGTCCATACGAGCATGTCGTACAGCGCCGCCATCCGGTTCCCGTCGGTCACGTTGATGTAGCTCGCGGAGAAGGGGTCGAGGCCGCGGGCCTCGCCGGGGAGCAGGACGGTCAGGGCGCCGCCTTGCCTGGGGGTGCCCGCCGCGAGGGGCCTGCCCTGGGAATCCGATCCGCAGCCGGAGACCAGGACGAGGCCCGCGGTGGCGAGCAGGAGGAGCGGTTTGCGGAACCCGCCCGGGGAGCGGCGGGAAGGGCGGTGCGAGGGGCGGTGCGAGGGTCGTGCGTGTACCACTGCTGACAGGTTCCTTACGCGTTGCCCGGCCGGGCGGGCCCGGCCGGTGGTGCCGAAGAGGTGCTGACGTGCGGGACGGGCTGACGTGCTGACTTGCGGCGGTGCGACGTGCGGTGGTGCCGGCGTGCTGTGGTGCCGGCCGGCGGTGGGGCCCGAGGTGTGTGCCGCTGGTCGGGCGGAACTGCCTTGGCGGGCAACCGCGGTGGCGCTGCGGCGCTGCGGTGGTGTTGCGATCGTGCTGCGGTGGTCGTACGGACTGTCGGGAGGCCGGGCGGGGCGTACGTGACGCATCCCATATAACGCCGTTACAGTCCGCGTATGGGCTTCCGTGGGGTTGGAGGTGATTCGTCCCCCACCCCGGAAAAGCCGTCCGCCGGGCCGCCGGGCCCGAAGGCCCCGGCGGCCCGGCGGCACGCTGGTGATGTTGCGGTTACAGCTTCAGTGGTGCGGTCTTGCGGTCGAGCGGCGTCCTGACTCGGCGTCAGGAGGCTTTCGGTGAGTCGGACTTGCCCGGCGGGTCGGAAGCCTTCTCGGCCGCTTCCGGGGACTCCTCGTCAGCGGCTTCGCCAGTGGCTTCGGTCGCCTTCTCGTCCGTCTCCGCCGCGGCCTCGCCGTCCGCCTTCGCGGCCGGCTCCTCCGCCGCCTTCGGGGCGTCGTCGGCAGCGTCGGCGTCAACGGCCTCGGACTTCGTCCCGCTCGCGGTCTCCGTGGCGGTCTCCACCTCGGGGCCCGCCTCGGTCTTCGACGCCTCGGTCTTCGACACCTCCGTCTTTGCCGCCTCGGCCGTCGTCTCGGCCGTCGTCTCCGTCGTCGCCTCGGGAGTGTCCTCGGCCGGCTCCGGCGCCGTGTCCTCCACCGTGGCGGAGAGCTCGACCAGCTCCGGTGCCACGTCCCCGACCAGCGGGTAGTGGCAGGCCACCCGGTGGCCCGGGGCCACCTCGCGCAGCTGCGGGACCTCGGTGCCGCAGCGCGGCGACGCGAGCGGGCAGCGGGTCCGGAACCGGCAGCCGCTCGGCGGGTTCATCGGCGACGGGATCTCGCCCTTGAGCGCCGGGCCCGAGTGCTGGGCGCCGGGGTTCGGCGCCGGGACGGCGTCGAGGAGCGCCCGCGTGTACGGGTGCGCCGGAGAGTCGTAGATCGCGTCCGTGTCCCCGGTCTCGCAGATCGTCCCCAGGTACATCACCGCGACGTCGTCGCTGATGTTGCGGACCACCGCGAGGTCGTGCGCCACGAAGATCATCGACACCCCGGTCGACGCCTTCATCTCGTCCAGCAGGTCCAGGACCTGCGCCTGGACCGACACGTCTAGCGAGGCGACCGGCTCGTCGCAGATCAGCAGGTCGGGGTTGACCACCATGGCCCGCGCGATGGCGATGCGCTGGCACTGGCCGCCCGAGAACTGGTGCGGGCGGCGCTCGGAGACCAGGTCCGGGTCGAGGCCGACCTTGCGCAGCATCGCGGCGACCCGGGGCTCGACCTCCTCCTTGGGCACCCCGGCGATGACCAGGCCCTCGCCGACGATGTCCTTGATCTTGCGGCGCGGGTTGAGCGCCGAGATCGGGTCCTGGAACACCATCTGGATGCGGCGGCGCATGACGCGCAGCGCTTCCTTGTTGAGCTTGGTCAGCTCCTGCCCGTCGAACAGCACGGAGCCGGCGGTGGGCTTGGTGAGCTGGAGGATCGCCCGGGCGAGCGTCGACTTGCCGCAGCCGGACTCGCCGACGAGGCCGAGCGTACGGCCGCGCTTGAGTTCGAAGCCGACGCCCGCCACCGCGTTCATGACGCCGCCCGGCACCCGGAAGCGCTGGACCAGGTCCGTCACGGTGAGCAGGACGTCGTCCTCGTTGGGGGCGGGCGCGGGCGCCACGCCGTCCAGGGTTCCGGCGGTCATGCCGAGACCTCCTTGGTCAGACTCGTGTCGGCCTTCGCCGCGGCGTCGTCGGACGCCTCGGCCTCGGCCGCCCCGCCCCCGACAGGGTGGTGGCACGCGAACAGGTGCCGCGCGTTGCCGTTCGAGATCATCGGCGGCTGCTCGGTCGCGCACTTGTCGTCGGACGCCGCACAGCGTGCCGCGAAAGCGCATCCGCCCTTGAACGTCACCAGGTCCGGCGGCGTGCCCGGAATGGGCTTGGGCCGCTGGGCCTTCGGGACGTCCAGGCGCGGCACCGCGGCGAGCAGGGCCTCGGTGTACTGGTGCTTGCGGTGCTGGAACAGCTCCTCGGTGGGGGAGTGCTCCACCATGCGGCCTGCGTACATGACCGCGATCTCGTCGGTACGCCCGGCCACGACGCCGAGGTCGTGGCTCACCAGGATCATGCCCATGCCTCGGTCCGCCTGGATCTCCTGCAGGAGGTCCAGGATCTGCCGTTGCACGGTCACGTCGAGTGCCGTGGTGGCCTCGTCCGCGATGAGCAGCTCCGGGTCGCACGCGAGGGCCATCGCGATGGTCACGCGCTGGCGCATGCCGCCGGAGAGCTGGTGCGGGTACTGCTTGGCGCGCTTCTCCGGCTCGGGGATGCCGACCAGCTTGAGGAGATCCACCGCGCGGGTCTTGGCGTCCGCCCGGGAGATGTCCATGTGCTCGCGCATCGACTCGGTGAGCTGACGCTCGATCAGCACCACCGGGTTGAGCGAGGTCATGGGGTCCTGGAACACCATGGCGATGTCGTTGCCCCAGGTCTTCCGCGCCTGCTTGCGCGGAATACCCACCAGTTCGGTGCCGTCCAGTTTCACGCTGCCGCTGATCTTCGCGATCGCCGGGCTGATGCCCATGAGCGCGCGTACGAGCATCGACTTGCCGGAGCCGGACTCGCCGACCAGGCCCAGGGTCTCACCCTTCCCGATGCGGAACGACGCACCGTCGACCGCCTTGAGAACGCCGCGCGGGGTGTTGAGGTGAACCTTGAGGTCCTGCACCTCCAGCAGCGGGACATCCGACGCAGGTGCGTCCTTGTTCCGTTCCATGAATCGCTCCATGAATACAGTCCCGTTGTCGAGACTTGGGTCTGTGGCTGACTAGAGGCGCCGACTACAGGTTGGAGTCGCGCACATCGAACTTCGCCCGCAGGCGGTCGCCGATGACATTGAGGGAGAACACCGTCAGGAAGAGCACGCCACAGGGGACGAACACCTGGGCGGGGTAGTCCTCGAGGGAGTCCTTCGCCTTGTAGACCATGCCGCCCCAGCTCGGCTCGGGGTCGGGGACACCGACGCCGAGGAACGACAGCGAGCCTTCCGCGACGATCATGATCGCCATGACGATCACCGCGTACGACATGATCGTCGCGACGGTGTTCGGCATGAGCTCCTTGAACATGATCCGCCCGGGCTTCGCCCCCATCGCCTTGGCCACCACCACGTACTCGCGCTTGGACTGCGCGATCGCGTTGGCCTTGGTGAGGCGGTAGAAGCCGGGGATGGTCAGCACCGAGAGGCCCAGGGTGATGGTCCACACGCTCGGCGGCTTGAGCACCGAGGACAGCATGAGCAGGAGCAGCAGCGGCGGGAAGGCCAGCAGCGCGTCCGCGAAGATGTCGATCACGGTCTCGGCCATGCCGCGGAAGTACGCCGCGGTGAGGCCGAGCAGGCCGCCGATGACGACGCCGCTGACGATCGGGAGCGTGGACACGATCAACGAGGTCCGGGCGCCCGCCGCGATGCGCGACAGGGTGCTGCGGCCCAGGTAGTCGGTGCCCAGGAACTCCGGCCACGCCTGGAAGGGCGACAGGTTGGAGTCGCCGATCGGCCGGTCGTACGCGGCGGGCAGGAAGTCCGCGATGATCACCATCAGGACGACCAGGGAGAGCCAGGTGATGGCGAACCACCACAGCAGCCCTGCCTTCTTCTTCTTGCCCTTGCGTTCGGCCGCGGCCTCGCCCGGCGTCTCGACGCCCGGATCGGTCAGGCCGAGGCTGTTCTCGGTTTCGACGAGGCTCATCGCGCCCTCACTCTCGGGTCGATCAGCATGTACGCGATGTCGACCAGCGTGTTCAGAAGGACGTAGCCGACCGCGATGACGACGACCGTGCCCTGGACGACCACGACCTCGTTGCTCGTGATCGCGTCGACGACGTTCTTGCCGAGGCCCGGGATGCTGAAGTAGACCTCCACGATGACCGTGCCGCCGATGAGGCGGCCGAGGGTCAGGCCGGAGATGGTGATCAGCGAGAAGGACGACGGCCTGAGCGCGTGTCTGAACAAGACGTACGGTGACGACATCCCTTTGGACTTCGCCGTCAGGATGTAGTCCTCTTGCAGCGTGGCCAGCATGTCGCTGCGCAACAGGCGTTGGAACTGTGGGATCTCCGCGAGCGCCAGGACGATCGCGGGCAGCATCAGATACTCGATGTTGCCCGATAGCGAGTCCGAGGCGTATTCCCAGCCCTGGTTCGGGAAGACCTGGCCGAGAGTTCCGGGGGCCGCGAACAGGTAGACCAGCAGAATCGAACTGATGAACGGCGGGATGGCCAGGAGGCCGGACGAAACGCCGCCCAGGATCTTGTCGGGCAGGCGGCCCGCCTTGGCCGCGGACCAGACGCCCAGCGGGACGGCCACCGCCAGCGCGAGCAGCAGCGCGACCAGCGCGAGCTCCAGCGTGACCGGGTACCGCTCCTTGATCCCGTCCATCACGGGTTGCTTGCTGAGCAGCGTCGTACCGAGGTCGCCTTGGAGGGCGTTGCCCACCCATCGCGCGTAGCGCTCGAACAGCGGCTGGTCGAATCCGTAGTCGTGCTCAAGCGCCTTGACATCCGCAGGTGTCATGTCGGCGGTGAGCAAGGGCGCCACCGGAGTTGCGGACGAATCGCCGAGCTTCATGATGTCCGGCATCGCGGTGGTGGCGAGCGTGACAAGGAACAACACCGGTATCAGATGAAGGACCTTGCGACCGAGCAGGCGCAACACGACGGCGTCACCCCCTCTCGCAGGTCTGGTCGGCTGACGGTGTGGAAGGATTTCGGGGCTGTGGAACTGTGTGCCGGCGTGGCACCCCTCGGGGTGCGTCGCGTCGGCCGCGCGCCGGGTGACGGGGCGATTCCGGTTGGTGACACGTGCCATGACGGCCCGTCAGTTAAGCGCGGTGATTAATTACGGCAGTGAGTGCGATCAATGTCAATGCATTCGGGTGATCCGTCTCACCGCCCCGTCGAGGCTTTACCAACCGTCCGGTGGGAGTTTTCGCATCCCGTCTGACCAGTAACGATTAGGCTTCGGCGGGCGGATCTGACGCGATGTCATTCCATACGCACGCGTACGCGTGAAGCCGTCCGTACCCTCCGCCGCACCGCCGACCGCGCCACCGAGGGCCCTCCGGAGCCGAACCGGGCCTCCGCATCCGGCCGTGCGCAGGCGTTCACGTCCCCGAAACACTCGTGCGAGAACCGTCACGCGTGCGAAACACGCGGCGACACGCCGTGAAACCTCACGGCTCGAAGCTCCTTCCCATGAGCCCCGGGGGTCGGCCGGGGCACGGAGAAGAGAGGCAGAGTATGGACACGGGTAACACCGCTTTCGTACTCCTGAGCGCCGCACTGGTCATGCTCATGACGCCCGGGCTGGCGTTCTTCTACGGCGGCATGGTCCGCGTGAAGAGCGTCCTCAACATGCTGATGATGTCCTTCATCTGCCTGGCCGTCGTGACCGTGCTGTGGGTGCTTTACGGGTTCTCGATGGCGTTCAGCACGGACGCCTTCGGCGGACTGGTCGGCAACCTCGACTGGTACGGCATGCGCGACATCGGACTCAGCGAGCTGTGGGACGGCTACACGGTCCCCGTCACCGCTTTCGCGATCTTCCAGCTGATGTTCGCGATCATCACGCCCGCACTGATCAGCGGCGCGGTCGCGGACCGCGTCAAGTTCGTCTCGTGGGCGGTCTTCGTGGCCCTGTGGGTCACCATCGTCTACTTCCCGGTCGCGCACTGGGTGTGGGCCGCGGACGGCTGGCTGTTCAAGAAGGGCGTCATCGACTTCGCGGGTGGCACCGCGGTGCACATCAACGCGGGTATCGCGGCACTGGCCCTGGTCCTCGTGGTCGGCAAGCGGGTCGGCTTCAAGCGCGACCCGATGCGCCCGCACAACCTGCCGTTCGTGATGCTCGGCTGCGGCCTGCTGTGGTTCGGCTGGTTCGGCTTCAACGCGGGCTCGTGGCTCGGCGCCGACGGGGTCACCGCACGTGCCGCGATCAACACGCAGATCTGCACCGCGGCCGCGGTCCTGGGGTGGCTCGCCCTGGAGAAGATCCGCGACGGCCACTTCACCACGCTGGGCGCCGCGTCCGGCGCGGTCGCCGGCCTGGTCGCCATCACCCCCGCGTGTGGTGCGCTCAGCCCGATGGGCTCGATCGCGCTCGGCATCGTCGCCGGTGCGGTCTGCGCCTGGGCGGTCGGCCTCAAGTACAAGCTCGGCTACGACGACTCGCTCGACGTCGTCGGCGTCCACCTGGTCGGCGGCATCGTCGGCTCGATCGCGCCCGGCCTGCTGGCCACCGGCAAGATCCAGAGCGACGCCGAAGGCCTCTTCTACGGCGGCGGCACCGAGCAGCTCGTGAAGCAGCTCACCGCGGTCGGTGCGGTGCTCGCGTACTCCTTCGTCGCCACGTACGTGATCGCGGTGCTGATCCAGAAGACCATCGGCTTCCGGGTCTCCGAGGACGACGAGGTCAACGGCATCGACCAGGTCGAGCACGCCGAGACCGGCTACGACTTCGCGAGCCTGGGCGGCTCGGTCGGGCGCCCGAGCGCGACCGTCGGCGCCGGCGCCGGTATCGCGACCGAGACGACCGAGACGAAGGTGGACGCGTGAAGCTCATCACCGCCGTCGTCAAGCCCCACCGGCTCGACGACGTGAAGAACGCCCTCCAGGCGTACGGGGTGCACGGCCTCACCGTGACCGAGGCCAGCGGCTACGGCCGGCAGCGCGGCCACACCGAGGTCTACCGGGGCGCGGAGTACCAGGTCGACCTGGTCCCCAAGGTCCGCATCGAGGTCGTCACCGAGGACGAGGACGCCGAGGAACTGCTCGAGGTCATCGTCAAGGCCGCCCGCACCGGCAAGATCGGCGACGGCAAGGCCTGGGTGGTTCCGGTCGACAGCGTCGTCCGGGTCCGCACCGGTGAACGCGGTCCGGAAGCCCTCTAGGCCACCCCGGTCCGACCGTGCAAGACAGCGCACGCAACGCGACGCGAGCCCGCACCGCCCACCAGGCGGGCGGGCTTGCGTCGTCGAAGACCGAGTCGGCCGAAGCACACCGACTGCCTCGGCCCAGCACCGAGAGCGATCACCGCACATGACCTACGGTGATCAGGGCCGTCACCGACAAGGAGGGCCGCCCGTCGTGGAACCCCGCCCGTCGACCGTCCGCTACACCCGCGACCGCGAGGAACTGCTCGGCGCCGAGGCGCAGACCGGCCGGGAGCGGCGCCGCGCGCACGCCGTGCTGGCCGACCGCTGGCTCGTCGGCCTCCTGGACGAGGCCGGAGGAGCCCCGCCGGGCGTGGCACTCGTCGCGGTCGGCGGCTACGGCCGACGCGAACTGTCGCCCGGCAGCGACCTCGACGTCGTGCTGCTGCACGACGGCCGCCGCGACATCGCCGCCCTCGCCGACTCCGTCTGGTACCCCGTGTGGGACGCGGGCGTGCCCCTCGACCACTCCGTACGCACCCCCGACGAGGCACGCCGCGCGGCCGACGACGACCTGCGTGTACACCTCGGCCTGCTGGACGCCCGGCACATCGCCGGCGACGTCGAACTGACCGGTCAGGTCCGCACCGCGGCCCTGACCGCCTGGCGCACCAACGCCCCCAAGCGGCTGCCCGAGCTCCTGGAGTCCTGCGACGAGCGCGCCGAGAAGTTCGGCGAGCTGGCCTTCCTCCTCGAACCGGACCTCAAGGAGGCCCGCGGCGGGCTGCGCGACGCGGCCGCACTGCGCGCCGTCGCCGCCTCGTGGATCGCCGACGCGCCGCACGAGGAGGTGGACAGCGCCCGCGCGACGCTGCTCGACGTACGCGACGCGCTGCATCTGGCCACCGGCCGGGCCGGGGACCGCCTGCTGCTGCAGGAGCAGGACGCCGTCGCCCGCGGCCTGGGACTGCTGGACGCGGACACCCTGCTGCGGCGCGTCTCCGAGTCGGCGCGCGCCCTGTCGTACGCCTTCGACGTCACCTGGCGCGAGGTCAACCGCGTGCTGGCGGCGCGCGTCGGACCCGTGCGCCGGGTCCTGCGCGGGCGCACGTCCGGCCCCGAGCGCCGTCCGCTCGCCGAGGGCGTCGTCGAGCACGGCGGCGAGGCCGTCCTCGCCCACGGCGCCAACCCCTCGCGCGATGCCGGGCTGCTGCTGCGCGCCGCCGCGGCCGCCGCACAGGCCGGGCTCCCGCTGTCCCGACACGCGGTCGAGCGGCTGTCCGTGGAGAGCCCCCCGATGCCCGACCCGTGGCCGCCCGCGGTGCGCGAATCCTTCGTAGCCCTGCTCGGCGCCGGCCGCAGCGCGCTCCCGGTGTGGGAGGCGATGGAGTCCAAGCGCCTGGTCACCCGGCTGCTGCCGGACTGGGAGCGGGTGCGCTGCCGCCCGCAGCGCAACGCCGTGCACCGCTTCACCGTCGACCGCCACCTCGTCGAGGCGGCCATCCAGGCCGCCGCGCACACCCGCCGCGTGTCGCGGCCCGACCTGCTGCTGGTGGCCGCGCTGCTGCACGACGTCGGTAAAGGCTGGCCGGGCGACCACAGCGTCAGCGGCGAGGTCATCGCCCGCGAGGCGGCCGCCCGCATGGGGTTCCCCAAGGACGACGTCGACGTCATCGCCACCCTGGTCCGGCACCACCTGCTGCTCGTCGACACCGCGACCCGCCGCGACCTGGACGACCCGGTCACGGTCTCGGCGTTCGCCGAGGCCATCGGCAGTGTGGAGACGCTGGAGCTGCTGCACGCCCTCACCGAGGCGGACGCCGCCGCGACCGGCCCGGCCGCCTGGAGCGACTGGCGGGACGCGCTGTGCCGCGACCTGGTCGCGCGGGCGCGGGCGGTGCTGGTCGGCCGTCCGGCGGCGGTCGGGCAGCCGATCGACACCGCGCGGGTACGCCTGGCCGAGCAGTTCGAACGGGCCGGCGCGGGCGGCTTCGCGGTCACGCTGGAACCGCTGTCGTACGGCGCCGAGGTCACCGTCGCGGCACCGGACCGGGTCGGGCTGCTGTCGCTCGCCGCGGGCGTGCTGGCCCTGCACCGGCTCACCGTGCGCTCGGCGGTCGCCGACGTCGTGGACGGCAGGGCCATCACGGTGTGGACCGTCGAGACCGAGTTCGGGTCCCTGCCCGACCCCGCCGCGGTCCGCGAGGACGTGCGGCGCGCGCTGGACGGCGGGCTCGACGTGGCGGGCAAGCTCGCTCGGCGCGAGGCGGCGTACGCGCCCCGGCGCGGCACCACCCCCGCGCCCCCGCGCGTGGAGGTCGTGCACGGCGCGTCCGAGACGGCCACTGTTCTGGAGGTGCGCGCCCACGACGGGCCGGGCCTGCTGCACCGCATCGGCAAGGCCCTCGCCGACGCCCACGTGAGCGTGCGGCAGGCGCGCGTGAGCACGCACGGCGCGGACGCGGTCGACGCGTTCTACGTGGTGGGCGGCGACGGGGAGCCGCTGGCCGCCGACGCGGCCCGGCAGTTGGCCAAGAGCCTGGAGAAAGCCCTGGCCTGACCGCGGGCCGGGCACCCGGCCGGAATCGGCCGGACCGCTCGGGACGTTCCCGAGCGGTCCCCGGGTAGGCTGGAGCGGACCGCAACCCAACTCTCGCGACGAAGGACCTCTGCCGACGTGTTCGACACTCTTTCCGACCGCCTCGCAGCGACCTTCAAGAACCTCCGTGGCAAGGGTCGCCTCTCCGAGGCCGACATCGACGCCACCGCCCGGGAGATCCGGGTCGCGCTGCTCGAGGCCGACGTGGCGCTGCCCGTCGTGCGCGAGTTCGTGGCGCACGTCAAGGAGCGGGCGCGCGGTGCCGAGGTGTCGCAGGCGCTGAACCCCGCGCAGCAGATCGTCAAGATCGTCAACGAGGAACTGGTCCGCATCCTCGGCGGCGAGACGCGGCGGCTGCGTTTCGCGAAGACCGCGCCGACCGTGATCATGCTCGCCGGCCTCCAGGGCGCGGGCAAGACCACCCTCGCCGGGAAGCTCGGCAAGTGGCTCAAGACCCAGAAGCACTCGCCGCTGCTGGTCGCGTGCGACCTCCAGCGGCCCAACGCGGTCAACCAGCTCAGCGTCGTGGCCGAGCGGGCGGGCGTCGCGGTCTACGCTCCGGAGCCCGGCAACGGCGTCGGCGACCCGGTCAAGGTCGCCCGCGACTCGATCGAGTACGCCCGCGAGAAGCAGTACGACGTGGTCGTCGTCGACACCGCCGGCCGCCTCGGCATCGACGCCGAGATGATGCAGCAGGCCGCGGACATCCGCGACGCGGTGAGCCCGGACGAGATCCTGTTCGTCGTCGACGCGATGATCGGCCAGGACGCGGTCACCACCGCGCAGGCGTTCCTCGACGGCGTCGGCTTCGACGGCGTGGTGCTCTCCAAGCTCGACGGCGACGCGCGCGGCGGTGCCGCGCTGTCCGTCGCCCAGGTGACCGGCCGCCAGGTCATGTTCGCCTCCAACGGCGAGAAGCTCGACGACTTCGACGCGTTCCACCCGGACCGCATGGCGTCGCGCATCCTCGGCATGGGCGACATGCTCAGCCTCATCGAGATGGCCGAGCAGAAGTACGACGCCGACCTCGCGCTCAAGGCCGCCGAGAAGATCCAGAAGGGCGGCAAGGACTTCACCCTCGACGACTTCCTCCAGCAAATGGAGCAGGTCAAGAAGATGGGGTCCATCTCCAAGCTGCTCGGCATGCTGCCCGGCATGGGGCAGATGAAGGAGCAGATCGACAGCATCGACGACCGCGACCTCGACCGGGTCGCGGCCATCATCAAGTCGATGACCCCCGGCGAGCGCGACGACCCGAAGATCGTCAACGGGTCGCGCCGCGCGCGTATCGCCAAGGGCTCCGGCTGCACGGTCACCGAGGTCAACAACCTCATCGAGCGGTTCTTCGAGGCCCGCAAGATGATGACGTCGATGGCGCGCGGCGGCGGCTTCCCCGGGATGCCGGGCATGCCCGGCGGCGGCGGTGCCCGCAAGAAGGGCAAGGCACCCAAGCAGGCCAAGGGCAAGCGCCAGTCGGGCAACCCGATGAAGCGCAAGCAGGAGGAGCTCGCCGCGGCGCAGCGCCGCGAGGAGCGTGCCGCCAGTGCCTTCCAGCTGCCGGGCGACGGCGCCGCGGACCCGTCGGACTTCGAACTCCCGAAGGGCTTCGAGGACTACCTGAAGTAGTCCGGACGACGGCCATGGCACTCCCCGTACTTCCCGTCCCGGGCGGCGGCGTCACGTGACGACCGCCTACACGCGTCCGGGCTACCGGGTCGGGATCAGGCCGGTGCGGGACGAGGACGCGGCCGCGTACCGGGCCGCGGTCCTGCGGTCGATGGAGCACATCACCGCGTGGAACCCGGCGCGGCCCGACGGGTTCCCGGAGATCCTCGCGGCCCAGGGCGCGACGATGCGCACGTTCTTCGTCGTCGACCTCGCGGACGGCGGCCTCGCGGGCAAGATCAACGTCGCCAACATCGTGCGCGGCGGGTTCCGCAACGCGACGATCGGCTACGACGCGTACCTGCCGTACGCCGGGACCGGCCGCATGAGCGAGGGCCTCGCCCTGGTCGTGAACCGCTGCTTCGCCCCCGCCTCGCGAGGCGGGCTGGAGCTGCACCGGTTGGAGGTCAACGTGCAGCCGGGCAACGAGCGTTCGATCGCGCTCGCCAAACGGCTCGGGTTCCGGCACGAGGGTTTCTCGCCGCGCATGATCCACATCAACGGCGCGTGGCGCGACCACGAGCGGTTCGCGATGACCGCGGAGGAGTGGCCGGGGCTCGGCTGAGCCGCGCGGGCCATCGGGTTCGGACGGCGGTCGGGATGCCCGTACCATGTGGCCTCATGGCAAAGGCTCCCATCCTCACCCCCCAGGCGGACGACTTTCCGCGCTGGTACCAGGACCTGATCGGCAAGGCCGAACTGGCGGACAACGGGCCGGTGCGCGGCACCATGGTCATCCGACCGTACGGCTACTCGCTGTGGGAGCGGATGCAGTCCGAGGTCGACGCCCGTATCAAGGACGCCGGGGCGCAGAACGCGTACTTCCCGATGTTCATCCCGGAGAACTACCTCACGCGCGAGGCCGAGCACGTCGAGGGCTTCAGCCCCGAACTGGCGGTCGTCACGCACGGCGGCGGCAAGCAGCTGGAGGAGCCGGTCGTGGTACGGCCGACGTCCGAGACGATCATCAACGAGTACTTCTCGAAGTGGGTGCAGTCGTACCGCGACCTGCCGCTGCTCATCAACCAGTGGGCAAACGTGGTGCGTTGGGAGCTTCGGCCGCGCATCTTCCTGCGGACGACCGAGTTCCTGTGGCAGGAAGGCCACACCGCGCACGCCACGTACGAGGACGCGCGTGCGTACGCCACACGCATCCACCGCCACGTGTACGACGACTTCATGCGCAACGTGCTCGCCATCGACGTCGTGCTCGGCCGGAAGACCGCGCGCGAGCGTTTCGCGGGCGCCATCAACACCCTGACGCTCGAAGGCATGATGGGCGACGGCAAGGCCCTCCAGATGGGCACGTCGCACGAGCTCGGGCAGAACTTCGCCAAGGCCTTCAACACGCAGTACCTGGCGGACACCGGCGAGCGCGAGTACGTCTGGCAGACCTCGTGGGGCGCCAGCACCCGCATGGTCGGCGGCCTCATCATGAGCCACGGCGACGACAACGGCCTGCGCGTCCCGCCGCGCCTCGCCCCGGTCCAGGTCGTGGTCATGGCCATCAAGGGCGACGACGCGGTGGTCGACGCGGTGCGGGCGCTCGGCGACCGCCTCAAGGCCGCCGGGGTACGCGTCGTCGTGGACGACAAGACGGACACCCCCTTCGGCCGCCGCGCGGTCGACTGGGAGCTCAAGGGCGTGCCGATCCGGCTCGAGATCGGGCCGCGCGACCTGGAGGGCGGCACCGCGATGCTGGCCCGCCGGATCGCGGGCGGCAAGAGCCCGGTGGCGCTCGACACGGTCGTCGAGACGGTCGCGACCGTGCTGGACGAGGACCAGGCGCTGCTGCTCGCGCAGTCGCGTGAGCGCCGCGTCGCGCGTACCGCCGACGTCACCTCGATCGGCGAGGCGGTCGAGGCCGCGTCCACCGGGTGGGCGCGCATGCCGTGGGCCGACCTCGGGGCCGAGGGCGAGGCGAAGCTCGCCGAGCAGGGCGTCTCGGTGCGCTGCCTGGTGACCGCCGACGGCGGGGTGCCGGACGCCGAGGACCAGGCCGGCAACGTGGCGATCCTGGCCCGCGCCTACTGACCCGGGCCGCGGGGGTGAGGGGGTCGGCGCGGTTTGGGATCCCGGCGGCATGTCTGGCAGAATGGCCCGCTGAGTACCCGGAGCATCGTCGGACCCTCTCTCCGCATGACTTCGTGTCCACTGACCGGCCGGTCGCATGTCCCCACGTGACGACGCGGTCGCTCACCCACGTCAAGATGCAGGAGACACCACTCTCGTGGCAGTCAAGATCAAGCTGAAGCGCCTGGGCAAGATCCGGAGCCCGCACTACCGCATCGTCGTCGCCGACGCCCGCACCAAGCGTGACGGTCGCGCGATCGAGGAGATCGGTATCTACCACCCGATGGAGAACCCCTCGCGTATCGAGGTCGACTCCGACCGGGCGCAGTACTGGCTCGGCGTCGGCGCCCAGCCGACCGACGCGGTCGCCGTGCTCCTCAAGCTCACCGGCGACTGGCAGAAGCACAAGGGCCTGCCGGCTCCGGAGAACGCGCTGAAGGTCGCCGCGCCGAAGACCGACAAGAAGACCCTGTTCGAGGCTGCCGCCAAGGAAGCCGCGGACGAGCCGAAGGACGGCGCCACCACGCCGAAGGCGAAGAAGGAGAAGAAGGCCGAGGCCCCCGCGGCCGACGCCGCTCCCGCCGCCGAGGCCGCCGAGTCGGCGCCGAGCGAGGGCTGACCATGCTCGAGGAGGCCCTCGAGCATTTGGTCAAGGGCATCGTCGAGAACCCGGACGACGTGAAGGTCCGCGCGCGCAATCTGCGCCGCGGCCGCATCCTTGAGGTCCGTGTCCACCCCGACGACCTGGGCAAGGTCATCGGGCGCGGTGGGCGTACGGCTCGGGCGCTGCGTACCGTCGTGACCGCCCTGGGCGGCCGGGGAGTCCGCGTCGACCTCGTCGACGTCGACCAGGTGCGCTGAAGAAGCACCCGGCGCGCGTCAAGCGCTATGGGCGGCCCTCCACATCTGTGCAAGCGATGTGGAGGGCCGCCCTTTTTCCTTCGTTCCCCGGTCCTTTTCCCCTGGCCCCTTCGCTTCGCCCGTGAATCGCTTCGCCCGCGTGCCGCTCCGCGAAGTGCCCCGTTGAGGAGATAACAGTGCAGTTGGTGGTTGCCCGCATCGGCCGGGCCCACGGCATCCGGGGACAGGTCAGCGTCGAGGTGCGCACGGACGAGCCGGAATTGCGGCTCGCGCCGGGCGCGGTGCTGATGACCGACCCGCCGTCCGCGGGGCCGCTGACCATCGCCGCGGGCAAGGTGCACAGCGGACGGCTGCTGCTGTCGTTCGAGGGCGTCGCGGACCGGACCGCCGCCGAGGCGCTGCGCAACGTGCTCCTCATCGCGGAGATCGACCCCGACGAACTCCCGGAGGACCCCGAGGAGTTCTACGACCACCAGCTCGTCGGGCTGGACGTCGTGCTGGCCGACGGGACCGAGATCGGCGAGGTACGCGAGATCGCGCACCTTCCGTCGCAGGACCTGCTCATCGTCGTGCGGCCGGACGGGCGCGAGGTCATGGTGCCGTTCGTCGAGGAGATCGTGCCCGAGATCGACCTCGAGGAGCAGCGGCTCGTGGTCACACCGCCGCCGGGGCTGATCGACCCGGACGAGGCGGAGGTGGCGTCCTCGCGCGACGGCGACGCCGCGGACGGTGACACCCCCGACGGCGACGAGGGCGACTCGGATGGGGAACCGGGCGGGGAACCGGGCGCGGAGCCCCGGTCATGAGGATCGACGTCGTCTCGATCTTCCCGGAGTACCTGGCGCCGCTCGACGTCTCGCTGGTCGGCAAGGCGCGGGCGAAGGGGCTGCTGGACGTACGCCTGCACCAACTGCGCGACCAGGCCCACGACGTGCACCGCACGGTCGACGACACGCCTTACGGCGGCGGCCCGGGCATGGTCATGAAGCCCGAGCCGTGGGCGGCCGCACTCGAAGCGGTCGCGCCGCCGGACGGCGAGGGGGTGCCGCGGTTGATCGTGCCGACGCCGTCGGGGCGGCCGTTCACGCAGGAGCTTGCCGTCGAACTCGCTTCCGAGCCCTGGCTGCTCTTCGCCCCCGCGCGCTACGAGGGCATCGACCGCCGGGTCATCGAGGACGCCGCCACGCGGATGCGCGTGGACGAGGTCTCCATCGGCGACTACGTGCTCGCGGGCGGCGAGGTCGCCGTCCTGGTGATGGTCGAGGCCGTCGCCCGGCTGCTGCCCGGCGTGCTGGGCAACGCGGAGTCGGTACGCGACGACTCGTTCGCGCCGGGGGCCATGGCGAACCTGCTCGAAGGGCCGGTCTACACGAAGCCGGCCGAGTGGCGGGGGCGCGAGGTGCCGCCCGTACTGCTGTCCGGGAACCACGGCGCGATTGCCCGGTGGCGCCGCGACCAGGCCCTGCGCCGGACCGCGGAAAACCGCCCTGACCTGCTGGAACGCCTAACGTCCGGGGACGTCGACAAGCACGACCGGGCCGCTTTGGCGGCCCTCGGGTGGACGGAGCGGGACGGCCGGTTTTCTCCGGACGCCACCCCTGTGGCAGACTGAACAGCTGTTGCCGTACGACCTGATCCGGCGCCGCGCTCCAACCGCGGGGGCGCCGGGGGTGCCCCTGCCACAGGGGGAGTACCACCGCGAAGGTCGACGGCCCTCTCTTCGTAGACACCACGACATGCCGTGGGTGACCTGTGGCACCCGCGAGAAAGCGACGCCACCATGGCCAACATCATCGACGGCCTCGACGCAGCCTCCCTGCGCGACGACATCCCGGCCTTCCGGGCCGGCGACACCCTCAAGGTGCACGTCCGCGTCATCGAAGGCAACAAGTCCCGCGTCCAGGTCTTCCAGGGCTTCGTGCTCCGTCGCCAGGGCGCCGGCGTCCGCGAGACCTTCACGGTCCGCAAGGTCAGCTACAACGTCGGCGTCGAGCGCACCTTCCCGGTGCACACGCCGGTGATCGAGAAGATCGAGGTCGTGACCCGCGGCGACGTCCGCCGCGCGAAGCTGTACTACATGCGTGACCTGCGCGGCAAGGCCGCGAAGATCAAGGAGAAGCGCGACGCCGCCGGCCGTACCACGGTCTAGTCCCGAGTAGGCGGGCCGACCTGCCCGTTAGGCTCCTTCGCAATGGACGAAGCAGCGCGCACGGTCGACACGGGGAAGACCCCGCGACCCGCCACACCGGACACCGGCCGCGGCTCCACGGTGGACACCTCCACCGGCGCTCCCTCCGAGGAGCGCGCGGAGCCGCGGCCGACGCATGCCCAAGAGCCCCCGGCCCCGCGGACGGGTGAGCCGCCGCCCGCCGACTCCGGCCCCGACGGCCCCGACGGCACCGCCCAACTGCGCGCCGCGCGCCCCGCACCGGGTGCCCCACCCCCGACGCCCGCCGGCCGGTCCGCGCCGAACAAGAAGTCGGCGGCAACCGCGGCCAGGAGGCGGACTGCCGACGCCGCGGACGCCGAGGCCGAGGCGGCGGGCGAAGCCGTCCCAGCGCCGGGCGAAGCTCCCCGGTCGCCGCGCGCCGGTGAACGCACCGCTCAGTTGCGGGCCCTTCCGCCGCCCGCTGCCGGTGGCGGCGGGGAGTCGACCGGCAAGGCCGCCGCCGGCGACGAGGGTGCGAAGTCGCCCGCGAAGCAGACGCCAGGCGGCAAGCCAAGTCGCGGTGACAAGCCCGGCACAGGTGACGAGGCCAATCCCGTCGAGACCGTGGAGCCCGTCGACCGCACCGTGCAACTGCGCGCGCCTCGACCCGCGGGGGCGACCCGTCCCACCAAGCAGACAGCCGACCGCAAGTCCGACAGCGGCGATGCGGCGGGTGCCGGCGACCGTACAGTGCGGCTGCGTGCTCCCAGGCCCGGGCAGCTTGGCGGTTCGGCATTCGCGGCCGCCACCGATTCGGCGGCTTCGGAAGCGGATTCCCGTACGTCCCCCTCGGGTTCGCACAAGGCTGCCGATCAGACCCCGGCATCGGGCGCCGGTGAGACACCGGAGAAGGGGGCCGCGTCCGCCGCCGAGCGTACGAAGTCGCCGCCCAAGCCCGGGAAGTCCGGGGCCGCTGATGCGGATTCCCGGGTGTCCCCGGAGGATTCGGCCAAGACCGAGGACAAGTCCGGGGCGCCGGGCACGGAACGCGGTCCGCGTGCCCCCGGCGACGCGGATGACGCGCCGCCTCGTCGTACGCCGGGTGCCGACCGGCGTCCCGCGGCGGGCCCACGAACTGCTTCACGAACTGCCCCACGAACGGGTGACGGCGGTGCCGGACCGTCGGCGTCTGCCGGTGCGTCGGTTCGGCCCAAGACTTCCAAGCCCTCCAAACCCTCCGAGGCGGGCGGCACCGACCCCGCTGACGGGACGCATGTTGTCGACCGCACCGCGCAGCTTCGCGCCGCGCGGCCCGCCACACCTGGGCGTTCGGCGGCTCCGGCCGGGCCGGACGGCGCCACGAAGGCGGCCGCGCCCAAGGTCGTTCTCTCCAAGGCGCCTTCGACCGACGCGCCCGCTTCCGCGCCCGCTCCCGAGAAGACCGTCCCGCCAGGTGCCAAGCGCCGGACCGCGGACGACGTACGGCCTACCGCCCCCGAACACGAGGCGGACGACGACACCGACGAGGACGAGGACGACGAAGCCGAGGGCCGACGCAGACGGCTGCCCGCCTGGGTAGAGCTGCCGCTCATGCTCGCGTTCGGCCTGCTGGTCGTCGTCGTGCTGCACTCCTACGTCGCGCAGCCGTTCGTGATCCCCAGCGGTTCCATGGAGCACACGCTTGAAGTCGGCGACCGCGTTCTCGTCAACAAGCTCGCGTACACCTTCGGCGACCGGCCGCAGCGCGGTGACGTCGTGGTGTTCGACGGAACCGGCATCTTCACCGACGAGGGCAAGGGCCATTCCTCGAACCCGTTCGGCAAGGCGTTCGAGGGCGTCGGCTCGATGTTCGGGTTCGGCGACTCCGACGAGACCGACTTCGTCAAACGCGTCATCGGTGTCGGCGGCGACCACGTCATCTGCTGCGATGCACAAGGGCGTGTGACGGTCAACGGTGTGCCGCTCGACGAGACCGGCTACCTCTATCCCGGCAACGTGCCCTCGGCGATGCCCTTCAATGTGATCGTGCCCAAGGGCGAGTTGTGGGTCATGGGCGACCACCGTGCCAATTCCGCCGATTCACGCGAACACATTGCCGCTCCGGGTGGCGGCTTCGTCCCCGAGGACCGCGTCGTCGGGCGGGTGGACTGGATCATCTGGCCCTTCGGTCGGATGGGCGGGGTCGACCGGCCTTCGACGTTCTCGCAGCCCGGCATCGGTCGGCAGGAGCCCGCGTTGGTCCCGGGCCGTGGGTAAGCGGGGAAAGCCCCGCGAGTCACGGTTTTCGGGTGGGCGCGAGCGGACGGGGGCGACGGAGGCCGGACCGGCGGAGCCCGGGGCGACGGCTGCCGGGTCGGCGCCGCCCGGGCCGTCCTCGGTGCCTCGCAACGGGGTTGCGCGCGACGGAGTCCCGGGCGGTGTCCCTCGTACGGGTGGTCCTTCCGCTGTCAGGCCCCACGAAGGCGCGATTCCGCGCCCCGCGGATTCCGCGTCCGCCGAGCCCGAGGTCGCCGGCATCGCCCCGACATCTCCGGACCCCGAGGCGACGGCCCAATTGCGCGCGGTGTCGCCCGGCGCGGCGCGGGAGCCCTACCGCGGCCGCGCCGCCGCGCGCGGGCGCACTCCCCGGCGGCGCTGGCGCCGCAAGGACCGTCCGGTGTCGCTGCTGCGCGAACTGCCGTTGCTGGTCGTGGTGGCGGTGATACTCGCGCTGGTCATCAAGACCTTCTTCGTACAGGCGTTCTTCATCCCTTCGGGTTCGATGCAGACGACGATCGGCATCGGCGACCGGGTGCTCGTCGACAAGTTCACGCCGTGGTTCGGCGCGAAGCCGCAGCGCGGCGAGGTCGTCGTCTTCAAGGACCCGGGCGGCTGGCTCAGCCGGAAGCAGAAGTCCGACCCGCCGCCCGGTGTGAAGCAGCTCAAGCAGGCCATGGTCTTTGTGGGACTGTTGCCGTCGGACGACGAGCAAGACCTCATCAAGCGGGTCATCGGGGTCGGCGGCGACACGGTGGCGTGCTGCGACGCGACGGGACGCGTGACGGTGAACGGCGTGCCGCTGGACGAGCCGTACGTCTATCCCGGCGACGCCCCGTCGAACCTGCCGTTCTCGGTCAAGGTGCCGAAGGGGCGGCTGTGGGTGATGGGCGACCACCGCGGCGACTCCTCCGACTCCCGCGCCCACCAGGACCGTCCGTACCAGGGCACGATCTCCGAGAACGACGTGGTCGGGCGGGCTTTCACGGTCGCGTGGCCGGTGAGCAGATGGCGCGGACTGCCGGTCCCGAAGACGTTCGAGGGTGCTGGGAAATTTACCAATCCTGGCAATACAGCTGCGGTTCTCCCGACGGTCCCGGTCGTTATGGGGGTGGCGGGTGCCGTTCCGGTGATCCTGGTCCGTCGGCGTGTACGCTCGCGGCCGCGGGACCGGGACTTCCAGGCGCGCCTACCCGGCACGTGATGCGTGCCGATACGAGAAGCATGACGATGGACGGATGGCAGCGCGCCGGCACGCCGGACGACGCCGTCACAGGTACGAGGAGGCGCCGTGGGGGAAGTCGTGGTCGGAGCACGGTCCGCAGGTGGGGACGACGAGTCGGGCCGCCGGCCCGGGGAGCCGCGTCCGCACGATCCGCAGGAGGACGACGGGCCGCCGGGCGGCGCGTCGTCGAACGGTGCTCCGGTGCCTGACTCCGACTCCGCGGGGCCGTCCGTACCGCATCCCGGGACCGCGCCGGACGGAGGTGCCCCGGGCGGGCCGCCATCGGACGGGCCCGCGCCGCCCCACGAGGTGCCGGTCGCACCGGTCCCGCACGTGCCCCCCGTACCGCCGGTTGCTCCGGGTACGCCCGGCTCGGACGCGGCGGGTGGCGCCACGGCCGCCCGCGAGGCCGACACGCAGGACGAGCCGGCCAAGGCGAAGAAGGCCAAGAAGCCCCCGAAGAAGGGCTCGTTCTGGCGTGAACTGCCTTTGCTGCTGGGCATCGCGCTGGTTCTCGCACTGATCATCAAGACCTTCCTGGTGCAGGCGTTCTCGATTCCGTCGGAGTCGATGGAGGACACCATCAAGGTCGGCGACCGGGTGCTCGTCGACAAGCTCACGCCGTGGTTCGGCGCCGAGCCGGAGCGCGGCGAGGTCGTCGTGTTCAAGGACCCGGGCGGCTGGCTCGAGGGCGAGCCGGAGCAGTCGAGCAACGGGTTCGTGCGCGGGCTGCAAAAGGGCCTGTCGTTTGTGGGCCTGATGCCGTCGACCAACGAGAAGGACCTGATCAAGCGCGTGATCGGGGTGGGCGGCGACACGGTCGAGTGCTGTGACGACCAGAACCGCATCCTGGTCAACGGCGTGCCGCTGAACGAGACGTACCTGAAGCCGGGCGTGCTGCCGTCGGACAAGCCGTTCAAGGTGACCGTCCCCAAGGGCCGCATCTGGGTGATGGGTGACAACCGCAGCAACTCGCGTGACTCGCGGGCGCACTACGAGCTGAGCGGCGGCGACGCGGAAGCGGCCACGGTCGACAAGGACCAGGTCATCGGGCGCGCGTTCACGGTGATCTGGCCGCTGGGGCGTATCCACTGGCTGGGTGTCCCGGACACGTTCGACCAGAAGGGCCTGGCGTCGTCGGCCGCGCCGATGGCGCTGGGGGCCGCGGGGGCCGTGCCACTGCTGCTGTGGCGGCGGCGCTGGGTCGAGTCGCGGCGGTCGGACGCGGCGGCGGGTGCGCCGCCTGCCTGACCGCTGTCGCGGACGTGATGAGGCCGGAATTCGCACGCCAGTGCGAATTCCGGCCTCTTGTCCGTCCTGTGGGGGCACAATCGGCAGATGACATCGAACGCCGCCGTCCCGCATCCGGCGGGACACCTCAACCCGTGGCCGGAGGCCTCGCCTCATCCGGTCCCCGACTACCCGCCCGACCTGCGGGTAGACCTGGTCCGCAAGGCCGTGCGGGTGGTCCTGCTGGACGCCTCGGACCGCATCCTGCTGTTCCACAACCAGGTGTCGGCCAGCACGCCGGACGAGTGGTGGGACCTGCCGGGCGGCGGGCTGGACCCGGGGGAGACGTACGTCGACGCGGCGGTGCGGGAGATCGCGGAGGAGACCGGCCTGCGGCTGGCTCCCGAGGCGATCGGGGCGCCGTTGTGGCGGCGGAGTTCGACGTGGACGCGTGGGACGTACCGTCGGGTGCAGCATGAGTACGTCGTGGCTGCCAGGGTGGACGCCGAGGCGCCCGAGATCGACGCGCACGGCTGGACCGAGGAGGAGGTCGACGAGTACGTGGGCGCGCGGTGGTGGACCCTTGAGGAGATCGTCACCAGTCCGATGCACTTCTACCCCGGACGGCTCCCTGCGCTGCTGCCCGGGTTTTTGGCCGGAGAACTGGTGGACGAGCCGTTCGAGTGGTGGAACTGAGCGGTACCGCGCGAGTGTGGACCGGAGCCCGGTACACAATGGGAACGACAGCGAAGCGCAGGAGCGAGGGGCGCGCATGAGTGCGGAGGATCTCGAAAAGTACGAGACCGAGATGGAGCTTCAGCTCTACCGCGAGTACCGCGATGTCGTCGGCCTCTTCAAGTACGTCATCGAGACGGAGCGGCGCTTCTATCTCACGAACCAGTACGAGCTGCATGTGCGCTCGGCCGACGGCGAGGTGTTCTTCGAGCTCGCCATGGCGGACGCGTGGGTCTGGGACATGTATCGGCCCGCCCGTTTTGTGAAGAACGTCAGGGTTTTGACCTTCAAAGACGTCAACGTCGAGGAGCTGACGAAGAGCGACCTGGAGATGCCTTCGGGCAACGAAGGCTTCGGAACGTAGCCGCGGGCGCCCGCGACTTTGGCCACGGGCTGCGGCTACAGCCACGGCTACGGCGACGGCCACGGCGACGGCTACGGGGCGTGGTCGCGGGCGCTGCGGGGCCGCCGTTAATCGCGATGGCGGCGGACCGCAAGCGGCCGAATGGGGGAAGCCCCGTCCACAGGGCGGGGTTTTCCACAGGCTGGTGATCTTGAAGAGGCGCCTCCGCCCCCGGGCCCGGCAGGGTCGGGGGCGGAGGTGGTCGCATGACCGGCAAGGCGAAGGTCCCGGGAGCCGGGCCGTCGGGAAGGGCTCCCCGGAACACCGCCGTGGGCGGGTACGGCGAGCGGGTGGCCGAGCGCCGCCTGGTCGAGGCGGGCCTGGTCGTCCTGGACCGCAACTGGCGGTGCGCGGCGGGCGAACTCGACCTGGTCGCGCTGGACGGACCGGTCCTGGTCGTCTGCGAGGTGAAGACCCGCAGCTCACCCGGCTTCGAGCACCCGTGCGCCGCGGTCCGCCCCGACAAGGCCGCCCGGCTGAGAGTCCTGGCCGAGCACTGGATCGCGGCCCATCCGCACCTGGTGCGGGCGGACTGCGAGGTGCGGATCGACCTGGTCTCGGTGATCCCGGCGGTGCGCGGCGCGGCCCTGTTCGAGCACGTGAAGGGTGCGTGCTGACATGGCGTTCGCCCGTACCCGCTCGGTCACCCTGCTCGGCGTCGACGGCGTCCTGGTCGAGGTGCAGGCCGACATCGAGCCGGGGCTCGCGGTCTTCAACCTGGTCGGGCTGCCCGACAAGAGCGTCAGCGAGTCCCGCGACCGCGTGCGCGCCGCACTCGTCAACAGCGACGAGGAGTGGCCGCCGAGGCGCATCACGGTGGGCCTGTCGCCGGCGACCGTGCCCAAGACCGGCAGCGGCTTCGACCTCGCGGTGGCCTGCGCGATCGTCGCGGCCAACGGCAAGCTCGACCCCGACCGGCTCACCGATCTCGTGATGGTCGGCGAAGTGGGGCTGGACGGCCGCGTCCGACCGGTACGCGGCATCCTCCCAGCCGTCATGGCGGCCGCCGCGGCCGACTGCCGCCGCGTCGTCGTGCCGGAGTCGGTGGCGGTCGAGGCCCGCCTCGTGCCGGATGTCTCCGTCCTCGGCGTGCGCTCGCTGCGCCACCTGCTCGCGGTGCTGCGCGGGCAGCCCGTGCCCGACGAGCCCTTGCTCGCCACCCGGCCCGGCCCCGACCCCGACACGGTCGGACCGATGCTGGTCAGCGGGCCGAGCGTGCCCGGCGTACCGGCGCCGGACCTCGCCGAGGTCGCCGGGCAGGCCCGGGCGCGGCGCGCCCTGGAGGTGTGCGCCGCGGGCGGGCACCACCTGTACCTGCTGGGGCCGCCGGGGGCGGGCAAGACGATGCTGGCCGAGCGCCTGCCCGGCCTGCTGCCGCCACTCGGCACGGCCGCCGCCCTGGAGGTCAGCGCCGTGCACTCGGTCGCGGGCACCCTCCCGCCCGACCGCCCGCTCGTCAAGGAGCCGCCGTTTTGCGCTCCGCACCACTCGGCGACCATGCCCAGCCTCGTCGGCGGCGGCAACGGCCTCCCGCGCCCCGGAGCCGTCTCCTTGGCGCATCATGGCGTCCTGTTTTTGGACGAAGCGCCGGAGTTCAGCAGCCGGGCGCTGGACGCGTTGCGGCAGCCGTTGGAAGGCGGCACGGTCACGGTCGCCCGCAGCGCGGGCACGCTGCGCTTCCCGGCCCGCTTCCTGCTCGTGCTGGCGGCCAATCCGTGCCCGTGCGGGCGCTTCGCGGGCAAGGGGCTGGACTGCACGTGCTCGGCGGCGATGCGGTCGAAATACCTCGCGCGGCTGTCCGGGCCCCTGCTGGACCGCATCGACGTGCGGGTCACCGTCGACCCCGTCTCGCGTGCCGAACTGCTGGAGCCCGAGGGTACGGGTGAGTCCACCAAGGTCGTCGCGGCCCGGGTGCGGGAGGCACGGGATCGCGCGGCGCACCGGTTCGAGGGCACGCCGTGGACCACCAACGCCGAGGTGCCGGGCCGCGAGCTGCGTACCCAATGGTCCACCGAGCCGGACGCCTTGGCCACGGCAGCGCGCGACCTCGAGCGCGGCATGCTGACCGCCCGCGGCCTCGACCGGGTGCTGCGGGTCGCCTGGACCATCGCCGACCTGCGCGGGCGGGACCGGCCGGCGATGGCCGACGTCGACACCGCCCTGGAGTTCCGCACCGGGGTACGCCGCGGCGCAGCGGCGGCAGTCGAGCCGGTCGGGGACGCCGAGCACACCGGGCGTACCGGTCGCAGCGGTGGTTCTGGCGGCCTTGGTGGTCTCGGGCATGCGGCGCGTGCTGGCCGCATCACGACCGACATGGCCCAGGCGACGCTGGCCCAGCTCGCCACGATGGACGTCGACCGGGAGCTGCACGACCCGGAGTTCGACTTTGCCGGGGAGGCGTAGTGGACGAGGAGCACGTGGCCAGGGCGGCGCTGTGCCGCCTCGGCGAACCGGGCGACAGTGCGCTGGGTGCGGCCCTGCGGGTGCACGGCCCGCACGAGGTGCTGCGCGTTCTGCAGGCCGACGGGCCGCTGCCCACCGAGTTCCGCAGACGCGACCCGGACGGCTACCGGGTCCGGCTCGGCGGCCCCTCGGCGGCCGACGACCTGGCGACCCTGACGCGCATCGGCGGCAGATTCGTGATCCCCGGCGACCGGCACTGGCCGACGCAGCTGGACGACCTGGGGGACGCGCGTCCGGTCGGGCTGTGGGAGCGCGGCCCGGTCCGTCTGCGGCATGCCGTGCTGCGCTCGGTCGCGGTGGTGGGGTCGCGGGCGTGCACCGACTACGGCACGTATGTCACGCACGAGTTGACCGGGGGGCTCGCCGACGGCAAGTGGACGGTGGTGTCGGGCGGGGCGTACGGCATCGACGGCGCCGCACACCGGGGCAGCCTCGCCTGCGGCGGCCCGACCGTCGCCGTGCTGGCCTGCGGAGTGGACGTCGCGTACCCGCGCGGCCACGAGCGCCTGTTGGCCCGGATCGCGGAGACCGGGACTCTGGTGAGCGAGCTGCCACCGGGGTGTTCACCCAGCCGGGTGAGATTCGTCGAGCGCAACAGAGTGATCGCCGCGTTGTCGCGAGGCACGGTCGTGGTGGAGGCGGCGGTACGCAGCGGCGCGCTCATCACCGCGCGCCGCGCGCGGCGGCTCGGGCGCGTGGTCATGGGCGTGCCCGGTCCCGTCACCGCACCGCAGTCGGCCGGCGTGCACCAGCTCCTGCGCGAGGAGGAGACCGCGTTGGTCACGTGCGCCGCCGAAGTGATCGAAAACGTCGGTGTGATCGGCGACGACCTGGCGCCGCGGGCGGAGGGCCCGCTCCAGGTCTGGGACAACCTGGCCCCGGAGCCGACCCGGGTCCTGGAGGCGGTGCCGCCGCACCGACCTGCTCCCGAGAGTGCCATCGCTCGCGACGCGGGCGTGGGCCGTACCGCGGTGCGCATGCATCTGCGGACCCTGAGCGAACGGGGTCTGGTCGCCGCCCAGGCTCTGCCCGGCAGTGACAGCGCGGAGGCAGCGCCGGGGGAGGAGGCGGTATGGATCCGCACCGTACCGCGTTGAGCCCCGGCGGCCTCGGTGGATGCCGGCGGGCTGTCCTGAGCGTCCGCGGACACGTGTTCGGTGGCCGTGCGGGCCGCGCCCATTGGCCGTGGCGGTGCTTGACCCCGAGGGGCGGACTGATCACCGTAAGGGGATGGCTCCCGCAGAAAGTACTGGCGGCGGCGCTGCGCTGCCTGCCGAACTGGCCGACGGCGGCGGGTCCGACCGTGCGGGCACAGATGACGGCCCTGAGCGCCCGGCTGCGCCCGACACGCCCGTGGAGCTACGGGATCGCGCCGTACTCGAAGTACTCGAAGTCCGCTGCGCGATGGGCGTCCGGGTCGGCGAACTGGTCGGCGTCGACATCGGCGACATCGACCTCGAAAGCCGCGTCATACGCGTCCTCGGCAAGGGCGGCAAGGAGCGCTCGGTGCCCCTGGGCGCCCCGGCCGTCAGGGCGGTCCCCGCCTGGCCGGAGCGGGGACGACCGGCCCTGCGGGGGGAGCGCAGCGGCGCGGCGCCGTGGCTCGGCGTACGCGGGCGCAGGCTCGATCAGCTGGCCGTGCGCTCCTTGGTGCACGCGCGCCGGGCCGACGTTCCGGGCGCGCCCGACCCCGGTCCGCACGGGTTGCGGCACACCGCCGCGGCCCACCTGATCGAAGGAGGCGCGGACCTTCATAGCGTTCAGGCACCGCTCGGTCACGCTACGCTCGCGACGACGCAGATCTACACGCACGTCTCGGTGGAACGACTCAAGGCCACGTATGCCCAAGCACATCCCAGGGCGTGACGGCAGCACCACGACCGTGTCCGAGCCGGAAACGGCCGGACCGCGCGGTGGTGATGACCCGAACCGCGCGCTGGACGCCCTCTGGCGTGAGTTCAAGCTGTCCGGGGACCCGCGGCTGAGGGAACGCCTGATCCTGCACTACTCGCCGCTGGTCAAGTACGTCGCCGGCCGGGTCGGCGTCGGTCTGCCGGCGAACGTCGACCAGGCCGACTTCGTCTCGTACGGCATCTTCGGACTCATCGACGCGATCGAGAAGTTCGACCTCGACCGGGCGATCAAGTTCGAGACGTACGCGATCAGCCGCATCCGCGGCGCGATCATCGACGAACTGCGGGCGCTGGACTGGATCCCGCGCTCGGTACGCCAGAAGGCGCGGAACGTCGAGCAGGCGTACGCCACCCTCGAAGGCCGCCTCACCCGCACGCCCACCGACGCCGAGGTGGCGACGGAGATGGGCATCCCGCTCGACGACCTGCACACCATCTTCAGCCAGTTGTCGCTGGTCAACGTCATGGCCTTGGACGAACTCCTGCACGCCGGCTCGGAGACCGGCGACCGGCTCAGCCTGGTCGACACGCTGGAGGACACCACGGCGGACAACCCCGTCGAGGTCGCCGAGGCGCGCGAGATGCGCCACCTGCTCGCGCGCGCCGTGAACGCGCTGCCGGAGCGCGAGAAGACGGTGGTCACCTTGTACTACTTCGAGGGGCTGACGCTCGCCGAGATCGGCCACGTGCTCGGGGTGACGGAGAGCCGTACCTGCCAGATCCACACGAAGGCGGTGCTGCAACTGCGCGGCAAGCTCTCGGACATGCGCTGAACGGCACGTCGCCGACCTGCGCACTGTCACAGCGTGTTGCATAACGATCACTCTGAGGGCATAGGGTGTGAGGCGATGCAGCGCACGGATCTCCGCCTCCCGGCCCCTCGTCCCTCCGGCACCTCGCCCGACGCCTCGCCCGATGCCTCCCCTGATGCTTCGCCTGATGCCTCGTCAGGAGCCGGCGGCCCCGGCGAGGGCCGCGCCTCCGAGCGAGGCTCGGACTCCGCGGGCCGGGGCCGGAGCACCGGCGACACCTGCAGCATGGCGGCTGGAAGGCGCAAGTCGGGCGGCGGGAAACCGACGCGCGGGCGCATGCTCTTGCGTCGGGCGCGTCAGGTCGTCGCGTGGACCCTGTGCGCAGTCCTCGCCGTCATCGTCGGCACCGCGGCCCGCGTGTGGTGGGTCGCCCGGCAGGACGCCCGTCCGACCGTCGACACGATCCTCGTCCTCGGCGCCAGCCAGTACGACGGCCGCCCCTCCCCGGTGTTGCTGGCGCGTCTCGAACACGCCCTGGCGCTCTACCGCGAGGGCGTCGCGCCGCGCATCGTCACCGTCGGCGGCAACATGCCGGGCGACCGCTTCACCGAGGCGGGCACGGGCCGCCGCTGGCTGATCGCCCACGAGGTCGCCGAGACAAGCGTGTTCGCGGTTCCCGAGGGGCGTGACACGTTGCAGAGCGTACGCGCGGTCGCCGAGATGATGCGGGCGTACCGCTGGAACAGCGTCGTCATCGTCACCGACCCCTGGCATGCGCTGCGTTCGCGGTCGATGGCTCGGGCCGAGGGGCTGGACGCCTCGGCGTCGCCCGCCCGGCAGGGCCCCGCGGTGCGCAGCCGGTCCACGCAGGCCAAGTACGTCGGGCGTGAGACCGCCGGGTACCTGCACTGGTGGATCCTGCGCCGAAGTTCCGGCTTCGGCCATGGCGTCATCTGACCCCGGTCCCCGCGACGCCCCGCCCGAGTCACCTGCCCGCACGCCCGGCAGCGGAACCCGCCCGCACGCTGCCGATCCGGCATGCCCCGTCGGCGTGGTCCGACCGCCCTTGTCCGACTCGGTACCTACTGTTGAGCCATGGTTGACCGGATAAGCCGGATAAGAATGCCCGCCCAACCCCGGACCGCGTACCACGACACCGACCGCGAGCGCTGGGTCCAGGAGTCCGGCAAGCGCGTCGGACGCACCGCGTTCGAGCGCGACCGCGCGCGCGTCCTGCACTCCGCCGCGCTGCGCAGGCTCGCCGGCAAGACGCAGGTGGTGGTGCCCGGCGAGACCCCGCCCGACGGCCGCCAGGTCCCGCGTACGCGCCTGACGCACTCTCTCGAATGCGGCCAGATCGGCCGCGAACTCGGCCAGGCCGTCGGCTGCGACCCGGACCTCGTCGAGGCCGCGTGCCTCGCCCACGACCTCGGCCACCCGCCGTTCGGCCACAACGGCGAGGAGGCACTCGACCGGGCCGCCGCCTCGTGCGGAGGCTTCGAGGGCAACGCGCAGAGCCTGCGCCTGCTGACCCGCTTGGAGCCCAAGACCTTCGACGCGACCCGGAGCGTCGGCCTGAACCTCACGCGCGCGGGACTCGACGCCGTGCTCAAGTACCCGTGGCCGCGGCGCGAGGGCGTGCGCACGTACGGCGTTTACGAGGACGACATCGAGGTGTTCGACTGGGTACGCCGCGACGCGCCCGAAGGACGCCGCAGCCTGGAGGCCCAGGTGATGGACTGGTCCGACGATGTCGCCTACAGCGTCCACGACTTCGAGGATGCCGTGTACTCCGGCCGCATCGACCTCGACCGCCTCAACGCCCCGGGCGAACGCGCCGACGTCTTCGCCCTGGCCGCCCGCCGCTACGCCCTCGCCCCCGAGGACGAACTCGCCGCCGCCCTCGACCGCCTGCTGGCCACCGAGTTCTGGCCCACCGGCTTCGACGGCTCGCGCCGTGCCCAGGCCCGGCTGAAGAACACCACGAGCGAGCTGATCGGCCGCCTGTGCCTGGCCGCCGAGAGCGAGACGCGCGACTTCTTCGGGCCGGTCCCGGGCGTGCGGTACGCCGCCGACCTCCTCGTACCGCGCGAGGCCCGCCTCGAATGCGCCGTCCTCAAGGCGCTCACCGCGCACTACGTGATGGCGCGCGCCGACCTCGAACAACTGCGCGCCCGCCAGCGGGCCGTCGTGACCGATCTCGTGGAGATGCTGGCCGCCGGCGCCCCCGACGCGCTGGACCCCGCGCTGCGCCCCGACTACGAGGCAGCCGCGACCGACGCCGCGCGCCTGCGGGTCATCGTCGACCAGGTCGCCTCGCTGACCGACGACGCCGCCCTCGCGCTGCACCGCGCCCTCGGCACCTGACCGCCGGAGCCCCCGCGGACCCCGCCGGACCCGCGTGGAAAACTGGACGGCGACAACCGGCCGGGGGCCGGAGAGCCACCCCGGGCGCGAAGACCCGGGCGCGAAGACGGAGAGACGAGTGCGGATCGAACGTGTCCCGGTCGAGGAGATATTCGACCTCCGCTGGTCCGTACTGCGGGAAGGCCTTCCGAGGGAGACCGCCGTCTACCCCGAGGACGCGCTGCCCGGTACGTTCCACCTCGCCGCCTACGACCCCGACGGGCGCGTCGCGGGATGCGTCACCTTCTTTCCGGACCCGCTCGACGGCGCCCCCGCGTACCGCTTCCGCGGCATGGCCAGCGCGCCCGACGTGCGCGGCAAGGGCTATGGTGCCGCCGTCCTGCGGGCCGGCATCGCCGAAGCCGCCGCCCAGGGCGCCGACCTGGTCTGGTGCAACGGCCGTACGTCGGCTCAGGACTTCTACGAGCACCTCGGCTTCGCCGCGACCGGGGAGCTGTTCCACCCGGCCCCGACGCACACGCCCCACTACGTCTTCACGTACAAGACCCCTGTGGACGCCTGACCCCGGGCCACTCCTCCGGCCGCGGCAGCGGCGCGCCGTCCCACTCCGCGCCGTCTCCCTCCTTGCCGAGCCGCCCCTCGCCGATCTGCCCCTCGCAGGGCCACCCGTCTCCGCCTGTCTCGTCAGCGCCCCGCTCCGACCCGGGCGGCGGTACGAGGCCGCGCAGCCGCCGGACCGTCTCCGGCGGCGCACCGTACGCGGCCATCCGCTCCGCCGCGTACCCCGCGAGCCAGGCACACAGTTCGGGCACGACGTCCTCCGGGGCCAGGAGCCAGTCGATCGAGGGCGGGGCGCAGTCGCCCGCCCACCACCAGGTCGCCTGGGCGAGGTGGGCGTCCGCGACCGGTGTCTTCTCCCGCTCCCACATCGCCAGCCATCGGCCCACCCCGTCGCCGGCCGCGGCACATGCCTCCAGGACCAGGTGGGCGCCGGTCCCGGGAGCCCGCAGCGTCGTGAGGAACCAGGTGTCGAGCAGGTCGAGCACCGGGGCGGCCGTGCTCGGCGGCCAGGTGTGGAACCGGGCCTGCGCGAGCCCGCGGAGCGCCCGGCCCATGTCGTACTCGCGGTCCACGATCGCCGTCGCCAACGACGGCAACACGCGCCGCATCAGGCCGTGCGCATCGTCGAACTGGTGCGCCTTCCACGCGGCGCGCATGGCGAGGTCCCGCGTCAGCGGCGCGTCGGGGGTGGCCAGGAGCAGCAGTTCGCGCTCGTCGAAGCAGTGGCCGCAACCGTCCTGCGGCGACCGCAGGGCCGATCCCGCGAACCTCTCCGCCACCCGCGCCGCGGCCGCCGAGAGGTCGAGCGACTGCCCGGGGACGGACCCGGTCCCACGCGCACGCGACCCGTGGGTCGACAGGGAAGTCGCGGACGATCGGCGGCGACGCGAGCGGGCCATGGCGGCTCCCCGAGGACTCCGGCGACTGCCGTCGGCCGAAGAGCGCGACGTTACCGGCCGCGCCACCGGAGCTGTCGCTCCGGCGACGTACACTTCAGCCCATGGCGGGCCGGATTCGTGACGAGGACGTTAAGCGGGTCCGCGAAGCGGCTCGTATCGAGGACGTGGTCGGCGAGCACCTCCAGCTCCGCAACGCGGGCGGCGGCAACCTCAAGGGCCTGTGCCCCTTCCACGACGAGAAGTCCCCGTCGTTCAACGTCTCGCCCGCCAAAGGCCTGTACCACTGCTTCGGGTGCCAGGAGGGCGGCGACGTCCTCGAGTTCGTGATGAAGGTCGACCACCTCACGTTCTCGGAGACGGTCGAGCGGCTGGCAGGGCAGTACAACATCGAGTTGCGCTACGAGGAAGGCGGCTACAACCCCGGCCGCCAGCAGGGGCAGCGGACCCGGCTGGTCGAGGCGCACAAGGTGGCCGCGGCGTTCTTCGCCGAGCAGCTGGGCTCCACCGAGGCGATGATCGCCCGGCAGTTCCTCGCCGACCGCGGCTTCACGCAGGCGGACGCCGAGCACTTCGGCGTCGGGTACGCCCCGGCCGGCTGGGAGCACCTCGTACGCTTCCTGCGCGGCCGCGGATTCTCCCCGCAGGAGATGCTCACCAGCGGCCTGGCCAGTGAGGGCCGCAAGGGGCCCATGGACCGCTTCCGGGGCCGCCTGGTGTGGCCGATCCGCGACATCAGCGGCGACGTGATCGGCTTCGGCGCCCGCCGCCTCCGCGAGGACGACAACGGGCCCAAATACCTCAACACCCCCGAGACGCCGATCTACAAGAAGTCCCAGGTGTTGTACGGCCTGGACCTCGCCAAGAAGGACATCGCCCGCACCGGCCGCGCCGTCGTCGTGGAGGGCTACACCGACGTCATGGCGTGCCACCTCTCGGGCGTCACCGGTGCCATCGCCACCTGCGGCACGGCGTTCGGCGAGGAGCACATCAAGATCCTGCGGCGCCTGCTCATGGACAGCGGCGAGTTCCGGGGTGAGGTCATCTACACGTTCGACGGCGACGCCGCGGGGCAGAAGGCGGCGCTGCGCGCGTTCGAGGAGGACCAGCGGTTCGTGACCCGCACGTTCGTCTCGGTCGAGCCGAACGGCATGGACCCCTGCGACCTGCGCCAGGCCCGCGGCGACCAGGCGGTGCGCGACCTGGTGGACGCGCGTGTGCCGCTCTTCGAGTTCGCGATCCGCAGCCGCATCGAGGGGTACGACCTGGCGACCGCGGAAGGCCGGGTCGCGGCCCTCGACGCCGCCGCGCCGATCGTCGCGGACATCAAGGACCAGGCACTGCGGCACACCTATGCGGTACGCCTCGACTCCTGGCTCGGCTTCCTCGACGAGCGCTTCGTCGTCGGCCGGGTCGGCCAGCTGGCCCGGTGGAAGCGCGAGCGCGCCCGCGGCGGCCAGCCGACCGGGCGCGACGGCCGCCCGGACCCGCAGCGGCAGCCGACGCCCGCGTCGCAGCAGCGCGGCTTCCGCGCCGACGTCCGCGACCCGCGCCAGATGGTGCAGCGCGAGGTCCTGAAGCTGGCGTTGCAGTACCCGTCGTTGGTCGCCCGGGTGTTCGACAGCTACGGCACCGACGAGTTCACCGTCCCGCCCTACGCCGCCGTCCGCGAGGCGATGACCGCCGCCGGCGGCCTCAACGGCCCGTCCGCGCACACCGGTTGGATCCCGGCGGTTCGCGAGTCGGCCGCCGACGACGCGGTCCGCGCGCTGGTCACCGAGCTTGCCGTCGAACCGGTGCGTACCCCCGGCGCCCCCGACGAGCTGTACGCGGGGGAGTGCCTGGTCCGGCTGCGTACCTTCTCCGCCGACCGCCGCATCGCCGACGTGAAGTCGCGCCTCCAGCGCCTCGATCCGGTCGCCGCCCCCGAAGAGTACGCCGCGACGTTCCAGGAGCTGATGGACCTGGAGAAGTACCGCCGCTCGCTGATCGACGGCGGCGCCTCCGCACTGTGACGTGCGGGGCGCCTCCGTGATCTGAGATGCGGAGCGCCCCGTGCTCCGGGCTGCGGAGCGCCCCGTCCAGCACGCGCGGGACGGCTCCCGTTCAGACGTACCGGACGCCCCTGGTCAGCTCTCGTGGACGACCGGCGCCTGCGGCCCGGGAGCCATCGCGCGGGCCACCCGGGACGCCGGGACGAGCGCCAGCACCAGCAGCGCGATGCCGACCGCGTAGCTCACCTGGAAGGCGCCCGGCGCGTCCGCGGCCGCGCGGCCCGCCAGGGCGTTGGCGAGGACCAGCGAGATCAGCGCCGTACCGGCCGACGCGCCCACCTGCTGGACGATGTTCAGCAGAGTGCTCGCCACCGGCACGGCCTCGGGCCGGAGCGTCTGCATCGCGGACGCCATCGTGGGCATCATCGTCATGCCCATGCCCCCGCCGGTGGCGAAGAGTGCCGCGCCCAGGGCCCAGTACGAGGCGCCGGCCCCCACGAGCACCGCGAACGTACCGAGCCCGACGACCGAGAGCGACAGCCCGGTCAGCAGGATCCGCCGCGGCCCGACCCGGCCGATGAGACGCGCGCCCAGCGGCATCGTGACCAGCGTGCCGAGCCCCGACGGCACCAGCAACAGGCCGGTGGCGGTGGCGCTTTCGCCGCGCACCATCTGGTAGTACATCGGCGCGAGCAGCATCATCCCGAAGAACCCGCACATGAACAGCGCCAGCGTGGTCGCCGACATCGCCACCGCCCGTTCGCGCAGCAGCCGCAGGTCGATGAGCGGGTGCTCGGTGCGCAACGCGTGCCGCACGAACGCCGCGACCAGCAGCGCTCCCGCCGCGGTCGGCAGTGCGGCCGAGACATCGCCGAAGTCGCCGTGGTGCGCACCCGTCGTCAGCCCGAAGATCAGCGCGGACAGCCCGGGGGACAGGAGAAGCAGCCCCTTGACGTCCAGCGGCCGGGTGGGCGACGGCTCGTCGGGACCGAGTACGCGCGCCGCGAGCACCAGCGCGAAGACCGCCAGCGGCACGTTGAGGTAGAAGATCCAGCGCCACGAGACCGCGTCGACCAGCCAGCCGCCGACGAGCGGGCCGGCCATCGGCGCGAGCTGCATCGGGATGCCGACGATCGCCATGACCTGCGGCATCCGTTCGCCCGCACGCCTCGTCATGATCGTCATGCCGACCGGCATGATCATGCCGCCGCCCAGGCCCTGGAGCACGCGGAACGCGATCAGCGACTCGATCGACCACGCCATTCCGCAGAGCACCGAGCCGCCGAGGAACAGCACCACCGAGGCCATGAACACGCGTTGCGTGCCGAAGCGGCCGATCGCCCACGCACTCACCGGGATCACCGCGGCCAGCGCGAGCGTGTACGCGGTGGCGACCCACTGGACGGTCGCCAGCGACGTCGAGAAGTCCGACGAGAGCCTGTTGAGCGAGACGTTGACGGCGGTCATGTCGAGGCCGGTCATGGCCATGCCGAGGACCACCACGAGGGCGACCGCCAGCAGGTTCCGGTCGAGTTTCCCCGGCGGCGGCGCGGTTCCCGGTGCCTCTCCCGGGCTGTCGTACCTCTTCGGTGCGGTCGTGGTCATCACGGGGCTCCGATTACTCGTCGGCGGGGTGGCAGGGGGCAGCGGGCGCCGGCGGATACGGACGGCGGCTCAGGAGCCGTACGGCCGGGCGGCCTTGGCGTCCCGTAGCGCCCGCGCCCACCACACGACCTGGTCGAGCATCGTCTTGGCGGCGGTGCCGCAGCCCTCCGGGTCACGGGGCTCGGACCCCTCGAACGTGCCCGCGGCGCCGTGGAAGCTGACCGTGTCGCGGACCGTGACGGCGTGCAGTTCGGCGAACACCTGCCGGAGCTGCTCGACGGCGCGCAGGCCGCCCGCGAGGCCGCCGTACGCGACGAACCCGATCGGCTTGGCCTGCCACTCGACGTAGTGCTGGTCGATCAGGTTCTTCAGTGGTGCCGGGAAGCTGTGGTTGTACTCCGGCGTCACCACGACGAACGCGTCGGCGGCGGCCAACCGGGGCGTCACCGCGGCGAACAGCGCGGCGTCGGCCGGGGCCGGGTCGCCCCAGCCCATCGTGTACGGGACCGGCGTCTCGACCAGGTCGACGACGTCGACCACCAGGTCCTCACGCTGCTCGGCGAGCCCGGTGAACCAGGTCCCGACGGTCGGACCGAAGCGGCCGTCGCGGGTGCTCGCCAGGACGACGGCAAGGCGGACCGGGGTGGTGTCGGCGGCGGAAGTGCCGGTCGTGGCGGTGGCGGTCATGGGGATCCTCCCGAGGAGCGGCGTGTGTACGGCGTATCGAGCTGCGTACACCGTACACATCAATGTGTACGGTGTACAACCCTTGATACGGTGTACGCAACCAGCGAGAGGAGAGCCGTCCATGGCCCAGGTGGACGAGAAGCCGAACGACCCTCCCGGCAAGTCGGCCGGCAGGCCGGTCGACGACTCGGCGGACAAGCAGGCCCAAGCGCCCCAGGTGTCGATCTGGGAGCGCATGGAGAAGCCCGCCAAGGCTCCGCGCACGACCCTGACCCATGCCGCGATCGCCGCCGCGGCCGTCGAGATCGCCGATGCCGAAGGCCTCGACGCCGTCTCGATGCGCAAGCTCTCCGGGCACCTCGGCGTCACGACGATGGCGCTGTACCGCTACGTCGCGAACAAGGAGGAACTGTTCGAGCTGATGCTCGACGAGGCGTACACGAAGTACCGCAACCCCGCCGTGCCCGACGAGACCTGGCGCGATGTCCTGCGGGTCCACGCCCACCAGATGCGCGGCATCGCGATGCGCCACCCCTGGACCGTCGAACTCGCGCTGCGCAGCGTCGTCAGCATCACGCCGCGGGTCATGGCCAGTGTGGAACGCGCGCTCGCCGCCTTCGACGGGCTGGGCCTGGACATCGACGCCATGGCCGACGGGCAGTACGCCGTCATGGCGTACGTCCGCGGTGCCATCACCGACGAAGTCGGGCACCTCGAACTGCTGAAGAACCGCCAGTGGCAGTCCCGCGACGACCTCCGCGAGGCGTACGCGCCGCACATGAAATGGCTGATGGAGACCGGGCGTTACCCCGTCTACCACCGTTACGGGCTCGGCGCGGTCCGCAAGGACGACACCGAAGGGCGCTTCGAGTTCGGACTCGACTGCGTGCTCGACGGCATCGCGGCGAAACTGGGTATCTGACCGCCCGGCCTAGGAGACACGCCGTGCCGTAATCCTCGGATTACCCCTGATTCCGCCGGATCTGCCATAGCCCGCCGACAATTTCGTCATTCTCGGCGGGTTCACACTCTCGGCATCCGGGTGCCACGTGCTCCAAACTGGGGGACGTGCAGCAGCACACAACGAGGCGCGCGGAGGCGCCCGGCCGGCCGCCTCCGCAGGACACGAGGACGGACGCCCCCGACGACCCGGCCGTGACCGCGGACCCCGGCACGCCCGCACGCGCGACGGGGCCCGACCCTCCGCCCGAACCCCCGCCCGAGTCCGAGTCCGAGTCCGCGTCCGCGTCCGACGAGGCCGAGCCCGCTCCCGAAGCCCCGGTTCCCGACGACTCGCACGGCCCCTCCGCCGACCTCCTGCGCCAATACCTGCGCGAGATCGGCCGCATCCAGCTCCTCACCGCCGCCGACGAGGTCGAACTCGCCCGGAGCGTCGAGGCCGGGCTCTTCGCCGAGGAGAAGCTCGCCCGCGAGCCCTCCCTCGACGACCCCGCCCTGCGGGCCGCGCTCGAACACCTCGTCGCGGAAGGGTGCGCGGCCAAGCGCCGCCTGATCGAGGCCAACCTGCGGCTCGTGGTCTCGGTCGCCAAGCGGTACGTCGGACGCGGCCTGAGCCTCCTCGACCTGGTCCAGGAGGGCAACCTCGGACTCATCAGAGCCGTCGAGAAGTTCGACTACACGCGCGGCTACAAGTTCTCCACGTACGCGACCTGGTGGATCCGCCAGGCGATGAGCCGCGCGCTCGCCGACCAGGCCCGCACGATCCGCGTACCGGTGCACGTCGTCGAACTCATCAACCGGGTAGTACGCGTGCAACGCCGCCTCGTGCAGGAGCGCGGCGAGGAACCGACCCCCGAGGACCTGGCCGCCGTGCTCGACCTCGACCCCGCGCGGGTGGTGGACGTGCTGCGGCTCGCCCAGGAACCGGTGTCGCTGCACACGCCCGTCGGCGAGGACGAGGTGCTGCTCGGCGACATCGTCGAGGACGCCGACGCGGCCTCGCCCGCCGAGTCCGCGGCGTACCTGATGCTCCGCGAACATCTGGAGGCGCTGCTCTCGACGCTCGGCGACCGGGAGAAGAGCGTCGTGCAGATGCGCTACGGCCTGGCCGACGGGCAGCCGCGCACCCTGGAGGAGATCGGACGCAAGTTCGGCGTCACGCGCGAGCGCATAAGGCAGATCGAATCGCGCACGTTGTCCAAGCTCCGCGACCGGTCGTACGCCGACCAACTGCGCGGCTACCTCGACACGTGACACCAGCCGTACCAAGGGCCGTACCAACGGCCGGGCCCAGGTCGGGACCCCGTCTCGGGCCCGGCGCCGGCCGGGTCCGGGACGTACCGTCCGGCCTCGCGCCGTCCCCGCCGCCTCCTAAACTGCCGCCATGGTCAGCATGCGCGGTCGTCTCGTCGCCGGGGTCCACTGCTCGCACCGGGCCGCCCGGATCGTCGTGTGCGACGGTGACACCGGCGACATCCGCCGCCAGGCCGTGGTCCGCTTCGCGGACGGCGCGCACGGCGACCCGGTGTCGTGGCTGCGGGCGTTCGGCGAGGCGGCCGGCGGCGGCACCCTCGACGACGTGGAGGCCATCGGCGTCACCGCCCAGGGCCACGGCCTCATAGCGCTCGACGCCACGGGCGTCGTGGTCGCCCCACCCCTGCCGCACGACGACATCAGCGCATCGGGCGCCGCAGCCGAACTCGTCGAGGAACTGGGCGGGCCGCAGGAGTGGTTGACCGCCACCGGACTCGTCCCGAACGCCGCCACCGCGGTGTCCCACCTGCGCCGCTTCCTGCGCTTCGAGCCCGAGGCCGCCGCCCGCGTCGTGGCCGCCGCTCTCCCGCACGACTGGCTCACCTGGCAACTCCTCGGCTGCCCGGCCGAGTTGACCACCGACCGCTCGGACGCCTCGACCACCGGCTACTGGTCGCCGCATACCGGCGGCTGGCGCGAGGACCTGGCCGAGCAGGCCTTCGGGCGCCCGGTACGCCTGCCGCGCCTCGTCGGCCCCGGCGAGACGGCCGGGCGCACCCCCGAGGGGCTGGTCATCTCGGCGGGCGCGGGAGCCGAGGCGGCTCTCGCCTTCGGCCTCGGCCTCGAACACGGCGACGTCGTCATCGCGGTCGGCGCGGCGGGCGCGGCGTTCGCGGTGCACGACGCCCCCACCGCGGACCCCATGGTCGCGGGCCTGGCGGACGCCTCCGGGCGGCGGCTGCCGATCGTCCGCACCCTCAACGCGGTCCGCGTGCTGCGCGGTGCCGCCGCGATGCTCGGCGTCGACACGGCCGGCTTCGACGAACTCGCGCTCCGGGCGACCCCGGGGGCGTGCGGGCTGGTGATGCTGCCCTACCTGGACGGGGAGCGCGTGCCCAACCTCCCGCACGCGGCGGGCACGTTGACGGGGCTGCACCGCGAGAGCATGACGCCCGAGGCCTTCGCCCGGGCCGCGGTCGAGGGCATGGTGTGCGGGCTGGCCGACGCCCTCGACGTGCTGCGGGCCTGCGGGGTGGTCGTCGAACGGGTGATCCTCGTCGGCGTCGGGGCCCGCTCCGCGGCGGTGCGCTCGGTCGCCCCCATGCTCTTCGGCGTCCCGGTCGCCGTCCCGGAGCCGACCGAGGCGGCCCGCGCGGCCGCGCTCGGGGTGGCCCGGCAGGCGGCCTGGGCGTTGTCCGGCAAGCCGGACGTCCCGACATGGCCCCGGTCCGCCACCGTGTTCGCGGGGGCAGGCGAGGAGGACCTCGCGGTCGGCATCGCGGTACGCGAGCAGTACGCGGAGGTGCGGGACGGGCTGCATCCGGAGGCCGCGTCGCGCGACGCGGGCGGGGTGACCGGCCGGCACCGCCGCGGCTGACCGGTCGGCGCGTAGCCGGCGCGGCCCGGCGCGGCCGTGCGGCCGCCGTCCGGCCGGGACCCGGGCGGCGAGCCGGTGACGCACGCGGTACGCCCGCCGGGCCGACCGGCCGTCCTACCGGTCGGCGGCCCTACAGGCCGTCGTCGTACCGCCGGTTCGCCGCGGTGTGCCCGTTGTGGTGGACGCCGTCCGACGAGGCGAACTTGTCCGGCAGGTGGCGGCCGACGCGCTCCGGCAGGTGCTCGCCGAGCTTCTGCACGGCCTTGCCGCCGGCGTCGCGGCTGAAGCCCGCCGCCGCGTGGCCGGCGCTCTGCACGGGCGCGCTGTCGACGACGCTGCGGGTCGCCTTGCGGATCTGCTCGTACCGGTCGCGTCCGGCCTTGGCGCCCAGGACGTACCCGACCGCGAGGCCGGCGACGAAGGTGATGCGGGTGCCCATGGGGAATCCCTCCATAAGGTGCGGTCCCGTCGATTGCTGCGAGTCCACGACTACCCGCGACGACGGCAGGACAACCGCCGCGGGGGCAGGCCGGGGCACGGCACGGGAAGCCGGGGTCGGTCGCGAGTCTGCCAGGTGGGGGCCCGCAGGTCGGGTGTGCCCCGCCGACCGCGGGCGTATCGCCCCGGAAAACCCGTGTACGAGGCACCCCTCGGAGTGCGCTAATGTATTCCACGCAGCGATCGCCAAGGCGGTCAGCGCAATCCCCTGTAGCTCAATTGGCAGAGCAGCCGGCTGTTAACCGGCAGGTTACTGGTTCGAGTCCAGTCGGGGGAGCAGCCCCACGAAGATCCCGGCAGGCAAGCCCCATGGTCATCACCATGGGGCTTTGTGTTGTCGCGGTTTCGTCCGCCGTTCCGTCGTCGGCCGTCGCCGTGCTGTCGTCGTGCGTCGCCCATACGCAACTGCGGACAGCCGGCGCGCAGCCCGCAGGCAGCTCGTGTCGATCCCGCTCCGCGCGCGTTCGACCCGCCGCCACCCCGCAATCGACACGGCTCCCGGTGCGGACTCGGGGTGGACCCGGCAGCCCGCTGGCAGCCCTCTGGTCGCGGTGTGGCCGCACTCGGCCTTCACCCGAACGCAGCATGCCGGCGGAGCGGAACGCGAAAACGGCTGCCTGGCACGGCTTTTCACCCGATCACAGGCGGTACGCGACGGCAGGACCGGTGCGCGGACGGCGTACCGGGAGTGCGTGCGGGGAGCGCGGAGGGCGGCCGAGAGGAAACCCGGCGAGCAGGGTTGCATCGCGAACGGCTATGCTGCCGGGGCCGATACAGGTAGGTGTCGGCACGGGGCGGTAGCTCAGCCGGTTAGAGCAAGGGACTCATAATCCCTCGGTCGTGGGTTCGAGTCCCACCCGCCCCACTCACGTCGGCGCGCATGATCGGCCGACCGATGACGTGGTTTCCTCCGAAGGTCCGGAGGGAACCGTACGCACCAGGTGCGAACGCCGATCACGGATTGTGTTTGCCCGGCTACTGTCGCGCTTCGCCCGCGAGCTTAGCAACACTGTCCGCAACGAACCGCGACGTTTCACCCGTTCGGGTGGGTGGCGTTGGGGTGGCGCCCGAGCGGCGCGTACTCCGGTCCGCTAGGTGCCGCGCGTCCACGACGCCGATCCCCGCCGACCGGAAAACGACTACGCCTGCCAGCGGAAGCCGTTGCGGCTCGTGAGTTCGGCGATGACTCCCTGGCCCTGGCCGCTCGGGTGGAACCAGTCCCAGTGGCTCAGGTCGTTCTTCGTGAACCGGTGCGCGTTGACCGCGCCGCCGTCGTAGCGGCACTGCTCCGCCCACTCGTTGCACGTCTTGCGCAACACCTCGTTGTACGCGACGACCCGGTCCCGCACCCGTTGGCGCCGTTCGATGTCGTCCGGCTTGGTGGACTCCGGATCGGCCAGCACGGTCTGGCAGATGCCGGTCGACCACACCGCCCGGGCCAGGCGCTCGCCGCGCGCCACCTCCCACAGTCGTGCGACGTCCGGAACGCTCACCACGAGCACGCGCACACCGGGCAGCCCCTGGCGCAGCACGGTCAGCCCCTCGCGCAGCTGCTGCTCGAAGTCGGAGACCGACGTCATCTGCGACTCCTTGTCGCGGCAGGCGTCGTTCGCGCCGAGGAGGATCGTGACGTACTCCACGCCCTGTCCGACGGCGACGCGGGCCTGGTCGTCGAGTTCGTTCATTCGCGCGCCCGTACGCGCGTCGTTGTGCACCGCGTCGCGCGGCACCCCGAGGCGCTTGGCGTGACTGTCGACGTCGTCGCCCGTCGCCCACGACTTCGACGGGCAGTCCTTCAGCGGCACCGAGCACGCGTCGTACCCGCGCGTTATGGAGTCGCCGAGCGCTGCCATCGACCTCGGCTTGGGGAACGGGCCGGACGGCCGCGCAGGTGCCTTGCTCGTGGCCGCGGACGGCCCCGTCGACGGGGTGGTGGTCCGTGCGGATGTGGTCGGCGAGGACGTGGCAAGGGGAGCGGCCGACGTTCCGGGCGGCCCGGCCGGAACCACCCCCAGCTCGTCGCCCGCGCGCTGCACGTTGTCGGAGCCGCCGCCCGAGGAGCACGCGGCGACCGCGGCGAGGGTGAGAGAGGCCAGGACGGCGCCGGCTCTGCGGCGGAGCGTTCCGCGTATGCCCGTGCCACGCCCCGGTGTTCGCCTGCCGGCGCCCTCGGCCCGAGCCTTTGCCGCCCCCGCGCGCGGCATGGTCGCCCGTGCGCGCGGCAGCCCCGCCCCGCTCCCGATGCCCACTGTTGCCCCCTCCGTCCCCACCCACGCGGATTGCCCGGCCGAATCCTCCTGCGCATCCGCGCCCCGCCGCCTACCCTCGAACACATCGGGTGTCGCGGGCGGTTGGCGTTTGCGGCTCCTCCTGACGGTATGTCATCCCTTCGGGTGAATGCTGGGGTGCGGAGGGATGGGTTCGGGATCCGCGGGGCAGGGTGAGTGCAGTGGCTCACAAAATCCGAGACTGTGAGTGACGTTTGGAACTCCGGTTTCCGGTGTAATCCTGATCGTGTATACGGAGAGTGATTGTTTCGCGTGGTGCTTCCGATGTGCGTGAGGCACTGCGTGAGGCACAATGAATCGCACAAACCGCGCGTAGGAGCACATGCGGCCGGTTCCGGCCGGCAGCCGAGGAGCTGAACCGCACAACAGCAGAACAGCAGGACGCAAGAAGACGGACGCACGGTAGGGCACGTGGGTCGGAGCAGGTGATCAAGGCAGGTCCCGAGGCCGCTGGGGAAGGCGAACCTCGTCCTTAGCCTGGAGGTCCCGGTGACGACACGTGGAGTCTTGTACGTGCACTCCGCGCCGCGCGCGCTGTGTCCCCACGTCGAGTGGGCCGCACAGGGCGTTCTTGGCGTGCGCCTGAGCTTGGACTGGGTCCGTCAGCCGGCCGCGCCAGGGATGCTGCGCGCTGAGATGTCGTGGCACGGCCGCCCCGGCACCGCGGCCAAGTTGGCGTCCGCGCTGCGCGGATGGCACCTGCTGCGCTTCGAGGTGACCGAGGAGCCGTCCCCCGGCGCCGAGGGCGAGCGCTACAGCAACACCCCGGACCTCGGCATCTTCCATGCCGTCACGGGCGCGCACGGGGACATCCTGATCCCCGAGGACCGCCTGCGCGCGGTGCTCGGCCGGGCCGCGCGCGGCGAGTGCGACCTGCAGAGCGAGATCGAGAAGCTGCTCGGCAAGCCGTGGGACGACGAGTTGGAGCCGTTCCGCTACGCGGGTGAGGGTGCGCCGGTGCGCTGGCTGCACCAGGTGGTCTGAGCCCGGCCGCCCCGTCCGCCCCCGTTCGGGCCGGCGCCGACCCGACAACCGGCACGCACCGCAGCGGTACGACGAGGGGCCGCTCCCGACCGGGAGCGGCCCCTCGTCGTACCGTCCGCCTCAGCTGCCGGAGCCGCCGAAGGACGTGTCGCCCGAGCCGCCGAACGAGGTCGTGCCCGAGCCGCCGAAGGAACCTCCGGCGTACCAGAGGTCGGTGGGGCCGAACCAGTTCGACACGGGGTTCAGCTGCTCGACGGGCACCGTGAGCGCGGTGGAGTCGGCGGCGTCGGCGTGGGCGGCGGGTGCGACGGCCGCCCCGACTCCGAAGGCGACGGCGGTGGCCACGGCGGCTCGGCTTACGCGCATGAGAGGACCTTCCTGGCTGGACGGATGGACACCCCGCCCAACGACCGGACGCCGCGCTTCGGCACACCGCGTCACCCTGACGGCCCAACGGTTGTCCACGGTCGCCCGGGAAGCGCAAACGCCGGTGGGCGGGCCGAGGAGAACAACCCTCGGCCCGCCCACCTTCGTTCGTGTCCCTACAGCGGGATGTTCCCGTGGGCGCCGCGCACCTGCGGGGCCTCGGCGATGGCCTTCGCCAGCGCCACGCGGCTCTCGTCCGGGTCGATGATCTCGTGCACGACGCCGATCTCGACGGCGCGCTGCAGCCCGCCCGCGACCTTCTCGTGCTCGGCCGCGAGCTCCTGCTCGACCTGTGCCTTCAGCTCGTCCGGCACTTCGGCCAGGCGGCGGCGGTGCAGGATGCGGATCGCGGCGACGGCGCCCATGACGGCCACTTCGGCGGTCGGCCAGGCCAGCACCTTCGTGGCGCCGAGCGACGCGGCGTTCATGGCGATGTACGCGCCGCCGTACGACTTGCGGGTCACCAGCGTCACGCGCGGCACCGTGCACTCGGCGAACGCGTGCAGCAGCTTCGCGCCGCGGCGTACGACGCCGTCCCACTCCTGCCCGACGCCCGGCAGGTAACCCGGCACGTCCACGACCACGACCAGCGGCACACCGAACGCGTCGCACATGCGCACGAAGCGCGCGGCCTTCTCCGCCGACGCCGAGTCCAGGCAACCGCCGAGGCGCAGCGGGTTGTTGGCCACGACACCGACCGTGCGCCCGCCGAGGCGGCCGAGCGTGGTGGTGATGTTCGGCGCCCACTTCGGGTGCAGTTCGAGGCCCGGCTGGTCGAGCAGGTTCTCGACGACCGGGTGCACGTCGTACGCCCGCTTCGCCGACTCCGGCAGCAGGGCCGCCAGTTCGCGGCGGTCCAGGCGCGCGCCGTCGATCTCGCCCTGGTTCGCCAGCAGGTCGGCGAGCTGCCGGGCGCGGTCGAGGGCGTCCTGCTCGGAGTCCGCGACGACGTGCACGACGCCGCTGCGGCGGCCGTGCGGCTCCGGGCCGCCCAGACGCAGGGCGTCGACGTCCTCGCCGGTGACCGAGCGCACGACGTCCGGACCGGTGACGAAGACGCGGCCCTCGGGCGCGAGGATGACCAGGTCGGTCAGCGCCGGGCCGTAGGCGGCGCCGCCCGCGGCGGCACCGAGCACCACCGAGATCTGCGGGATCTTGCCGGAGGCCAGCGTCATCGCGTGGAAGATGCGGCCGACCGCGTTCAGCGAGGCCACCCCTTCCTGGAGGCGCGCGCCGCCGGAGTGGAACAGGGCGATGATCGGGCAGCTCTCGGCCAGCGCCCGCTCGTAGGCCTCGACGACGACCTGGCAGCCCTCGACGCCCATGGCGCCGCCCTGCACGGTCGGGTCGGAGGCATACGCGACGACGCGCGCGCCGTTGACCGTGCCGACACACGCGAGCATGCCGGAGCGGTCGTAAGGCGAGATCTCCTCGTAGCTGCCTTCGTCGACGAGACGCTGCAAGCGCAGCCGCGGGTTGCGCGGATCGCTGTCCCGGTCGGGCTTGCCGGGTACGGCGGCCGCCGGTCGGTTCTCCATGACTGTCATGTTGAGGGGAAAGCTCCGTCCTGAACGGGCGTCAGCCCGCGCTGCGGAAGGCGACGACCACGTCGTGTCCGCCGAATCCGAACGAGTCGTTGAGCGCGACGATCTCCCCGTCCGGGAGCGGACGCGGGTCGTTCCGGACGATGTCGAGGCAGACCTCGTCGTCCGGGTCGTCGACGTTGATGGTGGGCGGAGCCATACGGTGGTAGACCGCGAGGACGGTGGCGACCGACTCCACGGCACCGGTGCCGCCGAGGAGGTGGCCGGTCATCGACTTGGTGGAGGTGACGGTCACCTTGTCGGCGGCCTCGTCGCCCAGCACCGAGCGGATGGCCTTCAGCTCCGTGATGTCGCCGGCCGGCGTCGAGGTGCCGTGCGCGTTGATGTGCACGACCTGGTCGACGGAGGCGCCGGCGTCCTCGATGGCGTAGGCCATCGCGCGGGCGATGTCGCGGCCCTCGGGCTCGGGCTGCGCGATGTGGTGGCCGTCCGAGGTCATGCCGGCGCCGGCGACCTCGGCGTACACCCGGGCACCGCGGGCGGCGGCGTACTCGGCGCTCTCCAGCACCAGGCAGCCGGCCCCCTCGCCCATGACGAAGCCGTCGCGGCCCTTGTCGTACGGGCGCGACGCACGCTGCGGCTCGTCGTTCCGCTTCGACATCGCCATCATGTTGGCGAACGCGGCCATCGGCAGCGGGTGGATGGCCGCCTCGGTGCCGCCGCAGACCACGACGTCGGCGCGGCCCGAGCGGATCATCTCCAGGGCGTACGCCACGGCCTCGGCGCCGGACGCGCAGGCGCTCACGGGGGTGTGCACACCGGCCCGCGCGCTCAGCTCGATGCCGACGTTGGCGGCCGGGCTGTTGGGCATCAGCATCGGGACCACGAGCGGTCCGACGCGGCGCGGGCCCTTCTCCTTGAAGACGTCCCACGCGTCCAGCAGCGTGGTGACGCCGCCGATGCCGGACGCGATGACCACGCCGAGCCGGGTGGGCTCCACGGTGGCACCGGTGCCGTCCTCGGCGGCGGTGTTCTTGGCCGTGTAGCCCGCGTCCAGCCACGCCTCGCGGGCGGCGATCATGGCGAACTGCGCGGACCGGTCGAGCTTGCGTGCCTCGACCTTCGGCATCACGTCCAGCGGTTCGACGGCGATGCGGCCGGCGAACTGCACGGGGAGCTGCTCTGCCCACTCCTCGGTCAGCGTGCGGATGCCGGACTTGCCGGCCAGCAGTGCGGACCAGGTCGATGCGACGTCGCCGCCGACCGGAGTGGTCGCGCCCAGACCGGTGACGACCACGGTGCGCGGGGTCTCGGTGCGCTTGGTCGGGCTCACTGGAAGATCACTCCCACGAAGGTTGGAACGGAAGGTGGTTCTGACGCCGGTCGGTGGCCGGCGGCCGGCGGGTCCGGGTCCCGGTTGTCCCGGCGGGATGTCCGGGCGGTCGTGCCCGGGACCCGGACCCGCGGTCGGCCTCGGTCGGGTCTCAGGCGGCCTTGAGGATGTAGTTGACGGCGTCGCCGACGGTGCGCAGGCCCTTGACGTCGTCGTCCGGGATCTTGACGTCGAACTTCTCCTCGGCGGCGACGACGACCTCGACCATCGACAGCGAGTCGATGTCCAGGTCCTCGGTGAACGACTTGTCGAGCTGGACGTCCTCGACGTCCGTGCCCGCGATCTCGTTCACGATCTCGGCGAGACCCGCGAGGATCTCCTCCTGCGTTGCCATGGTGCTCCTTGAATGCGTCGGTGTTGCCTGTGGTGGTTGTCCTCGGCCGTGCGGTGTGCCGGCCGATGTGCAGAAGTCCTGGATGCCCCGGGAACCCCGGAAGCCGGGAAGGTCCTGGGGAAGACCGCGGGTCTGCGCGGGACTAGGGAAGCGTAATGACCTGGCCCGCGTAGACGAGACCGGCCCCGAAGCCCATGACGAGCGCGGTGCCGCCGCTGGGCGCCTCACCGGTTTCGAGCATGCGCTCCATGGCCAGCGGGATGGACGCCGCGGAGGTGTTGCCGGTCTCGGCGATGTCGCGTGCGACGGGCACCTCGGCGGGCAGCTTGAGGGCCTTGATCATCGCGTCGGTGATGCGCATGTTGGCCTGGTGCGGGATGAACGCGTCGAGCTCGGCGGCCTCGACGCCGGCCGCGTCCAGGGCCTCCTTGCACACCTTCGCCATCTCCCACACGGCCCAGCGGAAGACCGTCTGGCCCTCCATGCGCAGCGTCGGGAAGGGGGCCTCGGAGTTGTTCCGCAGCTCCTCCCACGACTCGGTCTGCGTGATGGTGTCCTTGTTGGCGCCGTCCGAGCCCCAGACCACCGGGCCGATGCCCGGCACGTCGGACGGGCCCACCACGACGGCGCCCGCGCCGTCGCCGAAGATGAACGCCGTCGAGCGGTCGTCGGGGTTGGTCAGGTCGGACAGCCGCTCGACGCCGATGACCAGCACGTATTCGGCGCTGCCACCGCGCACCATGTCGTTCGCGAGGGTGAGCCCGTAGCAGAAGCCCGCGCACGCGGCCGACACGTCGAAGGCCGCCGCGCGACCGCCGCCGGCGCCGAGCCGGTACGCGATCTCGGTCGCGATCGCGGGGGTCTGCTTGAGGTGGGTGACCGTCGAGACGATGACGCAGCCGACCTGCTCCGCGGAGACACCGGCGTGCGCGAGGGCCTTGCCGGCCGCCGCGATCGACATCTCGGCGACGGTCTCCTCGGAGTTGGCCCAGCGGCGCGTCTTGATCCCGGAGCGCGACTGGATCCACTCGTCGGACGAGTCGATGCGCTCGATCAGTTCGGAGTTGGGCACGACCCGCACCGGACGGTAGCCGCCGACACCCAGGATGCGGGCGTGCGGTGCTCCGACGGCGGGACGGATGGATGCGGTCACGCTGCGGCCTCCCGGTCGACGATGCTGGTTCCTGCGCGAACGGTCACGCGAGTCACACCGATCCCTGCGGGTGGATGCGCAGCAGCGGCATCCCCGGGGCGACCGGGTCCCCGTCCTCGACGAGCCATTCCACCACCGTGCCGCCGTGCGGGACGGTGACGGCCTGCTCGTCGCGGTGCGAGCGTACGACGCCGACCTCGGCGCCCGGCGCCAGGTCGTCGCCGGGCCGGACCTCGGCGCGGTGCACGGTGCCCTTGAACGGCGCCACGACCAGGCGCCAGGTGGGCGACGCGTCGATCTGGCTCGGCGTCCCGTGCTTCTCCACGAGGACGCGGGCCGCGTCGAGGTCGTCCGGGGTCTTGAGGGCCAGCGTCTCGACGCCGGGCAGCGCGCGCTTGGCGAGCCCGGTGAGGGTGCCGGCCGGGGGCACCTCGATGATCGCGGTGACCCCGAGGTCGCGCATGGTCTCCATGCACAGGTCCCAGCGCACCGGGTTCGACACCTGGCTGACCAGGCGCTTCACGATCTCGCGCCCGTCGTGCAGCACGGTCCCGTCGGTGTTCGAGATGTACGGCGTGCGCGGGTCCCGCACGGTGACGCCGGGCACCAGCTCGGCGAGCCGGTCGACGGCCGGGGCCATGTGGTGCGTGTGGAACGCGCCGGCGACCGCGAGCGGGCGTACCCGCGCCTTCTCGGGCGGGTCGGCGGCGAACGCCGCGAGCTGCGGCAGGGTGCCGGCCGCGACGATCTGGCCGGCGCCGTTCATGTTGGCCGGGGTCAGGCCGTGTTCGGCGATCTTGGCGACCACCTGCTCGGCGTCCCCGCCGAGGACGGCCGACATGCCCGTCTCGGTCACCGCCGCCGCGGCCGCCATCGCCTTGCCGCGCTCGCGCACCAGGACCATCGCCGACTCGGCGGTGATCACGCCGGTGCCGGCCGCGGCGGTCAGCTCGCCGACGCTGTGCCCGGCCGCGCCGCCGACCACGCGGTACGCGTCGGAGGGGTGCGGGAACAGCGCGAGTGCCGCCACCAGACCGGACGCGACCAGCAGCGGCTGGGCCACCGCCGTGTCGCGGATCGCCTCGGCGTCGGCCTTGGTTCCGTAGTGGATGAGGTCGAGGCCGGTGACCGCGGACCACCACGTGAGGCGGTCGGCGACCCCGGGCAGGTCGAGCCAGGGCGTGAGGAAACCGGGAGTCTGGGCACCCTGTCCGGGCGCGACGAGTACGAGCACGTATCAACCCTCTCGCTATCAGGGGGTCGAGACCCCGTATTGTCGCCGACGAAGATCAGAAGACGGTTTTGTGGGATCCCTACAAACCGCCCTCGGCTGCGGCCAGGCGCCCGAGGATCAGCGAGACCTGCAGCGTGAAAGCGGAACGGGCTTCCGTCGGTACCAGGCCGGTCACGTCCATGACGCGTCGCAGCCGGTAACGAACGGTATTGGGGTGCACGAAAAGCATCCGCGCGGCACCTTCGAGCGACGACGCCTGCTCCAGGTACACCGACAGTGTCTCCAGCAACGCGGACCCCGCGCCGTGCAGCGGTATGTAGATCTCCTCCACCAGCTGCCGCCGCGCCTCCTCGTCCCCGGCGAGCGCCCGCTCGGGGAGCAGGTCGTCGGCGAGGACCGGGCGCGGGGCGTCCGGCCACGCGGCGCACGCCCGGTGCCCGGCGGTCGCGGACTGTGCCGACCGTACAGCGGCCAGCAGGTCCGGGACGGTCGGGCCCACCACGACCGGACCGGGGCCGAACTGCCCGATCAGCGTACGCGTCGCCCGCAGCGGGTCGTCGGCGCCCCCGAGGATGACCACGAGCCGGTCGCCCTGCACGCCGGTGAGGACGTTCAGCCGGGCGTGCCGGGACGCGCGGTGGATGCTGTCCACGACCGCCTGGGTGTCGGCGTCCGGCGCGTTGCCGACCACCACCATCACGGACTCCGGCGAGCCCCAGCCCAGTGCCGCGGCCCGCGACAGGATGCCCTCGTCGGCCTCGCCGCGCAGCAGGGAGTGCACGACCAGCGCCTCCAGCCGGGCGTCCCACGCGCCGCGTGCCTCCGCGGCGTGCGCGTAGACCTGCGCGGTGGCGAACGCGATCTCGCGGGAGTACAGCAGCAGCGCCTCGCGCAGCACCTGCTGGTACCCGGGCGCGGCCAGCTCGTCGATCTGCGCCTCGACGACCTCGATGGTGACGCGCACCAGTTCGACGGTCTGGGGCAGCGTGATCGCCCGGGTCAGCTCGCGCGGCGCGGTGCCGAAGACGTCGGCGCTGACCGCGTACGGCGCCTCCGGGTGCCGGAACCACTCGGTGAACGCGGCGATGCCGGCCTGCGCGACCAGGCCGATCCACGAGCGGTTGTCGGCCGGCATGTTCCGGTACCACGGCAGCGTCTCGTCCATCCGCGCGGCGGCCGCGCCGGCGAGGGTGCCGGCGGACTTCTCCAGGCGGCGTACGGTCGCGGCGCGCTTGGTGGCGTCGGAGCCGGAAGATCGGGAGGTCACGGGGACCATGATGACCCCTTCGGGAGGCGGGGGCGCACACCGTCGCGCCGGACGCGGTCGTCGCGGGCGCCCTGCACGACCGCCGCGTGGACCGCGCGGGCGAGCCGGGAGCCCCAGACCGAGCGGGGGCCGCCGAACAGTTCGGGGGAGTCGCCGGGCCGGGGCGTGAGCGCGGCGACGCAGACGGCGTCGGAGGGTGTGCCGGTGCAGGCGTACCCCGTCTCCACGAGCGCCTGGACCTTGGCCTCGGTGGCCGTCGCCACGGCGTTGACCAGCGCCGCGTCGGTGAGCGGCGCGGGGATCGCGACGATCGTGTTGATGGTGCCCGGGGGAGGGTACGCGGGGCTCCTGTCGCCGTCCTCGCCTTGCGCCAACTGGCTTGGCAGAGAAGCTGGTTCGGGGGCGGCGGCCCAGGCGGGGATGCCGATGCCGGTCGTCACCCACGCGCGTACGCCGTGGTCCTCGCCGATCGTGAACGCGGCCACGTCCGCGGCGGTCATCAGCCCGACGCCCGCGCCGTCGGCCCCGGAGAGGCCTTCCGCGGCCGCGGTCTCGGTGAGGTGGTCGACCGGGTCCATACGCGAATACCCGGGCGGCACCTGCATGTTCAGCACCCACGCGCGCGGGCCGAGACCGCCGCCGAGGATCGCGCTCGACACCATCCGCCACCCGGGTCCGGCGCGCCATAGCAGCGCGGGCCAGCCGTCGTGGCGGACGAGTTCAGGGTCGGCGAGTTCAGGGCCGGCGAGTGCGGCGTCGGTGGCCTCGGGATCGATCAGGTCGTGATCGCCCTGGTCGCGTTCGGTCGGATCGGACGGCTCCGCGCCCTCCTCGCACAACCCGGTCATGGTCCCGCCTTCCCTCCCACGTCGGCCGCCGGCCGTGCCTGGCCGCCACCGGCATTGTCACGGGGACGCACCAGGTGCACCTGCGGCCGGCCGTCCCGCCCCGCCACCACCTCGACGTGCGCCTGGTAGTGCTCGGCGATGCTGTCCGGCGTCAGCACCTCGGCCGCCGTGCCCGCGGCGGCCGCGCGGCCTTCGACGAGCAGGAGCATGCGTTCGGCGTACTGCGCGGCGAGGCCCAGGTCGTGCAGCGTCGTGATGACCGTGAGGCCGTCGTCGCGGCGCAGCAGGTCGACCAGTTCGAGCACCTGCTGCTGGTGGCCGAGGTCGAGGGCGGTGGTCGGCTCGTCGAGCAGCAGGACCGGTGTCTGCTGCGTCAACGCCCTTGCCAGCACCACGCGTTGGCGTTCGCCGCCGGACAGGCGGCCCACTTCACGGTGGGCGAAGTCGGCGAGGTCCAGGCGTTCGATGACGCCGTCGGCGACCGCCCGGTCGCGGCGTCCGGGCACCGCGAGGTAGCCGAGGTGCGGGGTGCGGCCGAGCAGCACGTACTCGCGTACCGACATCTGCGGGGGCACGACGGGGTTCTGCGGCGTGTAGGCGATGGTGCGGGCGAGTTCGCGCGGCGGCAGGTCGCGCAGCCGCACTCCGTCCACGCGCACGTCGCCGGAGTACGGCAGCAGGCCCGCGACGGCCTTGAGCAGCGTCGACTTCCCCGCGCCGTTGGGCCCGATCACCGCGAGCCAGCCGCCGGTGCCCACGTGCGCGTCGATGCCGTGCAGGATGCGCCGCCGCTCGCGCGTCACGTCGAGCGCCGCGACGTCGACCCCGGTCACAGGTCGATCCTGCGGGTCGCGCGCAGCACCACCACGAAGAACGGCGCGCCGATGAACGCCGTCACGACGCCGATCGGCAGCTCCCCGGGTGCCGTCGCGGTGCGCGCGACGATGTCGGCGACCACCAGGAACGCGCCGCCGACCAGCACGGACAGCGGCAGGATGCGCCGGTAGCTGCCGCCCACCAGACGGCGCACCACATGGGGGATCACGATGCCGAGGAACCCGATCAGGCCGCTGATCGCCACCGCGGTCGCGGTCGCGAGCGAGGCCGCGAAGAGCACCACGAAGCGCACCCGGCCGGCGTTGACGCCCAGCACCGCGGCCTCTTCGTCGCCGACCGTCATGACGTCCAGAAGGCGGCCGTGCAGCAGCAGGACGACGGTGCTCGTCGCCGCGTACGGCAGCACGAGCCCGAGTTCCTTCCAGCCGATCGTGGCCAGACTGCCGAGGATCCACGAGTAGATGCGGCGCAGTTCGTCGACCTTCGCCTGCATGACGAAGGTCTGCACCGACGACAGGAACGCCGACACGGCCACGCCCGCGAGGACCAGGGTGACGGTGCCGTCGGCGCGCCCGGCGGTCGAGCCGAGGGCGTACGCCATAAGCACGCCGCCGATCGCCCCGACGAACGCCGCGAGCGGGATCACCCCGATCCCGGCCACCGACTCGACGTCCGAGTAGGCGATCACCACCGTCGCGCCGACGCCCGCCCCGGCCGCCGCACCGAGCAGGTACGGATCGGCCATCGGGTTGCGGAAGACGCCCTGGTAGCCCGCGCCCGCCACGGCCAGCAGCGACCCGACCACGACCGCGCCGAGCACGCGCGGCATACGGATCTCCATCAGCACCGAGTGCTGCACGGGGCTGAGCCCGTGGTCGACGTCGACGAAGGGCAACTCGTCGACCAGGGCCAGCAGCACGCCGCGCACCGGCAGGTCCGCGGCGCCGACGAGCAGGCCCGCGACGACGGCGCCGAGCAACGCGAGGGAGCCGACCGCGTACGCGACGTACGCGTGGCCCTCTCCCGCCGCGCGGCGCCGGATCGCGAGGCCGCGGATCACGCGTTCGCGCCGGCCTTCTCGACCGCCGCACCGACGGTCTTGACCAGGTCGACGACGCGCGGACCCCAGCGCGACGCGATGTCGTCGTCCAGCGCGACCACGTTGCCGGTCTGCACCGCCTTGATCTTGTCCCAGCCCGGACGCTTCGAGACCGAGGCAAGATCCTGCTGGCAGCACTTGGTGTCGGCCAGGAAGATCAGGTCCGGGTTGGACTGCACGATGTGCTCGCTGGAGACCTGCGGGTAGCCCGAGCCGTCCTTGTCGGCCGCGTCCGCGATGTTCTGCAGGCCGAACAGCGCGTAGACCTCGCCGATGAACGTCTTCGAGGTCGAGCTGTAGCCCGTGCTGTCGAGCTCGTGGAAGTAGGTCAGCGGCTTGGCCGGCTTCTTGACCTTCGCGACGACGTCGTCGATGTCCTTCTTCATCTTCTCCGCGAGCGCGGCCGCCTCGGCGGTGTGGCCGGTGGCCGTGCCGAGCGTGTTGAACTGCGTGTACATCTCCGCGAACGTCTTCGCGGCCGGCACCTCGACGACCTTGATCTTGACGGCTTCCAGCTTCTGCTTGATGCCGTCGATGTCGTCGGAGATGACCACCAGGTCGGGGGTGTACTTGGTGACCGCCTCGGCGTTCGGCTTGAAGGCCGACAGGTCGGTCTTGGGGGCGTCGGCCGGGAAGTTCGACAGGCCGTCCACGGCGACGACCTGCTTGCCGGCGCCTATCGCGTACAGCATCTCGGTCGCGGTCGGGGCCAGCGAGACGATCTTCTTGGGCGCGTCGGCCGGCGCCTGCCCGGCGGTCGCGGTAGCCGACTGCGAACCGGACGGAGCGGCGCCCTGGTCGTCCTTCTTGTCCTTGTCGTCGTCGCCGCAGCCGGTCAGGACCAGCGCGCCCAGGACGACCGCCGCGGCAGGCCGCAGCAGCGTGGTGAGCTTCATGGATTTCTCCCGCGTGCACCACGGGGAAGGGGACGCAGGACCCGTGGACGGCTCGCCCTTCCTACGAGGGCAGATGTCGTCGACGCAGGCGAGGCGACCTGGCTCATCCCCCGGACCGCACGGGCGCGGGAGCATCTCAGTTGCGGGACAGCGCCGGGATCACACCGGACTTCGCTGCGCACAGCGTCTCGGCAGAACGGTTCCGCCGGATTCAGGACGATACCAACCGACCGTGCGCCGTACCGTTGCGGGGAGGAGTACCCCCGCCCCGTGCCGATCCGAGGAACGCCCGATGACCACGTACGACGTACGCCGCGCCGCCGACCGCTTCCACACCGAGGCGGGCTGGCTCGACTCCCGGCACAGCTTCTCCTTCAGCCGCCACTACGACCCGGCCAACACGCACCACGGCCTCCTCCTCGTCAGCAACGACGACATCGTCGCCCCGGGCACCGGCTTCGACACCCACCCGCACCGCGACATGGAGATCGTCACCTGGGTGCTCTCCGGCTCGCTCGTGCACCAGGACTCCGAGGGCCACAACGGCGTCATCCACCCGGGCCTCGCCCAACGCATGAGCGCGGGCAGCGGCATCCTGCACTCCGAGAAGAACGACGTGCGCGCCTCCGCCACCCCCGAGCCCGTGCGCTTCGTCCAGATGTGGGTCGTCCCCGACGAGGCCGGCATCACCCCCGGCTACGAACAGCGCGACGTCTCCGCCGACCTCACCCCCGGCGCCCTCGTCCCCGTCGCCTCCGGCAACCCCGCCCACGACTCGGCGATCCGCATCCACCAGAAGGACGCCACCCTCCACGCCGCCCGCCTCGCCCCCGGCGACACCGTCACCCTCCCCACCGCCCCGTACCTCCACCTCTTCATCGCCCAGGGCTCCGCCACCCTCGAAGGCGCCGGCCCCCTCGCCGAAGGCGACGCCGTCCGCCTCACCACCCCCGACACCCCCCACCTGACCGCCACCACCCCCACAGAACTCCTCCTCTGGGAAATGCACACCACCCTCCCCTGACGCTGTCCCCAGCCGCGTGGACATGCCAGTTGGTGGTTGAGTACGTCCAACGCAATTGCCGGACGCACTCAAGTGCGGTTGGCCGGGCTCAGGGGATGGGGACCAGCGTGGTCGATGCTTCAGGCACCGATATGGCACCCGCGGCGGGTGTGTACGAACTGCTCATGACCGACGAACTGGAAGCCGCGCTCGGCGCCTTGCGCGACGCAGGCGGCATCGTTGTCGATCAGCAGGTGGGTGACGACGCATCAAGTCAGGTGCTGAGCAGACATCTTGCGCACGCTCTCATCCGGGCTCTCGGCAGCCTCTCTCCTGAGGCGAGAGTTCCCGCGGCCAACCGGATCCTGGACGTCATCCGCGACTTGGACCGTGTGGGAACCACGCCGGCGAAGATCGTCGAGGGTCCTCGGCAGCTCATTAGCATTGCTGAGCAAGAAGCCCCGGGCGTCTACCGGATACGGCCTGCGACGCCACTGTCCGAGACAGCCCTGTTCACAAACTCGCCCGATGACCCCAGCTTGGGCTACGAGTTGCGCGCCGAACTGGAGAGTGCAGACCGCGTCGATCTGCTGTGTGCCTTCGTCAAGTGGCACGGGCTCCGCGTGTTGGAGCAGTCGCTGCGCTCGGTGCATGAACGCGGCGTGCCGATCCGCGTCATCACCACCACGTACATCGGTGCCACTGAGCGACGAGCTCTTGACCGGCTGGTCAAGGAGTTCGGAGCCGAGGTCAAGGTCAACTACGAGACCAAGTCCACGAGGCTGCACGCGAAAGCGTGGCTGTTCCGGCGAAAGTCGGGGTTCGACACCGCGTACGTCGGAAGCTCGAACCTCTCCAAGTCGGCTCTCCTGGACGGGCTTGAGTGGAACGTGCGGCTATCGAGCGTCGCCACCCCGGAGGTCTTGCACAAGTTTGAAGCGGCTTTCGATTCCTACTGGAATGACTCCGCTTTTGAAATGTACGACCCTGCAGCCGATGCCCAGCGGCTTGACGACGCGCTGCGCGCTGCCGGGCGGTCGGATTCCGGGGACGCCGGTTTCTCTTTGGCGTTGTCCGGGCTTGAGGTGCGTCCCTATCCGCATCAGAAGGAGATGCTGGAAGACCTGGACGTGGAACGCGAGGTGCACGATAACCATCGCAACTTGCTCGTTGCTGCCACTGGCACCGGGAAAACGGTCATTGCCGCATTGGACTACAAGCAGCTGAGGGCACGGCACGGGCGCGATCTCTCCCTGCTTTTCGTGGCACACCGTAAAGAGATCCTGGCTCAGTCGATGCGAGCGTATCGCGAGGTGTTGGGCGATGCGACGTTCGGTGAAATGCTCGTTGATGGGAAGCGACCTGATCAGTGGAAGCACGTTTTTGCGAGCGTGCAGTCGTTGACTCCGAAAACGCTAGAATCTCTGCAGCCTGACCAGTTTGATGTCGTGGTCATTGATGAATTTCACCACGCGACGGCGCCCACGTATCGCCGGGTAATTGACCACTTTCATGGCCTGGAACTTCTAGGCCTGACCGCCACCCCAGAGCGTATGGACGGTAAGGATGTCCATGATGAGTACTTCGACGGCCGCATCGCCTCTGAGTTGCGCCTGTGGGATGCTCTTGAGGCGGATCTTCTGTGCCCCTTTCATTACTTCGGCGTGTCCGACAACACCGACCTGACCGCAATCCGATGGAAGGGCGGTCGCTACGACCAGGATGCACTCAGCGAACTATATGTGGGCAACAAGGAACGAGTGTTGTATGTCCTAAAGGCTATTGAGGACAAGGTCGCGAACCCCGACGGCATGCGGGCCCTTGGGTTCTGCGTCACGGTGGCACACGCTGAGTACATGGCGCGAGAGTTCAAGGCGGCAGGGCTCAACGCGATGGCATTGTCGGGTGGTTCATCGAAGGAGCAGCGTGCGCAAGCTCTCGCAGACTTGCGGGCGGGCAAGCTCCAGGTCATTTTCAGTGTGGATCTTTTCAATGAGGGCCTCGATATTTCGCACGTAGACACCTTGCTGCTACTCCGGCCTACATCGAGTGCCACCGTGTTTCTCCAGCAACTGGGTCGGGGGCTGCGTCGTTCGCCGGACAAGGCTGTTCTTACGGTTCTCGACTTCATTGGACAGCAGCGCAAGGAGTTCCGCTTTGAGTCACGCTTCCGTGCGCTGACAGGCGTACGGCGTCATTTGCTGCAGACGCATGTCGAGAACGACTTCCCGCACCTGCCGACAGGGTGCGAGATCATTCTCGATCGGGTCGCCAAGCATATCGTCATCGAGAACCTGCAAAGCCAACTTGGCTTGACCGTGAGCAAGTTGGCGTTGGAGGTGAAGTCCTATGGCGAGCTGAGCTTCGCGAAGTTTCTCCGGGAGAGCCAGCGCGAGATCAGCGAACTGTATGTGTCGAAGCGGAGCTGGATGGACCTCCTGCGCCGAGCCGGCCTTGTCGAGCCTTCCCTTGTTGACGGCGAAGCGAAGCTCTTGGAGCGCATCCGCGCATTCCTGCACGTTGATGACCGACGCCGAGTGGACGCCTACACGTACCTGCTGAGCGACGACGTTCCGCCGTACGCGCAACTCACGGAAGAGCAACAGCTCTACGCCCAGATGCTGTTCTACAACATCTGGCCAAACGGCGGCGCAACGTTTGCAGCGTACGAGGAAGGTCTGGAAACCTTGCGGCCGTGCCGGACCTTCCGCGCGGAGCTTCGGGATGTTCTCCAGTTTGGCCTTGCCCAGGCGGCGCATGTACCCATCGCGATGAGTGGCTCCCTCCAGGATCTGCCGCTCGCGATGCACGCGTACTACACCCGCGAAGAGCTCCTGACCGCTCTCAAGTGGTCATCCATGGAACGGATGCCGGGGAAGTGGGTAGCTGGCGTTGCGTGGTCTGACGTCGTAGCCGCAGACGCGCTACTGATCACTAGCAAAAAGGATGAAAAGGACTTTTCCCCGCAAACTCTCTATAAAGACTATGCAATCAGCCCCAAGCTCTTTCACTGGGAATCGCAGAACAGTACGTCACCAGAAACGGAGACAGGGCGTCGATACATCACGCACGAGCAACTGGGCACGCGGGTGTTGCTGTTCATTCGGGAAGCGAAGAGTACGGCGGCCGGTGCTGGTGCTCCGTACATGCTGCTCGGGCCTGCTCGCTACATCGAGCATGCCGGTGCGCGGCCGATGAGTGTCACCTGGGAGTTGGCCGTCCCAATGCCTACAAGCGTGTTCCAGTCTTCGCGCATCGTCAGCGGCTGATCCGCCGGAAGGATTGTTGACCTTGGGTCAATAGGCTGTGGTTGGGGAACGTTGGGGTGGGGTGTTGCGTTTAGGGGGCGCTGAGGGAAGGAGTGGGATGGGGTCTGGGAGTTCTGGCGGTGGGGTGGCGGGGTTGCCGTCGCTGGACCGGGCGTTCGACGTGGTGTTGTTGGGGGCCACCGGGTTCACCGGGGGGTTGACGGCGGAGTATTTGGCGCGGCATGTGCCGGCCGCGTGTCGGTGGGCCATCGCGGGGCGGAGCCCGGAGAAGTTGCGGGCGGTGCGCGATCGGCTTGCGGAGATCAATCCGGCGTGTGCGGGGTTGGAGCTGCTGACGGCGGACGTCGGGGATCCGGCGTCGCTGCGGGCGCTGGCCGGGAGCACGCGGGTGCTGGCGACGACGGTCGGGCCGTACATCGAGTACGGCGAGCCGGTGGTCGCGGCGTGTGCGGAGGCCGGGACGGACTACCTCGACCTCACGGGGGAGCCGGAGTTCGTCGACCGGATGTTCGTCGCGCACCACGAGACCGCGGTGCGGACCGGGGCTCGGCTCGTGCACGCGTGCGGGTTCGATTCGGTGCCGCACGATTTGGGCGTGCTGTTCACGGTGGGGCTGCTGCCGCGCGGGGTGCCGGTGCGGGTGGAGGGGCGCGTACGGGCCGGGGGCGCGGTCTCCGGCGGGACGTTCGCTTCGGCGCTCACCGCCTTCTCGCGGCTGCGCTCGACGCGCGACGCGGCGCACGCGCGCCGCCGGGTGGACAAGGGCCCGCACGGGCGCCGGGCGCGCGCGGTGGAGGGCAAGCCGCGGCGCGACCGGGAGACCGGCGGCTGGCTGGTGCCGCTGCCGACGATCGACCCGCAGATCGTGGCCCGGTCCGCGCGGGCGCTGGAGTCGTACGGGCCGGACTTCTCGTACACGCACTATGCGTCGGTACGCCGCCTTCCGACCGCCGTAGCCGGTGCCGTCGGCGTGGGGTCGCTGGTGCTGCTCGCCCAGGTGGCGCCCGTACGCCGCGCGCTGCAGACCCGCCTCGCCCCCGGCGACGGCCCCGCCCCGGCCCGCCGCGCGAAGGCCTGGTTCAGCGTGCGCTTCGTCGCGGACGGCGGCGGCGAGCGGGTCGTCACCGAGGTGCGAGGCGGCGACCCGGGGTACGACGAGACCGCCAAGATGCTCGCGGAGGCGGCTCTTTGCCTGGCCTTCGACCAGGTCCCCAAGACGTCCGGGCAGGTCACGACCGCGGTCGCGATGGGCGATGCGCTGATCGGGCGGCTGCGCCGGGCGGGGATCGAGTTCCGGGAGCTGGAGCGGAGCGGGTGAGTGCCACCGGGTCTTGCTTAGAGTGCACTCGAAGTCCGTAGCGTCGTCGTCGCGGCCGTCGCAGGAGGGCGGCCGTACCCCAGCTCCAGGAGGCATGCCATGTCGCCGGCCCAGTCGACCGCCGTCCACGAGGTGACCGACCACCACGTCCTCGACGAGACCGAGGTCGGCCGGTACACGATCAGCGAGGTCGCGGCCCGGACCGGCCTGAGCGCGCACACGCTGCGCTGGTACGAGCGCATCGGCCTCATGCCGCACGTCGGCCGCGAGACCTCCCGGAGCGGGGGAGGGCAGGCGGGAAAGCGCCGGTACAGCGAACGCGATCTCGGCTTCCTGGACTTCGTCGGCAAACTGCGCGCGACCGGCATGCCCGTCGCCGACATGATCCGGTACGCCGAACTCGCCCGTGAGGGCGACCACACCCTCGCCGAGCGCCACCAGATCCTGGTGGACCACCGCGAGGAGGTCCGCGCCCGCATCACCGACCTGACCTCCTGCCTGCTCGTCCTCGACTACAAGATCGAGTACTACGGCGCCGTCGTCGCGGAGGAACCCGCCGCGACTACCGGGAAGGCGGAGACCCCATGACTCGCACCACCCGCACCACCCGCACCACCCGCACCACCCGCACCACCGCACTCGGCACCACCGCCCTCGGCACCAACGGCCCGATCAGCTCGCTCCAGGGCCTGGGCTGCATGGGCATGAGCGACTTCTACGTCGGCGCCGCGCCCGACCGCGCCGAGTCGTCGGCGACCCTCGCGTACGCGCTGGACCTGGGCGTCACCCACTTCGACACCTCCGACATGTACGGCACCGGCGCCAACGAGGAGCTGCTCGGCGAGTTCTTCCGCGGCGGCCGGCGCGACGAGGTGCTGCTCGCCACGAAGTTCGGCATCGACCGCCACGCGGCGCCGGGCGGACGCGACATCCGCGGGGACGCCGCGTACGTCAGGTCCGCCTGCGACGCCAGCCTTGCGCGCCTCGGCGTGGACACCATCGACCTGTACTACATGCACCGCCGCGACACCGCCGTGCCGATCGAGGAGACGGTCGGCGCGATGGCCGACCTGGTCGCCGCCGGCAAGGTACGCCACCTCGGGCTCTCCGAGGTGACCGCCAAGGAGATCCGCGCCGCGGCGGCGGTGCACCCGATCGCCGCCGTGCAGGCCGAATGGTCGCTGTTCGCCCGGGACATCGAGGACTCGGTGGTGCCGGCGGCGCGTGAGGTCGGCGCGGCCGTCGTGCCCTACTCGCCGCTCGGCCGCGGGTTCCTGAGCGCGCTGTGGACGTCCTTCGAGGACCTGCCCGACGGCGACACACGCCGCGCGCAGCCGCGCTTCACCGGGGACAACGCCAAGAACAACGCCGAACTCCTGCGCCCGCTCAAGGACATCGCACAGGCGCGCGGCGTCACCCCGGCGCAGGTCGCGCTCGCCTGGATCCAGATGCGCGGCGACGTGTGGGCGATGCCGGTCGTCCCGATCCCCGGAACCACCAAGCGCGCCCGCCTCGCCGAGAACGCGGCCGCCGTCGGCATCGTCCTCGACGACGCCGAACTGGCCGCGCTCGAACCGATCGGCGCCCAGGTGTCGGGCGACCGGTACGCGGTCATGACGCACACGTACGTCGGCCCGGGCCGCGAGTAGCGACATCCGCCGGTGCGGTGCGCAAGCGCACGGCCACAGCCCGCACACCGCACCGGAATTCGCAACCAGCTCAGCCAAATTGCGCAATTCGCCTACACAGCGCGACGCGCGTAGCAAAAGTGATCACACACCGTACTCCTAAGATTACAAATGGGCGTCGGTCACCACCTGGGGGGTTGTGACCTTCGCACCACGAGGCGTAGCAACAGGGGATCGAGGCGATCGTGTCACCCCTGGGGGTGCTGTGGCTGACGTGGTTTTGAACGGGGTCGGAAAGATCTATCCGGACGGCACCAGAGCCGTCGATTCGCTCGACCTGGCAGTGGCACACGGCGAGTTCCTGGTGCTCGTCGGTCCGTCCGGGTGCGGCAAGACCACCGCCCTGCGCATGGTCGCAGGGCTGGAGGACATCAGCGAGGGCACGATCCGGATCGGCGAACGCGTCGTCAACCGGGTGCCCTCCCGCGACCGCGACGTCGCGATGGTGTTCCAGAGCTACGCGCTCTACCCGCACCTCAATGTCCGCGACAACATCGGATTCGGGCTCCGGCTGCGCAAGTTGCCCAAGCCGGAGATCCGCAAGCGCGTCGAACAGGCGGCCCGTACGCTCGGCCTCGAAGAGCACCTGGGCCGCAAGCCCCGCCAACTCTCCGGGGGCCAGCGGCAGCGCGTGGCGATGGGCCGCGCCATCGTGCGGGAACCGCAGGCGTTCCTGATGGACGAGCCGCTGTCGAACCTCGACGCCAAGCTCCGGGTGCAGATGCGCGCCCAGATCGCCCGGCTCACCCGCGAACTCGGCGTCACCACCTTGTATGTGACGCACGACCAGGTGGAGGCGATGACGCTCGGCGACCGCGTGGCCGTCATGCGCAAGGGCATCCTGCAACAGGTGGCCCCGCCGCAGGAGTTGTACGACCGGCCGGTGAACCTCTTCGTCGCCGGCTTCATCGGCTCTCCCGCGATGAACCTCTTCAGCGGGGAACTGGACCGTGCGCCCGACGGCAAGGGCAAGGGCGAGGCGGCGGGCGAGGGCGCGAGCACAGGCGGGGGCATAACCGTGCGGCTCGGCGACCAGACACTCGCCGTGCCACCCGAACTCCTCGCCGAACGACCGGCGTTGCGTGCCTACGTGGGCCGCTCCGTCGTCGTCGGGATCCGTCCCGAGGACCTGTTCGACGCGGCCGAGGACGACGCGCCCGCGCCCGACGGGATGCTCCTGCGCGCCGAGACCGACCTGGTGGAGTCGATGGGCTCCGAGGTGCACGTGCACGTACGCCTCGCCGCCCCGCCGGCCGTAACCGCCGACGTGCAGGAACTCGCCGAGGACGTCGGGGCCGAGGACCAGGTGCCCGATCCCGGGACCGCGCACTCGGAACTCGTCGCCCGCTTCGGGCCGCGTACCCGGGTCCGTGAGGGCGACACCGCGATGCTGCGGGTGGCCACCGATCGCATGCACTTCTTCGACCCGGAGACGGGTCTTTCCGTGAGGGAGGAATCGTGAGGCGACTCGTGGGGGCGCTGGCGGCGGCGTCGATGCTGACGCTGGGGCTGGCCGCTTGCAGCGACGACGACGACGGCGGCGACGGCGCCAACCCACCGGCCGGGCAGTCCCTCAAGGGACAGACGGTCAGTGTCGCCGGCGTGTGGACGGACGACGAACTGGCGTCCTTCAAGAAGGTGTTGTCCGAGTTCGAGAAGCGCACCGGCGCCAAGACCGAGTTCATCCCCACCGGCGACAGCGCCTCGACCTTCCTCGGCCAGCGGGTCGAGGGCAACGCGCCGCCCGACGTCGCGTTCCTGGCTCAGCCGGGCGTACTCAAGCAGTTCGCGCAGAAGGGCTGGATCAAGCCGGTCTCCGCCGAGGTGCAGCAGTCCGTACAGGCGAACTTCGCGCCGCAGTGGCAGAAGCTCGGGTCGTACGAGAACAAGCTGTACGGGGTCTACTACAAGGGCGCCAACAAGTCCCTGGTCTGGTACAACGCCAACGTCTTCACCAACGCCGGCGCCACCGAACCCACGACGTGGGACGACCTGGTCAAGACGGCCGGCCTGGTATCGGACTCCGGCACCCCGCCGTTCGCGACCGGCGGGGCCGACGGCTGGGTCCTCACCGACTGGTTCGAGAACGTCTACCTCAGCCAGGCCGGACCCGACATGTACGACAAGCTCGCCGCGCACCAGATCCCGTGGACCGACCCGAGCGTCAAGGCGGCGCTCGAGACGCTCGCCAAGGTGTGGGGCCAGAACGCGTGGTTCCCCGGCGGCCCCGGCGGCGCGCTCCAGACCGAGTTCCCCGCGTCCGTCCCGCTGGTGTTCGGCGACCCGCCGAAGGCCGGCATGCTGCCCGGCGCGGACTTCGTCGGCACCAACATCATCAAGGACACCGACTCCGAGATCGGCACCGACGCGAAGTTCTTCGCGTTCCCCGCCGTCTCGCCCGGCAAGGCCCCGGTGGTCAGCGGCGGCGACGTCGCCGTGGCGATGAAGGACAGCCCGGGCGCGATGGCCCTGCTCAACTTCCTGGCCTCGCCCGACGCGGCGAAGGTGTGGGCGGAGCAGGGCGGGTTCCTGTCGCCGAACAAGAACCTCGACTTCGCGGCGTACCGGGACGACGCGTACCGCGAGATCGCCCAGAACCTCATCGGCGCGGGCGACGAGTTCCGCTTCGACATGTCCGACCAGGCGCCCGCGGCGTTCGGCGGCACGAAGGGCGAGGGCATGTGGCGCGACCTCCAGGACTTCCTGCGCAACCCGTCCGATGTCGCGGGCGCGCAGGCCAAGTTGGAGGCGAGCGCGGCCAAGGCGTACACCGGCACCTGACACCGACGGGGGTCATCGCGGACATGGCGGACACGACCGACCCGACCCGCATCGACCAGCCGCCGCCGCGCAAGCCGGCCGAGGCCGCGGGGGACGACTCCCGCGGCCTCGGTACCGGGCGGCTGCTGGGCTGGCTGTTCCTGCTCCCGGCGCTGCTGGTGCTCGCGGTGCTGGTGGTCTATCCGATCGTCTGGACGCTGATCCGCAGCCTCTTCGGTGCGGAAGGCTGGTCGGATTTCGCGGGGCTCGGCAACTACCAGGACCTGTTCACCGACGACGACACGTTCACCGCACTGAAGAACAACCTCATCTGGGTGCTCGTGGTGCCCGCGGTCGTGACGGCCTTCGGGCTGGTCTTCGCGGTGCTCACCGAACGGGTGAAGTTCGCAACGGCGTTCAAGCTGGTCATCTTCATGCCGATGGCCGTCTCGATGCTCGCGGCCGGCATCATCTTCCGCCTCGTCTACGACCGCGACGCGGACAAGGGCGTGGCCAACGCCGCGCTGGTGACCGTGCACGACGCGTTCTCCGAGGGCGCGCCCTATCCCGGCGCCCGACCGCGTCCGAACGGCGGCATCGACGAGGAGGGCGGCGGCTTCATCACCGCGGCGCCGAGCGGCCCGGGCGCCCCGGTGCTGCTGCCGCTCGTGGCGCTGCCCGACGACAAGATCCCGGCGGACGCCCTGCCGGCCCCGGCGGCGCCGCCCGCCACCGGACCGGCGCTGTCCGGCGTCGTGTGGCTCGACTTCAGCCGCGGCAACGTCGGCAAGCCGGGCCAGGTGGATCCGGGCGAACGCGGCCTGCCGGGAGTGCGCGTCGAGGCGGTGCGCGACGGCCGTACGGTCGGCTCCGCGACGACCGGCACCGACGGATCCTTCACGCTCCCCGAGGAGGCCACCGCCGACGGACCCGTGCAAGTCCGGCTCGCCGAGTCGAACTTCGCCCAGTCCTTCGCCGGCTACGACTGGCTCGGCCCCAACCTCATCACCCCGGCCATCATCGGCGCGTACGTGTGGATGTGGGCGGGCTTCGCGATGGTCCTCATCGCCGCCGGCCTGGCCGCGATCCCGCGCGACGCCCTGGAGGCGGCCCGGGTCGACGGCGCCACCGAGTGGCAGGTCTTCCGCCGCGTCACCGTGCCGCTGCTGGCACCCGTGCTCGTGGTGGTGATGGTGACACTCGTCATCAACGTCCTGAAGGTCTTCGACCTCGTCTACATCATCTCGCTCGGCTCGTCGCAAAAAGAGGCCAACGTCCTCGCCCTGCAGATGTATTTGGCCTCCTTCGGCGGCGGCAACAACCAGGGCCTGGGCAGCGCGATCGGCATCGTCCTGTTCCTCCTGGTCCTGCCGGCGATGCTCTTCAACATCCGGCGCTTCCGAAGGGAGAACAAATGACCGCGGGGGCAGAAGGGGCGCCGGCCGGTGTCGCGAAGGCGACCGCCACGGGCGTCGGAACGGGCCAGGAACCCGGCTCCGGAGGTCCGGAGCCGGGTGGGACGGGAGGCATCAAGCGCGGTGTCGCGTCGCGGATCGTGGCGCGGACCGGCGGCGGCGCGGTCGCGGTCGGACTGGTCCTGGTCGCGCTGTTCTGGCTGATGCCCACCTTCGGGCTGCTGGTGTCGTCGCTGCGGCCGCCGAAGGAGACCAGCACGTCCGGGTGGTGGAAGGTCTTCTCCGAGCCCGGCCAGATCACCTGGACGAACTACGACAAGCTGCTGTCGAACGACGACATGATGCGGGCGTTCTTCAACACGATCTGGATCACGGTGCCGAGCACGCTGCTGGTGATCCTCATCGGCTCGCTCGCGGCGTACGCCTTCGCCTGGCTCGAATTCCCGGGCCGCGACTGGCTGTTCCTCATCGTCGTGGGGCTGCTCGTGGTGCCGGTGCAGGTCGCGCTCATCCCCATCTCCAAGCTGTACGGCGAGACGAACCTGTTCGGCACGATCTTCGGCGTCGTGCTGTTCCACGTCGCCTTCGGCCTGCCGTTCGCGGTGTTCCTGCTGCGCAACTACTTCGCCGGCATCCCGAAGGACCTGCTGGAGGCCGCCCGCATGGACGGCGGCACGGACCTGACGATCTTCTTCCGCGTCATCCTGCCGCTCGGCCTCCCCGCGATCGCCTCGCTGGGCATCTTCCAGTTCCTGTGGGTGTGGAACGACATGCTCATCGCGCTGATCTACGCCGACACCGACTCCGCGCCGCTGACCGTCGCGCTCCAGTCGCAGACGCGCGCGTTCGGCGCCAATATCGACGTGCTGGCGCCCGGGGCCTTCCTGTCGCTGATCGTGCCGCTGATGGTCTTCTTCGCCTTCCAGCGCTACTTCGTCCAGGGGGTGATGGCGGGCGCGGTCAAGTAGGCGCCCAGAAGCAGGAACCAGAACCCGGAACCAGAAACAGGAACGTATATAGGAGCGTTCCGTTCCTGATTGGCTCGTAGAGTCGGTGGCATGACGAACGCAGCCCCACGGGCGCTCACCCTCCGCGAGCTCAACCGCGCCACCCTCGCGCGGCAGCACCTGCTGGAACGCGTACGCATGCCCGCGCTCGACATGGTCCGCCACCTCGCCGGGCTCCAGGCCCAGCACCCGACCTCGTCCTACTTCACGCTCTGGACGCGCATCGCCGACTTCGACCCCGAGGAACTGGTCGGGCTCATGACCGGCCGTCAGGTCGTCCGTATCGCGCTCATGCGCTCGACCATCCACACCGTCACGGCGGACGACGCGCTCGCCTGGCGGCCGCTGCTGCTCCCCGTCATGGAGCGCATGTACAAGTCGTCGCACTCGCGCCGGACGGCCGGTGCGGACCGCGACGAACTCACCGCGACAGGACGCGCGTTCATCGAGGCGGAGCCGCGTACCTTCGCCGAGGTCGGCACGCACCTCGGGGCGCGCTGGCCGGACGCGCAGCCGTCCGCACTGTCGGCCGCCCTGCGTACGTGGGCGCCGCTCGTCCAGGTGCCCCCTCGCGGCCTGTGGGGGCGCAGCGGGGCCGTCGCGCACACCACGCTGGAGCACTGGCTCGGCCGACCACTGGAGGCCGAGCCGTCGGTCGACGCCATGGTGCTGCGCTGCGTCGCCGCGCTCGGCCCGATGTCGGTCAAGGACGTGCAGGTATGGTGCGGGCTCACCCGCCTCAAGGAGGTCCTGGAGCGCCTGCGGCCGCAACTGACCACCTTCCGCGACCAGAACGGCCGCGAACTGTTCGACCTGCCCGACGCCCCGCGCCCGGCCGCGGACACCCCGGCGCCCGTACGCTTCCTCGCCGACTTCGACAACATCTTCCTCTCCCACGACGACCGCTCCCGCGTGGTCACGAAGGAATGGCAGCAGTGGGGCATGGACCAGGGCAACATGCTCTGGGGCGGCCTGCTGGTCGACGGGTTCGGCCGGGCCGCGTGGCGGATCGAGCGTACGAAGGACACCGCAACGCTGCTGATCTCCTCCGGTCCCGAGCCGAGGAACGCCCTCAAGGCGCAGCGCGGCGCGATCGAGGACGAAGGCCGCCGCCTGCTCGCCTTCGCCGCCCAGGACCGCGACAAGCACGACATCGTGTACGCCTGACGCCTGACGCCTGACACGCGGCGCCCGGCAGCGCCCCCGGACACGCGTACGGGGCGCCCCGACCGGGACGCCCCGCACACCAACCCACCTACAGCTACAGCACCTTCGACAGGAACGCCTTCGTCCGGTCGTGCTGCGGGTTCGTCAGGACCTCGCGCGGATGCCCGGACTCCACCACCACGCCGTCGTCCATGAACACCAGCGCGTCGCCGACCTCGCGCGCGAAGCCCATCTCGTGCGTCACGACGATCATCGTCATGCCGTCCTCCGCGAGCCCGCGCATGACGTCCAGCACCTCGCCGACCAGTTCGGGGTCCAGCGCCGACGTCGGCTCGTCGAAGAGCATCAGCTTCGGCTCCATCGCCAGCGCCCGCGCGATGGCGACGCGCTGCTGCTGCCCGCCGGACAACTGTGCAGGGTACGCGTCCTTCTTGTTCGCGAGCCCCACCCGGTCCAGGAGCTTCAGCGCGCGCTCCCGGGCCACGGCCCGTGTCTCGCGCTTGACCTGGACGGGCGCCTCCATGACGTTGCCGAGCGCCGTCATGTGCGGGAACAGGTTGAACCGCTGGAACACCATGCCGATGTCCCGGCGCTGCAAGGCGACTTCGGAGTCCTTGAGCTCATAGAGCTTGTCGCCCTTCTGCCGGTAGCCGACCAGGCGCCCGTCGACCCACAGCCGGCCCGCGTTGATCTTCTCCAGGTGGTTGATGCACCGCAGAAACGTCGACTTGCCGGACCCGGACGGGCCCACGACGCAGAAGACCTCCTGCGGCATCACCTGCAAGTCGATGCCCTTGAGCACGTCGATCAGACCGAACGACTTGTGCACCTGCTCGGCCAGCACCATCGGCCGGCTCTTGTCCACGACGGTCATGAGCGCGGCACCTCCGGGCGGCGCAGCGAGAACGCCATGCGTTTGATCTTCTGGATCGGCGTGTCCGGCAGGCTCCGCAGCGATCCCTTTGCGTAGTGCCGCTCCAGGTAGAACTGGCCGATGCTGAACACCGACGTCAGGATCAGGTACCAGACCGACGCCACCAGCATCATCTCGATGACCGCCAGTGAACTGGAGGAGATGTCGGTGCTGCGCTTGTAGAGCTCGTTGTACTGCGCGACGAAGGCGAGCGACGACGTCTTGAGCATGTTGATGTACTCGTTGCCGGTCGGCGGGATGATCACGCGCATGGCCTGCGGCAGGACCACGCGCTGCATGGTCTTGCGCTTGCTCATGCCGAGCGCGTGCGACGCCTCGCTCTGGCCTTCGTCCACCGACTGGATGCCGGCCCGCACGATCTCCGCCATGTACGCGGCCTCGTTGAGCCCGAGGCCGAGCAGCGCGGCGAGGAACGGGGTCATGAACGTGTTCATGGGCTCGCTGTAGAACCCGAGGTTGAAGTTCGGGAAGACCAGCGACAGGTTCCACCAGATGGTGAGCTGCACGATGACCGGCGTGCCGCGGAAGATCCAGATGTATCCCCAGGCGACGGAGCGCAGCAGCGGGTTGTCGGAAAGGCGCATGACCGCGAGGACCACGCCGAGGACGACACCGAGGATCATCGAGCACACGCTGATGAGGAGGGTGTTGCCGGCACCTTCGAGGATCGTGTCGAACGTCAGGTACTCGCCGACCGTGTCCCAGTTGATGTTGGCGGTCGCGAAGGCGTTGACCAGCAGGCCCAGGAGGCCGAGGACGACTACCGCGCCGGCCCAACGACCGTAGTGCCGTACTGGGATCGCCTTGATCGGGACAGGGCCGGCGACGATGGCCGGGCCGGAGCCGGCCGGCGTCTTGCCGGCCGGCTCCTTGTCACTGGAGGGGGGCACCGGGGATGACCTTTCGGAGCCGGCGGATCAGGAGCCGCCGTTGATCTTGACCTCGGTGACCGCGCCCTGCTTGACGTTCCACTTCTCGAGGATCTTGCCGTAGGTGCCGTCTGCGATCAGCTGCTCGACGGCCTCCTTGACGACGTCGCGCAACTGGCTGTTGTTCTTCGCGACGCCGATGCCGTACGGGCCGGGATCGATCTGCTCGCCGACGACCTCGAAGTCGTTGCCGTCGCCGCCGGTCTGCGCCGCGTAGGCGGCGACCGGGAAGTCGCTGATGTCGGCGGCCGCCGCGCCCTGCTTGACGCGCAACAGGGCTTCGTTGTCGTGCTCGTAGGCCTGGATCGTGATGGCGCCCTTGCCGTCCGCCTTGCACTTGTCGCTCTGCTTGTTGGCGGTCTCCTCGTGCGTGGTCGCCTTCTGCAGTGCGACGGTCTTGCCGCAGAGGTCGTCGAGGGTCTTGATGTTCTGCGGGTTGCCCTTCTTCACCAGGATCGAGCCGCCGGCGTTGAAGTAGTCGACGAAGTCGATGCCGTCGCCGACTTTCTTGCCCTCGTCCATGCCGGTCTGGCGGTCCTTGTTGTCGCTCATCGCCGACATGATCAGGTCGATGCGCTTGGAGTCGAGCCCCGTGATGAGCGAACCGAAGGTCATGTCCTCGATCTCCACCTTGACGCCGAGCTTCTCGCCGATGGCCTTGGCGAGGTCGATGTCGAAGCCGATGAAGGTCTTGCCGTCCTTGTCCTTGAACTCGACGGGCGGGTACGCGACCTCGGAGCCGATCTTGACGACCTTGGAGTCCTGGTACTGCTTCGGGAGCTTGACGAACAGCGCGCCGCCGGCCGGCGGCGCCGACGCACCCGCCGAAGTGGGGGCGGTGCCGCCGGACGGGGTGGACTTGACGTCGTCCTTCTTGTCGTCGTCGCCGCAACCGGTGAGCAGGAGCGCTCCGGCCACAAGCACGGCGCCGGCCGCGAGGGTACGGCGACGCGCCGAGAGTGCAGTCATCGAGGGTCCTCCATGGGGAAGCGGATCAGCCGACCGGGACGGGTCGTGCGTGAAAAAGATCGATACGGACACTTGTTGTCCGTGCCGAGATCACGACGCAGTTTCCCATCATGTGGACCTCAGATGGGATGCCAGTCATGTCAAATTCACATAACGGATGACGCGCGTAGCTGCGTGATCATAGGACTCCAGGAGCGGAATCCTACTCTCCAGTAGTCTCGTGGCCCGACATTGACCCGCTGTGAGAACTCCGCGTACCGCTCCCGCGGACCGACCCCTCGAACGCCGGAGGGCCCGGAACGCGGATGCGTTCCGGGCCCTCCGGCGGTGCCGTGCGCTGATGTCGTGCCGGTTACGCGTCTCCGCCCACCGTGCCGACGCCCGCGGCCTTCACGTCGAGGATCTGGTAGCGGTCGATGGCCTTCTTGACCGTCGCCGCGTCCACCTCGCCGCGGCGGGCGAGCTCGGAGAGCACGCCCACGACGACCGACTCGGCGTCCACGTGGAAGTACCGCCGCGCCGCGCCGCGGGTGTCCGCGAAACCGAAGCCGTCGGTGCCGAGCGACGCGTAGTCGGACGGCACCCAGCGGGCGATCTGGTCCGGCACCGAGCGCATCCAGTCGGAGACCGCGATGACCGGACCCGGCTTGCCGTCCAGCACCTGCTGGACGTACGGGATCCGCGGCTCCTCCTCCGGGTGCAGCAGGTTGTGCTCCTCGCACTCCACCGCCTCGCGGCGCAGCTCGTTCCACGAGGTCGCGGACCACACGTCGGCGACGACGTTCCACTCCTCGGCGAGCATGCGCTGCGCGTCGAGCGCCCACGGCAGGCCGACGCCGGACGCCAGGATCTGGGCGCGGAGCGCGCCGTCCCGCGGCTCGCCCTCCTTGAGCCGGTAGAGGCCCTTGAGGATGCCCTCGACGTCCACGCCCTCCGGCTCGGCCGGCTGGTCGATCGGCTCGTTGTAGACGGTGATGTAGTAGAAGACGTCCTCGCCGTGCGGGTGCTCGTCGGACGAGCCGTACATGCGCCGCAGGCCGTCCTTGACGATGTGCGCGATCTCGAACGCGTAGGCCGGGTCGTACGCCACGACCGCCGGGTTCGTGGACGCCAGCAGGTGCGAGTGCCCGTCCGCGTGCTGGAGGCCCTCGCCGGTGAGCGTGGTGCGTCCCGCCGTCGCGCCCAGTACGAAGCCGCGCGCGAGCTGGTCGGCCATCTGCCAGAACTGGTCGCCGGTGCGCTGGAACCCGAACATCGAGTAGAAGACGTACACCGGGATCATCGGCTCGCCGTGCGTCGAGTACGACGAACCGGCGGCGATCAGCGACGCGGTGCAGCCCGCCTCCGAGATGCCCTCGTGCAGCATCTGACCGCTCGACGACTCCTTGTAGGAGAGCAGCAGTTCGCGGTCCACGGCCTCGTACGTCTGGCCGTGCGGGTTGTAGATCTTGGCGGTCGGGAACATCGCGTCCATGCCGAACGTGCGGTACTCGTCCGGCGCGATCGGCACGAAGCGCTTGCCGATCTCGGAGTCGCGCATGAGGTCCTTGAGCAGCCGCACGAAGGCCATCGTGGTGGCCATCGGCTGCCGCGCGCCCTTCTTGATCGGCGCGTAGACGTCGTCGCCGGGCAGCTTGACCGGCTTGGCGCGCACGATCCGCTGCGGCATGGTCCCGCCGAGCGCCGCGCGGCGCTCCATCATGTACTCCATCTCCTCGGACTTCTCGCCCGGGTGGAAGTACGGCGGGACGTCGGCCTCCAGGTCCTTGTCCGAGATCGGCAGGTACAGCCGGTCGCGGAACATCTTGAGGTCGGCCTTGGTGAGCTTCTTCATCTGGTGCGTCGCGTTGCGGCTCTCGAAGTTCGGACCGAGGGTCCAGCCCTTCACCGTCTGCGCGAGGATCACGGTCGGCTGGCCGGTGTGCTCACGGGCCGCCTTGAACGCCGCGTACACCTTGCGGTAGTCGTGCCCGCCGCGGCCGAGCTTGACCAGCTCGTCGTCGGTCAGGTGCGCGACCATCTTGCGCAGGCGCGCGTCGTCGCCGAAGAAGTGCTCGCGGGCGTACGCGCCGGACTCCACGGCGTACGTCTGGAACTGGCCGTCGGGGGTCGTGTTCATCTTGTTGACGAGCACGCCGTCGGTGTCCTGCGCGAGCAGGGAGTCCCACGAGCGGTCCCACACGACCTTGATCACGTTCCAGCCGGCGCCGCGGAAGTACGACTCCAGCTCCTGGATGATCTTGCCGTTGCCGCGTACCGGGCCGTCGAGGCGCTGCAGGTTGCAGTTGATGACGAACGTGAGGTTGTCCAACTCCTCACGGGCCGCCAGACCGATGTTGCCCAGCGACTCCGGTTCGTCCATCTCGCCGTCGCCGAGGAACGCCCAAACGTGGCTGCGCGAGGTGTCCTTGATGTTGCGGTTGTGCAGGTAGCGGTTGAACCGCGCCTGGTAGATCGCGCCGAGGGGGCCGAGGCCCATCGAGACGGTCGGGAACTCCCAGAAGTCCGGCATGAGCCGCGGGTGCGGGTACGACGAGAGGCCGTACGGCGCCTGCGAGTGCTCCTGGCGGAACCCGTCGAGGTGCTGCTCGGTGAGCCGGCCCTCGAGGAACGCACGGGCGTAGATGCCGGGGGCGGCGTGGCCCTGGAAGAAGATCTGGTCGCCGCTCTCGCCGTGGTCCTTGCCGCGGAAGAAGTGGTTGAACCCGACCTCGTAGAGGCTCGCGGACGAGGCGTACGTCGCGATGTGGCCGCCCACACCCAGTCCGGGGCGGTTGGCGCGCGACACCATGATCGCGGCGTTCCAGCGCACGAAGGCGCGGATGCGGCGCTCGATGTCCTCGTCGCCGGGGAACCACGGCTCGCTCTCCGGCGGGATCGTGTTGATGTAGTCGGTGCTGCGCAGGGCAGGCACGCCGACCTGCCGCTCGCGGGCGCGTTCGAGCAACTTGAGCATGATGTAGCGGGCGCGCTGCCGCCCCTGCTCGTTGATGACGGAATCCAGCGACTCCAGCCACTCGCCGGTTTCGCTCGGGTCGATGTCCGGCAGCTGGCTCGGCAGGCCGTCACTGATGATCGAGAAGCGCTCTCGTCCGGATGCCACGCTGTTCCTTCGCATATCGGTAGATGTTGCGATCATCGGCCGGGCGCGAAATGTCCGAATTTCTTCGGCCGCTTCGCACATCGGCCGCCACTGAGCGGTGTCGCGCCGCCTCCATCGTGGTACCCGGACGTCGTATCCGTCATCTCTACCGATCGGTAATGAACCCGGCTGGTGCTGGTCTTAGCGCCCAGACGTGCTCATCCCTGCCGTATCGATCTCGTGGATCCGTATCACTCTTTCTCCGGCTACCGCGACAAGGGGCGGCGATGCCCTGACTCCGGCTGTCGCCGGACGCCACACGCGGCGGCACGCGGGTACGGGGTAACCGCATCCGCGAACCATCAAGAAGATTACGCCCGGAGTCTTTCGCGGACCGCACCGGCGTAGTTGTCTGGGAGGTGTATGGATGCCGTGAGGGGGGACACAGCGGGGCATCCTCGGCGGAAGGAGATCCGATGCACGCGACGATCGGCGACCGGCTCCACGTCCACGGCAACGCGGTCGGCCGGGCCGACCGGATCGGCGAGATCCTCGAGGTACGGGGCCCCGACGGGGCGCCGCCGTACGTCGTGCGGTTCGACGACGGACACACCGGGCTGATCTTCCCGGGACCCGACGCGGAGGTCGAGGCGGCCTCGGCGGGGCTGCCCGGACACGCCGGGGCTCCGGTGCCGGGTGGGCGGCGGCAGGGCTGGTAGGCGGCCGGGCCGACGGACGCCCGGGCGGCGGCAAGTCGGCGGCCGGCGGCGGCCCGCGGCGGCTTGGGCCCGGCTCCGGGTCGGCTTCCGGCCGACTCCGTGGCGACCCCGGGGCGCGCGCGGGCGCGGCTTCGGGGGACAGCGCGCCGGGCGTACGCCGGAGCGTCCGCCACATACGTCCCCGCGGCGGTGTTTGGGTGGCGGCGTGACCTGGGTACTTGCGCGAACAGCCCGGCGCGTGTGGACTACGGCCACAGCTCCGGAACACAGCGGGGCCGAACATGGGAGGTCACTTCGTGAGCGCGACCGCGGACCACGCGGAGGAACGGTCCAACCCGCTGACGCGGCTTGGGTTCCAGCCCGGACAGGTGGTCCAGGAGCTCGGTTATGACGACGACTGCGACGAGGAGTTCCGCGACGCCGTCGCGGAGATCACGGGCAATGACCTCGTCGACGAGGACTACGACGAGGACGTCGCCGACGTTGTCATCCTTTGGTTCCGGGACGGGGACGGCGACCTCGCCGACTCCCTGGTGGATGCGTTGACCACGCTCACGGACGGCGGCACCGTGTGGCTCCTGACCCCGAAGACGGGTCGGGACGGGTACGTCGAGCCGAGCGACATCGGCGAGTCGGCCCAGACGGCCGGTCTGTCGGGAACCACCACCACGGCAATCGCCAAGGACTGGTCCGGAGCCCGGTTGGTCGCCCCGAAGACGGCCCGCAGCAGCGGCCGCAAGTAGCGGCCCGAGGCGGCGGCCGGCAGGCCGTACCGTCCTGGGACCCGGGGAGACACGACCGGGCGGCCCGGGGAATCGGACGAACCAGCGCACCCGGCGGGGGCGCGGGAACGGTGGGCGCATGTGTGCTCCGACCGGCCTCGCGCCCCCGTCGGCGTTCGGTCGCTTCGGCGGCCCGTCGCGGTGCGGTGCTGCGGTGCCCGGTCGTGTTGAGGTGCCCGATCCGGGGAGTTCGGTCAGCGCTGGAAGCGGCCTATCGCGCGGCCCAGTCCGCCCAGCCAGCCCGCCGCGACGTTCAGGGCGGGCCCGCCCGGCAGACCGGGGACGCGGTCCAGCAGCGGGGCCAGCGCCAGCAGCCCCGGCACGTTGTCGAGGCGCAGGTCGCGCTTGACGAGCAGCGGCGGCACCGAGCGGCGTCCGGCCGAGGCGTCCAGCAGCAAGGCGGCGGAACTCGCGCGGACCGCGGGGCCCGTGCTCTTCCCGGCCGGGACCGCCCGCACCGACCAACCGCCGCCGTCGGCCGCGAAGGCCCAGCCTCCGCCGGGGCCGACGAGTGCGCTCTCGGCGGTCAGGCCGTACCGCGCGGCCAGTGCTCCGGTGATGTCGGCGAGTGCCAGCAGGCCCGCGTCGACCAGCTCGGGGTCCGCCTCGGGCGCGCCGCACGGGACCAGGTCGGCGCCGTGCACGGCCAGTTCGTACGCGATGGCCCCCAACTGCGTCAGCAACGGCACCGGTCCCACCTGCGAACCCGTGCGGGCCAGCCCTATGCCCTCCCGCTCCACCGCGTCGAAGGCCGCCACGAGGCGTGTGCGGCCGTCGTCGAGCGCGGCGAGGAGTTCGGCGGCGGTCGCTTCGCGGTGGGCCTCGACGAGGGCGGCGTTCGCGGTGTCCTGGTCGAGCGGTTCGGCGTCCGCGGAGCGGGTGCCGCGCGCCTCGGCCAGCAGGCGGGCGAGCAGCGGCTCGTCCGGCCACGACGCCAGGTGCGCGACGACGGCCCGGCCCGTCCACCCAGGCAGGCGCGACGGCGCGTCGGGGTCGGCCGCGGCGGCGAGGTCGCGGAACGCGTCCCACGCGAGCAGGGCACGGGCGCGCTGCTCGGCGAGCGGGGCGGACGCTGCGCCGAGCGCGGCACCCTCGGACGCGGGGCCGGGCGGGCCCGCCGGTTCGTACGGCCGTGCGGTCGTGGACATGACGAACATCTTTCCCGGGACATATCGCTGCCAAGCGGCCGGGCCGAACGCGTGCTCGGGCCGGGTGCCAGACTGTGGCCTGTGAAGCCCCGCCCGGGGCGCGACACCGTCACACCGCAGTCACACCGCAGTTGGTCGAAAGGACGCACCAATGGCCGTCGAGATCGGCAGCAAGGCCCCCGACTTCGAGCTGAAGGACCAGCACGGGAGCGTCGTCAAGCTCTCGGACTTCCAGGGCAGCAAGAGCGTCGTCCTGCTCTTCTACCCGTTCTCTTTCACCGGTGTGTGCACGGGAGAGCTGTGCGCGCTGCGTGACGAGCTGCCGACGTTCGTCAACGACGACGTGCAGCTGCTCGCGGTGTCGTGCGACTCGATGTTCACGCAGAAGGTCTTCGCGGAGAAGGAGGGCCTGGAGTACCCGGTGCTGTCCGACTTCTGGCCGCACGGCGCGGTGGCGCAGGCGTACGGCGTGTTCAACGAGGAGAAGGGGTGCGCGGTCCGCGGCACCTTCATCATCGACAAGGACGGCGTCGTGCGCTGGAGCGTCGTCAACGCGCTGCCCGACGCGCGCGACCTGAACGAGTACGTCAAGGCGCTCGGCACCCTCTGAGCCCGGCTACGGCCCCGGTCCGAGTGCGCCGGCGCACGCCCCTGGAATTCGGGAGATCCCTCGGCTTTGCCGACGACACCTGCCAGATCATGCCGGGGTCAGGAACTCGTGACTAGGATCGGATCGTTGTCCAGCCGTACACGGCAAATTCCGGAGCACCGCCACCGCGGCGAGCTCCACGATCTTATGGAGGACTCGTGGGAGTCAGCCTGAGCAAGGGCGGCAACGTCTCCCTGACCAAGGAGGCCCCGGGCCTTACGGCCGTCCTGGTCGGCCTGGGCTGGGACGTCCGTACCACCACCGGTCAGGACTTCGACCTCGACGCCAGCGCGATTCTGCTCAATGCCGGCGGGAAGACCCTGTCCGACGGGCACTTCGTGTTCTTCAACAACCTCAAGAGCCCGGACGGCTCCGTCGAGCACACCGGCGACAACCTCACCGGTGAGGGCGAGGGCGACGACGAGGCGATCAAGGTCAGCCTCGCGACCGTCCCCGCCGACGTCGAGCGCATCGTGTTCCCGGTGTCGATCTACGACGCCGAGACGCGGCAGCAGTCGTTCGGCCAGGTCCGCAACGCGTTCATCCGCATCGTGAACCAGGCGGACAACAACGAGCTGGCCCGGTACGACCTCACCGAGGACGCCTCGACCGAGACCGCCATGGTCTTCGGCGAGCTGTACCGCAGCGGTGCCGAGTGGAAGTTCCGCGCGGTCGGCCAGGGCTACGCGTCGGGTCTGCGCGGCATCGCGCAGGACTTCGGCGTGAACGTCTGACGAACAAACGCCTTGAAGACGCCCGCCGGCCCCGAGCCGGCGGGCGTCGCGCGTTCTCGCGCGTTCTCGGGCGCATTCCAGAGGGATATCCCTTGAAGCTCATCAGGGGTCGAGACGCGGCATACCACTGCTGACTACGCTTCGACCGGGGACTATGCGAAGCAGGAGGAATTCATGGGGGTCACCCTCGCCAAGGGCGGCAATGTCTCGCTCACCAAGGCCGCTCCGAACCTGACCACCGTGCTAGTGGGTCTGGGCTGGGACGCGCGGGCCACCACGGGCGCGTCGTTCGACCTGGACGCCAGCGCCCTGCTGTGCGGCGCGGCGGGCAAGGTGCTGGGCGACGACTACTTCGTCTTCTACAACAACCTGAAGAGCCCCGAGGGTTCGGTCGAGCACACCGGCGACAACCTGACCGGTGAGGGTGAGGGCGACGACGAGGTCCTCATGGTCGACCTCACGCTCGTACCGCAGACGGTCGAGAAGGTCGTCTTCCCGGTGTCGATCTACGACGCCGAGACACGGGGCCAGACGTTCGGACAGGTCCGCAACGCCTACATCCGCATCGTGAACCAGGCGGACGGAAACGAGCTTGCGCGCTACGACTTGACCGAGGATGCGTCAAGCGAGACGGCCATGATCTTTGGAGAACTTTACCGTTACCAGGGGGAGTGGAAGTTCCGCGCAGTAGGCCAGGGGTACGCTTCGGGGCTGCGGGGCATCGCCCTGGACTTCGGGGTCAGCGTGCAGTGATCGGTCCGGTCGAGGGTCGGTTGCCACGGTGACCGGCCCTCTGCTGTTTTCGGGCCCGAAGCCCGCACCCTCGTAATCGCTCGGCAGTCTGGACTCTGGACTAGGAAAGGGACTCCTGCCCCGTGTTGCTCCGTACCTTCGGCTGGTCCTTCGCCGTCACCGGCGTCGGCCTGGCACTGGCCTTCATTCTTTGGGGGTGGGAGGGCTTCGCGGTCGTCGCGATCCTGTCCATCCTGGAGATCTCCCTGTCCTTCGACAACGCGGTGGTCAACGCCAGCGTGCTGGCGAAGATGAACGCGTTCTGGCAGAAGATCTTCCTCACCATCGGCATTCTGATCGCCGTATTCGGCATGCGCCTGGTCTTCCCGCTGCTCATCGTCGGCATCACGGCGAAGCTGGGACCGATCGAGACGATCGACCTGGCGATCAACGACAAGGACGAATACGAGCGCCTGGTCACCGCGGCGCACCCGTCCATCGCGGCGTTCGGCGGCATCTTCCTTTTGATGATCTTCCTCGACTTCATCTTCGAGGACCGCGAGCACAAGTGGCTCGCGTGGCTGGAGAAGCCGCTCGCCCGGCTCGGCAAGCTCGACGTCCTCTCCGTCCTGGTGGCGCTCAGCGCGCTGCTGGTCGTCGCGACGACGTACGGCGCGGAAGCGCTCGTCGGGGACCACGAAACGGCCGACAAGACCGCCACAGTCCTCATCTCCGGTCTTCTGGGACTGATCACCTATCTTGTCGTCGGCGGCTTGTCCGACCACTTCGAGAACAAACTCGAAGAGGACGACGAGGAGGCGGCCGAGGACGACGAGAAGGCCGAAAAGGCGGAAGAGGGCGGCGGAGCCACCAAGAACGGCGGCAACCGCGAACTCGTCGGACTCGCCGGCAAGGCGGCGTTCTTCCTGTTCCTCTACCTGGAAGTCCTCGACGCGTCGTTCTCGTTCGACGGCGTCATCGGCGCCTTCGCCATCACCAACGACATCTTCGAGATGGCACTCGGCCTCGGCATCGGCGCGATGTACGTCCGGTCGCTGACCGTGTACCTCGTCCGCAAGGGCACCCTCGACGACTACGTCTACCTGGAGCACGGCGCGCACTACGCGATCGGCGCGCTGGCGATCATCCTGCTGGTCACCATCGGCCAGCACATCAACGAGGTGGTCACCGGCGTCATCGGGGTCGCGCTGATCGCCCTGGCGTTCTGGTCATCGGTGGTGCGCAACCGCCGGATCGGCCACGAACCGGGAAAAAATAACGGGCAGGGCTCCGAATCGGAAGTCGAGGCGAAGGTCTGACAACCGCTCGTCGGACCTTCGGGTCCGAGGGGAGCCGGGTCCGCCGAAACGTTCGGTCGGACAGTCCGGAGAGGGTCCTGCCCGGGCCCTGAAGCTCCGACCCGCAGGCCCTGACCCGGGGCCCGGACCGTACGCGGCCCGTCCCCGGCGCCCGGTCCCGGGAAAGCCGTACCGCACGCGCAGCCACACGGCGCGTGCGGTACGGCTATTTTTGTGGCTACACCGTCACTGCACGCGGTGGGTCGCACGGCGGGGAGGGCGCAATGCCGTTGTTCGGTCGGCAACAGGGGCTGGTCGGTGAGACCGACACCGGCAGCCACAAGGTCACGCTGACGCGGAGTTCGCCGGAGGTGTCGCTGACCCGGCAGGGCTCCGCGACGGGGACGCTGCGCGTCAACCTGCACTGGAACCAGTTCTACGAGGAGCCGCCGGCGAAACCGCGAGGCGGGCTCTTCCGCCCGCTACAGGTCGACGCACCGCCGCTGCCGCAGAAGATCGACCTGGACCTCGGGTGCATGTGGGAACTGTCGGACGGCTCCAAGGGCGTCGTCCAGGCGCTGGGCAACCTCTACGGGGACTTCAACCAGGCTCCGTACGTGCGTCTCGACCACGACGACCGCACCGGGTCGGCGTCGGGCGAGACGATGTTCATCAACCTCGACCAGACCAGGCTGCTCAAGCGGCTGCTGATCTTCGTCTACATCTACGACGGCACCCCGGCGTTCGACCAGGCGAACGGCGTCGTCAGCCTGTTCCCGAACGCGGGCCGCCCCATCGAGGTGCGCCTCGACGACCGCTCGGCGGGCGCGCGGACGTGCGCGGTGGCACTGCTGGAGAACCACGGCGACGACATGACCGTGCGCCGCGTGGTGCGCTACATCGACGGCTTCCAGGCCGAGTTGGACCGCGCGTTCGGCTGGGGCCTGGTCTGGGCGCGCGGCTACAAGTAGGCGTGCCGCGCGTGCGGCGGCTTGGTCGAGTGCGCGTCTCCGCGGGCGGTGCGCGCTGGGAGGCGCGTCGACGTCGGTCCAACGTGGTGTCGGTCCAACGCGGGTTACTGGAACTGCGGGCCTTGGGGCGGGGAGTTGAGCCACTGGGTCTGCGGGGGGTGACCGGCCGGGCCTGCCGGCGGTTGGATGTGGCCCTGGGGCGCGTGCCCTTGGCCCGGGTGCGGCTGCATCTGGTGGTGCTGCCCCTGGTACGGCTCTTGGTACGGCTGGTGCCCGGGGCCGGAGCCCGGAGCGGACCCGAGGCCGGAGCCCGGCTGGGAACCGCCGAAGTGTTGGGCGGCTGCACCGACCGCGTACTGCGGACCGCCCTGCGGCATCCGCATGATCCCGGGCGGCGTCGACAAGGCGGCCCCCGGCGTGCTGCCGGCCCCCGGCCCGCTCGCACCGGGCGGTGTGCCCAGCGTGGGCGGCGGCGGTACGTGCGCACCCTGCGACGGCGTCTGCGGGAAGCCGGAGCCGCCCACGGGCGTGTGCGGGCCGGGCGGCGGGGGGATGGGCGCCCCGCCGTACGGCGTCTGGGGGCCCGTGGCGCCCGCGGACGCACCACCGGGGGTGGCCGGGGCACCCGCGCCCGGTCGGCCGGGCGACGCGGGCAGCGGCGGCGGATCGTGCGGCAGCGACGCGGGCATCAGCGCGGTCGGGGCGAGGTCGGACGGCGGCGTCGGGGCACCCGGCCGACCGGAGCCGGGCCCGGACGCGCCCGGCCCGGCGGCACCGGGTCGCACGGCGGCAGGGCCGGCCGAAGCCGGCGTCGGGGACGGCGCAGACGGGGTGTTCGGGCCTGCCGTGGTCGGGGCCGGAGTGGGCCACGACGACGCGGCAGGCGCACTCTGCGGCGTCTGCGCGGGCGTCCGAGGGGGTGTCTGCGATTGCGCCGGCGCCGGCGCAACGGCAGGAGCGGACGCAGGCGAACGCCCCGGCGTCGAAGCCGCGGGAACGGCCGCGGGCGGCTCCGGCTCGTCGTCGTCATCGACGTTGATGCCGTAATCGGTCGCGAGGGCCGCGAGCCCGGCGTCGTACCCCTGGCCGATCGCGCGGAACTTCCACTGGTCGTTACGCAGGTAGATCTCGCCGAACACGAACGCCGTCTCGGTCGTGGCGCCCGCGATCGGGAAGTTGAGCAGCTCGCGCCCGCCCGCCGCGTCGAAGACCCGCAGGATCAGGCCCGGCACCGCGCTCACGCGTCCGCCGTCCGCGGAACCGGCGACCACGACACGCGTGATGCCCGCCTCCAGCCCCTTCACGTCCACCCGGAAGGCGTCCGAGCACCCGGACGGCGCCACGATCTTGTCCCCGTGCACAACCGCGCCCGAAGGGTGCGTGGGCTGGTTGTAGAACACGAAGTCGGCGTCGCTGCGCACGCGCCCGTCGTCGCCGAGCAGCAGCGCCGAGCAGTCGATGTCCGGAACCCCCGGACCGGTACGCCATTCCAGGACGACCCGGACCGAGTCCGCGCCCAGGACCGTGTTCGCGCCCTTGGTCATCACCTGCGTCATGCGCCCATCCTGCCCGCTTCCGTACCCCGTACTCAACGCGGGCGACGCGGCGCGGCGCCGGGGAACCGGAAGGGCGGGGTCGTCCGTTATCCGGAATGCGCGGCCTGATCTGTGCCGGTGTTACAGGCGTTTCCGGGCCGCTACGTTGTGTGACCGCGGGAACCGGAGTGTACTCCCGTCAGGCATTTCGCCTCAGGGATGGACGAAGGCCCTCCGGATCGGACCGTGTGTGTCACCTCTGTGACAAGCCCGTGAACGTCTGACGCATGCGCCCGGGAGATCTTCTGTCATTTTGCTTTTCAGTTACCGTATGTGTGCCTGCCGGGATTCCCGGTTGGGCGCGACCGCGCCAAGGGGCGCGAAACATGTCCCGCAACCGCAGACGCGCGCGGGGGACGCGCCCGTCCGGATACCCGACAGCAAGGGGGAACAAGATGCGCCACTTCGCCTTCCTGGACGACCGGGAGTTGAAGCACCTGTTCCACCGACCGCCGCAGGAGTTCGGCCGCGATTCGGAACCGGCCGTGCTGGCTGCGGCGCTCGGCGCCACCCTCTACAGCCCCGCCACCCGTACGACCCTTGCCGCCGACATCGCCAAGCAGGCGGCGCGCGGCGTCACGTCCATGGTGTTGTGCCTCGAGGACGCCATCGACGACCGCGACGTCGAGATGGGTGAGCACAACCTCGTCGCGCAGCTCACCGAGCACGCGGAGTCCGGGGCCCAGGGGCCGATGCTCTTCGTCCGGGTACGCGCACCCGAGCAGATCACCGACCTCACCGAGCGCCTGGGGCCGTCCCTATCCGCCCTGACGGGCTTTGTCATGCCCAAGTTCGAGCCGGACAGCGGTGCGCGCTACCTCAAGGCCCTGGTGGAGGCGAGTCTGGACAGCGGGCGGCGCCTGCTGGGCATGCCGGTGCTGGAGTCGCCGTGCATCGCGTACCTGGAGTACCGCCAGCGCATGCTGACCGAGCTGTCGACGCTGATCCAGGCGCACCGCGAGCACATCCTCGCGGTGCGGATAGGCGCCACGGATTTCGCGTCGGCGTACGCGCTGCGCCGCTCGCGCGACCTGACCGCGTACGACGTGCACCTGGTCGCGGGCCTCATCGCCGACATCGTCAACGTCTTCGGCCGCTCCGACGGCACCGGCTTCGTGATCTCCGGACCGGTGTGGGAGTACTTCCCGCAGGGCGAGCGGCTCTTCAAGCCGCAGCTGCGCCGGTCGCCGTTCGCGGAGGCCGAGGACCCGGACGAGGCGGTCGCGCTGCGCTCGCGCCTGATCTCGGCGGACCTCGACGGCCTGATCCGCGAGCTGGAGCTCGACAAGGCCAACGGCCTGCTCGGAAAAACCGCGATCCACCCGAGCCACGTGGCGGTCATCCACGCGATGTCGGTGGTGACGCACGAGGAGTTCAGCGACGCGTCGGACATCCTGGCGGAGAGTGCGTCGGGTGGCGGCGTGCTGCGGTCGGCGTACACGAACAAGATGAACGAGGTGAAGCCGCACCGCGCGTGGGCCGAGGCCGTCATGCGGCGTGCCGGGGCGTTCGGGGTGGCCGCGGAAGAGCTCAGCTTCGTCGACCTGCTGGCGGCGACGGCGAACGCGCAGGCGGGGTGGACTCAGACGACCCTCGACGACGCGTCGGCGCAGGGTCCGGTGCGGGCGGTAGTGGCGCCGCGGTACCGCGACGACCCGAACCGCGCGGATCCGGACCACGGTGACCTGGGCAGCGCCAACACGAGCCATGGCACCGCGGGCCGCGCCACCATGAGCCGTGACGAAACGAACCAAAGTGATCTGGACGGGAGCGGACCGGCGTGAGCGGGCTGGTGACGGCGGCCGCCGCCGAATGGAGCGGGACGTGGGTCTCGCAGCGTCTGGGCATACGCCTGGGCTCCGCCGCGGCGTCCATAGGCCCGCGCATCTCGACCGACATGCTCGCAGCCGACGACGGGACCGGTGATCTGCGCGCTCTCGTCGGCCTCGCGCTGCGCCGCAACCCGCGCCGCGCGCACCTGCTCGTGTCGACGGTCCTGGGCAAGCACGTGCCGCAGCTGCCGCATATCGTGCACGACGCGGGACTGGCCCTGGGGGCGCAGGTCCGTGAGGTCCTGGGCGGCGACGGCGTGACGCCGGTCGTGCTCGGGTACGCGGAGACCGCGACCGGCCTGGGCCACTGCGTGGCGGAGGCGCTGCCGGGTGCGACGTACCTGCATTCGACGCGCCGCCCGGTCGAAGGCGTGGCCCCGCTGGGCGGGTTCGAGGAGGAGCACTCGCACGCCACCTCCCACCTGCTGCTGCCGCAGGACCGCGATCTGCTGTCCGGCCCCGGGCCGCTGGTGCTGGTGGACGACGAACTCTCCACCGGGCGCACGGTGTTGAACACCATCGAGGCGCTCCACGAGCTCGCGCCGCGCGAACGGTACGTCATCGCCGCACTCATCGACGTCCGCACACCCGCCGACCGCCGCACGATGGCCGCCTTCGCGGAGCGGCTGGGCGCGCGCGTCGACGTGGTCTCGCTCGCGACGGGCGTCGTCGACCTGCCGCACGACGCCCTGACGCGCGGCGCCGACCTGGTGGCCGCAGAGGAGGCCGGACAGGCCGGACGGGCCGGACAGGCCGAGCAGACCAAGCAAATCGGGCAGGCAGGGGAGGCAGGGCAGGAAGGACAGGCCGCGAACCCGGTGGCGCGGGAGACCACACGCGGTTCGGTCGAACGGATCGCCCTGGACTGGCCGGAGGGCCTGCCGGACGGCGGGCGGCACGGCTTCACCGCCGACCACCAGGCGGCCCTGGAGAAGGCGCTGCCGGAACTCGGCGCGCGTCTCGCGGGCGGACTTCCCGGCGCCCGGCGTGTGCTGGTCCTGGGTTGCGAGGAGCTGATGTACGTCCCGCTCCGCCTCGCCCGCGCGCTCGCCGACGCGACCGCCCCGGCGGCCGGTTCCGCCGCGCCCGGTTCCGCCTCATCCGAATCTGCCTCATCCGGATCCGCGTCGGTCGGTTCCGCGTCCGACTCCGCCGCGTCCGGCTCCGCGGACGGACCGGCCGTACCCGCCGGACCTCCCGTACCCGAGGTCCGTTACTCGACGACGACGCGTTCCCCCGTCCTCGCGGTCGACGACCCCGGCTATGCGATCCGGACGCGCCTGACCTTCCCGTCCCACGACGATCCGGCGGACGGCCCGGGCGACCGGTACACCTACAACGTGGACCCGGGGGCCGACCCGGCACGGCGGTTCGACACGATTGTCCTGGTCGTCGACTCGACGGCCGACACACCCGCGCTGCACGCCGAGGACGGGCTCCTCGACGTGCTCGCCGGCGTCGCGGACCGCGTCGCCCTCGTGGTCGTGCCGAGCTACATCCCGCGCCAGGCCGCGGACCACGAGCCCGGCCACCAGCCCAGCCGCGTCCCCGGCGGCGTCCCGGGCAGTGTCTCAAGCAGCAGCACAGGAAACGTCCCCGACAGCGAGGTAGCCGTATGACCGTTCGCGACACCGGAAAACTGCCCGAGCCGCTCTTCGGCCCCGGGTTTTCCTCCTATGCCGCGGACGAGGTCGCCTGGCTGCTCAAGGACCTGTCGGACGTCGAACTCGAAGCCCCGCTGGAGGAGCGCGAAGAGGCGATCCAGCACGGCGGCGCGCACTACGCCGAGTCGCTGCCGATCGAGTACCAGCCTTCGCCGGAGTACCAGGCGCTGTTCCACAGCGCGCTGGAGCTGTCCGCCGACCGGCTCGCGCACGCGGTCGGCGTCGTCACCGAGATCGTGCTCGCCGAGCGCGGGCGCGACGCGGTGCTGGTGTCGCTGGCCCGGGCCGGCACCCCGATCGGCATCCTGATGCGGCGGTGGGCGGCGTACGCGCACGGCCTCGACCTGCCGCACTACGCCGTCTCGATCGTCCGGGCGCGCGGCATCGACGCGGTCGCGCTGCGCTGGCTGGGCCGGGCGTACGACCCGTCGCGCATCATGTTCGTGGACGGCTGGACCGGCAAGGGCGCCATCACGCGCGAGCTGACCGCCGCCCTCGACGAACTGCACGCGGCGACCGGGATGCGCTTCTCCGACGAGCTGGCGGTGCTCGCGGACCCGGGCTCGTGCGTCACGACGTACGGCACCCGCGACGACTTCCTGATCCCGTCCGCCTGCCTGAACTCGACCGTCTCGGGCCTCGTCTCGCGCACCGTGCTGCGCGAGGGCCTGATCGGACCGGACGACTTCCACGGCGCGAAGTTCTACCGCGACCTCCTCGATGCCGACGTGTCGAACCAGTTCCTCGACAGCGTCAGCGCCCGCTTCCCGGCGGTGGCCGAGGCCGTCGCCCGGGACTGGCCGGTGCTGGCCGCGTCCGACCGCTCGCCGACCTGGGACGGCTGGCGTGCGGTCGAGCGGATCGGAACCGAGTTCGAGATCGACAACGTCAACCTGATCAAACCCGGCGTGGGCGAAACCACGCGGGTTCTGCTGCGCCGTGTCCCGTGGAAGATCCTCGCGCGACGCGGTGTCGGCACCGAGCTCGACCATGTCCGCATGCTCGCGGACCAGCGGGGGGTGGAGGTCGTCGAGGTGGACGACCTCCCGTACTCCTGCGTGGGCCTGGTCAAGCCCGGATTCCGCCGCGACATTGGAGCCACGTGACGAAGGCCAGGCACGACAACCCGCAATCGACCGCCCACTCCGTGGTGGCCGCGTGCGACCTGGACCGTACCCTCATCTACTCGAAGGCCGCAGCCCGCCTGGGCCTGGGGCCGGGCGAGCAGCCGCCCGACCTCGAATGCGTCGAGATCCACGAGGGCAAGCCGATCTCGTTCCTGTCCCGCGCGTCCGCCCGGATACTCGTCGAACTCGGCGCGCGGGCCATGCTGGTTCCGACCACCACGCGCACACGCAAGCAGTACGACCGCATCGAACTGCCGGGCCGCACCGCCGAGTACGCGATCTGCGCCAACGGCGGCCACCTGCTCGTGGACGGCGTCACGGACGAGGACTGGAACGCGGGCGTACGCAAGCGCCTGGCCGAGGAGTCCGCGCCGCTGACCGAGGTCATCGCGCACCTGGAAGCGGTCGTGGCCCCCGAGTGGGTGCGCAAACTGCGGGTCGCCGAGGAACTGTTCACCTATCTGGTGCTGGAGCGCGAACTCGTGCCGGCCGGGATGGTCGAGGAGCTGACCGGCTGGGCGGACGAGCGCGGCTGGGGCGTCTCGCTGCAGGGCCGCAAGCTGTACTTCGTGCCGCAGTCGCTGACCAAGGGCGCGGCGGTGGACGAGGTACGCCGGCGTACCGGGGTGCACACGGTCCTCGCCGCGGGGGACTCGCTGCTCGACATCGAGCTGCTGCGCGCCGCCGACGAGGGGATCCGCCCGGCGCACGGTGAACTGGCCGAGACCGGGTGGACGGCGCCGCACGTCACCGTGACGCGCCATGCCGGGGTACGCGCGGGCGAGGAGATCCTGACCTGGCTGCTCGGCCGAGTCGAGGCCGCGGCGGCGTAGCCCGGCCTACCGGGCGCTGCCGCCTGGGGCCCGAGCCGCTGTCAGACGTCGGCGCCGCGCACCGTGAGGAGCTCGGCGCTGGCGTGCAGCGGGCTGCCCTCGATGTCGAAGGTGAGCTCGAAGCCGTCGCGGGCGGCCCGTACGCGGGTCAGCGCCACCTCGGTGAAGTGGTCGAGGGCGCGTACGAGATCGTGGATCACGCTGCCGGTCGCGGACAGGCACAGGACGGTGCCGTCGCTCAGCACGACGGTGTCGCCGCCGAGGCCGCGCGGGGCGGGGTGCGCGTCGGTGACGCGGAGGGGGCCGCGGCCGAGGGAGTTGAGCCACCGTACGGCCTGCTCGTGGAGCAGATCGCGCTCTTCCTCGTAGGCGGTGTGCATCATCCGGCGCACTTCGTGCAGGTCCGAGCCGTGCATCGGTATGTGCTGCGCGCTGGAGGCCTTCGGCGTACGGCGCAGCGCGGCGACGCAGGGCGCGGCGGCGAGCGCGACGAAGGCGAGCATCGGAATGAGCATCACGGGCATGGCACGTCCCCGAGGTGACAGTTGCGGCTTCCGCGGCACAGGGGACTCGGTCCTGAGCGGGCGGGACCAAGGTCCCGGGCCTTACCGCGGTTCAGAGCACCTTAAACGTCAAAACGCCGGATAAGGCAGGGGGGCGCGGGAGGATTGTGGCGATCGTCGCCGGGGGTTGCCGTTGACTGACCGACTGTTGATCACTCTGTGGCCTATGTCCTAATTTGTCGGTGGTGCTGTGGTGGAGATCACGCCTGCCCGCCGGCCCGGTCATCGCGGATCTGCTGCACGACGCGACCGACTTCGGCGCGGATCGCGCGGGTCTCGGTGAGAAAGCTCCACCAGTCGGGATGCGGGGCGTCCACCTGCCCGCCGACCGCCTCCAGACGGTAGACGAGCGCGTCCAGGCTCCGCGCGTACTTCTCCTCGGCCGCCGCCCGGGCGCCCACCGCCAGCCGCTGCGCGTCGCGCAGCGCGAACCGGGTGCGCTCGATCTCGGCGTCGGGGTCGCGGGCGACCTCGTCGAGGTCCCGCAGCCGGTCGTGCACCGCCGCCATCGCCTCGTCGGCGTTGTTCAGCGCGGCCCGTGCGGTGGCCAGGCGGCTCACCGCGTCCGCCCACTCGCGGCCGTTCGCCGCCGCCCCCGCCTCGTCGATCCGCGTCCCGGCCACCTCGACAGCCCGCGCGACCGCGGCCCCGGTGCCCTCCAGATCGGTCCAGCACGCCGCGCTGTAGCCCTGGCGCAGGCGGCTCAGCGCCGGCTCCAGGTTGTCGGCGCGCGACGCCACGGCCTGCGCGCGCGTGCGCAGCGAGGACAGCCGCTTGGTCACGTCGTCGCGCAGCCGCGGGAGCCGGTCGGCCTCCTCGTACAGCGTCTGCGCGGTCGCGGTCACCTTCGCGGCCAGCTCCAGCGTGCCGCCCACCCCGTGCACCGAGGCGCCCTTGTCCAACTCGGCAAGGTCGGCGTGCACCGCCGCCAACCGCTGCTCGTATGCCGCCGACGCCAGGCCCTCGCGTACCGCGACCTGCACCGCCGCCTCCGCCGCCCGCACCGTCTGACGCGCGTGCTCGGTCTTCGGCGGCAACTGCGAGAGCGCGACATCGGCCCGCGCGATCATCGGCCCGACCGACTCGCCGAAGCGCTCCAACTCCTTGCCGACCTCGTCGAGCCGCCGCGCCACCGCCTCCAACTCCCGCCGCGCGGCGTCGTAATCAGTCGTATCCAGATCCTCCGAGTCCAGCGGATGCCGGTCCATCACCCCGATGTACGCGGCACTCGCCTCGTCGACCAGATCGTTCAGCGCCTCGAACCGGCGCAGCGCCTCCGCACTGGCGTCCGACGGCTCCACCGCGCGTACCGTCTCCAACGAGATCCGCAGATCCCGCTGCGCGGTGTCCAGCCGCAGGAACGCCTCACCCGCCGCCTCCCGCGCGGTCGCCGCCGCGGCCCGCGCCGCCTCCCGCCGACGCCGCCACGGCCGCGTCTCACCCCCGGCGAACGCGCCGGGCACCGCAAGCGCCGCCACCGCAGCCGCCGCAGGCAGCAGCACGACCCCCGGCCACAGCACAGCCACCCCCGAACCGATCCGGTGCCGTACCGCCCCGAGTGCCACTCCCGCTCCCGTCGCCGTCCGCGGACTGCCGCTCCCATCCTCCCAGGTCCGCCCCCGCCACCGCCGACAGGCGCCCCACCCGCCCCCGACGAAACACGTGCGCGTGCACCTGCGCCGATTCGGTACGCTGTCCCCCTGCCGGACAGCCCCACCCGTCCGCGCGGGCGCATAGCTCAGTTGGTTAGAGCACTGCTCTTACAAAGCAGGGGTCGACAGTTCGAGTCTGTCTGTGCCCACCAGCCAAGAAGCCCCGAAGCAACCACGCTTCGGGGCTTCTGGCATCTCTCTCTGACATCAACGCCGCTGGGGTGGGGGCGGGTGTCAACTGTGCTGCTCGTGCCGGGACTTCGTCGGCGCTGTGTCGGCTGACCGGGGCTGGGCTGGGTGGCGCCGATGGAAGGGCTCCGGACTCGGCGCCGGTGACGCCGAGTCCGGTGGGGTGGGTTGGTCAGTTGTCGGTCTCGGGGATGTAGGCGGCGCAGGTGGAGAATGCGCTGTTCTGCACGCACTCGAACACCTGGTTCCACTTGCTGTCGGTGTCCTTCACCGCGTCGGCGAGGGTGTCGTCGCACGATTCGTCGGCCAGGCCCCAGAAGGATCCGTCGGGCCAGCCGGCCTGTTCGGTGCGGGCGGTGATGGTGTCGAGGCACTCCGTGGAGGGGTCGTACTTCTTGACCTCTTCGAGGAATGCCAGGTACTGGGGGTTCTGCGTCGCGGCGGCGGCTTCGTCCAGGGTCTTCTGGGCCGTCGCCTTCTCCTGCGTCGAGGCGTTCGGGTCCTGCAGGGTGGCCAGGGCCTGGGTGTTGCGCTCCAGGACCTCCTGGACCTTCTTCTTGTCCTCTTCCTTCGGCGGCGCCGTCTTCGGGTCCGCGAGGGCCACCAGGCCGGCGCTGATTATCTTGATGTTCCGTACGAGGGCTGCCTTTTGCTCCACGGTGATGTTCTTGTCCTGGAGCTGCGTCGAGGCGTTCGCGAGTACTTCGCCGAGTTGTGCGTAGAAGGTCTTGTCGGCGGCCGAGGTCTTCGGGTCGGTGGCCAGCTTGATCGCCGCATTGGCCCCGTCCATCGCGGTCAGGAGGGCGGCCCGGTCCTCGGGGGTCGTCTGCGGGTTGTTGATGGCCTTCAAGGTGGTGTCGAGCCCGGACACGTACTTCTCGTACGCGGCCTTGTCGGCCGGCGTGGTCTTCGGGTCCGCGATCGCCGCGGCCGCCTTGTCCAGGCTCTCCTTGAGCTGCTTCTTTACGTCGTCCGGAGCGTCGAGTTTCGCTATCTGGTCCTCCAGCGCCTTCTTCTGCTCGGGCGGCACCAGGTTCTGGATGGCGGGACTTGACGACGACTCGTCCGACGGGGTGCTGGGGCCGTCATCGGAGGGGGTGCCCGGATCGGCGGACGACGGGCCGTCCGGCTCGGCGGGGGAGTTCGGCCCGTCGGGTTCGGCCGGGGTCTTCGGTCCGTCGGGCTCAGGAGTGTCCGGATCGGGTGGGTCGGGCGGTTGCGGCGGGGGCGGGGTGTCGCCGGGGAGTGCGGCGGGCGCCGCCGCGGGGGCGGCGCCCGCGGTCACCGCCGTGACCGGTAGAGCGAGTGCGACGGCCAGGCATGACGTTCCGACAATGCGGGAGAGTTGGTGACGAGCGGTTTTGGGCATGAGGCTTCCAGGTGCGTGGCGGCGTGGCTGCTCCGCCGTTGCGTCGGCTTGGCCTGAGGCGGCTCGGGGGACACCGGAGAACGAGCACTCAACGGTGGGCAGGTATGACAACTCCCACTCTTCGCCCCACCGCCACCCGTCGCAACCCAGGCGTTGGGGCGCCGCGTTCGAGGCGGTGCCGTCGCGTTTGACAGCGCCCCGCACCCGGCCTGTGCCCGTGGTGGCCGCAGGGGCGCGATGTGGCGATCCGGAGCCGAACGGTGCGACGTCCGCGGCCCGACGCGGCCGCCCGGTTTGCATCTCGGTTATCGGCGCAGACCAGGTTGAACGCGGTGACTTCCGTACCAAGCCGGGGAGCGCCCGAGCGGCGCGGCGCACACCGGGGATAGGTGAGGCCAGCCGCCCTTGCCTGTGGCCGCCGGGGCGGACCGCCCGGGTGCGTACGGTCGCGGTGGCATGAAACTCCCTCAACTTTCGTCCCGGACTCGGGTTTTTTTCGTCGATCTGCCAGACCCTTGCGATGGCGGCGATCGGTTCCAGCCATGTCATCGCGTGCATGAGGTGCGGAGAAGCGGAAGATCATGGTCCGGATAGCAAATGGCTTGCGGCGTAGGCGGTTTCACCAGGTCCAACGAGTTGGCTCACGAGTTTCGCCGGGCACATGCAAATGCGCCGCGAGCGGCCGGATTGCGCGGTGTCAAGCCGAGGAGCGCGATACGCGGGTGTTCTTGCTGGATAGCGACGATTTCAAGCCAGTGCCAACCTCCTCCCCACGCCGTCCTGGTCGTACGACGGCCGGAAAGAGGACCCCATGAAGCACCAGCGCAAAATCGTCGTCGGCTTCGGCGCCATTGCCATGAGCCTTGGCATGGTGGCCGCCACCGCGGGTTCGGCCCACGCGGGCACCAACAACTCCGACTACGTCTACACAGGCGGCACCGCCACCGGCAAGGTCTGGTTCGACCATGACGGCGACTGGTTCTACGCACAGGACCTGTCCGCGGACAGCCACGGAGTCGCCGTCCAGTACCGGATCAACGACAGCTACGCCAAGCCGCTGCTCGTCAACAACGGCGGCAAGGGTTCGGTCAAGGCGTTCAACATGGACTTCCCGGAAGGCGCGACCGTGTGGTTCCGCGCATGCCTCACCGAGAACAGCGTCGCGTGGGACTGCGATGACATGGCGTGGTCTGTCAGCGCCAAGAAGGCCACAGCCTGACACCCGACGTCCGCAAAGCATGAGGCCAGGCACCCCGATGGGTGCCTGGCCTCATGTGTCGCGGTGGCCGCCGGGGCGGACTTCCCGGTGCGTATGTGTCCCCGGCTCGTGTCCCCCGCTCGTGTCCTCAGTGCGCTCCGGCCATGTTCAGGACGACCACGCCGCCGACGATCATCGCTATGCCCAGCAGCGTCGGGAGGTTGACGGCCTGGTTCAGGAACAGGACGCCTATCACCACGATGAGCGCGGTCCCCACGCCGGACCAGATCGCGTACCCGACGCCCACGTGCAGCCCGTGCTGGAGCGCCTTGGACAGCAGGTAGAACGACGCGCCGTAGCAGGCCAGGCAGATCACGGACGGGAGCGGCCGCGAGAAGCCCTCGGTGGACTTGAGGAGGCTCGTCGCGACGACCTCGACGACGATGGCGAAGGACAGGAACACGTACGGCATGGGGCGGTTCGCTTTCGGCGGGTCAGCGGTTCAGCGGTTCAGCCATTCGGCAGTCCGACGTTCAGCGTCCGCCGGTCCGACGGAACACCGGGCTCCGCGTTTCAGCGGCGGCCGATCTGCTGCGGTTCCCGTCGGTCCTGGACCTTCGTGCGGAACAGCCAGAGTGCTACGGCCGATGCCAGGACGGCCAGGGCGATGCCGAGTTCCTTGTAGCCGCCGTACCCGGTGATCTTGAAGCCGGTGGCGCCGACCACGAGGATCACCGCGAGCAGGGCGGTGAGCAGCCACGCGAACGGTACGAAGAAGCCCGGCAGTCGGATCGGCCGTGCCAGGTCGGGCCGGTCCCGGCGCAGCATCGCGAAGCCGGAGATGGCCAGGATGTGGGTCAGGATGTAGCCGAGGTTGCCGGTGACCACGATCGCGAGCGGTGTCTCGAGGAACACCAGCGCCAGGATGTTGATCACCAGGGCGACGGTCAGCGCGCGGGCCGGGACGCCGCGCTTGTTGAGCACGCCGACCTGCTTGATCGTGGTGCCCTCCTTGCCCATGTTGTAGAGCACCCGGGAGCCGTCCGCGAGGCCGGTGATCATGATGAGCAGCAGCGACGCGATGAGGAACACGACCATCAGGTCCGCGGCCCCGCCGACCAGGTCGTTGAACGCGCCGACGTAGAAGGTCGTCGGGTCCTCCGCGATGCGCTCCTCGCCGAGGTAGCCGGACAGCGACAGCGGCAGCAGGATGAAGACGCCGAGCGAGAAGAGTACGCCGGCACGCAGCGCGCGCGAGGTGTCGCGGACGGTGTCCTTGTACTCGGGGGCGAAGGTCGCGCAGACCTCGACGCCGAAGGACGTCCACGCCATCACGTACAGCCACACCAGCGATTCGCGCAGGCCGCCCATGCCGTGCAGGTTCCAGTGCAGGCCGCTCGCGCTCCAGTCGCCGCTGAAGAACGGCACGACGAGGAACACCGCGAGCGGGACCAGCAGCATGCCGCCGGTGACGTAGACCACCCACATGGCCACGTGCAGGCCGAACATCGCGGCCGCGAAGAGCAGCAGGACGATGCCGATGCCGACCGCGACCGGGAAGGTGACGGTCGCGGGCCCGAACTCCCACGTCCAGTCCTGGCCGGAGAACCACTGGGCCTGGACGAGCGATCCGATGATGCCCGCGTACACCGACAGCGCGGTGGTCCAGGCGAACCAGTAGCCGATGCTGGCAAGCGGGCCGACCCAGGGGGCGCGGGACTTCCAGCCCTCGGTGGCGTAGTGCGCGATGCCGCCCGAGGACTCGGGGAACATCGCGGCCATCTCGGAGTAGATCCAGTTGGCTCCGGTGGCCAGGACCATGGAGATGGCCCACAGGGCGATGGCCCCCCACGCGCCCAGACCCCCGATGGACGCGCCGAGTGACGCGATGAGTGCGGCCGGCATGGCCAGGGACATGGCGAAGCCGTCGTACCAGCGCATCTTCTTGGCCAGTGCGGGCGCCTGTTCGGGCGCCGGCGGCGGCGATTGGGTGGAGATCTGGGCGGACATGTGCGTGCCCTTCGGACGAAGTGGGGTGATGGGGATCGAGGGGTCCCGTTATAAGCGCGTCAAATTGACCCTGTCAACGGTTGAGTCTGCGGAATCGTCAAATGAGACCGATCTGAGTTGCGGATTCTGAAGTATTGACAGGTTCAACTTGTTGGGTGAACTCTGAGGGGGTCTCCGCAGCCGCCCGACGCGGCCCGACCCCGTTGGAGAGGGATCCCATGAGCACCACGAGCCCCGCCCAGTACCAGCTCTTCGTCAACGGCGCCTACGTGGACGGCACCGGGCCGGACTCGTACGACGTGCACAGCCCCGCCACCGGCGAGCACGTCGGCACCATCCCGGTTCCCTCCGCCGCCGACCTCGACGCCGCCGTCAAGGCCGCCAACGACGCGCAGGCCAAGTGGGCCCGCGTCAACGTCTGGGAGCGCGCCAAGGTCTGTCACCGCATCGGCGACGAGCTGGCCAAGCGCGTCGACGAGCTCGCCCGCCTCCAGACCCTGGAGCAGGGCAAGCCGCTCGCCGAGTCGGTCGCCGACATCGAGGAAGCCGCGCAGCTGTTCCACCTGCACGCCGAGGACGCGGTACGCCTGCACGGCGAGACCATGCCGTCCACGGTCGGCAACAAGCGCATGTTCACCTTCCACGCGCCGGTCGGCACCTGGGGCATCATCACGCCCTGGAACTTCCCGCTGCTGATGCTCGCCGAGTTCGTCGCCCCGGGCCTGGCCACCGGCAACGCGCACGTCGTCAAGCCCCCGGCCAACACGCCGCTGACGGTGCTCAAGGCCATGGAGGCGTTCGTCGCCGCCGGCCTGCCCGAGGGCCTGGTCAACATCGTCGCGGGCGAGGGCGCCACCGGCGACGCGCTGGTCCGCCACGAGGGCATCGACGCGATCGGCTTCATCGGCTCGTCCGCGACCGGCGCGAAGATCCAGGCCGCCGCGGGTCTCAAGCGCTCGATCATGGAGTGCTCCGGCAACGGCCCGCTGGTCGTGCTCGCCGACGCCGACCTCGACGCCGCCGCCAAGGCCGCGGTGTACGGCGCGTACCTGTGCTCCGGCCAGGTGTGCTGCGCCACCGAGCGCGTCGTCGTCCACCAGGACGCGCACGACGGGTTCGTCGAGGCCGTGCTGCGCGCCGCCGCCGACGTCGTGCTCGGCGACCCGTTCGCCGCCACCACCAACCTGGGCCCGCTCAACAACGAGGGCGTCGCCGCCAAGATGGACCGCCACATGGCGGACGCCCGCGAGCGCGGCGCGAAGATCCTCACCGGCGGCGGCCGCCGCGGCGGCCAGCCGACCGACCTTTACTACGAGTTCACCGTCGTCGACGACGTCCCGGTCGACGCGCTGCTGTCGCGCGAGGAGTCGTTCGGCCCGGTCGTGCCGATCATCACCGGCGCCAACGACGACGAGCTGCTGCGCATCGCCAACGACGACAAGCTCGGCCTGCAGGGCGCGGTCTTCACCCGGAACATGGGCGCCGCCTTCCGGTTCATCGAGGAGATGGCGGTCGGCCAGGTCATCGTCAACGACAGCACCTGCTTCTGGGACATCAACATGCCGTTCGGCGGCGCGGGCAACCGCGGCACCGGCTGGGGCCGCATCGGCGGCAAGCACACCCTGCTCGACATGTCCGACTTGCGTACCGGCGTCATCAGCCTGTGACGCGAATCCGGGTGCGGCGTACGGAACTTCGCAGCGGTACGCCGCACCCGGGCCACTCGGGCCCGCCCGACCGGTCTCCCCCGTCCGGTCGGGCGCTTCCGAACAGGCAACCGCCGCCGCCCCGTTCGCCGCCGCACGAAGCCCGCACCCGCCGTCGCGCGGCCGCCCCGCTCCACGCAGCAAGGACCCGCCCATGAGCGTCGACACCACCACCGGACCCGCTCGCGACGCCCACCGCTCGGCACTTCGCGCCACGTCCACCGAGCCCTACTGGCTCGACCGCCCCGAGCGCCCCGACACCCTCCCCAGGCTGACCGCCGACACCACCGCCGACCTGGTCGTGGTGGGCGGCGGCTACACCGGCCTGTGGACCGCGCTCATCGCCAAGCAGCGCGAACCCGCCCGCGACGTCCTGGTGGTGGAGGCCGCGACCTGCGGGCACGCCGCCAGCGGACGCAACGGCGGCTTCTGCTCGCCGAGCCTCACGCACGGCCTCGCCAACGGCGCGACGCGCTGGCCCGACGAGATCGACACCCTCCAGCGGCTCGGCAACGCGAACCTCGACGCCTTCGAGCGCGACCTCGAAGCACACGGTGTGGACTGTGGGTTCGCCCGAACCGGCAAGGTCTCGGTGGCCGCGACGCCGTGGCAGGCCGACGCGCTGCGCGAGGCCGCCGCACTCGGCGAGCGCCACGGCGAGAAGTCCCGCCTCCTCGACCGCGACGAGCTCCGCGAGTGGGTCGACTCGCCGATGTGGTCGGCCGGGCTCTGGCAGCCCGACTACGCGCTGCTCGACCCCGCCCGGCTGGTCTGGGGGCTGCGCGCCGCGTGCCTGGAACTCGGCGTACGCATCGCCGAGAACACCGAGGTCACCGCCATCGACACCAAGCGCACCGACCGCGTCCGGCTCACCACGCCGTACGCCCGTGTCACCGCCCGCCGCGTCGCGCTCGCCACCAACATCTTCCCGCCGCTGCTCAAGCGCCTCGGCCTCAGCATGGTCCCGGTCTACGACTACGCCCTGACCACCGAGCCCCTGACGCACGATCAGCTCGCCGCCATCGGCTGGACCGGTGACCACGGGATCACCGACGCCGGCAACCAGTTCCACTACCTGCGCAAGACCGCCGACAACCGCATCCTGTGGGGCGGCTACGACGCGATCTACCCGTTCGGCGGGCGCGTGGACGAGGCGCTCACGCAGCGGCCCGCGACCTTCGACACCCTCGCGGCGCAGTTCGCCGAGACCTTCCCCGCCCTCGCCGACGTGCCCTTCTCGCATGCGTGGGGCGGCGTCATCGACTCCACCACGCGGTTCTGCATGTTCGCCGGCACCGCGGCGCAGGGACGCGTCGGGTACGCCCTCGGGTTCACCGGACTCGGCGTCGGCGCCACGCGCTTCGGCGCGGACGTGATGCTCGACATGTTGGAGGGCCGCCGCACCGAGCGGACCCGGTTGGAGATGATCCGCCGCAAGCCGCTGCCGTTCCCGCCCGAGCCGGTGCGCTACCTGGGCATCCAGGCCACCCGCTGGTCGATGGCGCGCGAGGACCTGAACGGCCGGCGGAACCTGTGGCTTCGTACCCTGGACCGGCTGGGCCTCGGCTTCGATTCCTGAGCAGTACGGCAGCCGCAGCACACCGACAGACGGGGAGACACAGGCGATCATGGGTGACCAGGACCAGACACCGCGAGAGCCCCGGAGCACCCGCATGACCGCAGGACCGCTCGACGACATCGACCGGCGCATCATCGCCATCCTCCAGGCGGACGGCCGGCGCGCGTACAGCCAGATCGCCGAAGACCTCGGCATCCCGGCCTCGTCCGTGCGCTACCGCGTGCAACGCCTGGAGGACACCGGGGTGTTGCAGATCGTCGGCATCGCCAATCCGCTGACGATCGGCTTCGACCGGCTCGCCATGATCGGCATGCGCGTGCGGCCCGGCAGCGCCCACGAGGTGTGCCGCGCGCTGCGCGAACTGCCGGAGACCTCGTACGTCGTCATGACCGCCGGGCAGTACGACATCATGGTCGAGGTGATCTGCCGGGACACCGACCACTTCACCGACCTGCTGAACCGCCGGATGCACCTGATCGACGGAGTGGTCTCCACCGACTCGTTCTTCGTGCTCGAAGTGCACAAGCTCGCGTACGGCTGGGGCGTCGGCGGCGTCGAGACCGGGCTGCTGGACGTCCCCGACGCCGGGTCGAACGGCGGCATGGACCAGCGCGCGCCGCGCTGAGCCGAGCACGCGCCGAGCACACGCAACGCGGGAAGACCCGGCAAAGCGGCGAGGCCCGCCCCCTGCGACCAAGGGGGCGGGCCTCGCCGCGTCGTGCGTCGGGAGCCGGTTCCGCGTCAGCCGCGGACCGGTGCCGCCGGCTCCCGCGGCGAACCCTCCAGCGCCACGCGGGGAAGGCACTTCGCCAGGGCCTTGGGCAGCCACCACGCCCGGTCGCCCAGCAGCTGCATCACGGCAGGCACGATCAGGCACCGGATCACCAGCGCGTCCAGCAGGATCGCCACCGCGAGGCCCAGGCCGAACTGCTGCATCATGCGGTCCGGGCTCAGCAGGAAGGCGCCGAACACCACGATCATGATCGCCGCCGCCGCGGTGATGACGCGGCCGGTCGTGGCCAGGCCCTCGCGGACCGCGTGCGCGGAGTCCTTCGTACGCTCCCACTCCTCGTGGATGCGCGACAGCAGGAACACCTCGTAGTCCATGGACAGTCCGAACACGATCGCGAAGATCATGACCGGCAGGAACGCCTCGATCGGACCGGGCTGCACACCGAACCAGCCGTGCTGGAACACCAGCGTCATGACGCCCATCGAGGCGCCGATGCTCAGCAGGTTCAGTACCGCGGCCTTGAGCGGGATGAGCACCGAGCGGAACACCAGGAGCAGCAGCAGCGAGGACAGGCCCACCACGACCGCCACGAACAGCGGCAGGCGGTCGGCGACGGTCTCGGAGAAGTCCACCTCGGCGGCCGTCGCGCCGCCGACGTACACCGCGGCGCCGGTCCGGGTCTCGAACGCGTCGAGCCCGCCGTCGCGCAGCGCCCGGACCAGGTCCTCGGTCGCCTCGTCCTGCGGGGCGCTGTCGGGGAACGCCAGCACCGTGCCCAGCACGCCGTCCCGCGAGGGCATCGGCGGGGTCGCCGCCGCGACGCCGGGGAACTCGTCGAGGGTACGCCGCAGTTCCACGCCCGTCTCGGCGCCGCCCTCGGCGACCACCACGAGTGGACCGTTGAAGCCCGGGCCGAAGCCCTCCGCCATCAGGTCGTACGCCTGCCGGCTCGTGGTGCTCTCCGCGTCGTTGCCCGCGTCCGCGAACCCGAGCCGCATGTCCAGCGCCGGCGCGCACAGCGCCAGCAGCGCGACCACCGCGACCAGCAGCGCGGCGAACGGACGCCGCTGCACCCCGGCGGCCATGCGGCGCCAACCCGCGCCCTCCGCCTTGCCCTTGCGCTCGGCCTTGGCGACCTTCTTCATCACGTTGCGGCGCAGGCGCTTGCCGAACACCGCGAGCAGCGCGGGCAGCAGGGTCAACGACGCGGCCATCGTCACCAGCACGGTCAGCGCGACCGAGAGGGCGACGCCCTGGAGCGAGCCCAGGCCGAGGGTCACCAGGCCGAGCAGCGCGATGATGACCGTGCAGCCCGCGAAGAAGACCGTGCGTCCGGCGGCGTCCAATGCGGTGCGCGTCGCGTCGGCCGGCTCGGCGCCGCGCAGCAGTTCGTGGCGGAAGCGGTAGAAGATCAGCAGCGCGTAGTCCACCCCGACACCGAGGCCGACCAGCATCATGATCGGCGGCGTGAAGTCGGCCACCGTGAAAACGTGCGACGCCATCGTGATGACGCCGATCGCGCCGCCCACCGCGAACAGCGCGGTGATCAGGGGGAGTGCGGCGGCCAGCACCGAGCCGAACAGCAGGACCAGGATCACCAGCGCGGCGAGCATGCCCGCGCCCTCGGCGGCGCCGCCGGACTCCTCCTGGGCCTCGCGCACGGCGCCCCCGCCGACCTCGACCTGCAGCGTGTCGGTCTCGGCGTTCTGCGCGATGTCGATGATCGTGCGGATGTCCTCCGCGGGGACATCCGTGGAGAGCCCCGTCAGGGTCACGGTCGCGAACCCGATGCGGCCGTCCCCGGAGACCGCGGACGGGTCGTCGAACGGCGTGCGGACGTCGGCGACTCCGGGCGAGACGCGCACCGCGTCGGCGACCTTCGTCACCGCGTCGCGGTCGGCGGCGACCCCGCGGTCCGACTTGAAGACGATCTCGACGGTGTCGCCCGCCTGCACCGCGCCGTGCTTCTCCAGGAGATCGGTGACCTCCTGCGACTCGGTGCCCGGCAGCGAGAAGTCGTTCTTCCACGCGCTGCCGACGGCCTGCGCGCCCACCGCGGTCGCCACCACGACGAGCAGCCAGACGGCGAGCGCAGCCCAGCGGCGGCGCTGCGACCAGCCGGCGAGCCGGGCGAACACGCTGCTTCGGCGGGGTGGGTCCGCCGGGGGACGGATGCTGGTGCCTTGTGTCTGCGTCATGTCCCACAGCGTGGGGTGACGGCTCGGGGCCGGGCGTCGGCCTGGGGCGGACACCCGGCGTACCCCACGGGTTGCGGTTCGGCGCGGGCGCGTACCCCCACGGTTGCGGTCCGGGCACGGCCGACGCGGCCCGCCCTGGCCGGGCGTACCGCGGGAGTCGGCGTCAGCTCAGCCAGCCCGGGCTGACCATGCCCGACTCGTACGCCAGCACCACCAACTGCGAGCGGTCCCGCACCGACAACTTCGTCATGATCCGGCTGACGTGCGTCTTCGCGGTCGCCGGGGACAGCACGAGGCGCGCCGCGATCTCGTCGTTGGTCAGCCCGCCGGCCACCAGCTCCATGACCTCGCGCTCCCGCTCGGTGAGGCCGTTGAGGCGCGGGTTCGGCTCCGGCTGCTTGACGCGCCCCGCGAACTCGGCGATCAGGCGCCGGGTGATCGACGGGCTGATCAGCGCGTCGCCGCGGGCCGCGACGCGCACCGCCTGGATCAGCTCCTCGGGCTCGGTGTCCTTCACCAGGAAGCCCGTCGCGCCCGCGCGCAACGCGCCGTAGATGTAGTCGTCGAGGTCGAACGTCGTGAGGATGACCACCCGCACGTCGGCGAGCGCCGGGTCGGCGGCGATGCGGCGGGCGGCCTCCAGCCCGTCGACGCCGGGCATCCGGATGTCCATCAGCAGCACGTCGGGCCGGTGTTCGCGGGCCAGCGCGACGGCCTGCTCGCCGTCGGAGGCCTCGCCGACGATCGTGACGTCGTCCTCGTCCTCCAGGATCGAGCGGAACCCGGCCCGTACCAAACGCTGGTCGTCGGCCAGCAGCACCCGGATCATCCGGAGATCTCCTCTGCCTCGTAGGGAAGGTACGCGCGTACCCGGAAGCCTCCGCCGGGAAGGGGGCCCGCGGTCAGTTCGCCGCCGAGCGCCCGGGCGCGCTCGCGCATGCCGCGGATGCCGTTGCCGGATCCCTCTCCCGCGGGCTCCTTGGCACGGCGAGGGGAGCCTGCCCCGTCGTCCGCCACCTCGACGCGCACCCCGGTCACGCCGTACACGACGCGCAGTACGACGGATGCGGCGGCGGCGTGCCGGGTCACGTTGGTCAACGACTCCTGCATGATGCGGAAGGCCGCGAGGTCCACTTCGACCGGGAGTTCGCGGGGCTGGCCCTCGGTCTCGGAGCGCACGTCCAGCCCGGCGAGTTCGGCGTACGCCACGAGGTCGGCCCGGCGTGCGAGCCCGGCCGCCGGCGCGGTGGGCGCGTCCTCGTCGACCTGCCGCAGCACCCCGAGGGTCGTGCGCAGTTCGCGGAGCGTCTCGCGGCTTGCCGTCTTGATGGCGCCGAGCGCCTCCTCGACCTGTGCGGGATCCTTCTTCAGCCGGTGCAGCGCGGCCCCGGCCTGCACGTTGATGAGCGAGATGTTGTGCCCGATGAGGTCGTGCAACTCGCGGGCGATGCGCAGGCGTTCCTCGGTCGCGCGGCGCAGGGCCTCCTCCTCGCGCCCGCGCTGCGCGGTCGCGAGCCGGGCCTCGGCCTCCTGGCGGTACGCCCGGCGCGTGTTGCTGGAGGCGCCGAGTGCGATGACCGCGACCACCCAGCCGGCCAGCATGAACAGCGCAGCCAGGGTGATCTCTTCGTTGCCGCCGAGGGTGCCCACGCCGACCCCGGCGACGGTGGCGGCGCCCAGGACCGTCGCCGCGGCGAGCCGCCCCCGGGCCGCGACGGCGTACAGCGCGACCATGAGCAGGGCCATCATCAGCGCCACGTCGACCGCACCGAAGACGAAGTGCGCCCCGGTGGCGACCAGCACGTACGTGCAGGCCGCGACCGGGAAGCGCTGCCCGAACCACAGCACGGCGCACGCGCTGAGGATGAGCACCCACTCGGCGAGGACCTGCCACCACGGCGGCGACTGGTTCGAGTACTGCACCGCGTACTGCACGGCGCTGATGGCGAGCGACGCGGCGAGCGCCACGAGGAGGAAGCGCTCCAGATTCCCCGAGAACCCCCGCCGCGACCCGGAACGATCACCAGCACCCATGGACGCCAGCCTAGAGGGGCGCGCTCGCCGACTCCGGTTCGCGGCCGGTCGGGGGGCGGTCGTCCAGGTCCCCGGACTGCGCGGCCGGCCCGTCGGATTCCGGCCCGGCGGACTGCCGCGACTCCACGTGCGCCTCGCCGTCCTGCCGCTTGAGCAGTGCCGCGACGAGGACGGCGGTGACCGCCATCAGGACCACGGCGACCAGCGCGATGACGCGCATCTCCTTTGCGAACGCCTCGAACGCGGCGTCCAGCAGCTCCCTGGCGGGCCCCGGCGGCAGCGTCGCGGCGGTCTCGACCGCGCCGCCCAACGTGTCGCGTGCGGACTCCAGTTGGTGTTCGCCGACGCCGGCCGGTGCGTGGTCTTGGAGGTCGCCCCGGTAGATCGCGGTGCCGATGCTGCCGAGGACGGCGATGCCGAGCGCCCCGCCGAACTCCGCCGCGGTCTCCGACATCGCGGACGCCGAACCCGCGCGCTCGGGCGGCGCGGAGCCCAGGATCAGGTCGGTGACCAGGGCGAACACCGTGCCGATGCCGAGCGCGGTGATCATGTTCGGGACCAGCAGGCCCCAGATACTGGAATCGGCCTGGATGCGGGCCAGGACGGCGTAGCCCACCGCGGCGACCACGAGGCCCAGCACGATGACGTTGGGCTTGCCGATGCGCGGCGCGAGCGCCGTGCCGATCGCGATGCCGACCGGCATCACGACGAAGGTGGGCAGCGACCACAGCGCCGCCTCCAACGGGCCCATGCCGAGAACCAGTTGGCCGAACTGTGAGGAGAACAGCCCGAAGCCGACCAGGCCCAGCATCATCAGCCAGTTCGTGGCCAGCGACACGCTGAACGTGCGGGAGCGGAACAGGCCGACGTCGATCATCGGGTGGTCGATCACCCGTTGGCGGCGTAGGAACGCGGCGCCTACGAGGAGGCCCGCGAGGCTGATGCCGAGGTACGTCCAGGAGAAGCCGTCCTCGGCGATCTTCTTGATGCCGTAGACGACGGCCACGACCGACACCAGCGAGAGCGCCGCGCCGGGGAAGTCGAAGCGGCCGGGCCGCGGGTCGCGGAACTCCGGGAGCAGCAGCGGGCCGAGCACCAGGAGCAGCAGCATCACCGGCACGTTGATCAGGAAGACCGAGCCCCACCAGAAGTGTTCGAGGAGCACGCCGCCGATCACCGGCCCGAGGACGCCGCCGCCGGCGAACCCGGCCGTCCAGATGCCGATGGCGGTCGTGCGCTGGGCGGGATCGTGGAACATGTTGCGGATCAGGGAGAGCGTCGAGGGCGCGAGCGTCGCGCCGGCGACGCCGAGCAGCGCGCGGGCGGCGATCAGGCCCGCGGGGCTGGTGGCGTACGCGGCGAGCGCGGAGGCGACGCCGAACCCGACCGCGCCCATCAGCAGCAGCTTGCGGCGGCCTATGCGGTCGCCGAGCGTGCCCATGGTGATGAGGAGCCCGGCGAGCAGGAAGCCGTAGGCGTCCATGATCCACAGGAGTTCGGAGCTGCTCGGGTCCAGGTCCGAGCTCAGGAACGGCAGCGCCATGAACAGCACCGACATGTCCATCGACACGAGCATGCAGGGGAGGACGAGGACGGCGAGGCCGATCCACTCCTTGGTGCCCGCCTTGCCGTGCACCTGCTCGGGCGGATCCGGCGTTGCCATCGAAACTCCTCGGGTACGTCGTACGCAGTGCCGCGTACACGATACGCATGGCCCGGAAGAAGTCTCAATGCATTATTTACGCGGTCTTGATGGAATATTTCGTCACGCTCGAAGCTCTGCCCGGTAGAATTTCGACACGAAGTCGAGCGTGACGAAAAGAAGGGTCGGCAATGGCTGTTTGCGCGTGGTGCGGGGAGGCGATCGCCGACGACGGCGGCCGGGGCCGCCCCCGCGACTACTGCTCGCGCTCGTGCCGGGCGAAGGCGTACCGCGCGCGCAAGGCCACGGCAGGCCGGGCGCCGGCACCGCAGACCCGGCGCGCACCGGGCGGCGGGCGTCCGGTGCCGGTCGATCCTCCCGACCACGCGGAGGGCGGCGGCCCCCACCTGTCGACCGAGCGCATCGTCGCGGCCGCCATCGCCCTCGCCGACGACGAGGGGCTGGAGAACCTGCACATGCGGCGCCTCGCGGCGTACCTCGGCGCGGGCACGATGTCCCTGTACCGCCACGTCGGCGGGCGCGACGAACTCGTCGACCTGATGGTCGAGTCTGCGATGGGCGAGGAGCCGCAGCCCGATCCGGTCCCGGCGGGTTGGCGGGCCGGGCTCGAGTACACCGCGCGGCGCGACTGGGGACTCTACCGCCGGCACCCGTGGATCCTGCAGCACGCGATGGTCGGTTCGCGCATGCGCTGGACGCGGAACGCGGCACTGGACGGCGAACGCGCGCTGGCCGCGTTCGACGGCCTCGCGGTGCCGCCCGAGGAGCAATTGCGGCTGCTGCTGATCGTGGTCGCGTTCACCCAGGGCATCGCGCTCATCCACGTCAACGACGTCGAGCTGACCCGGAAGACCGGGGTCACCGCCCAGCAGTGGTGGGATCGCGAGGGCAGCCACGTGAACCCGGAGCTGCTCGCCGACCTGCCGCGCCTTTCCTCGGCGTTCCGCAAGCCGAGGCCCTTCCAACTGGAGCTGGACCGGCAGTTCGAGGCGGGCCTGAAGGGCGTCCTCGACGGCATCGGCGCGCTTCTGGTCCGGTACGGCGCCGTACTCACGTCCTGATCGCCGTGTTCGTCTAACGTCGTGGCACCGGATGCGCCCCGGTTCGTCGGCGCGCGGCACCGGCGACACGGAAGACCTCGGGAGAGACGCCATGCCCCTCTGGGACAAGCTCAAGCAGTCCGTGCAGCAGATGCAGGCGCAGTTGACGGCACGGAAGGACAGCCTGACCAGCGAGGCGTTCCGCGACGCGAGCATGGCCATGTGCGCGCTGGTGGCCGCCGCGGACGGGACCATCGACCCGGCCGAGACCCGCCGGGTCGCGCAGTTGATCGTCGACAACGAGGCGCTGCGCGGCTTCGACAAGAACGACCTGCAGCGCCGCTTCCACGACTACATCGACGTGCTGCGGACGGACACCCGCTCCGGCAAGGCGCGGGTCGTGAAGGACATCGCCGCCGTCAAGGCCGATCCGGACGAGGCACGCGCGGTCGTCCAGATCGGCATCGTCATCGGCGGTGCGGACGGCCGCTTCGACCCGACGGAGCGAGCGGTCGTCCGCGAGGCGTGCGTCGCGCTCGGCATCGCGCGCGCCGACTTCGGCCTCTGACGCCGCGGGGCCGCGCCGCGGCGGCCCCCCGAGGTGAAGGCGGGCTCAGGCGGCCTTCACGGCGGAGATGTCGAAGCTCAGCTTGACCTTCTCGCCGATCAGCACGCCGCCGGTCTCCAGCGCGGCGTTGTACGACAGGCCCCAGTCGGTGCGGTCGATCGTCGTGCCGCCCTCGAAGCCCACGCGGTCGATGCCGTACGCGTCGGTCGCCGTGCCGGTGTACTCCAGGTCCAGGACGACCGGGCGCGTGGTGCCCTTGATCGTCAGGTCCCCGGTCATGCGGTAGCTGTCGTCGCCGAGGCGCTGTGCCGAGGTGCTGCGGAAGGTGATCTCCGGGTGCGCCTCGACGGCGAAGAAGTCGCCGGTGCGCAGGTGCTCGTCGCGCTGCGCCTGGTTGGTGTCGATGCTCGCGACCTTGATGGTGATGGCGGCGCTGGACGCGGCCGGGTCGGCGCCGTCGAGGTGCAGAAGGCCCTCGTACTCGGTGAAGGCGCCGCGCACGTTGGTGACCATCGCGTGGCGCACCGAGAAGCCGATCGTGCTGTGCGTCGTGTCGATGACGTAGTTGCCGGTCAGGTGCGCCAGGTCGGGGCCGGTGGCGACCGCGACTGCGGAGTCGGCCGAGGTGGCCGGGGACGACTTGGGGGTGCGGGAGAAGAGGCCCATGACTGAATCCTGTCCGTGATTGTTGAACGTTCAACCTGACCCCAGGACAGTACCTCGCTTTCGTTGAAATTTCAACTAGGTACGTCGTTCGGGTGAACGAACCCCGGGGCGGGCGGGACGCGGGGGAGTGGTGTGGACCTTGTGACGCTTCGTGGGCGTGAGTACCCTGGCCCGCCTGTCAGTGGTAGGTGATGGGGGGAACTCGCATGGCAGCAGCCGATCTTGCGCAGTACCGGCAATTCGCGGACCGGATCCGGCAGCGCATTCTGGCCGGGGAGTGGAAGCCCGGTTCCGCTCTCCCGCCGCCCGAGGAACTGGCCCGGGAAGGCGGGTGCGACCTCGCGGTCGCCGAGGTCGCCCTGCGGGAACTCGCGGTGGAGGGGATCGTCGAGGGCCGCATGGGAGCGGGCGTGTACTTCACCGGGCTCACGCGGCGGGCCGTCACACGCGTCATGCAGCCGGGCGGCGGCTCGGTGGCACCGGCGTTCGAGGACGGGCGGGCGACCGCGTACACCCACGAGACGACGACCGTGACCGCGGACCGCCACGTCGCGCAGCGCCTGGCGGTCGACATCGGTGCGGACGTCATGAGGACCACGTACGAATGCACGTCGGGCGGCCGCCCGTACGCGCTGATCACCAGCTGGGAGCCGCTGCACCTCACGGGCGGCACCCCGATCGTCTTCCCCGAGGAGGGTCCGCACGCGGGTAAGGGGGTGCTCGCCCGCTTCGCCGCGATCGGACTCCCGGCGATCCGGGTCAACGAGGACCTGGTCCCGCGCGGCGTCACGACCGACGAGGCCCGCCTGCTCAACGTCGCCCGAAGCGCGCTGGTGACCGTCGTCGAGCGGACCGTCTTCGGTGCGGAGCACCCGTTGGAGGCGGCCGACACGGTGCTGCCGGCCGGCGTCGTCCAGCCGCACTACATAACGCGCCCCGGCGCCTGAGGCCGACCCGCGAGCGGCCGTACGGACGACGGCGCCGGTCAGGGATTCCGGCGCCGAAACGCAGGTGGCCCCGCCCCGGGGGAGGGGCGGGGCCACCGCGACTGCTCGGCTGGGCGCTACGAGGGACCCATCTGGCTGCCGTCCGCCCCACCGCCGCGCGGGGACTGCTGCGGCGCGCCGGCCGCGTGCCGGCCTGCCGTGTCACCGGCCCGCCACTCGGCCTCCTCCGTCATCGACGTGGGTTGGCCGAGGCCCTGGGCGTCGTTCCAGCGCGCGGTCAGCGCGTACAGGACCACGATGTCCAGCGCGATGACGATGCTGGACCACACCGGGTGCGCGTCGAGGAAGCCGATCTGGCCGATGATGTTCAGCATCGCCAGGCCGACGGCGATGTACCGGGCCCAACTCGCGCCCGTCAGTAGGCCCATGCCCACCGCGAGTTGCAGCGCGGCGAAGCACAGCATGATGACGCCCCACGTGGTGTAGCTCCACACCAGGAGGTCGCCGGAATTGGTCACGAAGTAGCCGTCGCGGAACAGCGCGGTCAGACCCATCATCAGGTTGAGGATGCCGAGCGTCAGCAGCGTGAACGCCGCGAACGCCACCCATCCGGACCAGGCGTTGAACCCGCTTTTCGTGCGTGCCATGGCGTGCTCCCAAGCTGTGGCCGGGTGTGCCCAGCCTTGTTCGGCAGGCCGTTTGGCCTCCATTCCCTTTCAACGTAGTACCGTTTTGCCGTATATGCCCGTTTAGTGAAGATGCCTGCACCCGCATCGCCGCCGCCCGGACACGGCGAAGGCCCGGCACCCTGTGGGTGCCGGGCCATCTGCTTCGCCGGCGCCTGGCCGTTCCCGGAGGGCGGACCAGGGGATCTCGGACGAGTTGAGCGGGAGAAGCCCCGTCCACTTCTCGCGGACCCTGATTGCGCGGTGCACGGCCAACAAGGACCGCTACTCCGCGTCTGTCTCTTGCGGACTTCTCCCGTTCCCTCCAGTACACCTCCGCCGGCCGCCGAGTGCAAAGGGATCACTCGCCGATTCGCGTACGCGGTGCCTGCGCGGGTACGGGCGCGGGCCGCTCCCCGCGGGTCTGCGGGGTCAGGCCTCGCCCGCGTGGTCCCCGTTGACCGACTGCCCGGTGGCCTTCGCCTGCTCGGTCTGCGCCTCCGCGACCTTGCGCTTGACCTCGTCCATGTCCAGGCCTTTGGCCTGCGAGATGAGGTCGACGAGCGCGGTCTCGGGCAGCGCGCCCGGCTGCGAGTACACCATCACGTTGTCCCGGACCAGCATGATCGTGGGGATCGAGCTGATCGAGAACGCGGCCGCCAGCTCGGGCTGCGCCTCGGTGTCCACCTTCGCGAAGACGACCTCGGGCTCGTTCTCGGAGACCTTCTCGAACGTCGGGGCGAACTGCCGGCACGGTCCGCACCAAGCCGCCCAGAAATCGATCACGGTCAGTCCGTCGCCCGCGACGACCTCGTCGAAGTTCTCCTTGGTCAGTTCGACCGTGGCCATGTGCCTCTCCGTCCTGCGTGTCCGTCCTGTGTGGATCATCCTGATGGATTCCCGACGAGCTGTGGAACGACGTGGCGGCGCCGCGCATTCCGGGTGCCCTTCGGGCGCACCTCCCCACCATCGTGCCCCGATCGTCCCCGACGATGCGTCGGCGGGACGATCACATCGCACCGCGTCGCACGCCTGTCACTTGCGCACCATAGGCTGTGCCGACACCCGACACCCGACACAGCGTCACCGCTCGTGCGCCCCCGCAGCCCGAGGAGCCTCCGCCATGCGCTACACCCGCCGCAGCGTCGTCAACCTCACTCCCGCCGAGCCGGGCTGGGACCTCGAGTTGACCAGGCCTGGTGCCGACTCGGTGCTCTGCCCGGTCATCGGATGGGCCGTCGTCGTGGTGGACACCACCGCCGGCGGCGACGTCGAGACCGCGATAGAACCCGCCTTCGTCTACGAGGGCGCGATCTTCACACCGGGCGAATTCGCGCACGCTGTCGGCGAGTTGGAGTACGCCCTGATCGAGCCGGAGGACTGAGCCGCCCGGCGGCGCGGGAGCCGTCCTCGCGACCCGTCCGGTCCGGTGCCGGGACAGGCCACGCACCTCACGGTGACGGGGCCGTCGCGCTTTCCGTCAAAGGAACGGTCAAGTGGTTCCGCGCCCGCCAACTTGCTTGCAACACCCGCCGATCTCTGCCAACTTGCGCGTTACCGAGATCGACGGGACGCGACGGGGGACACGTGCGCGATCGGTTCTATTTGCTGGCACTTCTGCGGCCGCTGGGCCCGCGCGTGATCGCGGGCCTGGCGGCCTTGATGCTTGTGGTGAGCTTGCTGCCCGCGGTCACGGCCGGGGCGATCGGCTGGCTGGTCGCCCGCGCCACCGTCATCGTGCGCGACGACGCGAGCCTCACCGGGCTCACCGCACCGCTCGTACTGGTGGCCGTGGCCCTGGTCCTGGACCTCGTCGCGCCGGATCTGCTGCAGGCGTTCCGCGACTGGGCCGCGTTGCGCGTCAACGGCGCGGTGCGGGCACGCGTACGCCGGGCGCTCTCCTCGCCCGCGGGTATCGCCCACGTCGAGGACCAGACGATGCGGGACGCCGCCGGAATGCCGGCCGTCGACACCGGGTCGATCAACCTGGGTACCGGTGTCGAGGGCCAACTGTGGCTGCTCGCCCGCTTCTTCGGGGCTGCCGCGGCCACCGCCCTGGTCGCGCTGTACTCGCCGTGGCTCGCGCTCTTCGTCCTCGCCTGCATGCTGGTGCAACGCGCCGTCCTGGTCCGGCAGTACACCAAGGTCGTCCGCGAACTCCCCAAGATGAACGCCGCCAAGCGCGGCGCCGACTACTGGGAGCAGGTGGCGGGCGGCGCAGCCGGCGCGCAGGAGTCCCGCGTGTTCGGCTTCGGGCCTTGGGCCACCCGGGAGTTCGGCCGACACGCGGACGCACACGCGGACGTCATGCGCCGCTTGACGCAGTCGGCGCTGGCCAGCCACTGGGCGGTATTCATCCTCTCCTCGGTCGGCGCGGGGGTGCCCTTCGTCCTCATGACCATCTCGGCGCTCGACGGTGACCTCACGCCCGCACGGCTCGCGACGACGCTGGGCGGTGTGCTGGGGCTTTCATCCATGGGAGTCATGGGGTTCGAGGCGGTCTACATCGCGGCGGCGCTGCGCCAACTCGACGCGCTGCGCGTGGTCGACGGGCTGCTGCGGGCCCCGGCGCCGACGGGGCACCCCGAGGGGCACCGGCAGACCGCCGCCGAGGCGGTGCGTTCCCCGGGAACGGGCGCGTCCGTGGTCTTCGAGGACGTCTGGTTCCGCTACCCCGGCACCGAACGCGACGTCCTGCGCGGCCTCGACCTGACCGTCCCGGCCGGCGACTCGGTCGCGATCGTCGGCGAGAACGGCGTCGGCAAGACCACGCTGCTCAAGTTGATGTGCGGGTTCTTCGCACCGACGCGCGGCCGCATCCTCGTCGACGGGATCGACGTCAACGCCGTCCCGCCGGAACTGTGGCGGGACCAGATCGCGGTCGTGTTCCAGGACTTCGTACGCCTGGAGCTGTCCGCGCGGGACAACGTCGGGCTGGCGGCGCTGGGCCGGACCACGGCGGCCGGGTCGGCACGGAACGAGGCGACGCCGAACGAAGCCGCGTTGCGGGAAGCCGCGTTGCACGAGGCGGCCCGCGCGGTCGGCCTCCTCGAACGCATCGAAGCGCTGCCGCACGGATGGGACACCGTGCTGTCGCCCGCGTACAAGGGCGGCGGCGACCTCTCGGGCGGGCAGTGGCAGCGCGTCGCCCTCGCCCGCGCGCTCTACGCGGCGCGCGAGGGCGCCCGCATCCTCGTCCTCGACGAACCGACCGCCGCACTCGACGTCACCGCCGAGACGGAGTTGTTCGACCGCCTCATGGAAACCGCCCAGGACCTCACCAACATCGTGGTGTCGCACCGCTTTTCCACGGTCCGCCGGGCGGACCGCATCGTGGTCGTGCACGACGGCCGGGTGGCCGAGGACGGCAGCCACCCGGAACTCATGGCGCTCGGTGGGATGTACCGCAAACTCCACGAACTCCAGGCCGAACGCTTCCGCGACGAAGCCCGCGAGGCCGCCGATCCCCCAGTCGGTCCCCCAGCCGATCCCCCAGTCGGTCCCGCACCGGGTCCCGCGGCCCGCCACACAGCCGCCCCGGCCGCCCGCACCGCGCGCGAGGAGGACCGCACATGAACGTCACCTGGCGCGGCATAGCCGACGGCGACACCGTGCGGCCGGCCCCGACGCGCAGGCGCCGGCGGATCCTGCGCGAAGCCGTCACACACGGCCGCCCCGGCCTCCTCCGCTCGGCCGCCCTGATGATCGTGCTGGTCAGCCTGGCCGGGGCCGCGACCAGCCTCACCCTCAAGGGCATGGTCGACGGCGCCGCCGAGGGTGCCTGGGGCTACGCCCTCACTTCGGCCGGCATCGCGGCCCTCGCGGCCGGCGTGAACGGCGCCTGCCTGCGCGTCTACGGCAACACCCACGACTCGCTCGCCGCCACCGTCGGCGCGCGCATCAACACCGAGACGGTCCGCATCACCGGCGACATGCCCGGCACCGACCACCTCGAACACTCTGAGTACGCCGACCAGATCGCGCTGCTGCGCAAGGGCGGCGCCCCGCTGGTCCGGGCCGCCTTCTCGATCGCCGACCTCGTCTCGCTGGCGGTACGCGTCCTCATCGCCGTCGCGCTGCTCGCCTGGGTCCACCCGCTCCTGGCCGTGGCGCCGCTGCTGGCGGTCCCGTCGGTCCTGCTCGCCGGGCGGGCGCAGGCACACGTCGAACGTGCGGCGCTGGACGCTGCCGAGCACGTGCGTACCGCAGACCACCTGCACGGCCTGTTCACCCACCCGACCGCCGCGATGGAGATGCGCGTCTTCGACTGCGCGGACGCACTCGACCGCCGTGCGGACGAGGCATGGGCCCGGGCCGCCCGCATCCGCCTCGGGGGAGCGGTCCGCGCGTCCGCAACCGCGGTTGCCGGATGGCTCGTCGTCGCGGCCGGGTACGTGGGCGCGCTGCTCCTGGTCGTCGCCGAGGCCCGGGCCGGCCGCGCCACGCCCGGCGACGTCCTCCTCGTCGCCCAGGTCCTCGTGCAACTGCGCGGCAACGTATCGGCGTTGGCGACCACGACGCGCCAGGTGAGTGCGGGGCTGCGTATGGCCGACCGGTACGCATGGCTCGTCGACCGCGCGGCCGAGGAGCATGCCCGGTACTCCGGGACCGCCGCCGTCCCCGACGGACTGACCGCCGGAATCCGCCTCGAAGGCGTGCGCTTCAGCTACCCCGGGGCCGCACGCCCCGCCCTGGACGGCGTCGACCTCGTCCTGCCGGCCGGGCGGACCGTCGCCGTGGTCGGTGTCAACGGTGCGGGCAAGACGACCCTGGTGAAGCTGCTCTGCGGATTCCACCGCCCGGACGGCGGACGCATCACGGTGGACGGCACCGACCTCGCCGACCTCGACATCGCGGCGTGGCGCGCCCGGACATCCGGCACCTTCCAGAACTTCCTGCGGCTGGAGACGAGCGTTCAGCACAGCGTGGGGGCCGGTCTGGCGGAGCGCATGGACGACCCCGCCGCCGTCACCGCGGCGCTGCGGCGCGCCGACGCGGAGGCCCTGCTCGCGCGTTGGCCGGAGGGCCTGGAAACGGCGCTCGGCCGGTCGTACCGCGAGGGGGCCGAACTGTCCGGCGGGCAGTGGCAGAGGCTGGCTGTGGCGCGCGCGATGATGCACCCGGCGCCGCTGCTGCTGGTGCTCGACGAGCCGACCGCCGCGCTCGACCCGGTCGCCGAGCACGCGTTGTACGAGCGGTACGTCGGGGCCGCCGCGCGCGTACGCGAGAACGGCGGCACCGTGCTGCTGGTCGCCCACCGCTTCTCGTCGGTCCGGATGGCCGACCTGATCATCGTGATGAACGGCGGCGGGGTCGAGGACATCGGCACGCACGACGAACTCGTGGGACGCGACGGCAGCTACGCGCTGATGTTCCGTCAGCAGGCCGCCGCGTTCGCCTGACCGCTGTCGCCGTCGGCGGGATCGGGGTCGCCGCCCTCGCCGAACTTCGCCAGCGCCATCGCCCCGGCCACCGCGCACACGAACCCCGCCGCCGCGGCGGGCGCGAACCCCGGCCGGCTGTGGTCGCCGAGGAAGATGATGCCCGCCGCGGCGGGCAGCACCGTCTCGCCCACCACCAGGGCCGCCGCGACGGCGGTGACCGCGCCGCCCTGGAGCGCCGTCGCGTAGATCAGCATCGTGACGACGGCGGCCAACACCAGCGCCCACGTCGCCGGGTTCGTCCACAGGTCGCGCACCGCCACGTCGGTGAGCACGCGTCCGGCGAGCGCGATCAGGCCGAAGCCGAAGCCGGCCGTGAGCCCGAGCAGACGCGAGCGCCACGGCTCCGTGCGCCGGGCCGCCCACACGCCGAGCAGGACGATCACCGCGACCGAGCCGAGCAGCGCGTACCGGAACCCGTCGCCGGTCTCGGCGGGCCCTTCGCGGCCCGCCGACAGGCCCAGCAGTGCGAGCCCGACGCACACTGCGAAGATCGCCCCCCACTCGCGCCGCCCGAGGACGACGCCGAGCAGCGGCACCGCGACCACCGCGGTCACCGCGAGGTTCGCGGCCTGCGCCGCCTCCACCGCGAAGACCGGGAGTTCCGCGAGAGCCACCAACTGCGCGGCGAACCCGGCGAGGTCGAGCAGCGTGCCGGCCACGAACGGCCACTGCCGGAACACCCGGACCAGCAGTCGCGGGTCGAGCCCGCCGCCCCCGGTCTGCCGCACGCGGCGGCTGCCGAGCGCCTGGAGGACGGTCGCGACCCCGTAGAAGAAGGCCGCCGCGACCGCGGCGAGCAACGAGACGATCATCCCGTCACGCTAGGTGGCGCACGCCGCCTGGCACCGGCATGACACGTCCCCCAACGGGGGTCCTGCGCCCGCGCCGCACCACCCCCGTACCGCCCCCGGCCGGCCCCGCGCTGCCCGGCTCCGCTCAGTGCCGCGGCAGCGAGTGCACCGCCCGGTACGCCTGGTCGATGGCCGCGTCGGTGTAGGCGAAGGCCGCCGAGTCGGCGTTGGCGATCGCGATGCGGCCGTACGTCCGGCGGCCGATGCCGAAGGGCATCTCCTCGTCCGGACCGATCGGGTCCCACAGCGACGAGTACTCGTACGCGTACCCGTGCGGCCACCGGTTGACGGTGATCGCGGCGATGTCCCGCGCCGGGTCGAAGCCGCCGCCGGACAACGAGCGACCCAGCATCTCGCGCAGTTCGCGCTCGTACGTCTCGAAGGTGGTCCGGTACAGCTCCGCCCGCCCGGCCTTGTGCTGGGTGCGCGCCGGAAGCCCCTGGCCGGGCTTGGTCGGCGCCTTCGACACGTGCACGACAACCGGCTCGGACGGGTCCCTGGAGAAGCGGTAGTCGCCGAGCGACACCGGGAAGTCCAGGCCGAAGCCCTCCCAGTACATGCCCGGCGTCCGCGCTCCCTCGATGCCCAGTTTGGTGAAGGCGCGCCAGTTGTTCAGCACGACGTTCGTGTACACGAGCGGGACCTTGACGCAGTAGGCGAGGGCCGCCTTCTGCTCGGGCGGCAGTTCGGGCACCAGGTACGGCACCATCGTGTTCCAGCAGGCCATCACGACGGCGTCGGCGCTCACCGAGTAGGTGCGCCCGCCCCGCGCGTACGTCACGGTCACGCCGCGCGGCCTGCGCACCGGGCCGTCGTGCGCCACGTGCACCGCGGTCGACCCGAGCCGGATCCGCACCCGGTTCGAGGACCGGTCGAGCTTCGTGTAGTCCGCGCGGGCGGTGACGATGTCCTCCATCGTGTGCCCGCGCAGCACGTCCGGCACCAGGCTGCGCACCAGCAGCCGGGCCACCGAGGCGTTGCCGTCCGGGAAGTGGAAGATGTACGGCTCCTCCGACTCCATGGCGTGCCGCGGCGTCTTGCCCAGCCCCGGGTACGGCGTCGGCGCCAGGTTCAGCCCCTGGAAACCCGGCTGCCACGTCGCCCAACAGTCGAGCGCGGACACCGCGTCGATGCCGACGCCCCACAGGCCGTGCGTGTCGCGCTGGAGCATCAGCCGGACCTCGGCGCCCACGCGCAGTACGTCACGCAGGTACGCCTCGTAGCTGATACGAATCAGCTTGGCCTTCTTCTCGTCGTCGGTCAGCCCGGCCAACGGATCCGCGGGGTCGGAGAACAGCCGCACCAGGTCGGCGCGTCCGGCCTCGGAGAACGGCGTGCCGGCGGCGAACGCGGCCGGGTCGCCGAACCCGCTGCCCTTGACGAGCACGTCGCGGCCGAAGGCCTCGCGGTTGAAGAACGTGGCGTCGCCCAGGCCCCAGCGCTCGCCGAAGCCGCCGTCGTACGCCTTGTAGAACTTCTGCGTGTCCACCCCGAGCGCTTTGATCAGGCCGCTCGCCTCGGGGCTGTAGGTCGCCGGGCCGTCGAGCGACTGGGTGCCGCCGTAGCCGATCAGTTTGCGGCCGCGGACGGTGAATTCGTTGCGCCGCGCGTGGCCGCCGAAGTCGTCGTGGTTGTCGAGGACGAGGATCCGCGCCTGCCGGCCGTGGCGTTCGCGGTGGAACCACGCGGCGGCGAGGCCGCTGATGCCGCCGCCGACCACGACCAGGTCGTACTTCTCGCCGGTGGGGACCGTGCGGCCGGGCTTGAAGGTGCCGTCCCGTACCTCGTGGGCGGTCTCGAACGAACCGGGCTGGCTGCCGCGCAACCCGGTGAGCCCGGGCGGGTACGGCCCGCCCTGCCCGTCGCCGTGCCCGTAACCCGGTCCGCCGCCGTGGCGCGGCGCGTCGGCGGCGGCCTGGCCGGTCATACCCGGCAGTTGCATGGCGGCGAGGGCCCCGGCGGTGACCGCCATGCCGTTGAGGAAGTCGCGGCGCTGGATGCGCCGGTGCATGCCGAGCTCACGGTCGCGCGCCGGATCGGGTGAGGACGGCGCGGCCGACGAGTAAGGCAGGGTGGCCGAGGCCGACGCGGAAGTCGGGGTGTCGGTGGAGTCGGACGGCTCGGGAGTACGGCCTTTTTCGGGCATGGCAAAGCCCTTCGGGTCGTTCGGAATTCCCATGACGGTGCGTGTGTCCGGAGCCGGAACGCGGACGACGGCCGCGTCCCGGCGCGCGGCCGGTCAGACCTTCGCGCGGTTGCGCCGCCCGACGATCTGGCCGGCCACCACGATGGCCACCGCCGCGAGGAGCATGGCGGAGCCGATCACGTTGATCTGCGGGGGAGTTCCGCGCTGCGCGGCACCCCAGACGAACATCGGGAACGTGACGGTGTCCGGGCCCGCGTTGAAGTTGGTGATGATGAAGTCGTCGAAGGACAGGGCGAAGGCGAGCATCGCGCCCGCGGCGATGCCGGGCGCGGCGAGCGGCAGCGTGACGCGCAGGAAGACCTGGACCGGCGATGCGTACAGGTCCCGGGCGGCCTCTTCGAGCGCCGGGTCCATGCCGAGGATGCGGGCCTTGACGGCGGTGACCACGAAGCTGACGCAGAAGGTGACGTGGGCGATGAGGATGGTGGTGAAGCCGGCGTCCATGCCCATGCTCAGGAACAGCATGGCGATCGACGCGGCCATCACGATCTCCGGCATCGCCATCGGCAGGAAGATCAGCGAGTTGACGACGCCGCGCGCCCGGAACCGGTAGCGGGCGAGGGCGAACGCCACGAGGGTGCCGAGAACGGTGGCCAACAGCGTCGCCAGGATGGCGATCTTGAAGCTGAGCGTCAGCGAGTCGCACATGCCCGACACGCCGCACGGGTCGCTCCACGCCTCGGTGGAGAACTGCGCCCACTCGTAGTTGTAGCGGCCCTCGGGATCGTTGAACGAGAAGACCATCACGACGACGTTCGGCGCCAGCATGTAGACGAGCGTGCCGAGGCCGCACAGGACGACCAGGTTGCGCCGGATCCAGCCCACCACGGTGCTCACGCCCCCACCTCGCCGCGCCCGGTGGCCGCGTACCCGAAACACATACTCCGGTTGACTCGTCGGCTTCGCTCGCTCACACCAGGTCCTCCGTTCCGGCGCGGCGGATGTAGACGGTGACGATCGCCAGGATGACCGCCATGAGCACGAACGACAGGGCGGCGGCGGTGGGGTAGTCGCGTACGCGCAGGTACTCGGACTGGATGACGTTGCCGATCATCGTCTCCCGGGTGGTGCCCAGCAGTTGCGCGTTGATGTAGTCGCCGGACGCCGGGATGAAGGTGAGCAGCGTGCCGCCCACCACGCCGGGCATGGACAGCGGCAGGGTGACGCGGCGGAAGGTCGCGGCCGGGCTCGCGTACAGGTCGCGGGCGGCCTCGTGCAGGCGCGGGTCGATCCGGTCGAGGGACGCGTACAGCGGCAGGATCATGAACGGCAGGAAGTTGTACGTGAGTCCGGTGACCACCGCGAGCGGTGTGGCGAGCACACGGTCGCCCTCGGTCAGCCCGAGCGTCGCGGTGGCGTCGGTGATGTGCGCCCAGTTGAGGAAGCCGACGACGGTGCCGCTGTCGGACAGGATCGTCTTCCAGGCCAGGGTGCGCACCAGGAAGCTGGTGAAGAACGGCGCGATCACCAGGACCAGCAGGAGGTTGCGCCACCGCCCGGCCCGGAACGCGATCGTGTACGCGAGGGGGTAGGCCAGCACGAGGCACAGCACCGTGGCCACGCCCGCGTAGTAGACCGAGCGCAGGAAGTGCTCGTCGTACGCCTTGAACGCCTCGCTGAACGTGTCCCACGCCCACGTCACGCTGAAGCCGCTCTCCAGCGACCCCGACGACACCGACATCTTCGCCTGGAAGTACAGCGGGACGAGGAAGAAGAACACCAGCCACGCGATGCCGGGCAGCAGCAGGAGGTAGGGCGTACGCCGCAGTTCGCGTCCCGCGCGGATCAGCAGTGACGGCGGGGGCGGGGCCTCCGGCGGCGCCGCCGGCTCCTCGGTCAGGGCCGTCACAGCGCGTCCTCCCCGGTCCCGGCTTCCAGGTCCTGGGCGGCGTCGAGGCCGAAGCCGTGCCGGGGCGACCAGTGCAGGACGACCTCGTCGCCCACCCGGGGACGCTCGTCGTCGCGGTTCTGGGCGAAGACCACGAGTTCGTGCCCGCCGGCGGTGCGCACCCGGTACTCGGTCGAGACGCCGATGAATGCCGCCTCGGTGACCGTGGCACGCAGGTGGTTGAGGCCGTCGACGCCCTCGGGGAGGGCCTTGACCATGCTGATCTTCTCGGGGCGTATACCCATCACCAGCTTGTCGCCGGTGGCGGCGCTGCGGTCGGCGGGCAGCGTCATGCGGGTGCCGTGTACGTCCAGCAGCAGGTCGGCGCCGCTGCGGCCGGCGACCTCGGCGGGCAGCAGGTTGGACTGGCCGAGGAAGTTGGCGACGAAGGCGGTGCGCGGGGACTCGTACAGCTCGGCGGGGCTGCCGAGTTGCTCGATCATTCCGCCGTTCATGACGGCGATGGTGTCGGCCATGGTCATGGCCTCTTCCTGGTCGTGCGTCACGTGCACGAAGGTGATGCCGACCTCGGTCTGGATGCGCTTGAGCTCCAGTTGCATCTGGCGGCGCAGCTTCAAATCCAGGGCGCCCAGCGGCTCGTCGAGCAGCAAGACCTGCGGGTGGTTGATCAGCGCCCGTGCCACCGCCACCCGCTGCTGCTGGCCACCGGACAACTGCGCCGGCTTGCGCCTGCCCAGTTCGCCGAGCTGCACCAGTTCGAGCATGTCCTTGACCGGGCCGGCGATATCCTTGCGGCCCTTGCGGCGCAGCCCGAACGCGACGTTCTCGGCGACCGTGAGGTGCGGGAACAGCGCGTAGCTCTGGAACACCGTGTTGACCGGCCGCTTGTGCGGGGGAAGCCGGGTGACGTCCTGGCCGCCGATGACCACCCGGCCCGAGGTGGGCTGTTCGAGGCCCGCGACCATCCGCAGCGTCGTCGTCTTGCCGCACCCGGACGCGCCGAGGAGGGCGAAGAACGACCCCTCCGGGACGGTCAGGTCGATGGGCCGTACGGCGGTGAACCCGCCGAACCGCTTGCTCAGGCCGGTCAGTTCGACCCGGCCGGCGTCGCGCCCCTGATCCTTCATGCTGATCCTTACCTGGTTGCCGGGGGCATGCCGAGGGGCGAAGCCCCCGGCGCGACCCCTCCGTGCGGTCGCGTCCGCGGGGTCTCGTCCGCGGAGTCCGGTGACTCCGCCCTCGGTCGGGCGATGGGCGGCTGCGTCAGACGCCGATGACCTTGGCGAAGGCCTCTTCGTACCGCGTCTCCTCGTCCTCGGTGAGGGCCCGGAACGTGTGCGCCTTGGCGGCCATCGCCTCGGACGGGAGCACCAGCTCGTTCTTGCCGATCTCCGGGTCGAGCTTCAGCAGTTCGTCGCGGACGCCGACGACCGGCGAGATGTAGTTGATGGACGCGGTCAGCTTCGCGGCGACGTCGACGCGGTAGTAGTAGTCGATCAGCTTCTCGGCGTTGGCCTTGTGCGCGGCCTTCGTCGGGATCAGCAACTCGTCGGTGCCGATGGGGTATCCGTGCTCGGGCACGGCGAACCGCACGGACGGGGTGTCCGCCTGGAGCTGGATCAGGTCGCCGGACCACGCGAGGCATGCGGCGATGTCCCCGGCCTGCAGCTCCTGCGCGTAGTCGTTGCCGGTGAAGCGCCGGATCTGGCCGCTGTCCACCGCCTTCTGGATCTTGTCGATGGCGGCCTTGTAGTCGTCGTCGGTGAACGACTCGGTCTGCTTGCCCATGCCCAGGAGCACCATGCCCACCGTGTCGCGCATCTCCGTCAGCAGGGCGACCTTGCCCTTCAGCTGCGGGTTGGTGAGCAGGTCGTCGACGGTGGCGGGGACGAAGCCGCGGGTCGCCTGTTCGTTGTACGCGATCAGGGTGGACAGCTGCGTCCACGGGTACGCGAACTCCCGGTTCGGGTCCCATGAGTTGCCCTTGTAGCGCGGGTCGAGGTTCTTGACCGCCGTGGGCATGTTGGCCGGGTCCATCTTCTGCACGTACCCGCGGCGCACCAGCGTGGAGGCCAGCCAGTCGGTCAGCACGATCAGGTCGCGCTTGGTGTCCGAGCCCTTCGCGAGCTGCGGCTCGATCTTCGCGTAGAACTCGTTGTTGTCGTTGATGTCCTCGGTGTACTTGACCTTGAGGCCGGTCTCCGCGGTGAACGCGTCGAGCGTGGGGTGCTTGTTCTCGTCCTGCTCGTCGACGTCGATGTAGAGCGGCCAGTTCGAGAAGACGATGTCGGAACCGCCGCCGCTCCCGCTGTCGTCCCCACAGGCGGTGAGCAGGCCACCGGCGGCAACGGCCAGGCCTGCCGCGGCACTTCCGCGCAGCATCGTGCGCCGCGATATCGCGGCGCGGACCGCGGCGCCGCGGCCGGAGACGATGTTGCGGACGGCCGCCGCGCGTACCGGGGCGGACATCCGGTCGAGTGCGTCGTCGAACTCGGGGCCGAGGTCGGAAGGGGAACCGGATCTGATGTCCCGGGAGTTCATGCGGCGGACCTCCTGGAGGGTGTGGTCGCCCTGCAGCGCGGGGAGAGATGCGTGACGTGCCGGGTGCGTGCGGTGCGTGGGACCGAGGGGATGGACCGGGCGGTGCGTCTGAGCGGGCCGAGAGGGTCGGTTGCGGACCCTGTTCCGCTTGGGCATGAACGATTCCGGTGTGCGATCCACTCGGGCAATGGACACAGTGTCAATTCCGGCCACGGAAATTGACGCCCTGTCAGTTTCTCTGGCGTGTCGCGTTCCAGATGTTGCGACACTTCCGGTATATCCACCGGCGGCCCGACGGTACGGGCGGACGCGCGGTTGGTGCGTCGGCCCCGGTCAGCCTGCCAGTTCTGCGAGCACCCCGTCGTTGAACGGCGGCCAGGCCTCGATCGCCCAGGTGCCGAAATCGCGGTCGGCGAGGCACACGGTTGCGGCGCCGGCCTGCGGATCGACCAACAGGAACGTGCCACGCTGCCCGAAGTGGCCGAAAGTCGCCGGTGAATTGCGGGCACCGGTCCAGTGCGGGGACTTGTGGCCGCGGATCTCGAAGCCGAGGCCCCAGTCGTTGGGTCGCTGGAGGCCGTACCCGGGGACCACGCCGTCCAGGCCGGGGAACGCCACCGACGTCGCCGCGGCGACGGTCTCGGGCGCGAGCAGCTTGGGGGCCATCAGCTCGGCGGCGAACCTGGCCAGGTCGTCCACCGTCGACACGCCGCCGGACGCGGGGGAGCCCTCCAGGCTGCTGTCGGTCATGCCCAGCGGCCGGAACACCGCCTCGTTCAGGTACACCGGGAACGGGATGCCGCAGGCCTCCTGGACATGCCGGACCAGCACCTCGAAGCCCGCGTTGGAGTAGATGCGGCGGTCGCCCGGCCGGGCCATGACGCGCTCGTGGTCGAACGCGTACCCGGCCGTGTGCGCGAGCAGGTGCCGCACGGTGGCGCCCTCGGGCCCGGCGGGCTCGTCGAGTTCGACGCCGCCCTCCTCGATCGCGACCAGCACCGCGTAGGCGGTCAGCGGCTTGGTCACCGAGGCCAGCTGGAACCGCATGCCGGTCGGGCCGTGCGTGCCGAGGACGGCACCGTCGGCGCCGACCACGGCGGCCGCGGCGTTCGGCACCGGCCAGGACTCGATGACGCGCAGGCTTTCCACACGACGAGCCTACGGGGCAAGCCCCGCGGGGGAGCCGTCAGGGCGCACTCCGCCGCGTCACCACTGCGTCACTGCGTCACTGCGTCACTGCGTCACTGCGTCACTGTGTCATCAGGGCGACATGCCCGGGGTGAACATGATGCCGCCGGATTCGATCATGCACAGCACGAACGGCTGGGGGCCGGGGTACGCGTACGTCGCCACCGCGACGGACGGACAGCCCTCGGCGGAGGTGGCGCCGTCGAGGCGTACCAGGAGCGTGTAATCCGCCTCCGGGTCTGCGCAGTCGACCGGCGACACGCGCGGTGCGGACTCGGTCCCGAAGTTGCGCAGGCAGTCCCCGACGACCGCTTCGGATATGCCGCGGGTGTCGCCGTCGTCGTCGGAGGAGCTGAGCGCGATGGTCAGCAGCATTGCCACGAGCAGCAGCGGGACCACGACGAGGGTCGCCGCCCAGGGGCGCCGGTGCAGCGGGCGTCCGGCCGAAAGCGGCGGGCGAGGGGCGCCGGGGCGCGGTGTGTCCAGCTTCAGGGCCCGGTCGCGGGCACGCAGGTTGGTGACCAGCACGAGCGGCCCCACCAGCAGCGACCACGCGCTCCACCAGCCCTTCTTGAGGGTCTGCTCCTGCGCGTCGCGGAATGCGGCCAGTCCGCAGTCGCGGCAGCGTACGGCCTTCTCCTTGTGCGTCGACATCAGGAGGACGAGGCCGACGTGCGAGCGCAGCGTCGCCTCGACCGCGGGGTACGCGCCGCAGATGGCGCAGACCGGCCCGCCGCCGAGTTCGGCGTAGTACGCGGGCAGCGCGTCCGGCGCTTCGGCCGCGGGCGTTTCGGCGGCGGGGGCTTCGGCCGCGAGGGCGCCGGCGGCCGGGGTCCGCGGCGAGAAGGGATTGCGTCCGTGGGGAGGTTGCGTCACAGGGGGACCTCGTCGGGCGTGGGCGGGGAAAGGCCCGAAAGTAGCGTCCCGAACGGTCATTTGACAGTTTCCCGCGGTCGCCGCGACGGCTTCCTGCCGCTATGCCCGCAAGATCCGTTCCGGTTGCCGGGCCGGGCCCCGGGCCCGGTCAGTCGCCGAGGAGAGGGAGCGCGGTGCGCATCAGGGTGTCGATCTCGGCCGCGCACGCGAGGTAGTCCTCGACCTCGCCGCCGCCGGGGTCCTCGACGTCCTCCCAGGCCGGGTCGATCTCGGCCCCGGCGAGGCCGAGGCCGGCGACGCGCCCGGCCAGCGGCCCAGGGCCCTTCGGCAACGTGGCGACGAGCCGGTGCAGCGTCGTCGTGCGCGCCGCCGCCTCGGGGTGGTTGCGGCGTATGTACGCGACGTGCTCGCAGGCCAGCGCCACCACCACGTCGGCGGCCGCGAGGTGGTCGGCGGTCAGCTGCGTACCGCGGTGCGCGTCGGCCTGGAGGCCCAGGGACTCCAGGGCCCGGCGGGTGCGCCAACTGATCGGCTGCCCCTCGATCACGAACGTCCCGGCGGTGCGCACCCGCCACGCGGGGCGCTCCCGTTCCGCCAGCACCCCGGCCAGGACCGAGCGGGTGGCGTTTCCGGTGCAGATGAAGAGGAGCGAGGGCACGTCCATGGTGGAAGGCTAGCGCCGTGACCGCGGCGGGCGTGCACACGGCCCGTGTCCAGGGGTGGTCGGGCGGGCCCGGGTCGCGTTCAGGTGCGGCTCACGTCCAGGTCTTGCCCTGGAGGAGGCAGTCGTTGCTGCCGTCGCAGTAGGGCTGGTTTCCGGTGTGACCGCAGCGGCACAGGGCCGCGCGGGTTTCGTGCGTGTGCTTGCCGTCGGCGGTGCGCAGCACCAGGTGGCCAAGCAGCACGAAGGGGCCGCCGGGCACCGCCGTGACGGTGGTCGGGTGCACCGGTGTCTCCGGGGCGTTGCCCTTGGGGGTGTAGTGCAGCGCGCCGCTGGGGCAGCGCGAGATGACCTCGCCGATCTCCTCGGGCGAGGCCGCGGACGCGTCGACCCAGGGTTTGCGGCCGGTGTCGAACACGGCGGGCAGCCCGCGCACACACTCGCCCGAGTGCAGGCAGCGGTGCGCGTCGAAGGTCACCGTGACGTCTTCGGCCTCGTAGATCTTGGCTTTCGATTCGGTCATGGTCGTCTCCGTCCTCGCCCTCCGCGGACCGGAGCCGGTGAGGTCGGCCGTCAGCCGGCCGCCTCGCCGCGCGGGTCCTCGACGAGGAGGTCCTGGTACTCCGGGTGGCGCTCGATCCAGCCCTTCATGAAGGGGCAGAGCGGGAGGACACCGCGCCCCGAGGCGCGGACGTCGTCCAGCGCGCCCTTCAGGAGCTTGCCGCCGAGCCCCATGCCCTCGAACTTGTCGGATACCTCCGTGTGGGTGAACACGGTCACCTCTTCGGTGGCCATGTACTCGGAGTACCCGGCGGTCTGGCCGTCTACCCGGACCTCGTATCGGTCGTTCTCGGGCAAGTGAACGACGGTGACGTCCATCAGGGGGCCTCTTTTTCGATCGGCTCGGCGGGGATGCGGGCGCACCCGAAACTACTCGGACCATTCGACCGTACGACCACCACCCGCGCGACCCGGCGCTTGACCTGTGCGGGCACTCCGGTAAACATGCCTGTATCTGACGGGGCGTCATATTTGGAGGAGATGGGCGTGCTGGATCCCGAACCCCTGGCCGGACGCGTTGCTGTGATCACCGGAGGCGGGGCCGGGATCGGCGGCGGAGCCTCGCGCCTGCTGGCCCGGGCGGGCGCGCTCGTCGTCCTCAACGACATCGACGCCGGGTACGCCGAAGCCGCCGCCAAGGACATCGCCGACGCGGGCGGCCGGGCGGTCACCGTGGTCGGCGACATCCGTGAGCCGGCAACCGTCGCGCGCCTGCGCGAGGCCGCCCTCGCGGCCACCCCCGAAGGGCGCGTCGACGTCCTGGTCAACAACGTCGGCGACTACCGCCCGTCGTCGGTGTTCCTGCGCAGCACCGAAGAGGATTGGGCCGCGTCGCACGCGATCAATTTCGAGCACGTCCTGCGCGTCACCCAGGCGCTGCTTCCGCCGATGATCGAGAGTGGCGGGGGCAGCATCGTCAACGTCTCGACGGTCGAGGCGCTGCGCGGCATCCCGGGGTGCCCGGTCTACTCGGCGTACAACGCGGCGGTCATCGCGTTCACCAAGAGCCTCGCGGTCGACGTCGGCCGCAAGGGCGTCCGCGTCAACTGCATCGCTCCCGACATGGCGCAGACGCTGCAGACCCCGCGCGAGCAGATGCTGCGCGGCCGCGACGAGAAGCTGATCCAGTCGTGGATCCCGGTCGGCCGCTTCGGCGAGCCGGACGAGTACGCCCAGGTGGTGCTGTTCCTCGCGTCCGACGCGTCGTCGTACGTCACCGGCCATGTGCTCCCGGTCGACGGCGGCACCACGGCGGCGAGCGGCTGGTACGGCAGGGCGGACGGCCGGGGCTGGACCAACCTGCCCGACCAGGCGTAGGGCGGATCCGGGCGGCTCCTTCGCCTGCGCCGCCGACCTGCCGTTGTGGTCCGGCCCCGCTCGGGGCTGGGCCCGGTCCCGGTCCCGGCCCCGCCCCTGCCCCGTCCTGCCCCGGCCCCGCAATTCCGGGAACCGCCATGCGACTTCGAACGTCAGGGCGGGTATCAGGCCACGGAGTGCACTACCGGGACCGACAGGGGGCAGACGGAAATGGCAGTACGCGCGGGCCGTGCAGGGGCGCGGCGTTCACCGGGATGGCTGGCGGCGCTGCTGGTCGGCGCGGAGGTGCTCGCGGTCGGTGCGTGGGCGCTGATCGAGGCGGCGGGCGTCGACCAGGAGCCCTACCTGCTGGGCGTCTACGGCGGCGGGGCCGGCATCGCGGTCATCGTGCTGTGGTGGTTGTTCGCGCGCGACACCCGGCCCGTCGAGGTCGTCCGCCGCCGCGAGAACCAGGACCGCGATGCCCGGGCCGCACTGTTGCGGCTGGACCGCATGGACCCTGTACGCCTGGGCGAGCACATCGCGGAACTGTGCCGCCGCGACGGCCTGTCCGAGGTCGAGGCCGTGCGCGTGCACGACGACGCGCACTCGGTCGACGTCACCGGCGTTCTGGCCGACGGAACGGGCGTCGTCGTGCGGTGCCGCGCGGTGGCCGGCGCGGCGACGGTGTCCGGATCGGTGGTGGAGCGGCTGGCGGAGGCGGAGCAGCACGAAGGACGTACGCGCGTCCTCGCCACCACCGCGGGCGGCTTCTCCCGCAAGGCCCACGACCTCGCCGCCGAGGAGGCCGCCCCGCAATTGCTCGACCGCCGCGCGCTGGCCCGATGGGATCTGGAAGCCGAGATCCCCGCGGCGTTGCGTGCGTCCGCGGCGGCCGACTCCGAGGCGTCGGAAGCGGCGGGCACCCGCGCGCGGCGACTGCCGCGGGCGCGGCGGTCAGCCGCAGCAGCCCCCGCCGCAGCACGCCCCGCCGCCACCGGACGGACGCGGCGCGGGAGCGGGGCCTGAGCCGAGGCCGCCGGAGATCCCGACCGCGGACAGGAGCTTGACCGTGTCGTCGTGCCCGGCGGGGCAGGCCGCGGGTGCGCTCGACTCCGACATCGGGCGGTTCACGGTGAAGGTGTCGCCGCACGCGCGGCAGCGGAAGTCGTAGTTGGGCATGGTCCGAAGCGTACCCAGCCCTTGTCCCGGACGGGACCCGCGTCGGGCCGTCGCGTGATTGCGGTGGCACGACCGGGGAGGCACGACTGCGGCGCACGACGGGCGGTCGGCTTTCACCAGTGATGTTCACCCGGATAGGTGGTGTGACGGCGTGACTACTACTAGCTTCGTCGGTACGTCAGCGTCCCCGGGACCCGCACTCCGCTCCCGACAGCCATCCGCAACTCCGTTCGTGGCGAGCACCGTCGCCGTGCCGAGGAGGACACGTGGTGTACCAGCGGCCAGGACAGCCCGACAGCATCCTCAACTTCCAGCAGAGGTACGACAATTTCATCGGTGGCAAGCAGGTGCCGCCGGTACGCGGGGAGTACTTCCCCAACATCTCGCCGGTCACCGGGCAGCAGTACTGCGAGGTCGCCCGCTCGACCGCCGAGGACATCGAGCTCGCCCTCGACGCCGCGCATGCCGCCGCCGAGACGTGGGGTCGCACCAGCACCACCGAGCGGTCCCGCATGCTGCTGCGGATCGCGGACCGCATGGAAGAGAACCTGGAGCGGCTCGCGGTCACCGAGACGTGGGACAACGGCAAACCGGTTCGCGAGGCGCTGGCCGCCGATCTCCCGCTCGCCGTCGACCACTTCCGCTACTTCGCGGGCGTCATCCGGGCGCAGGAGGGCTCGATCGCCCAGATCGACGACGACACGGTGGCCTACCACTTCCACGAACCGCTCGGCGTGGTCGGGCAGATCATCCCGTGGAACTTCCCGCTCCTGATGGCGACGTGGAAGCTCGCCCCGGCACTCGCGGCCGGAAACTGCGTGGTGCTCAAGCCCGCCGAGCAGACCCCTGTGTCGATCCTGGTGTTCATGGAGATGATCGCCGACCTGCTGCCGCCCGGCGTCGTCAACGTCGTCAACGGCTTCGGGTTCGAGGCCGGCAAGCCGCTGGCGAGCAGCAAGCGCGTCGCGAAGGTCGCGTTCACCGGCGAGACCACGACCGGACGCCTGATCATGCAGTACGCCAGCGAGAACATCATCCCGGTGACGCTCGAACTCGGCGGCAAGAGCCCGAACATCTTCTGCGCCGACGTGATGGCCGCCGACGACGACTACCTCGACAAGGCGGTCGAGGGGTTCGTCATGTTCGCCCTCAACCAGGGCGAGGTGTGCACGTGCCCGTCGCGCGCGCTCATCCAGGAGTCGATCTACGACGCGTTCATGGAACGGGCGTTGGAGCGTACCCGGGCGATCGTGCAGGGCGACCCGCTGGACCCGGCGACGATGGTCGGCGCCCAGGCGTCCAACGACCAGCTGGAGAAGATCCTTTCCTACCTGGACATCGGGCGGCAGGAAGGCGCCGAGGTGCTGATCGGCGGCGGCCGCAAGATCGTCGAAGGGCTCGAAGAGGGCTACTACGTCGAGCCGACGATCTTCCGCGGTACCAACGACATGCGCATCTTCCAGGAGGAGATCTTCGGGCCGGTGGTGTCGGTCACGACGTTCGGGGACGAGGCGGAGGCGCTGCGCCTGGCCAACGACACGCTGTACGGGCTGGGCGCGGGGGTGTGGACGCGCGACGCGACGCGCGCGTACCGCCTGGGCCGCGAGATCAAGGCCGGGCGCGTGTGGACGAACTGCTACCACGCGTACCCCGCGCACGCGGCGTTCGGCGGGTACAAGGCATCGGGCATCGGGCGCGAGACGCACCGGATGATGCTCGACCACTACCAGCAGACCAAGAACCTGCTGGTCAGCTACAGCCCGAAGAAGCTCGGGTTCTTCTAGGAGACACGAACTGGAGCCCGTCCGGGGCTTCAACCGGGCCGGAGGCGCGCATGTTGGAGAAGGTGGCGATCACCCCGGCGGCGTCCGCGCTGCTCGGCGAACTGGCCGAGCGGCACGGGCCCCTGATGTTCCATCAGAGCGGCGGATGTTGCGACGGCTCGTCGCCGATGTGTTACCCGCTCGGCGAGTTCCGGGTCGGTGACGCGGACATCTACCTCGGCGACGTCGCGGACACGCCGTTCTACATCAGTGCCGCGCAGTACGCGTACTGGCGGCACACGCACCTGACCGTCGACGTCGTGCCGGGTCGCGGAGGCGGGTTCTCGGTGGAGGCGCCCACCGGGTTCCGCTTCCTGATCCGCTCGCGCGTGTTCACCGACGAGGAGGCGGCGGAGCTGGAGTCCGAGCCGGTGGTCACCGGGCCGGCGCGCTGACCGCGCGCCGGGTCGTGTGCCGGGGTCGTCTGCCGGCCTGACCGGTGCGGGGGCGTAACCGGTGTGCGGGTGTGACCGCGCGTCGGCCCCCGGTCCGGTGAGCGAGGTCACAGAGCGTCTGACGGTCCGTCGGGGCGGGCATATGAGGGTGCCGCCCACCCCGACGCCGGACTCCCTTATCCGGCAACGTTTCTGACGGTGCCTCATGACAACGTCCAAATGCCACAAAGGCCGCCTTGGGGTCGCCTATATGCCTCTTTTGTTGGTATTTAGGTAAGACAGTTAGGAGCATGTCAACCTCTTGTGCGGGTCCTTGCGGCGGAGTTAGAAACCCCTCACGGCCGGAACGACGCCGGATCAACGCGGCTCCGGTGCGGCCGAGAGGAAAGGACCTGTCATGGCTGAACCCGTCATCGTCGAGGCGGTGCGCACGCCGGTCGGCAGGCGCGGCGGCGCCCTGTCGGGGCTGCACCCGGCCGAGCTGCTCGGCCAGACGTACCGCGAGCTGCTGGCCCGCGCGGGAGTGCACGACGACATCGTCGAACAGGTCGTCGGCGGCTGCGTGACCCAGGCCGGCGAGCAGAGCGCCAACGTGGCGCGCAACGCGTGGTTGGCGGCCGGGCTGCCGTACGACACCGCCGCCACCACCGTCGACGCGCAGTGCGGCTCCGGCCAGCAGGCCGCCCACTTCGTCGCGGGCCTGATCGCGGGCGGCACGATCGACGTGGGCATCTCGTGCGGCGTCGAGTCGATGTCGCGCGTACCGCTGGGCACCGCGAGCGCCGCGGCCGGGAGCCCTTACCCGGCCTCCTGGGACATCGACCTGCCGACCCGGTTCGAGGCCGCGGAGCGCGTCGCACGCAAGTACGGCGTCTCCCGCGAGGCCGCCGACGGCCTGGGCCTGCTGTCCCAGGAGCGGGCCCGGCAGGCGTGGAACAACCACCGCTTCAAGCACGAGACCTTCGGCGCCAAGGTCCCGGCGGGCGACGGCGCGTGGCACCTGGTCGAGGAGGACGAGGGGGTACGCGACACCTCGTTCGACGCACTGGGCGCGCTCCGTCCGGTGCTGCCGGCCGGCATCCACACCGCGGGCACCGTCGCACAGATCTCCGACGGCGCGGCGGCAGTTCTGTGGTCCTCCAAGAAGTCCGCCACCGCCCTCGGCCTGCGCCCCCGCGCCCGCGTCGTGGCCCAGGCCCTGGTCGGATCCGACCCCTCGCTGAACCTCGACGGCGCGATCGCCGCCACGCGTACGGTCCTCGGCCGTGCCGGAATGAGCCTCGACGACATCGACCTCATCGAGGTGAACGAGGCCTTCGCGGCGGTCGTCCTGGCCTGGACGAAGACCTTCGACGCGGACATGTCCAAGGTGAACGTCAACGGCGGCGCGATCGCCCTCGGCCACCCGGTGGGCGCGACCGGCACCCGACTGCTCACCACCGCCCTGCACGAACTGGAGCGCACCGACAAGGAGTTCGCCCTCATCACCATGTGCGCCGGCGGCGGCCAGGCAACCGCAACCCTCATCCAACGCCTCTGACCCCCACAGGTGCCCCCGCCTCGACGGGGGCACCCGCATACCCGCGGGCGGCGGCGGCGCGGCACCCGGGTCGCCTACTCCAGCGGATACCACGCCGTGGTGTCGATCGTGACACCGAACGGTTGGGGCAGTACGACCGGATCTCCGAACTCCCAACTCGCGACCGCCGCATAACCCCCGTCCGCTGCGTGTGGAGGCCCGAACAACGTTGCCCGGCACGCCTCCGGCGCCGCATCGACCACCAACCGAAACGGCGACGACGCCCTGGGGCCCGCGCGGTGGCGTTCCTCGACCTCGCGGTTGTGCTCCCGGAAGAAGGCGGGGGACAGGACGTCCACGGTAAGGCTCGTCGGGACGCCGTCCTGCGGCGCGGCGGCCGCGTCGGCGACGGGTGTGACCACGAGTGCCGGGCTCTCGTCACCGCGTACCGACGACAACGATCCTGACGCCGCGACAGCCTCCTCGATGGACCTCACGATGGCCTCGTAGCGCAACTCCGGCCGCGACGTCACGTAGATGTCTCCGTCAATGACCTCGACCCGCCAGCCGCCGTCGGGCAGGCGCAAATGCTCCGCCAGTTCCTTGCGCAGCCACAGGTCGATGGGGCTGCGCGGCACCGGCAGACCGATCACGTTCGCGAACCTCACGCGGATTCGCCCCCAATCTGGCGCCTCCTCCGGCTCCGACGCGAGAACACTAAGCGTGTTTGATCGAACACGCGTGGCGAATAGCGGAGTTCGGCTTCGGAACCGGTTGGGTGGGTGGGGCGTCGAAGTGGCCTGGGGCGTGTTGGGGGCGGGATGCGGCGGGCTTTGGGGCTGGTGTGGGTGGTGGCCTTGTCGGCGGTGCTTGGCGGGTGTGGGCGGAGCGGGGACGCGCGGGTGGGGGCGGAGCCGGGGCGGTCCGACGGGGTCTTCTCCGAGCCCCGGGTGATCCCCGCCCGGGACGCCGTCGACTGGGTGAGTTACGGCGACCACGTGTTGGTCGTGACCGTCACCGGGGAGCGCGACGGTCCGGAGGGGCCGTGGCTGCGCGTGGTCGACATGCGGGTCGACGAGGCGGTGTGGAGCCGCGAAGGCGCCGCCGTGCCCGGGGTATTCCGGTCGTACGCGGCCGGGGTGCGGGCGCGCGACGGGCGCCCGCCCTACGCCCTCGTGGGGGAGCCGCGCTACGAGGTCGGATCGACGTACGTCGTCGCGGTGTTCCGGGCGGAGCGGAGCGCGGCACCCGACGGCTGGGTGGTCTTTTCCGGACTGCCCTGCCAGGGCGGGCGGATCGCGGAGGGCGAGGTGGCCGGCGGGGCGGCGAATGCTGACGGGGTGATGGCTGCGGTCGGGGGGCGGGACGTGGCCGCGCTGCATGTGCTGCTGGCGGCCACGCCGCCGGATCCGGTCAGCCTGAAGTACCTGCATTTGGACGGCGCGGCGCGGTTCCAGGCGACGGCCGCGGAGAGGTCGGAGAGGTCGGGGAGGTCTTTGGGGGTGGCGCCGTAGGGGGTTCGATGCGGTGGGCGGTTACGACGCTGTGTAGCGGATCGGGTCGTCGAGGGTGGCTGCGCCGGCTTGGCCGCGTTTGATGAGGTGGCGCAGGTGCGCCGCCGCTTCGCTGAGGGCGATCTGCCGGTTCTGGGCGTTGAGTTGCTCCCAGGGGCGGTTCCAGTCCATGCCGACCGCGATCTCCCACAGGGTCAGCGGCGCGGCCACGAGCCGGGCGCGCAGGTTCGCGAGGCGCGTCTCGTGGAAGGCGGTGATCTCTTCGACGCGGGCGGCCGCGTCGGTGAACAGGTGCTTGTGGGCGGGCAGTACGCCGGTGACCGGCATCGAGGCGACCTTGGCCAGCGAGGCGAGGAAGTCGCCCAGGGGGTCGGACTCCTCGGTGTCTTCGTACAGGCCGATGTGCGGGGTGATGTCAGGCAGCAGGTGGTCGCCGGAGAGCAGGCGGCCCGCGCGTTCGCCGGCCGGGCCGATGGTTTCTTCGAGGTGCAGGCACACGTGGCCCGGGGTGTGGCCGGGGGTCCACACGATGCGGACGTCGCGCCCGGCCACATCCGCGAGTTCGCCGTGCACGAGGGTGCGGTCCGGGGTCGCGAGGCGCATGCGCGGCTTCCTCGCGATGGAGGCGGTACGCAGGCCGGTGAGGTCGTCGAGCGCCGACTGCGGTGCCCCCGCGGCCTGCAGGATCGCCAGGTGGTGTTCGAGCCACTGCGAGCGCGGCGCGGTGTTGAAGAGGTGCACGTGGGCGGCGTCCGCCTCGTGCATCGCGAGCCACGCCCCCGACGCGTCCACGATCGCCTGCGAGAGGCCGTGGTGGTCGGGGTGGTTGTGGGTGACCAGGACGCCGTGCACGTCCGTGATGGCGGTGCCGATCGACTCCAGGCCGGAGGTCAGCGCCGCGAGCGAGGCCGGGTCGTCCCAGCCCGCGTCGACGAGCACGGGTCCGCGCTCGCTCTCCAGGACGTACACGAGGGTGTTGCCGAGCGGGTTGTCCGGGATCGGGACAGGGATGGTCCACACGCCGCCGCCGAGGTCCGTGGCGGACACGGTGGATGACGCCTTGTCAGGTGCCTTGTCGGGCTCCGTTGCCGCCATGGCGTCCTCCCCGGGTCGGTGCACTATGCACGATTCTAGTGCGCAATATAGTTGACGAGGTCTAGTAATTCCGCGGGGGGTGGTTTGCAGGCCTTATGGGACGCTGGGTGAGACTCCAGTCTCATTGGTACCGGGAATCCGTTGTTACCACCGCGTCCAACTGGTATCTGTTCTACTCGGCTTTCTTTTTCTCGCGGACGCGTGACTCACGGCGACCGACATCCGGGCAGCCGGCCCGGAGCCGGCCCGCAACACCCCGCAGCAGCCCCAGGAGGACCAGGTGACGGACGTGTTGGACCACGGTCAACTGTTCATCGGCGGAAGCCTCGTCGATCCGCACGGGTCGGACGTCATCGAGGTGGTGTCCCCGCACACCGAGCAGGTCATCGGGCGCGTGCCGCACGCGTCGAAGGCCGACGTGGACGCCGCCGTCGCCGCGGCGCGCAAGGCGTTCGACCACGGCCCGTGGCCGCGCATGACGCTGGAGGAGCGCCTGGAGGTCGTCGGGCGCATCAAGGACGCGTTCATGACGCGGTACGAGGAAATCGCGAAGCTGGTCAGCTCGCAGAACGGCTCGCCCTACTCGTGGAGCATCTTCGCCCAGTCGATGGGCGCCGGGATGCTGTACGACACGGCCATCAACACCGCCCGCGCGTACCAGTGGGAGGAGCGCCGCGCCGGCGTGCTCAACCCGCTCGTCGTACGCCGCGAGCCGGTCGGCGTCGTCGCGGCCGTCGTGCCGTGGAACGTCCCGCAGTTCGTCACCGCCGCCAAGCTCGGCCCGGCCTTCGCCGCGGGCTGCACGGTGGTTCTGAAGCCGTCCCCCGAGACGCCGCTCGACGCGTACATCCTGGCCGAGATATGCAAGGACGCGGGCTTGCCGGAGGGCGTGCTCAACATCGTCCCGGCCGACCGCGAGGTCAGCGAATACCTCGTCGGCCACCCGGACATCGACAAGGTCGCGTTCACCGGGTCGGTCAACGCCGGCAAGCGCATCATGGAGGTCGCGGCCCGCAACCTCACGCGGGTGACCCTCGAACTCGGCGGCAAGTCCGCGGCGATCATCCTGCCGGACGCCGACCTCGAGCACACGGTCACCGGCCTGATGCCGAACGCGTACATGAACAACGGCCAGGCCTGCGTGTCGCAGACCCGCATCCTGGTGCCGCGCAGCCGCTACGACGAGGTCAGCGAGCGCATCGCGGCGTGGGTGTCCGAACTGGTCGTCGGCGACCCGCTGGACGCCGCGACGCAGGTCGGCCCGCTGGTCGCGGACCGGCAGCGGCAGCGCTCGCTCGACTACATCGCGATCGCCCAGGACGAGGGCGCCAAGCTCCTGGTCGGCGGCGGCCGCCCGGCCTCGCAGCCCACCGGCTGGTACGTCGAGCCGACGCTGTTCGGCGACGTGGACAACGCGATGCGCGTCGCGCGCGAGGAGATCTTCGGCCCGGTCGTGTGCCTGCTGCCGTACGGTGACGAGGCGGAGGCCGTGAAGATCGCCAACGATTCGGAGTACGGCCTGTCGGGCAGCGTGTGGACCGAGGACATCGAGCGCGGTCTCGACGTCGCGCGTCAGGTGCGCACCGGGACCTACTCGGTCAACACCTACGGGGTGGACTTCAACGGCCCGTTCGGCGGGTTCAAGAACTCCGGGATCGGGCGCGAGTTCGGCCCCGAGGGCCTGGCGGCGTACGTCGAGAGCAAGTCGATCGCGATGCCCAAGGGCTACGAGGGCTGACGGGCCCGCACGGCGCGGCGCGGGACGGCGCGAACGGCGCGGAACGGCCCACGCCGACGGCACCAAGGAGCCACCGGCCCGACCGGTACGACCGGAGTACGACCCAGTACCACCGAGTACGACCAGTACGACACGAGAACCGCGAACGAAGAGGTGACTTACCCGATGGGCGACAAGTGGCGCGTCGAGGTCGACAGGTCCGTGTGCATCGGTTCGGGCATGTGCATCGGCAGCGCGCCCGACGACTTCAAGCTCGACGCGGGCCGGCAGTCGCACCCGCGCCTGGAGATCCTGGACTCCTCCGACGGCATCATGGAGGCGGCCGAGAGCTGTCCCGTCGAGGCGATCAGCATCGTGGACGCGGAGTCCGGCGAGACGCTCTTCCCGCCGGAGTGACGGCGGGCGGCGGAGCCTGACGGGGGTGACGGGGGAGTACGTGCGTCGGGCGGTTCCGGGCCCTGGCCGGCCCGGAATCCGCTCCGCGCGCGCCGTGCCGCGCGGGCGACACGTGTCACCTGGCGTGCGTTGCCGCGGAGCCTTCCCCGGCTGTCCCGCCGGGCGCGTCCTCGGGGATCAACCGCGCGACGGTCTCGATGTCGAGCCGTACCTGGGAGATCGACGCGCGGCCGTTGAGCCACGAGATCAGCGACGAGTGCCAGGTGTGGGTGATCACCCGGATCACCGCCAGTTCCTCGGTGCTCGGCTCGACCGTGTCGTCCTCGTGGATCGCCTCGAAGATCATCTGGGTGGTGATGCGGCTCACACCGTCCACCTCCGCCGAGACCGAGCGGTCCGCGAATTGCAGCGCGCGCATCATCGCCTCGGTCAGGTGCGGCTCGCGCTGCATGCCCCGGAAGGCGCGCAGCAGCGTGTCCACGACCCGGTCGCGCGGCGGCAGGCCCTTGTTGGGCTTGCGGCGCAGTTGCCCGCCCAGTTGTTCGAGCTGGTCGTACATCGTGGCGACGAGCAGGTGCACCTTCGAGGGGAAGTAGCGGTACAGCGTGCCGAGCGCGACCTCCGACAGCTCGGCGACCTCGCGCATCTGGACGGAGTCGTACCCGCCCTGTGCCGCGAGGCGGGTCGTGGCCCTCAGGATCCTGCGTCTGCGGGCCTCCTGGCGCTCGGTCAGGGGCGCTCCCGGGGCCTTGGTGTACGTCGTCATCATCCGCCCGTCTGTCGTCGTCCTGGGCATGCCGGACACTGGTGTTCACCTGACTGCACTTCAGATACGGCCGTTGCGTGTGTTACGGGTCACGCCGTGGCCGTAGTGACCGGTGCCCGGCGGTATCTTGCAGTCTCCGACGGGCCAATCTGCGCTCAATACTGAAACTCGTTCTAGATTACGCGACTACTATGCTCCGCCAAGAGCGTCGAAGGGGGCCATTCGTGATACGGAAGACCGTGGGGGCCGCGGAATCTCCGGCCTCCGCCGCGCCTTCCCCCGCGGATCGGCCGCTCCGAATCGCCCTCCTGGCGTACCGCGGCGACCCGTTCTGCGGCGGTCAGGGAGTGTACGTCCGGCATCTGTCGCGCGAACTGGCCCGCCTCGGGCACCACGTCGAGGTCATCACCGGACCGCCGTACGCCGTCGTCGACGACGTCCCCGGCAACCCGGTCAAGCTCACCAAGCTGCCCAGCCTCGACCTGTACCGCGACCCGGACCCCTTCCGGCTGCCGCGACCGCGCGAGTACCGCGACTGGATCGACGTGCTGGAGGTCGGCGGCATGCTCACCGCGGGCTTCCCCGAGCCGCTGACGTTCTCGCTGCGCGCCGCCCGGCACCTCAAGGCCCGCCGCGCCGAGTTCGACGTCGTGCACGACAACCAGACCCTCGGCTACGGCCAGCTCGCGCTGCCCCGCATGGGCTTCCCGCTGGTCACCACGATCCACCACCCGATCACCGTGGACCGCGCCCTCGAGATCGCCGGGGCCGCGACGCTGCGCCGCAAGCTGACGCTGCGCCGCTGGTACGGCTTCACCACCATGCAGAAGCGCGTGGCCGCCCGCCTCCCCGAGGTCGTCACCGTCTCCGGCTCCTCGAAGGCCGAGATCGTCGAACACCTCGGTGTCTCCCCGGACCGCGTGTCCGTCGTCCCGGTCGGCGCCGACACCGAACTGTTCTCGCCGAGTGACACGGTTGCCAAGGTGCCCGGACGCATCGTCACCACCGCGAGCGCCGACGTACCGCTCAAGGGCCTGATCCACCTCGTCGAGGCGCTCGCCAAGCTGCGCACCGAGCGCGAGGCCGAACTGGTCGTCGTGGGCAAGCCCAAGACCGACGGTCCGGTCATGCGCGCGATCAGGCAGCTCGGCCTGGGCGGCGCGGTGCGCTTCGTCAGCGACCTGACCGACGCGGAGCTGGTCGACCTGATCCGCAGCGCCGAGGTGGCCTGCGTACCCTCGCTGTACGAGGGCTTCTCGCTGCCCGCCGCCGAGGCGATGAGCTGCGGGACAGCCCTGGTGGCCAGCACCGGAGGTGCCATACCCGAGGTCGCCGGCCCCGACGGCGAGACCTGCCTTGCGGTACCGCCCGGCGACGCCGAGGCGCTGCGCAAGGCCATCGGCCGGCTGCTGGACGAGCCGGAGCTGAGAGCCCGGCTCGCCCGCAACGGGCGGGCCCGCGTCCTGGAACGCTTCACGTGGCGCAACGCGGCGGCCCTGACCGCCGAGCGCTACCGCGTCGCGATCGACGCCCACGCCGACGCCCGCGCGGTCCACGCGTAACCCCCACCCGCCCCGCCCCGAACGACCTCGCGAAGCCTTAGCAGTTCTGCACAGGAGACGGAGCCGCCGACTTGCTCACCGTGGATTTCTCACGCTTCCCGCTCGCGCCCGGGGACCGGGTCCTCGACCTGGGCGCCGGCGGCGGCCGTCACTCGTTCGAAGTGCTGCGGCGCGGCGCGCACGTCGTCGCGCTGGACCGCAACGAGAAGGACGTCCGCGAGGTCAACACGATGTTCGAGGCGATGTCCGAGGCCGGCGAGGCCCCCGAGGGCGCCACCGCGGTCGCGGTGACCGGTGACGCGCTCGACCTGCCGTTCCCGGACGACAGCTTCGACCGCGTGATCATCTCCGAGGTACTGGAGCACATCCCGGACGACGAAGGCGTGCTGGCGGAGATCTTCCGGGTGCTCAAGCCCGGCGGGCTCGCGGCGATGACGGTGCCGCGGTACGGGCCGGAGAAGGTCTGCTGGGCGCTGTCGGACGCGTACCACGAGGTCGAGGGCGGGCACATCCGCATCTACCGCGGACACGAGCTGGTCGAGCGCGTCGAGGCCGCCGGATTCGAGCCGTACGGCGACCACTTCACGCACGCGCTGCACTCGCCGTACTGGTGGATCAAGTGCGCGGTCGGCGTCGACAACGACAAGGCGCTGCCGGTGCGGATGTACCACAAGCTCCTGGTGTGGGACATCATGAAGGCACCGCGCGCGACCCGCTGGGCGGAAAAGGCGCTCAACCCGCTGATCGGCAAGAGCTTCGTCGTGTACGCGGTCAAGCCGCGCGCCGCCTCCACCGAGGACGCGGCGTGACGCGCCTCGGGGCCCACGGGGGCACGGGTCGGGATTCCCTCGAAATCCTGGCCCTGGACGGGGTCCTGACGGTTGATCAGATCGGGAAGACGATCGACGGAATCGCGTCGGTGCAGCGGCCGGACGGGTCGATCCCGTGGTTCGTGGGCGGGCACCTGGACCCGTGGGACCACACCGAGGCCGCGATGGCACTCGACCTGGCGGGACGACACGCCGAGGCGGAGCGGGCGTACCGCTGGCTCGCGTCGCGACAGAACCAGGACGGGTCCTGGTACGCGGCGTACACCGACGGCGTGGTCACCGATCACAACAAGGAGGCCAACTTCACCGCGTACCTCGCGGTCGGCCTCTGGCACCACCATCTCCTCACCGGGAACGAAGAGTTCCTGGTCCGCATGTGGCCGCACCTGAAGGCGGCCACGCAGTTCATCCTCGACCTGCAGGCGCCCGGCGGCGAGATCCGCTGGAAGCGCGAGGCCGACGGCACCGCGGTGCCGGACGCCCTGCTCACCGGCTCGTCGAGCATGTACCAGGCGCTGCGCTGCGCCCTCGCGGTCGCCGACCACCTCGGCGAGCCCCAGCCCGACTGGGAGTTGGCCACCGCCCGCCTCGGCCACGCGGTCGTGTCGCACCCCGAGCGGTTCCTCGACAAGAACCGCTACTCGATGGACTGGTACTACCCGATCCTCGGCACCGCCCTGCGCGGTGACGCCGCCCAGGCGCGCATCGCCGACCAGTGGGACACCTTCGTCGTCCCCGGGCTCGGCGCGCGCTGCGTCTCGGACCGGCCGTGGGTCACCGGCGCGGAGAGCTGCGAACTGGCCATCGCCCTGTGGGCATTGGGACAGAGCGACCGCGCGGTGGAGATCGTCTCCTGGATCCAGCGCCTGCGCCACGACGACGGCCTCTACTGGACCGGCTACGTCTTCGAGGACGACGCCATATGGCCCGAGGAGCGTACGGCGTGGACCGCCGGGGCGATGATCCTCGCCACCGCGGTCCTGGGCGGCGAGCCGGCCACCACGACCGTCTTCGGCGGCGCGGAGGGCTACGCCGAGACCGGCCTCCCGGTCGGCCTCGCGCCTGCGGACGTGCGCTGCGACACGGAGATGTGCTTCGACCCGCGCTGATCCGGCTGGTCCGGCTGATCCGGTGATCCGGCCGGTCCGGGCTGATCCGCGCTGATCCGCGCTCTTCGGCCGGAGCGGCGAGTCGGAGGAGCGGCGAAGCGGCCCCAAGAGGACGAACAATAGGGTCGAATGCTGCTGACGAGACCGATACTTCTCCGGGACATTCGAGACAGGGGCAGGCCATGGCCGAGCCGTACTACGCCTGGGACCACGACCACTACTGCGACCTGTTCGTCGCACAGGCGGACGTACTCGCCGAGGCGGTGTCGGGAGCGGACCTCACGACCGAAGTGCCGACCTGCCCCGGCTGGACGCTCGCGAAGCTCGTGAAGCACGTCGGGATCGCCCACGCGTGGTCGGCGGCGAACGTACGCGCGGGCGCGGCGTCCACCCCGGTCGTGGCGCGCTCGCTGGACCTCGGCCTGCCGGACGACCCGTCGGGCCTGCCGGAGTGGCTGGCGGCGGGCGCACGGCGCTCGGCGGCGTACCTCAAGGAGGCAGGACCGGACGCCCCGGCCTGGACGTTCGGCCCCGTCCCGCACGCCCGGTTCTGGGGCCGCCGCATGGTGCACGAGACCCTGATCCACCGCATCGACGCCGAACTCGCCCTCGGCATCACCCCCAAGGTCGACCCGGACCTCGCGGTCGACGGCATCGACGAACTCCTGACCGTCATCCCCGGCACGGGCTTCGGCGACCGAGAACTCCCGCACGGTAATGGCGAATCCCTCCACATCCACACCTCAGGCGGCGACCGCCCGGGCGAGTGGACCATCACCCTCACCCCCGACGGCTACAACTGGACCCGAGGCCACGCCAAGGGCAACACCGCCCTCCGCGGCGATGCGGTAGCCGTAATGCTCATCCTGAACCGCCGCGCGCCGGTCACCGAAGCCGTAGAGGTATTCGGCGACGAACCCCTGCTGACGCACTGGCTCGCAGGCACAGCCTTGTAGCACAACGCCACGCCCGCACCAAACAGCGCGCGAGGCCGGCGAGGGAGCGCCCCCGAACCGGAAGTCCCTGGCTGGGAGCGGCAATTCACGGTGCGGTCCACCCCGGGCGGGGTCCGCCCCCGTGCGGGGTGGAGGCGGATTGCAGGCGGGGGGTTACTGGTTGGGACAGGTCCCCATGGGGCGGTCCGTCTCGTGAACGCTGTCTCACCTGGTTGCGGTGGCGGCTGTGTTGGGTGCCGGGGTGTTTGCCGGTTGGCCAAGTTCCCAAGGGGCGGTCCACCACGTGATGAGTTCCCTGCCATGGCGACGGAGGCTGCCGTGCACCCCTGCGGGAGTTCCCGGCCCGGAAGCGCCTTCGCGGGGCGGTGGCCCAACCCGGCGATCCGGAACGGGAGATGGAGCCGGAGCCGGAGTTGAGCCCAAGCACGCGGGGTTCCGCCTCATGAGGTGAGCCCCGTCGCGCTCCCGACCGTAGCGTCGGGTTGGGGCCCATCTAACCGATGACTTACCCGTAACGGCCTACGTCGTCGGCACCGATTTCGGTACGAGGTTGTCCGGGCGGTCGAGCCACACCCGCTCGTTGCCTGCCGGTCCCACGGTCAGTCCGAAGCGGTCGAAGTCCGGGCGGTCTTGGTTGTCCCACCACCGCCATGCGCTCTCGAGTTCGTCCCACAAGCGCCGTGGGCCCGCCTGCCGCACGCCGTACTCGACGGCGTCCGGCTCGTAGTCCGCGGTCGCCCAACTCGTGACGTCCGTGTCGTACAGCCACAGCGTGTAGGACCCGTCGTCGTACCGTTCGACGCGGCAGAACATCCGCGGCACCTGCACGCCGATCGCGAACATGTCGATCCATTCGCCGACTTCGTCCGGTGACAGGGTGGTAGAACTCCGGGTGCCGTCGGCCGGCCACGGCTCGGACAGGTACGCCCGGAACGGCGGGCGCTCAACCCGCTGTTGCCGTAGGCGCATGAACGCCGAGGAGCCGATGAACCGCCCTGACGCCGTACCGTCGTCGGCAACGGTGAGACGTACGATCCCCTCACCGCCGTACGTCGGCCCCCACGGGGCGACGATCACCCCGCCCGGCCGTGTTTGGGCGATCCACGCCGGCGGGATGCGCCCGATCGAGCAGGTGGCGATGACGCGGTGGTACGGCGCGAGTTCGGGATATCCGAGCGAGCCGTCGCCGACGACGAGGATCGGATCCGCACCGAATCCGGCGAGCCGTCTGCGGGCCTCCTCGGCCAGGGAGGCGTCGACCTCGACCGACACCACGTTGCCGGGTCCGACCCGGTGGGCGAGCAGGGCCGCGTTCCACGCAGTCCCCGTGCCGATCTCCAGGACGCGATGGCCGTGTTCGACTTCGAGGGCGGCCAGCATCAGAAAGACCATGCGAGGCATGCTGCTCGAACTCGACGGGATCGCGCCGCGCCCGGGACCGTCGTAGGCTCCGTCGTCCCACTGGGTGGTGATCGGCACGTCGCTGTGGACCGCGCGCCACCACAGTTCGGGGTCGTCGCTACGAATCACGCGGTCGTCTTGGCGGTTCTCGTCGGCGTGCCCCGGCCAGATCACGTCGGGAACGAACCGATGCCGCGGCACGGCATGGTACGCAGGGAGCCAATCGGGGGTCAGCGCCCCCATTTTCAGCAAGGCCGCGGCCAACTCGTCGGCGTGGGTTGTCCGCGTGATGTCGTCTGTCATCTGCCTACTTCCCGTCGGCCGGGCCCTGGCCGTCGCTCGTGTTCCCGCCCTCGTCGGACCCACCGCCGCCGTGCTTGGAACCCTTGTTGGAGTCGTCCTGCTTCTTGGCCTGCGGGACAGGCGTCCTCGGGCCGTCGTCGGTGCCGCGTGCCACCCGCCCGAGTTCGGCCGCCGCGATGGTCCACGCCAGGCCGCCGCGTTCAGGTCGCAGATAGACGGTACGCCGATCCTGCGCCGCGTCGAGAACGTCCATGACCCGCTGGGGCCCGTACACGGTGTCCAGGATCGCGCCGATCCCGGGATCCGCATGCGTCGTGCGCGAGGGTGCGGTCATCGGGACTCCTAGTCGATCGAACGGAAGCTGCTGACAAAGAGTGAACAGTCAGGCACGGAAAGTCGGTACGGTTGGCGGCAACCGTGACGTTGAAATCCTTGAATCGCCGGTCGGGGGAGCACATGACCGAACGAACACGGCGTCCCAACAAGGGACTTGCGGATCTGCTCGCCGAGGCGTGTTGGCTCAACGGCGAATTCGCGCGTGCGGTGAACAGGACCGGCACGGAGTCGGGTCTTCGGCTCCGCTACGACGATTCGGCCGTGTGCCATTGGCTGACCGGAACCATGCCCAGGCCCCGAGTCCGTGCGGTGATCCTGGAGACGTTTGCACGTCGCCTCCACCGGCCTGTGACCGCGCGCGAGGCCGGATTTCCCCTCGCCGCCGAGGCGTCGACCGAGCCCGACCCGGATACCGTGACAGGGTTGGTCGAGTTCGGGAGCGCAGACATGGACCCCTCACGTCGTTCCGTTTTGGGCGCGGGGCTCTACTCGGTGGCCGTGGCGGTGCCCGGGTGGCCGGACAACATCGACCGGTTCGCACGGCTGAGCCGCGACCCGCACACACGCATCGGCTACCGCGAGGTCGAGGCGGTGGTGGCGATGACCGAAAAGATCAGCGAACTCGACGACCGGTTCGGAGGCCGCGCCGCGCGGCCGATGGCAGCGGCGTTCCTGGTCAACACGATCGGGCCGTACCTGCGGGCGGACGCGCCGCCGGACGTGCGTCGCGCGATGCTGTCGGCCGCCGCCGACCACTGCTACCTGACGGGGTACATGGCGATGGACGAGCGGTCGGACGGTCTCGCCCAGGGCTACTACATCAAAGCCCTGGAACTGGCGTTGGCTGCGTCCGACCACTTGGCGTACTGCACGACGCTGCGGGGGATGAGTGTCCAGGCCGTCGATCTGGGACACGCACAGCTGTCGCTGCAACTTGCGGACGCTGCGTCTGCGGCCTCCCCGGGGGCTGGTCCGCGCATGCGAGCGTTCCTCGCCGGACAGCAGGCCCACGCCGCCGCAGCGACCGGTGATCGGAACACCGCACTGATGAAGATCGGCGAAGCCGAGGTCGCCATGGAACGGGCCGAGGCGCAGGCGAAGACCTTCGGCTCGTATGCGCCGTCGTCACTGAGCTACCACCTTGCCCAAGTGCGCTACGAACTCGGAGATCGCGAGCAGTCTGTGACTCACCTGGATGAGTCGAACCATGCTCGACACGACAGCTACCAGCGTTACAAGGTCTTACGGACCGCGCTGGGCGCCGAACGCAAACTTGAACTGGGGCGACTCGAAGAGGCGTGCCGAGACTGGTACTGGGCCCTCGACGGCTATACGCATGTCCAGTCTGGCCGGTGCGACGATCGGGTCAACGCCATGTTGGCGGCTCTGCGTCCCTACTTGCGCAACTCCAACGCTCGCTCTGTATACGAACGGGGCCGCCTCTTGGCTCCGAGCGGCGCCAAGATCACCTGAACAGCGGATGCACGCTAGCGGCGAGATGCGAGAGGGAATCGCCCAAGCCCGCGCACGTGGCCGATTGGGACGATCTGCCCGAGTGGCAGCAGGAGACCGACGCCGACATCTTCGACTCCATCGAACAGCAGGTGAGGACCACCCCGGCCGGCCGGTGAGGCGGAACGGGGGGTTATCCGCCACCGCTGCGCAGCTCCGGCCGCGTTAGTGCTCAGCGCGCCGCCGATCCTTCGGCGGCGCGCAACCTCACACAGCACGGGTCGTGTCCGATCAGCTGAATGCAGACAGGCCGTTCGCGTGGCGGTTTGTTTTTGTGATGATGCCTCGCCCCGAGGTGGCTGGAGTCGGTTTTGCGAGGCGGGAGTTGCCGATGTGCGGCAGCCATTGGCGTGACAGTCCGTCTTCTTGATGCTGCCCCACCCCTTCGCGACTGCGGACGGTTTTGCGAGGCGGAGTTGCTGGTGTGGAGGAGCGGTCAGCAGGGCAGTCCGCCACGTGATGGTGTCCCGCCCCTTCGCGGCCGGAGGCCGCCGGGAGGTTGCGGTATGTCCACGGCCGCTCTCCTCGCTGCGCTCGTCGAACACAACCCCCGTGGAGGATCTGCCTCGTGAGGCGAGCCCCCGTCACGCTCCTGACTGCAGTGCAGGGTCGGGTTGAGGGCCCAACCGTGCGTTCCGGAACGGAGCGTGGGGTTGGAGGCGGAGTTGAGACCGCTGCGTGTTGGGGGCGCCGCTTGGTGGTTGTGGGGGCTATGCGTTGGCGAGGTCTGCCAGGAGTTTCAGGGCGGTGGGGTCCTTGGTGGTGACGATCATGTCGGTGACGTGTTTGTCGTCGCGCCAGGCGGCGTAGCGGTCGCGGATGCGGTCGGCTGAGCCGACGAGGGCGATCTCGTCGACGAATTCGCTCGGGACGGCGGCGATGGCTTCCTCGCGGCGGCCCTCGAAGAACAGGTCCTGGATGCGGTCGGCGGCGTCCGAGTAGCCGAAGCGGCGCATCAGGTCGGCGTGGAAGTTCTTGGACTTGGCGCCCATGCCGCCGACGTAGAAGCCCATGGCGGCCTTGATGGGGAACATCGCCTTTTCGAGGTCGTCCTCCAGGACGACCTGCACCATCGGGGCGATGCGGAAGCCTTCGGGCTTGTCGCGGAGGGATTCGCCGTAGACGGAGGGGTTGTACGGCGACCAGTGCAGCGGCAGCCAGCCGTCGGCGATCTGCGTCGTCAGGTGCACGTTCTTGGGGCCTTCTGCGCCGAGGAAGAGGGGGATGTCGGCGCGCAGGGGGTGGGTGATGGGCTTGAGCGGCTTGCCGAGGCCCGTGCCGTCCTCGCCGCGGTAGGGGTGCTGCGCGTACCGGCCTTCGAGGGCGACGGGGCCCTCGCGGCGCAGGACCTGGCGGATCACGTCGACGTACTCGCGCGTGAAGGTGAGGGGGCTCTTGGGGAACGGCCGGCCGTACCAGCCCTCGACGACCTGCGGCCCGGACAGGCCGAGGCCGAGCATCACGCGCCCGCCCGACAGGTGGTCGAGTGTGAGCGCGTGCATCGCGGTGGCGGTGGGGGTGCGCGCCGTCATCTGCGTCACCGCCGTGCCCAGGCTGATGCGGGACGTGTTCGCGGCGATCCAGGTGAGCGGTGTGAAGGCGTCGGAGCCCCACGACTCGGCGGTCCAGACCGAGTCGAAGCCGAGGCGCTCCGCCTCCTGGGCGGTTTCGACGAAACCGGCCGAGGGGCCGCGCCCCCAGTACCCGAATGTCAGACCGAGCCGCATCGTGTTTCTCCTCATGGCCGCGGGGACGGCCCCTGAAGGGGCGTCAGGTTCCGCCTGGCACTGTAGAACACGTTTTACTTTGTTGACCATGGGCCCCGGGGCGCCGCCGTACGCGAGACACCCCGGCACGCGGAACGCCGAGGGGGCGCCCGCCGCGAAACGCGGCGGGCGCCCCCTCGAGAGTGACGCCGGTCACTGTGGGCCGTGGTGGCCCGGACTACGACTTCTGGATCCCCGAGACGTTCCACAGAACGCCGCGGACGCCGTCGACCTCGACCAGGAGGCCCTGGCCGTGCTGCGCGACCGCGAGGTACCACACGCCCGGGTTGAGCGACCCGGCCGGGGCGTTGGTCTGCGCGTCGACCAGCTGGCGCTGGTCCGGCACCGAGAACCAGTACGGCTGGAAGGACGGGTCGGCCGCCGCGGGCGCGGGGGCCGGCGCCGGGGCACCGCCGTACTGCGCCTGCTGGGGGGCGCCGTAGGGGGCACCCTGCTGCGGCTGGGCACCGTACGGGGCCTGCTGGCCGCCGTAGCCGCCCGCCGGAGCGGCCGAACCGCCGCCACCGAGGCCGAGGGGGGCCTTGAGGGCCGGAACCATCTCGTTCGCGATGACTCCGCCGGCCAGGATCAGCGAGGCGATGATGATGAAGATCGCACCGATGCCCGCCTCGGCACCGTCCGGGATGGCCGCGAGCGACCACAGCGCGTTGAGCGGCGTGACGATCGCGAGCGGCACCGCCCACTGACGCAGGGTCAGGCCGAACAGCACCTGCGGACGCGGCTGCAGGCCGCCCAGGATGTACAGCACGGCCGCCGCGATCGGGATGATCACCTCGGACGTCACGACCGGGGCGAGCTCGCTGGCCCAGGCGTTGCGCGAGAAGTCGCCGACTTCGGCCTTCATGTACGCCAGGAACGAGAAGATGAAGATCAGCAGCGCTGCGACCGCGACGATCGCATCACCGCGAGTGAGTTTCTTGATATCCACTAGTTGGGGTCTCCTCCCGAGGGGGTGGGCGCCGCCAGGGTACGGGGGCGACCCGAATTGCCGCACCGGCCGCGCCCCCGCGCGCTGCCGGTGCATGGGGTTGATGTCTTCCGGTCGGACACTGTGCCAGATCCGGTCGGGGGCGGGTGTCCCGCCGGTCGGGGGGCGACGCGGCAAGGCCCGGATTCATAGGAAAAGTTCGTCTTGCGTCGGGGTGTCGTTACTCTCCGCGCTGGATACCCGAGGTGTCCCACAGCACACCTCGGACTCCGTCCACCTCCACGACCAGGCCGTCGCCCGCGGGTTCCACGGCGAGGTACCAGCTGCCGGGCACCAGGGTGGCGACCGGGGTCTTGTCGAGGCCGCCCACGGGCAGCAGCGGGCGCTCTTCCGGCACCGCGAGCCAGAACTGCGCGAAGTCGGCTGCGGCGGACGGAGCCGGGGTCGAGCCGGGCGTCGAGCCGGGGCCGGAGCCCGGTGCCGAGCCCGGGCCCGAGCCGGAGGACGGTACGGGGGCCGGAGCGGGCATCGGAGCAGGCGCCGCTGCGGGCATGCCGGCTCCGTGGGTCATCGGCGGAGGCATGTGCGCGACGGGTGTCCCGGGCGGCACGACGGGCGCGCCGTACATGCCCGTGCCGTAGCCCGGCTGACCCGGCTGACCCGGCTGCTGCGGGATGTACCCCGCGGGGTACGCCGGCGCGGCGATGAACAGCGGGTAGGCGAGCCCCGGGATGCGGTCGATGACGATCAGCAGCAGCGCCATGATCAGCGTGAACGGCAGGATCACGAACGCCCCGAAGCCGTGCTCCAGGTCGATGTTGGAGCCTTCGAACGCTTCGTCCGCGTTGCCGAACACGTTGCCGCCGAGCGACCACAACGCGGCCCACGCGGCGACGACGGCGAAGGCGGTGGCCCACTGACGCAGCGTCAGCCCGCCGACGGGGCGCTGGTCGGCGTTCACCATGTACCGATGCGCCACCAGGAGCACGAAAGAGATCAACGGAAGCAGGATCACCACGGCCATGAGCGGCCAGTGGTCCTGCGCCCACGCGTTCACGCTGAGCGTGTCGCCGCCGCTCGAACTGTCGTCGTCGTCAAAGCCGCTGGACCGGCCCGAGCCGCCGGCCGAGGCCTTGAAATACGGTGCGAACGACATGCCGAAGATCAGGGCGACACAGACGAAGACGAGACCGTCTCCCCGTGTCATGCCTCTCTGGTTCACGGTTCTCCTCAATGTCGCGATGGGGGACGTAGGCGCGAGGTTCCCGGATGTCCCGTACGCCGCCGCGCGTTCGGAGTGCGGCCGACCGTCACGGCTGACGGGTCCGGGGGAGCTTACGGAAGTTCGTTGCTGCGTGCAGGTCGGGGCGTCCGGTTCACGTCCCCTTCATCAGGAAGTCGCGAATGCCGAACGCGATCCCCTGGGCGGCCTTTTGGCGCCAGACGGGGTCGGTCATGCGGCCGGCGTCACCCGCGTTGCGCATGTTGCCGCACTCGATGAAGACCTTGGGCACCGTGGACAGGTTCAGCCCGCCCAGGTCGTCGCGTACGTCGATGCCGTTCTGTCCCACGTAGTTCGACGGTTTCGCGCCGGTGCTCCGCGCGAACGCCTGGGCCAGCGCGTCGCCGAGGGCTCGCGACGGGACCAGGATCGGGCCGGTGTCCGACCCGCCGCCCTGCACCTTCGCGGGCACGATCACGTGGAACCCGGTGCCGCCGGACGTCGCGCCGTCGCCGTGGATCGACACCACGGCGTCCGCGTGCGCGTCGTTGCCGATACGTGCCCGTTCGTCCACGCACGGGCCCCACGGCCGGTCGCCGTCCCAGGTGAACACCACGTCGGCGCCCAGCGCGACGAGGACCTGGCGCGTACGGTTGGCCACGTCGACGGTGAACTCCGCCTCGGTGTAACCGCCGTTGGTCTCGGTGCCGGTCTCGTCGCAGTTCTTCCGGAATCCGCCGGCCTCGACCTGGCGGCCGATCTCGGTGGTGTGCCGCGAGTTGCCGGGGTTGTGGCCCGGGTCGATCACCACGGTCTTGCCCGCGAGCGGTCTGGCGTCCGGCGCGCCCGTCCCGGGCGGCGGCGCGGTGCTCGGCGGAACCGCAGGCGGCGGCGGGCCGGGAACGGACGCGGGCGGGCCCTGGACATTCGGCGGAAGGCCGTCGGCCCGCGGCGGTACGGGTTCGGAGGGCATGCCAACTCCCGTGCTGAGGGGGGAGGTTGCATCCGGCAGGGAGATCTGCGACGAGGATGCGGCGGAGACCGCGTCGGATCCGTCGCCGTCCGGCCAGCCGACCGCCAGTGCCGTACCGCCGACGAGGGCCAGGGCGGCGACGGCGACACCGACGGTGACGCGGGTACGCCTCCGGTCGGCCTCGCGGCGGTCGCGGGCCTGGCGCCTGGGGGCCGGCGGGCCGTCCCAGGGCTCCCACGGATCGGACGGATCAGATGGCAAGTTCGGTCCTTGTCGGAAGTCCGAAGCGGGTCGCGATGTCGTTCCACGCCTGCACGAACGCCTGCTTGGCGGCGGTCGCCCGGCCGCTCGCGGCGTCCCCGGCATCCTTGCTGGTCTGCCCGGCCCCGCATCCGCTGTCGGCCTGGGCCTGCGCCCAAGCAGCGTAGTGGGCGTCGGCACTCGCCGACTCCCGCCACGCGGTACGCAGGGCCGAGAGCGCGGGGGCCGCCTCCGGCAGCGCGTCGAACTTGAGCGTGTCCAGTTCGGCGAGCAGTGCGTTGCGCGAGTCCGCGGCGCGCGACAGGTCGGAGGCCGCGGCGGTGAGCGCCGTGCAGCCGCTGGCGTTGTTGACCGCGTTGATCACCGACTGGCGCGAGGCGCCGCTGTTGTCGAGCAGTCCGCTGAGCGCGGCGGCCTGGGTGCCGGGGTCGCCCGAGGCCGACGGGGACGCGGAGGGCGACGCCGAGGCCGACGGCGAACTCCCGGGCGACGCAGAGGTGTTGCCGGACGGGTTCGCGCTGTCGCCGGGCCGTGCGGGTTGCGTGGTACGCCCGGGCCCGCCGGAGTGACCGGGGCCCGCGGTCGGGCGGCCGGACGAGTCGGCGACGGTGGCGCCGTCGTCGTCCTGCCACGGCTGCATGACGACCACCGTGATCGCGACGGCGAGCAGGACCACGATCGCGGTGATGACGGCGAGGATCCGGACGTTCGAACCGCCGGAATCGCCCGAGCCGCCCGAACCGTGCTCGGGCGCAGGCGGTTGACCGGGCAAGGGCCGGCCGACGGTCCCGCCCGGACCCCCGGGACCGCCCGCCGGCGGGGCCGGCGGGATCGGTGCCCAAACGTTGCCGGACGAGGTCGGCATTCCGGCGGCCGTGACAGGTCCGGGTGTTCCGTGCGGGGGAGTGTAGGGGCCCGGGCCGAAGGGGCTCGGCGTGCCGCGCGGCGGCGTCCCCGGCACGGGCATGCCGCGGGGCGGGGTGCGCGGACCCGCGGCGGCGTCGGCAAAGGTCGCTCCGCGCGGCATGCGCGGCGGTTCCTGGCTACGGGCGAACCAGCCGGGGGAGACCTCGTCGCCGTCTCCCGAGGCGACATCACCGGGCATGAGCGGGGCGGCCGCGTCCGGCGAGCCAGGCGTACCGGACGAACCGGATGAAGCGGGCGAGCCCGGAGGGCCGGGCAGCGTGGGCGGTCCCGCCGCTCCCGGCGGCAGCGCGGCCGGGCCGCGGACGGTGGGCTGAGACCACGGGCCGGTCGCCTGCGCGGCGCCCGGTCCGGGCGGTGTCCCCGCCTCCGGGGCCGGGGGGTTCGCGCCCGCGGCGGGCCGCGCGGGACCGAGGTGGACGTTCGGTGCCTGGGTCGGTCTCGGTGGCGGGCCGCCGGGTCTCGGCGGCGGTCCCCCGGCAGGCGCGGCTCCGGGCGCACGCGGTGACGCGGGCCCTCCGACGGCGCGGCGCCCCTTGGCCAACCAGTCCCGCGTCGCCGGATCCGTTGCCGGCCGATCCTGCCCGAGCCGGTCCTGCGTCGGCTGGTCCTGCTCAGGACGGTCCTGCGTCGGCTGGTCCTGTGCGGCCGGGTCGTTCGCGTCCCGGTCGTGCGCGATCCGGTCCGGCGCCGACCCATCCGGTACGCGCCCGTCCGCTGTCGATGGGTCCTCGGCGGGTGCCCCCGGGGTCCCACCATCCGCCGGGCGGCTTGTCCAGCGACGCGTCGCCGGATCCCAAACCCGCTCGTAGTGCTCGCCCTCGGCCATTTCGGATCCCGTCACGTACGGACCTCGTCGGGGCACTTAGTGTCCCGCCTCGGACACGGCCGTGTCACTGACTTAGTTGATGTTTGCCGGACTTCCCTCACCCCTCGTCGACAAGCCGCCAAACGGCTTGTCGACGAGACGACAAGGTGGCGGCCCTGACTCAGGGCCGGCCGCGGACCCGGCCGCCACCGGGCGGCCGGTTGACGACGGATCAGATCCCGTCGCCGGTACGCCGCAGCACGCGCAGCGACCCGTGCCCCGCGGCCTCCGTGAAGGCACCCGAGGCGAGCGCCCGCAGGTACACGCGGTACGGCGCCTGGCCGCCGTCCTCCGGGTTCGGGAACACGTCGTGGATCACCAGCAGTCCGCCCTTGGCGACGTGCGGCGCCCATCCCTCGTAGTCGCCGTTCGCGTGCTCGTCGGTGTGGCCGCCGTCGATGAACACCATGCCCACCGGCGTGTTCCACAGCGGGGCGACGGCGCGCGAGTGTCCGACCAGGGCGACCACGTACTCCTCGAGGCCGGCCCGGAACAGAGTGCGGCGGAAGGTGGGCAGCGTGTCCATGACCCCGACCTCGGGGTCCACCAGCGTCGGGTCGTGGTACTCCCAGCCCGGCTGCTGCTCCTCCGAGCCCCGGTGGTGGTCGAGGGTCACGACGACCGTGCCGGCGTCGCGCGCGACCGCCGCGAGAAGGATGGTGGACCGCCCGCAGTACGTGCCGAGTTCCAGGAGCGGGCCGACCTTCGCCGCCTCCACTGCCGCCGCGTAGAGCGCGGCGCCCTCGTCGGCGGGCATGAACCCGACGGCCGAGTCGAAGGCGTCCAGCACGCGCGGGTCGATGGCGCCGCCGTCGGCGGCGGGGCGGTCCGTGGTGCGGTCCGTCATGCGGTCCCCTGCTCTTGAACCTCGGCGCCCCTGTCTTCTTCGGGGCGTGTCGGCGATCATCCTGCCGCAGCGCTCCGCGGGCTGCCGTGTCGAGGGCCACATCCGGCGTCGTACGGGGCTTCGGCCCTCCCCATCAAATGAAACGCGTTCTACTATCGCGGCGACGGCGGCGTTTTCGCGGGCATCGCACGCATCGCAGGTACGGACGTACAGCGAGAGCACTGGAGAGGGCACATGGCGATCGGGATCACGGAGGAGCACCGGGCTCTTGAGGAGTCGGTGCGCGGATGGGTGCAACGTGTTGCACCCATCGGCGAGGTACGCCGCGCCCTGGAGGCCGGGGCCGAGGAGCGCCCCCCGCACTGGGCGGGACTCGCCGAGCAGGGCCTGCTCGGCATGCACATCGCCGAGGAGTTCGGCGGCGCGGGCTACGGGACGGTCGAGGCGGCCGTCGCCTTGGAGCAGGCCGGGTACGCCATGCTCCCCGGCGCCTTCCTGCCGACCGTGCTCGCCTCCGCCGTCATCGGCGCGTCCGGGTCGGCCGAACTGGCGAAGGAGCTGCTGCCCGGCATAGCCGAGGGCGCCACGATCGCAGCCGTCGCGCTGGAGCCGTCCGGCCTGACCGCCGCGTCCGCCGAGGGCGGCCTGACCGTGTCCGGCACGGCGAAGCCGGTACTCGGTGCGGTGGCCGCCGACCTGCTGGTGCTGGCGGCCCGCCGCGCGGACGGCGCCGACGTGTGGTTCGTCGTCGACGCGGCCTCGACCACGATCCGCGAGCTGAAGAGCGTCGACCCGACGCGCCGCAGTGCCGAGGTCGTCCTCGACGCCGTGACGGTCCCCGCGTCCCGCGTGCTGTCCGGTGTGGACGCCGCGCTGGTCCGCGACCACGCCGCGGTCCTGCTGTCGGCGGAGGCGTGCGGCGTCGCCGCGTGGGCGCTCGACTGCGCGACCGAATACGCCAAGGTGCGCGAGCAGTTCGGGCGGCCCATCGGCCAGTTCCAGGCCGTCAAGCACATGTGCGCCGACATGCTGGTCCGTGTCGAGCAGTCGCGAGCGGTCACCTGGGACGCCGCACGTGCGCTCGGCGAGGACGCCGCCACGCGCGGGCTCACCGCCGCGATCGCGGCGACGTACGCGATCGAGGCCGCGTTCACGACCACCAAGGACTGCGTGCAGATCCTCGGCGGCATCGGCTTCACGTGGGAGCACGACGCGCACATCTACCTGCGCCGCGCGCTGACCCTGCGTCAGTACGCGGGCCCGGGCGCCGCCCACAAGTTGCGCGTCACCGAGCTGGCCGCCGCGGGCGCCCGCCGCGAGCTGGTACTCGATCTGCCGGAGGACGCCGAGGAGTTGCGCGAGCGGACCCGCGCGGCCATCGCACCGGCGGTGGGCAAGAACGCCGCCGAGGCACGCATCGCGCTGGCGCCGACCGGCTATGCGGCGCCGTACCTGCCCGCGCCCTACGGGCTCGGCGCCGGCGCCGTCGAACAGCTGGTGATCCAGCAGGAGATGAAGGCCGCGGGCGTCCGCCTCAAGGACATCACGATGGGCAACTGGGTGCTGCCGTCGGTCCTCGCGTACGGCACGCCCGAGCAGCAGGAGAAGTTCGCGCTCACGACGCTGCGCGGCGACTTCCAGTGGTGCCAGATGTTCTCCGAGCCGGGTGCCGGTTCCGACCTCGCGTCGCTCACCACGCGCGCGACGAAGGTCGACGGCGGCTGGCTGATCAACGGCCAGAAGGTGTGGACGTCTCGGGCCCAGGACTCCGAGTGGGGCATCCTGCTCGCCCGCACGTCGCCGGAGAAGCCGAAGCACGACGGTCTGACGTACTTCATCGTCGACATGGCCTCGCCGGGCCTGGACATTCGGCCGCTGAAGGAGATCAGCGGCCTGGCGATGTTCAACGAGATCTTCATCGAGGACCTGTTCGTCCCCGACGAGATGGTGGTCGGCGAGGTCGACGGCGGCTGGCAGGTCGCGCGCAACACGCTCGGCAACGAGCGCGTGCACATGGGCGCGGACTCGTCGTTCGGTGCGGGCATCGAGAACCTGGTCGCGGCGGTCGCGGGCCCCGCGGGCGAGTTCGTCGACGGCGGCTATCGCGAACGCCTGGGCGCGCTGATCGCGGAGGCGTCGTCGCTCGCGCTCATCGGCCTGCGCACCACGATGGCGCAGATCTCCGGCCTGGAGGCCGGCCCGGGCGCCTCGGTGCGCAAGTTGGTCGGTACGCCCCACCAGCAGCGCGAGTCGGAACTGAGCCTGGAGATCCTCGGTGCGCTGGGCGCGGTCGACGAGGACGCCGGCGCGCGCGCCTCGTTCGGGTTCCTGATGAGCCGCTGCCTGACCATCGCGGGCGGTACGACGCAGGTGCAGCTGAACGTGGTCGGCGAACGAATTCTCGGTCTGCCCCGTGACCCGGCGCCCGCCGAGAAGTAACTTGATCGAGTCTAGCTTTTTCTGGGAGGGCGGTTCCGTGTCCAAGAAGGTCTTCATCGTCGGCGTCGGCATGACCAAGTTCGAGAAGCCGGAGAGCAAGGACTGGCAGTACTACGACATGGCCAAGGAGGCCGGCGAGAAGGCGCTGGCCGACGCGGGCATCTCGTACGACCTCGTCGAGCAGGCCCCGGTCGGTTACAGCTTCGGCGCGTCGACGCAGGGTCAGCGGGCCGTGTACGAGATCGGCCTGACCGGCATCCCGGTCTACAACGTCAACAACAACTGCGCGACCGGCTCCACGGCGCTGATGATGGCCCGTCAGTTCGTCGAGGGCGGCCTCAACGACTGTGTGCTCGCCATCGGCTTCGAGAAGATGACCAAGGGCGCGATGGGCGGCGGCACCGGCGAGGGCGGCTTCGCCACCAGCCCGGTCGGCCGCCACTACGGCATCATGGCCAAGGCGTACCCGTTCGAGATGACGCCGCCCACCGCGCAGATCTTCGGCAACGCGGCGCGCGAGCACATGGACCGCTACGGCACCACCGAGGAGCAGATCGCCCTCGTCGCGGTCAAGAACCACAAGCACTCGGTCAACAACCCGTACGCGCAGTTCCAGGACGAGTACTCGCTCGCCGACATCCTGGCCGCGCGCGAGATCCACAAGCCGCTCACCAAGCTGCAGTGCTCGCCGACCTCGGACGGCGCGGCGGCGGCCGTGGTGGTCAGCGAGCGGTTCGTGATCGAGCACGGGCTCCAGGACAAGGCGATCGAGATCGTCGCGCAGACCATGACCACCGACACCGGCGAGGCGTTCGACGGCTCGGTGATCAACGTGGTCGGCAAGCCGATGTCGCGCGCGGCGGCCGAGAAGGTCTTCGCGACGTCCGGGCTGACCATCGACGACGTCGACGTCATCGAGCTGCACGACTGCTTCTCGATCAACGAGATCCTGACGTACGAGGCGCTCGGCATGGCGGCGGACGGCGAGGGCGGCAAGCTCATCGCGGACGGCGCGACCACGTACGGCGGCAAGTGGGTCGTCAACCCGTCGGGCGGCCTGATCTCCAAGGGCCACCCGCTCGGCGCGACCGGGCTCGCGCAGGCCGCCGAGATCACCTGGCAGCTGCGCGGCGAGGCGGACGCCCGCCAGGTGGCCGAGGCCAAGGTGGGCCTTACCCACAACATCGGCCTCGGCGGTGCCGCGGTCGTGGGGCTGTACCGGCGCGGCCAGTTCTGACAGCCGGTCCTGGCAACCGGATCCGACGACCGGTCCGGCAGCCGGGTTCGACTGCCGGTTGTGTCGACGGCGCCTGTCGACGGGGCCTGTCGGCGGGACCCGTGAGACCGCACCTCGGGTCGTGAGGGCCTGAGGTGCGCAGGAGGGGGTGTACGGTTTTTCCCGTACGCCCCCTCTCTGCATGATGTAAGGCCCTCCGCACGCCCCCTCAGGTCTGGACAGCTCCGCCGCCGTGCCCACCGCTCCACCGCCCGCGAACGCCCCCGCCGACCTGCGCGGGGACTGCGCGAACTGCTTTGCGCTCTGCTGCGTCGCACTGCCCTTCGCGAAGTCGGCGGACTTCGCCGCCGACAAGCCCGGCGGCACACCGTGCGGCAACCTGCGCCCCGACCACACCTGCGGCATCCACGCCGCCCTGCGCCGCGAGGGGTTCTCCGGCTGCACGGTCTTCGACTGCTTCGGGGCGGGCCAGAAGGTCTCGCAGATCACCTTCGCCGGCCGGTCGTGGCGTGGGTCGCCGGACGTCGCCCGGCCGATGTTCGACGTCTTCCCGGTCATGCGGCAGCTGCACGAACTCCTCTGGTACCTCACGGAAGCGGTCGAACTGCCCGCCGCCCGCCCGCTGCTCCCGGACCTGCGCCGCGCCCTGTCGGAGATCGAGCGCCTGACTCTGCTGGGCCCCGGTGAGCTCGCGCGCCTCGACGTCGCCGCGCACCGCGCCCCGGTCGGCGAACTGCTGGCCCGGACCAGCGAACTCGCGCGCGCGGAGGTCGGCGGAAAGCGCAAGAACCGCAGGGGAGCCGACCTGATGGGGGCGAAGTTGCGCGGCGCGGACCTGCGCGGGGCGAGTCTGCGCGGGGCGTACCTGGTCGGCGCCGATCTGCGCGGCGCCGACCTGCGGCTGGCGGACGTGCTGGGCGCCGACTTCCGCGACGCCGACGTGTCGGGGGCGGACCTCACCGGTGCGGTGTTCCTGACTCAGCCACAGGTCGCCGCGGCGCGCGGGGACGCGCGTACGAGACTTCCGGTCCGCGTCGGGAGGCCCGCGCATTGGGCGCGCTGACGAGGTCTACCGCGCCGGGCCGTTCGGCGGCCACAATGCCGCGATGGTGCCTGCCCTCGTGATGGCGGCGATCGGCCTCGTGCTCGCGGTGCTGGGCTTCGGTGTCCTGCGCGACGGCCTTCTGCCGATCCGCGACGCGCTCATCCTGCGGCGGCGCGGAGTGCGCGTCACGGGCGACCTGATGCGGTACGAGCACCTCCCGGTACTGCGCCGCGGCCGCTACCGCGGCTCCGAAGTGCCCGTCTACCGCTTCCCGTTGACGGACGGCGGCTTCTGGGAGGCGCGGTCGATCACCGCGGTCCGGGCCACCGTGCGCGGTTCGGGTACACGCGTCGAGGTCGTGTACGACCCCGAGGACCCGGACCGCGTCACCGGTCCGATCCGCCACCGCGGCCATGTCGGCACCGCGTTCGTCCTCCTCCTGGGCCTGGTGGCGCTGGGCTTGTTCGTGTTCCTGTGGACGACGGCGCTGACGCACATCGCCTAGTGCTGTGACCGGAAAGGTTCACCGGTTCCCGGCGCCCGGCACCCCTCCGGGCCTGACGGCCCTCCCAAGCGCCGCGTTGCAGACCCTCGCGAGTACGACCGAGTACGAGCTTCGGGCCTGCGCCTTGCTCGGGAGGGCCGCCAGGCCCGGCGGCGCGGCACCGAACACCGGGAACCGGCAAACCTTCCAGGCCACAGCACTAGGGACCAAGGTCCGCCCTGGTCTGGCGGAACCCGGGCACGTGGGCCGGCGCCCTCGGGGGCGTTGGCGGTCAGTCCTCCAGGAACTCGAAGTCCAGGCGGGCCAGGCGGTCGGGGTCGGCGAGGATGTCCATCTCGATGATGCGGCCGTCCGCGATCGTGAGGCCCGCGACCGAAAGCGGCCTGCCCTCGGGGACGTTGACGATGCCGATGCCGCCGTTCACCGAGACGAGCCGGCCCGCGTGCGCGAAGTCGCGGAACCTGAGCGCCTGTTCGGCCACCGCCCGGGCGCCGCATACCACCTGCGAGACGCCCAACTTGCCCGCGCCGACGTCCGCGCGCAGGACGACGTCCGGGTCGAGGACCCGCAACAGTGCCTCGAAGTCGCCTTCGCGGGAGGCGGACAGGAACGCCTCGACCACCGCGCGCTGCTTGGCCCGGTCCGCCTCCGGCTCGGGTGTCTGGCCCCGTACGCGCCGTCGCGCGCGGCTCGCCAACTGCCGGGCGGCGGCGGGCGTACGGCCGACGATGGGTGCGATGTCGTCGAACGGCACCGCGAACATGTCGTGCAGCACGAAGGCCAGCCGCTCGGCGGGCGGCAGCGTCTCCAGCACCACGAGCAGCGCGAGCCCGACGGAGTCCGCCTGCACGGACTCGTGTTCGGGGTCGCCTTCCGCGCTGCCCACGATCGGGTCGGGAACGCGGGTGCTCTCCAGCGGGGATTCGCGCCGGTGGGTACGCGAACGCAGCATGTCGAGGCAGACCCGTCCGACGACCGTGGTCAGCCAGCCCCCGAGGTTCCCCACCTCGTCCGCGTTCGACCGCGACAGCTTGATCCAGGCCTCCTGCACCGCGTCCTCGGCCTCGCTGAGCGAGCCGAGCATGCGGTACGCCACGGCCCGCAAATGGGCGCGGTTCTCCTCGAAGCGCTCGGCAAGGAAGTCCTTGTCGTCCATGCGTGCCATCTCCTCCGCCGTCACCCGCACCGTCCGCGCCGCGCGGTCCGTCCTGTGCGGTCCCTCGGAGCACTGACGCGCGTGGCGGCCGGGATGTGACAAGGCCGGTCGTACGGACGTCCGAACGCCGGGGCCGAAGGGCCGGCCCAGGCGGCGGTCCGAGCCACGGCCGAGCGGCGTTCAGGCCGTGGGCTGTCCGGTGCCCGCCAGTCGGACCGTCCGTTCGATGCCGACGAGGGCGGCGCGCTGGGCGGGACTCAGCAGACCGGTGAAGTGCCGGTGCACGGAAGCCAGATGCCCGGGTGCGGCCTGGACGTACGCCTCGCGCCCCTGGTCGGTGAGCACCACGTCGTCGCCCCGCCCGTCGCGTTCGCACGGCTCGCGGGCGATCAGGCCGCGAGCCTCCATGCGGCCGAGTTGGCGTGAGAGGCGACTGTGCGCCCAGTGCAGATGGGCGGCGAGACCCCGGACGCGGATGCAGGAATCGGGGCCGGTCATCGCGGCGAGCGCGGCCAGGACCTCGTAGTCGGGCATGGACAGGCCCGACTGCTGCTCGAGTTCGCGGGCGACCGCGGCGTCGACGAACTGGTGCAGGCGGCGGTACGCGTCCCAGGCGGCGGCGATGTCCGCGTCCGTCTCCGGGGGCGTGGCCGCGTCCGGGGGCCGGCGCGCGGGCGCGCCAGGTGCCGGTCCTGGCTTCGGGGCGCCGGCGGTTCGAGGTGAGGAGGGCATGGGGCCAGTTTACAAAAAAGTTCGTGACATGTAATCGATCACTGTGTAGGTTGTTGGTTACATGTAACGAATCTTTCCGAGGAGAGTGCTTCATGGCCGGCACGGAACAGTTCGTCAAGGTCGGTGCGGGCGGCAGCGTCGAACTCTTCACCGAGGCGTTCGGCGATCCGGCGGACCCGGCCGTGCTGCTCGTCCACGGCGCCGGACACTCGGCCGCCGCCTGGGACGACGAGTTCGTCGCCCGCCTCGTGCACGGCGGCCGCCATGTGGTGCGGTACGACAGCCGCGACGCCGGCCGGTCCACCGCGAGTCCGGTGGGCGAGCCGGACTACGACCTGCGTACGCTCGTGGCCGACGCGGCCGAGCTGATCGCCGCACTCGGCATCGCCCCGACGCACGTCGTGGCCATGTCGCAGGGCGCCGCCGTCGGCCAACTGCTGGCGCTGGACCACCCGGAGTCCGTGGCCACACTGACATTGGCGTCCTCGACACCGGGCGGGCCGGGCCACGAGGCCGGCGACCTGCCGCCGATGACCGAGGCCCTCGCGGCGATCTTCGCCGAGGGCTCCGGGGAGGAGCAGGCGGGTCCGGACTGGTCGGACCGGGAGGCCGTGGTTGCCTACCTGGTCGACGCGGAGCGCCCGTTCGCCGGCCGCTCCCGTCCGTTCGACGAGGACGGCGTGCGCGCGACGGCGGAGCGCATGGTCGACCGGGCGGGCGCCATCGCGGCGCAGGTCACCAACCCGTTCTTGATCGACGCCGGAGAGCCGTGGCGGGCCCGGCTCGCGGACATCGCGGTGCCGACCCTGGTCCTGCACGGCACCGAGGACCCGCTCTTCCCGCTCGGCCACGGTCACGCGCTGGCCGCGGAGGTTCCGGGAGCGCGGTTCGTCGCGATGCCCGCGACGGGGCACGAGGTGTTCCCGCGCGCTCTGTGGGACACGGTGGTTCCCGAGATTCTCGCGCACAGCGGTTAAACCGCATGCCGAAGGGCCGTACGGGGAAAGCTCCCCTTCGTTTCGTCCGGCGGTCCACGCGGTGTGCCGGACTCGGACTGCGCGCGCCGGGCCGGCCGTTCATCTCGACGTCCGCGAGAAGGTCGAGAAGTACGCATGTTCGAGTCCGAGGACGGTCCGCTGGCCTACCGCGACGTGGGCCCCGTCGACCGCGTCCTGCGGGCCGTGCCGCAGGCCCGTCTCGTGCGCGTCGACGGGGCCGCCCACTACCCGAACATGGAGCAGCCGGCGGCCTTCAACCGCGTCGTCGAGGAGTTCTTGGCGTCACGGTGAGCAGTGCCGGAGCGCTCGGGGAAGTTGCCGGAGAAGTCCGGCAGTTGCCGAAGTCCGGCGGCAGGTCAGAGCCAGCTGACGCGGGCGTTGGTGACCGGCTCGGGCCCCGGGGGCAGGGCGAGTTCGCCGGCCCGGATGCGGTCGAGCAGGGTGCGGACGGCGTCCACGATCTGCGGTACGGCCGCGCGTAGTTCCGCCGCGTCGGCCGGGGTGATCTCGTCCGGTGCCGCGCCCGCCTCGGCGAGGAGCCCTTCGGGATCCGCGAGACGCTTGGCCACCCACGCCAGCGGGTCGGCGGACAACTCCTCGACGAACACCCGCTGGCCGGGCTCCCATCCGTCGAACCGCGGGTGGTGGTGCGTCCGGTCGAAACTGCCGGCCGGTCCGGCGACGGACTCCAGGAGGTCGGCGCGCCACAGCGGGCGGTCGACGGTGATCGGCCGGGCGGAGTAGATGGATCCGTGCAGTTCGCCCGCCGCGAGCAGGCGCAGCTCCAGGCGTACGCCCCGCTCCGCGCCCTCCTGCCCCTCCTCGGGCTCGGGATCGACGAAGTACAGGTCGCTCACGATCACGCCGAGACGCTCGAAACCGAACGCATAGAACATGGCACACCGTCCCCTCACCGCAGTTGCGCGCCCGCGGCGTCGCGTCACCGCGTCGCCGCCCGCGCGCATGCCGACGTCGGACCGACCGGCTCATCGTCGCACGCGCCGGGATACGTGTCCCAGGACCGCAGCCGGAGACGCGGGTACCGGATAGCGTTGCGGCGGGGTGGCCGGAAACGACCGAGCAGGGGGGCCCGTGAGACGAGCACGGCGACTGGCGACGTGGCTGTTGGCGGCCGTGATCGTGCAGACGGCAGTGGCGGGTTGCGGGGGCGGTGGCGACCGTGGCGGCGCCGCACCGGGTACGCCGGCTCCGGCCGCGGCGCCGGTCTCGGCTCCGGACGTGTCGACCGGTGCGCCGTCCCTGGGGAGCGCCCCGCCGGCGACGGTGCCCACCACGCCACCGGCTCCCGAGACCCCCACGGCGACCGGGACGCCCCCCGCGGAATCTCCGTCGGCCACGGCGAAGCCGACCACCGCGAGCCCGAGTGCGCCGCCTGCGGCGACGACGCGGCCGCCCGCGCCCGCCACCACGGCCGCCAAGCCAGTGCCGCCCGCTTTCCCGGTGCCCGTGCAGCTGGGCGACGCCCGGCAGTTGATCACCGTGACGGCCCGCGGCTCGTACGCCACGGTCGCCACCTGGCAGCGGCGGGCGGACGGGAGCTGGACCAGGCTGACCGTCACCGAGAACGCGCGGATCGGCGCGAACGGCGTGGTGCCGGGGGCGTCACGCACCCAGAACACGAGTACGACACCGAGTGGGACGTACACCCTCACCGAGGCGTTCGGCATCAACGCGGACCCGGGCACGGCGATGCCGTACACGCGTGTGGGTGCCGACCACTGGTGGGTGCAGGACAACAACTCGGCCTACTACAACCAGATGCGACTCGGATCGCAGGGCGGCTTCGACCGAACCCTGCCGGAGAGCGCCACGAACGGCTCGGAGCGCCTCGCCCGGCACGACCCGGCGTACCGCTACTCGGTGGTGATCGACTTCAACCGCTCCCCGGCGGTGCGGTACCGCGGTGCGGGGATCTTCCTGCACGTGAACGGCTCCGGCGCGACCGCGGGCTGCGTGTCCGTGCCGCAGGACTTCCTTGCCGCCACACTGCGCTGGCTGGACCCGGCGCAGCATCCCCGCATCGCCATCGGGTGACGCCGGGAGGTCGCGCGGAAATGCGATGTCCGTCCCCGTGAGCGGCGTGGTAGCCATAGGCGCATGGTGTCCACAGACCGGCTCTTCGCCTTCGCGGCCATGTCCTTCCTCCTTATCATCATTCCCGGACCCAGCGTCCTGTTCGTCGTGGGCCGGGCCCTGGCGCAGGGGCGCCGCGCCGCGCTGACGACGGTCGTCGGCAACACGCTGGGCGCGTACGTGCTGGTCGTGGCGGTCGCCCTCGGCGTCGGCTCGGTCGTGGAGCGCTCGGTGCTGGTGTTCACGATGCTGAAGTTGGCCGGGGCCGCGTACCTCGTCTATCTCGGTGTCAAGGCGATACGCCAACGCGGTTCGCTGCACGCGGCCTTCGCGGGCGAGACCCCGCGCCACGGGACGTGGCGCACGCTGGGTGAAGGCTTTGCGGTCGGGGTCGCCAACCCCAAGACCATCGTGTTCTTCGCCGCCGTGCTCCCGCAGTTCGTCGACCGGGGCCAGGGTCACGTGGTGCTGCAAATGCTGCTGCTGGGCCTGGTGTTCAACGCCATAGCGATCGTCTTCGACAGTATCTGGGGGCTGACCGCGGCCACCGCCCGGGGCTGGTTCGCCGACTCGCCGCGCCGCCTGGCCGCGGTCGGGGGCGCGGGCGGCCTGACCATGATCGGGCTGGGCGTGACGATCGCCGCAACCGGCCGCAAGGACTGACCCGACGGTTCGAGATTGCGAGCGTCGGAGACGGCCCGGCGCGCGTCCGATCCGACGCCGGAGCGGATCACCCGGCGGGCGTGTCGGACGCCTGCCGCGCGGGTCGGATGCCTCTGTGGCCCCGGGGCATCCGCACTGCGATGATCCCGCGGTGCCGAGAACCTCTCCTGTCGAAGCGCGTCTTCGACGCAACCAGCGTGTGGTGTCCGCGACCGTCGCACCCCTGTTCGCCGCGCTGGTCTATGTGTCGCTGGAGTCCGATCCGCTCGACTCCTCCGCGTCGTTGCCGTTGACGATTGCGGGCAGCCTGCTCGTGCTGCTGGGGACATGGCCCTTGTGGCTGCTGTTCGGCGCACGGTACTTGGGAGTCCGGCCCCGCGGCGTCGTCGTCGGTTCGGGCCGATTCCGCTCCGCCCGCCTCGTGGTCGGCGGCACACCACGCCTGCGCCGGGCGAAGCCGACGGGGTGGGGAGTCGTCGCGGTACCGGACGCGGGGACGAGCCGGTGGCGGATGTGGTCGGCCTTTGCGGTGCCGGTGCTTCTGCAGGTCTGCCGCGCATAGCCGCGGTCGAACGCTGGTGCGGCGAGAGCGCCGTGCCCTTGGGCCCGCACGCCGTTTCGGAACCCGCGCTGGAGTAGCGCGCGCCGCCGCCTGCCGGGGCGGGGGCGGGTCAGATGTGGGGGGAGGGGTGGAACGTGCCGCCGTACATCGGCAGCTTGATGTCCTGGCCGTACGCGGTGAGTTGGTGCCAGGGGCGGTTGAGGGCGTTGGAGCCGTGGGTGCGCGTGCGGGGGACGGCGTCCAGGTCCAGGATGTCGACGAGGACTTCGTCGGTGGGTCCGGCCTGCTGGCGTACCGTGCCCTCGGGGTCGACGATGCAGCTCTGTCCCACGGCGGCGGGCGCGGCGGCGTTCAGATTGACGACGTAGACCTGGTTGGTCCAGGCGTTGGCGCGGGCGCAGACGAGTTCCATCTCGCGGTCGCGCGTGGTGGTGAGCGTGGGCTGGATGACGACCTCGGCCCCGAGCCAGGCGAGTTGCCGGGCGGTCTCGGGGAACGAGCCGTCGTAGCAGATGGCGAGGCCCGCTCGGGTGTCCAGAGCGGGAAGGTCGAAGACGACGAACTCGCTGCCGGGAGCGGTCTGTTCGTACGGTTGCCAGGGGAACACCTTGCGGTACCGGGCGGCGATCTCACCGTCGGGTGAGACGGCGATTGCGGTGTTGTAGATGGTGCCGTCGTCGGCGCGTTCGTAAAGGGTGCCGGGGACCAGCCACAGGCCCGTCTCGCGGGCCAGCGAGCAGAGGTCGTCGGTGAGCGGCCCGGGGATCGGGACGGCGGCTTCCTCCATCCAGTCCGCACGTGCCTCCAGGAGCGGGGCCTCGGCGGCGAGGAACAGCTCGGGGGCGACGAGGAGTTGCGTCTGCGGGAACGTCACCTTCGTGGCCCGCACCTGGGCGGCGAAGCGCTCCCAGGTGGCGTCCAGGTCGTGGGGGACGGGGGCGGTCTGGAGCGCGGCGATCGCAAGGGTGCGGTCGCCGGTGTGCTTGCGTGTGCGGTGCATGAGGTGCCGGGTCTCCGGGAGTTCGTGGCGTCGGGTGGTCGCCGGGGGTGCAAGGGGCCAGGGGATTGCGAGGGGGCGAGGGAGCCAGGGGTGCGAAGGAGGTCGAGGGCGAGGTCGCGGCGGGTTCCCGGGGCAGGGGACCGGGGCCGGTCTACTCGTCGGTGACGGTGACTTCGGTGACGGTGCGGCGTCCGTCGCGGAAGAAGCCGGGGTAGCGGGTCCGGGCGAACAGCGCCGCGGCGGCGCCGAGCAGGATCGTGCCGATGCCGAGGATGAAGACGCCGCCCACGCCGCCGAGCGAGGTGTAGCCGTAGCCGGGGTCGAACATGTCGTACGCGCTGCGGGTGAAGGCGGCGAGCATCATCAGGCCGCCGGCCACCGGGAGGACGCCGCGCAGGAGCAGGTTGCGCGTCGAGTCGCGCAGCGTACGCCGGAAGTGCCACGCGCAGGCGAGGCCGGTCACGCCGTAGTAGAACGCGATGAGCAGCCCGATGCACAGGATCGCGTCGCCGAGGAAGTCCTCGGAGAGCAGCGTGAGCGCGGCGAGGGTGGCCGCCGCCGCGGCGCCGAAGAAGACGGTGCCGGTGGTCGGGGTGCGGAAGCGCGGGTGCACGCGGGCGAACGACCTCGGCAGCGCGCCGTGTGCCGACATCGACAGGGTGGCGCGCGAGCTGCCGACCACACAGGTCAGCAGTGCCGAGATGGCCGAGACGCAGACCGCGAGCTCCACGACCTTGGCGAAGGACTCCCCGACGACGGGCGACCCGAGGGTGGCCAGGACGTCTGAGGCGTTGTCCGCGCTGCCGAGCCCCAGGCCCTCGGTGCCGGTGCCCGCGAAGGAGATCGCCGCGAAGGCGGTGAACAGGTACGTCGCGAGCAGCACCAGCGTGGAGATGACCGCGGCCTGCCCCGGGATCCGGGACTTGTCGGTGGTCTCCTCGTTGACCGTGATCAGCGCGTCCCAGCCCCAGTAGATGTACAGGCACAGCAGCACGGCCTCGGAGAAGGCGCCGGTGCCGTCGAAGCCGAACGGGTTGAGCCACGACAGCGACGGCGCCGCCGCGCCGTCGCGCGCGAAGGCGGCGACGCCGAAGCCGGCCAGGGCGATGAGCTGGAGTCCCAGCAGCAGGTACTGCACCACCGCGGCGAGCTGGATGCCCCGGTAGGCGACGGCCGTCACCAGCGCCAGCACGACCGCCGCCGTCACGGTGACCGCGAGGCTGTCGTCGGCGAGCGAGTGCAGGCCCAGGAAGTCGAGCAGGTACGTCGAGCCGACCTGGGACAACGCCGTCATCGCGATCACCGTCGCGCACTGCACGACCCAGCCGCCCGCGAGCCACCCGGCGAACGGCCCGAACGTCCGGGTGTTCCAGACGAAGGTCGTGCCGCAGTCCGGCATCTCCCGGTTCAGCTCGCGGAACGCGAACGCGGTGAGCAGGATCGGGACGAACCCCAGCAGCAGCGCGGCCGGCGCGAAGTCGCCCGCGACGAGCGTCACGAAGCCGAGCGTGACGGCGATGCTGTACGCCGGGGCGACCGACGACAGCCCGAGCGCGACGGAGGCGGCGAGCCCGACCGACCCGGTACGCAGCCCCTTGTCGGACGGGGCCGGGCCGGTGCCGGGGGACGGGTGCGGCGGCGGATCGTCGCGTACCGGGTCGGTGATCACAGCGCCTCCTGAGGAATTCTTTAAATGAGAGTTTCTTTAAACGAGCATTTAAGGAACCTGTCAGGATCCCGTCAAGAGGGGGCTATGTATCGTTGTGGTCAACTTCAGGGAATGGGCGGGGCCCCTCGCGGCGGACCCCGGCACGGCCCGGGCGGACCCGCGTGGACCCAAGCGTGCCCAAACGGACACAAATGGACTCAAGCGGACTCGGGCGGACTCAGGCGGACAAGGAGGTCGGGGCGCGGTGGCACGGCGCAAGGACCAGGACGGGCGGCGCGCGCAGCTCGGCGAGGCCGCCCAGCGGGCGCTGGTGAGCCGCGGGCTGGAGGGCCTGCGGCTGCGGGACGTCGCGGAGGAGGCCGGGGTCACCCCGGCGGCGGTCCTGTACTACTACGAAGACCTCGACGCGCTGATGTACGAGACCTTCCAGCAGGCCATGGAGCGCTTCTGTGGCGCCCGCGAGGCGGCCGTCGAGGGCGTCGAGGACGCCGCCGAGCGCCTGCGCATCTGCATCGAGTCCGGCGTCGCGTCCGGGCCCGACGACCGCCTCGTGCGGATGCTCTTCGAGTTCTGGCCGCGCAGCCTCCGCGACCCCAAGGCGGCGGCCCTCGACAGTGCGCTGATGGAGCGTCAGGCGGCGGTCTACTACGGCGTGCTGATCCTCGGTCAGGCGCAGGGCACGTTCACGCTCACCGATCCGCCGAGGATGCTCGCGGCGAGTTTCGTGGCGCTGGAGGACGGCTACCAGATGGAGATCCTCGCGGGGCGCCGTACCCGTGCCGAAGTCATCGGTGCGGTGCGGTCGTTCGCGTCGGCGGTGACGGGTCACCGGCTGGGCTGACACGGGCCGGCGCCGGGCCTTTTCCGGGGGGCGGGGCGGGCACAACATGCTTGACTTCATCCACTAACGGGATCACGATGTGCCCTGCATCGGCCCTGCCAGGGCCGCTTGCCCACCCGGCGCATCCCCTGGAGTCAATCTTGACGGTGTCCGACGACTCGGTCCTTGCCGATGCCCTGGCCGACTGGTTCACCGCCGTGCGGCCGAACGCCGGCGACGTCGTGGTCTCCGACGTACGACGGCCCAGCGGGAGCGGGTTCTCCGCCGACACGGTCTTCTGCACCGCGACCTGGACCGAGGCCGGCGCGCGCACCGCGCACCCCCTCGTGCTGCGCCGGGAGAGCACCGGCCCGGCGATGTACCCGCAGCAAGTCCCCGGGTTCGACGTCGAGATCGACTTCCAGTACCGGGTGATGTCGGCCCTGCACGGCAGCGGCGCCGACATCCCCCTCGCCGGACTGCTGGGCTACAACCCCGACCCGAGGCCGCTCGGCGCGCCGTTCTTCCTCATGGAGTTCGTCGCCGGACAGGTCCCCGTCGAGAACCCGCCGTACCCGGTCGAGGGCTTCTTCCGGGACGCCGCCCCCGGGCAGCGCACCGCGATGATCGACGACGGGCTGCGCGTGCTCGCCGCACTCCACACCCTCGACTGGCGCGCGGCCGGACTCGAATGGCTGGTGCCCGAAGCCGAGACACCTTCCCCGGTGACGCAGTTCCGGATCTGGGAGGACTGCGCGGACAAGGAACTGCGCGGCCGCGAGCATCCGGTGCTCGACCAGGCCCGTGCCTGGCTGCGCGAACGGCTCCCGGCCGCGTCCGCCGCCTGCGCGCCGGACGCCTTCTCGTGGGGCGACGCCCGCCCCGGCAACATGATCTGGCGCGACTTCCGGTGCGTCTGCGTCACCGACTTCGAGGCCGCCGCCATCGCCGCGCCCGAGCTGGACCTCGGCTGGTGGCTCATGTTCGACCGTGCGTCGCACGAGGCGATCGGCGTCCCCCGGCTGCCCGGCGAGCCCACCCGCGAGGAGCAACGCGCCGCCTACGCCGCCCACTCCGGCCGCGTCGTCGCCGAGACCCACGTCTGGGAGGTGCTGGCCGCAATGCGCTACACGGTCATCGTCATACGCGCGATGAACCGCGCCGAGGACCGCGGCCTCATGCCGCCCGGACGCACCATCTGGCGGGACAACCCGGCGTCCGCCTGCCTGGCCCAACTGCTCGACGCGCAGGAGTAGTCGGGCAACCCGGCCGCCGCGCCCGAACCCGGGCGGGCGGCCGGAAAGAGCACACGGAGGAAGAACGTCATGGAGCATTTCGAGGCAGCCGACCGCGCGACGGACGGCAAGGCACCGCTGCACGACCGCCGGGTCCTGGTCGTCGGCGCGTCGTCCGGCATCGGACGGGCCCTCGCCCGGCACGCCGCCCAGGCCGGCGCCCGGGTCGTCCTGGCCGCCCGCCGCGCCGAGTTGCTGGCCGAGGCCGCCGACGAGGCCGGCCCCGACGCGATACCGGTCACCTGCGACGTCCTCGACCAGATGTCGATCGACGCACTCGCCGCCCGCATCGGCGACGAACTCGGCGGACTCGACGCCCTGGTCTACGCGACCGGCGTCGATCCGCTGGTACGGATGGCCGACGCCGACGCGGACCTGTGGGGACGCGTCCTCGCCACGAACGTCGTCGGCGCCTCGCTCGTCTGCCGGGCCGTGCTGCCCCACCTGGAGGAGTCGCGGGGTCGCGCGGTGTTCCTCTCGGCGTCCGCGGTCGGGCGTCCGCTGCCGGGCATGGGGCCGTACGACGCCAGCAAGGCCGCGCTGGAGGAGACGGTGCGCGCGTGGCGGGCCGAGCACGCCGGTGTGTGCTTCGCCTCCGCCGGGGTCGGGCCCGTGCTGGGCACCGGCGTACACGCCGAATGGGACCGGGACTTGCTGGGCGAGCTGGCCGGCGTCTGGGAGAACCGCGGCTACCTCTACGACAACGGGCCCGGTTGGATGAGCGTGGACGATGCCGCCGCCGGCATTCTGAACGCCCTGACGGCGCCCGTCTGCATGCACGACTTCGACGTCCTGCCCCTGCCCGGAGCCGCCGCCGGGTGACCGCGGCGGCCCTCGGCCGTCAGCGCGGCCGGGCGGCAGCCGCGGCCCGGCGTCAGCGCTTGGCGGCGGTACGACGCGATCCGTCGCCCTCCGACGCGTCGTGGAGCGGCCGCGGGGCGGGCACCGTCGCCAGGGCTTCGGCCACGACGTCCGCCGCGCCGGCGCCGGCGAGTTCGGCGTCCGGGGTGAGCAGGAGCCGGTGGGTCAGGACCGGGCCGGCCAGGGCCTTGACGTCGTCGGGCACCGCGTACGCCCGCCCCGCGGCGGCCGCCCGCACGCGCGCCGCCCGGACCAGCGCGACGCTGCCCCGGGGCCCCGCCCCGAGCCGGACGTGCGGGGACACCCGGGTGGCGGCGGCGAGGCGTACCGCGTAGTCGCCCACCGGCCGGGCGACCGCGACCGTCGAACGGACGAAGTCGGTGAACTCGGCGACGTGGTGCGCGGTGGCGATCACCGGCAGGCGGTCGACCGCCGCCGACCCGGAGTCCCCGCACGCCACGTCCACTTCCGACACATGGTCCGGATACCCGAGCGAAAGGCGCATCAGGAAGCGGTCGAGCTGCGCCTCGGGGAGCGGATAGGTGCCGGCCATGTCGACCGGGTTCTGCGTCGCCACCACGATGAACGGCCGCGGTACGGCGTGCGCCGTCCCGTCGACCGTGACCCGGCCCTCCTCCATCACCTCCAGCAGCGCGGACTGCGTCTTCGGCGACGCGCGGTTGATCTCGTCGGCGATGACGATGTTGGTCAGGACCGGTCCGGGCATGAACACGAAGTCGCCGGACTGCGGCCGGAACACCGAGACCCCGGTGATGTCCGAGGGCAGCAGGTCGGGCGTGAACTGGATGCGGCGGCAGTCCGCTCCGAGCGACGCGGCCAGCGCCCGGGCCAGCGTCGTCTTCCCGGTTCCCGGCACGTCCTCCAGCAGCAGGTGCCCTTCGGCGAACAACGCGGTGAGGGCCAGGTCGACGACCTCGCGCTTGCCCTTCACGACACGCTCGATGTTGTCGCCCAGGGCCTGGAAGCACTCGCGGAACAACGGGAGCGCCGAGGCGCCGGGGGATCCGTCGGGAAAGGGCTCGGACGCGGGGCCGGCCGGCGGGACCGGGGCCGGAACGGGAGCGGACGACGACGAGAGGCTCACCCTGTGATCGTCGCTCCGCTCGCCGGCGAAGTCGCGGAAAAACACGGCGCTTTGCCACCGCCTCCGAGCCTTCGGGACACGTCCCCATACAGAGCTCCAAGTAACCGCGCCAGGTTGCCGAAGTGCCCCTGAACTGCGGGAAGTCCCTCGACATCCGCGATGTCCCGAACCGCCCGGCGGGTGCCGTCGTCCTCCAAGGCCGACCGGTGTCGCACATCGCGCCGGGCCCCGAGCCGGGCCGGCAGGTGTGCGGTTCGAGCATGGGTACAGGGCTGCGCCGGACTGCCGGCCGCCGTCGTGCCCTTGGGTGGTGGGACGAACCTATGGCGGACAACACGACGGTGCTCGGCGTCACCGGGCTTCCGGAGCCGACCACCGCGTTCATCGGACGCGAGGCCGAGCTCTCCGCGCTCGGCGCGGCCCTGCGCGGGCCGCGCCGCCTGGTGACGCTGGTGGGCCCCGGTGGCATCGGGAAGACGCGCCTCGCGGTACGCGCGGCCGCCCGCTGGCAGACGCCGGAGGTGCCCTGGACCCGTCCGGTGCCCACCCCGCGCGCCGCCGCCGCTCCGGCCGCGCCGGTGTTCGGCCCGGTCTTCGCGCCCCTCGCCAACGTCACCGAGCCGCACCTCGTCCCCGCCGCCGTGCTCGACGCCGCGGCGATCGGCGCGCACGGCGGGCGTCCGCCGATCAACGCCGTCATCGACCATGTCGGGGACCAGCCGGGCCTGTTGATCCTCGACAACTGCGAGCACCTGACCGAGGCGGCCGGGCACGTCGTCGAATCGCTGCTGGAGGGCTGCCCCGAGCTGCGGGTGCTGGCCACCAGCCGGGAACCGCTGGGCCTGCCGGGGGAGGCGGTGTGGCAGGTTCCGCCGCTGCCGACGCGGCTGGACGAACCGACCGGGAGTGCACCGGACGACGTACCCCCGTCCGACGCCGCGCGCCTGTTCCTGGACCGGGCCGGCGACGCCGGCGGCCCGGACGCCTGCGCCGACGCCGCCCGCGCGGCCGTCGAACACATCGTCCACGAACTCGACGGCATCCCGTTGGCGATCGAACTCGCCGCCGCCCGCGGCCGCGTCACGTCGCCGTGCCGCATCGCCGCCGACCTGGAGCGCAGCGTGCCCGCACCCGTCTCCGGCGTGGGCGCCCCGGTCCCCGGGGCCGTGGGCACGCCGCTGCCGGTCGGCGGTGACGCCCGGCACAGCACCATGCGGCGTTCGCTGGACTGGAGCCACGCGCTGCTGACCCCCGAGGAGGCCGCGCTGTTCCGGCGGCTGTCGGTGTTCGAGGGCGGCTGGACGCTGGCCGCGGCCGAGTACGTGTGCGTGGACGGGAGGATGCCGCCCGAGGCCCTGCGCGAACACCTCATGGCGCTCATCGACAAGTCGCTGGTCGACGTCGCCCAACACGCCCGCGAGACGCGGTACCGCATGCTGACCCCCATCCGCCAGTACGCCGCCGAGCACCACGCGGCACACCAGCAGGTGTACGGCCCGGACGGGGCGGCCGCCCGGCACCGCGCATGGTTCCTCGCGGTCGCCGAACGCGCCGACGACGAGATGTGGGCCTTCGACCCGGACGGGCGGGCGCGCCTGGACCAGGAGGCCCCGAACCTGCGGGCCGCGCTGGAGCACGCCGCGCACGCGGGCCACCAGGACGCGCTGCGGATCGGGGCCGCACTCGGCTCGTACTGGCGCGTCAAGGGGCGGTACGCGGAAGGCGTCCGGGTCCTCGGCCGGGTGCTGGACACCACCCCGGACGCCGACCACTGGGCCCGCGCCCGGGTCCTCGCCATGCGCGCGATGCTGGTCTTCTGGATCGGCGACCTGGACAGCTCCATGGACGACGCGACGTCGGCGATCGCCATGGCCGAGCGCGTCGGCGACGAACGGGCGCACGCCCACGCACTCAACCGGGTCGGCACGGCGACCATGATGATGCGGCCCTCCGCCGGGCAGCCGCTGCTCGAACGCGCGGTCGCCGTCGCCCGGGACGCGGGTGACGTGGTCGCGCTGGCCGACGCGTACAGCTCACTGTCGACCAGCTACGTGTGGCAGGACGACTACCCGCGCATGGCCGAGATCGCCGACCGCGGCGAACCGGCCTTCCGCCGAAGCGGCTTCGACGCGGGGCGCTTCTGGGCCATCTGGGGACGCTCCCATCAGGCCAGGCTGGCCGGCGACCTGCCCGCCGCCCGTGAACTCGCCGACCAGGCGGCGGCCTTGGCGGCAGGCTCCGACCTCCTGCTCGGCAACGCCGCGGTCGAGGCCCGCGCTCTGGTCGAGGTCATGGCCGGGGACCCGCACGAGGCCAGGCGCGCGGTGCTCGCCGAACTCGCGCGCTCCCAGGGCAACGTCGTGCGGTGGGGCAACGGCGTCCTGCAACTCGCCCTCGCCGCCGCCGAACTGGCACTGGGCAACCCGGCCACCACACACGACATCGCCGCCGCCGTGTTCCGGCGTGAGCGGGACGGGGCGGGGTACCTCGCCTGGCACGCGCAGGAACTGCGCATGCTGGCCGCCCTGGCGGAGGGAGACGCCGCGGCCGCGGTCGAGCAGGCCGGCCACCTGTCGTGCGTCGCCGAACGCCTCGGCAACCGCCGCGCGCAGGCCGTCGCCGACCGCGGACTTGCCCGCGCCGCACTGCTGCGCGGTGACCTGGCCGACGCCGAGTCGTACGCCCACGCGGCCCTTGCCGCGGGGGTGGACAACGACTGGTGGGTGGACACCGTCGACGTCCTCGAAACGCTCGCCGTCCTCGCGGCCCGCCGCGGCCGCCACGACCGCGCGGTACGGCTCTTCTCCGGCGTGCGCGCCGCCCGCGTGGAACGGTCCCTGGTCCGCTTCCCTGAGGAAAAGACTTGGTGGGACGTCGAGTTCGCGGAATCGTGGGCAGGTGTCCCGGATCCGCGGATGCATGCCGTCGAGCCGGGGTCGGTCACCCTCCGGCAACTCGCCGAGTTCGCCGCCCGCGGCCGGGGCAGCCGAGGCAGACCCGTGATCGGGCCGGAAAGCCTCACCCCCATGCAGCTCAACGTCGCCCGGCTGGCCGCGCGCGGCTTCTCGAACGCGGACATCGCAACCGAACTGTTCATCGCGCGCGGCACGGTCAAGAGCCACCTTGCACACGTCTTCGCCAAGCTCGGGGTCGGCAACCGTACTGAACTCGCCGCCCTCGGTCTGTCCGAGCACCGGCCGTAGGAACGCGGCCGAGCACCGGCCGTAGGAATACGCCACCTGGGTCAGGTTTCCGCGGCGCGTCCGGCGCAGAGTGGACAACGCACCCCCCATCGACCGACAGGACGCACCGCCCCCCTGGTGCCGGTCCGTCCGGTCGACCGACTCTCCAGCAATTGTCCAGCAATTGGGAGACTCCCATGCGCCGCTCATTCCCGTCCGATACGCAATGGTGGACGGACCCCGCCCTCGGAGTCATCGGGGCGTCGGGCGTCGACGTCACCGCCGAGTCTCTTCGCCCCAGTCCGCAATTCGCCCACGTCGTGGACAGATTCTGGGTGACCCGTTGGGCCGTGCGCCCAGGTGCGCTGAACGCCACCGTGGTGTCCCTGCGCTTCCCGGAGCCCAACGTCGTCCTGCACGGCAACCGCCTGATCTTCCACGGCATCCTGCGCAACCGCCACACGACGCCGGTCGCGGGGAGCGGCGCCTTCTACGGTGCCGCGCTGCGGCCGGGCGCCGCCGTCGGGCTCATCGGCGGCGACGCCGCCGAGCACACCGACAGCGTCCGCCTGCTCGCCCAGACCGATTGGGGCCTGCGCGCGCACCGACTCGACACCGACCTGCGGGCGGCCGTACGCGACGGCCTGCCGGCCTTCAAGGCCGCCTTCGAGCGGAACCTGCGCGGCCACCGGGTGTGCGCCGACAGCCGCGACCGCGACCGCATCGGCGCGATGATCGACCGCATCCGCAACGACGGCACGATCAACCGCGTCACCCACCTCACCGACGAGTTCCACCTGTCGATCCGCACGGTGCAGCGCCTGTTCCTGCACCAACTCGGCGTCAACCCCAAGTGGTTGCTGCGGCGCTCCCGCATTCACCACGCCGCCGCCCGGCTGGAGCGCAACGCGCCCGACAAGTGGAGCGAACTGGCCGCCGAGTTCGGATACTTCGACGACTCGCATTTCGCCCGCGACTTCGCCGACACCCTGGGGGTGACCCCCTACACGTTCGCCCGCGCCGCGGCGCCGCTACCGGAGTGCCCGCCGAGCGCGGAGCACGGTCCAAAACGCGCCGCTTGACGCGGATCGCCGACCACGGCGGATGAGCAACATTCGCCGCGCCACGGCCGGGAACCGCCCCACAGGCTGGGGGCGGGTCCCGGCCGTACTCGTGTGCGCGGTGCCCGCCCCGGGGGGTGCCCCGCCCGAGGCGCTGTCAGTCACCCGCCGACAACTCCACTCTCAGCGGGCCGAGTTCGTCCGCCAGAATGCGCAGCCCCTTCGGCATCGTCCCCGTCGGTGGACGGCCCAGGCGCAGGGCCTCGATCCACGGGACCACCCACAGCCGCGGCACGCCCCCGCCGACCAGGTGCAGAAGCGCCGCGAGCGACCGGGGAAGGCGCCCGGGCACATCCGCCACGGCCACCAGCCCCAGCACCGAGACGCCCGGCACCCGACCGGCCGCCCACTGCCGGGCGGCGTCCTGCGCGGCGTGCAGACCGTCGGAATTTGTGCGGGCGACCAGGACGACCCTGCTCGTACGCCGGGCGGGCGGCAACGGCCAGGCGCGCTCGGCGTCCCGCCCGCCCGGCACCGCCGCGGCGAGCGTCGACACACCCGCGCCGCCATGGCAACCCACCCACCACCAGGGCGGGTTGGGGGCGTCGGCCGGCACCGACCGGAAGGCGGGGCCGTCCGACGCCGGTTCGGCGGCAAGCCCCGCCTGCGGCCGCACCGGCGCGAAGCGCGTCCCGGCGCCGCTGTCCGCGGGCGGGACCGGTTCGCCGACCGGGTCCGGGCGCGGCAGCCACGGGTTCGGCAGCCTGCCGGAGTTCATCGCGTTCCTTCCTGGCCGCGGCGTTGTGCGCGCATTCGCGGCAACGGCATTGACGCGCATTCAGGTTAGGCCCGTGAACCCGCTCGCAGAACGCCGCACGTTCACTTCCCCGGAATATGACGCGTATTTCCATCGGCCGCCCAAAGTCGGTGCCTGCGGGCGCATTCGACGCGTTTTTGCATGCCTTGCCATGGGTCCGGTGCGCACAGTAAGACGCGGCGAACGTCCCCGCGGGCGCCGGAGATCCGGAGTACACCGATGATTCCCCAGTCCGTGCAGTCCCCCGCCGGCCGCTTCATGCCCCGTCTGCCGCGCCGATGGGCGGGCTGGGGTGCGCTCGTCGTCGTCCTCGCGCTGGTGGCGACGTCCGTGGTGCTGGGGAGCGGTGCGGCCGGGGCGAAGGTCTCGCTGGCCGACCTCGGCAACTGGCTGTCCAGTTCGCGGGCGAACACCGTGGTCCACGTGAACGGGACCACCGGACAGGTCGACGGGCGCGTCGAACTGCCCGGGGCGGGCGAGGGGCCCATCGAGGTCGGGACGGACGGCTCCGTCGTCCTCGTCCTGGACCAGGCGACGGGCACCGTCAGCCGCATCGATCCGGCGCAGCTCGCGGTGCCGCAGACCCGCTCGTACGGAACGGACGGCCTGGCCCTGGCGGTCGGCGGCGGCCGGGCGTGGCTGGTGGACCCGCGCGCCGGAACGGTCCAGCCGATCGACCCGGTGTCGCTCGCGCCCTTGTCGGGCGCCATCGACCTGGGGTCGCGCCCGCTCGGTCCGTCCGGTGCGGACGCGTCGGGCAATCTCTGGGTGACGCTTCCCGCGACCGGCCAACTCGTCCGGATCCAGGGGACCGTGCCGACCGCGCCGCTGCCGATCGCCGAGCCCGGGCACACCTTGCGGCTCACCATCTCCGACAACCGGCCCGTCGTGACGGACGCAACTGCGGGTGTGGTCAAGGTGATGGGTCCGCAGGGGCCGGTGCGCACCATCAACCTGCCCGACGCGGTGGCCAAGGCCGCCCCCGAATCGGTGCGGATCCCGGAGCGCACCGAAGGACCCCTGCTGCCCATCCTGGCGACCTCGTCGGGGCAGTTGGTGCTGCTGAACATCGACGACGGCGCGGTCCAGGCGGCCCCGCTGACGACTGCCGGGCAGAGCGACTACGGGGCGCCCGAGGTCCTGGGCAACCGCGTGTACGTACCGGATCGCGCGGCCGGTCAACTCATCGTCTACGACACGGCCGCGGCCGCCTTCGCTCCCGCCGTGCGCGTCACCGGAAGCGCCGGCCCGCTGGAGATCGACGTACGCGACGGCCTGCTGTGGGCCAACGACCAGACGCAGGCCTCCGCAGTGGTCGTGGACGCGCGGGGCACCGTGCATCCCGTCGACAAGTACAAGCCGGGTGCGCCCTCCGACGCAGAGAAGACCCCGTCGCCGACCACGAACCCGACCGCGCCCCGCCCTTCGTCCACGACCTCGGACCGCCCCGAACCCGGTTCGTCGGACGCCGCCTCCGGCTCGCCCGGCCCCACCTCGGCGAGCACGCCGCCGACACCCGGCGGGTCGAACCGGCCCGGACCGCCCGGCGACCCCGAACCGCCTTCGCCGCGTCCGACTCCGCCCGCCCCCGCGGTGACCGTCACCAAATGGGTCACCGAGACCCCGGTCGTCCCGCCGCCCACGAACGCCCCCGCGCCGCCGGTCCAGCCGCCCCCCGTGCAGCCGCCGCCGGTCCGGCCCCCGGCACCGCCGCCCGCCCCGACGACGCGGCCCGTGGTCCCCCCGACGACCCGCGCACCGGCCCCGCCGACGCGGACCGCGCCGCCGACGCGCACCTCCGCGCCGCCCGCGCCGGGCACCACGCGGCCGCCCGCGACGACGCCCCCGGCCTCGACGCCCGCGCCCTCGACACCTGCGACGTCCAACCCGCCGTCCACGCCTCCGGCACCCCGGCCGCAGGCGCCCGGTACGCCCAAGGCGGAGTCCGGGCCCGGCCGCATCACGCTCGTGTTCGCCGCTTCCCCCGGCGCCCGTCCCGACCGCTATTCGGTCGCCGACCTCCCGGCGGGCGCCAAGGCGACCCCCGCATCCGTCGGGCCGTCCGGTCCCTTCCAGTTCGTCATCACCGGACTCGGCTGCGCACGCGAGTACGGCTTCAAGGTCGTCGCCGAATTCGGCGCCACCAAGCTCGCGTCGGCCGCCTCGACGCCGGTCCGGCCGTGCGTCCTGGTCTCCGCGCCCACCTCGGTCAAGGCCGAAGTGCCCCGCAACGGCCACGGGTTCACGGTCAGCTGGAAGGCGCCGGCCAACGCGGGCGGATCCAAGGTCACCTACAAGGTCGCGTGGTCGGCGGCATCCGGCGGCACGCCGGGCGGCACCACCGCGACCGGAACGTCCGCCACGGCCAACGGACTTGCGAACGGCACGTCGTACAACATCACGGTGACCGCATCGAACGAGGTCGGCACCGGCCCGGCCGCGACCGCGGTCGCCGACCTGCGGCCCCCGAGCCGCGTCTACAACGTCGGACCCAACGCCAACGACGGGGTCACCGTCGGCATCCGCAGCGGCCCCGGAGTCGCGGGCACCCGGTCCGTCGCCCAGATCCCCTCCGGCTACACGGGCCCCATCACCGTGCACTGCCAGACCACCGGGGAATCCGTCCCGCGCGACGGCACCAACGTGCGCAGCAGCGTCTGGGACAAGGTGACCTGGAACGGCTACCAGGGCTGGACCACAGACCTCTACATCCGCACGCCGAACTCCGACCAGGGCACGTTCTCGCCCGAACTGTGGCAGTGCGAATGACCCGCACCGCCGCGCCGCGCCCGACACCCGCGGGCTGGTCCGTCCTCGCCGTCTCGGTACTGCTGTTCGGCGGCGGCTGGGCGGCCGGTCACCCGGAACCGGCGGCGCTCGGGCTGACCGGCCTCGTGCTCGTCGGCGTCGCGCTCGCGGACGCGTCGTCCGCTCCCCGGCTCACCGCCGAGCGCAGGCTCAACCCCGCCCGGGTCGCCCGTGGCGACCCCGCCGGGGGTGTGGTCGGTGTGACCAACGAGGGCCGCCGCCCCTGCCGCGGCCTGATCGTCGAGGACCACTGCGACGGCGCCGCCGTCTCGGTACGCCTCCCCGTGCTGGCCCCGGGCGCGACCGTGACCGCACGGTACGTCCTGCCCACCGCCCGCCGCGGCCGCATCCCCGTCGGCCCGCTGCACCTGGTCCGCCGCGACCTGTTCGGCCTGGCCCACCGCACCATCCCCATCGGCGCGGCGGCGACGCTCCTCGTGCAGCCCCGCGTCACCCGTACCCAACTACCACCCTCCGGGCGCGAACACCACCTCGAAGGGCCGACGTCCGATACGGCGGACACCGGCACGACGACGTTCCACGCGCTGCGCGACTACACGCAGGGCGACGATCTGCGCCGTGTGCACTGGCGGGCGACCGCCCGCACCGGTCGGCTTATGGTGCGTCAAATGGCCGACGTGAGCCTGCCGGTCACCACCCTGCTGCTCGACTGCCGGGCCGCTTCCTACCAAGGGCGCAGTCCTGACGCCGACTTCGAACTGGCCGTCGACGTCGCGGCGTCGCTGGGCAGCGCCGCCGCCGTGCACAACTTCCCGCTGCGGCTGCGTACCGGAACAGGCGGCGCGGGATTGGGCGGTGCGTCGGGCCGGGGCGTCGACGCCGCCGCACTGCTGGCGTTCCTGACCGACGTACGACTATCCGACGGATCCGACGCGGGCGCGGCCGACCCGATCGGCGAGCTGCGCCGCGAATCCGCGCAAGGGGTGCTGGCCTTGGTGACCGGCCACGCGGACCCCACCGCCGGAAGGCGCCTGGCGGCAGCGGCGCGCGACTACGAACACGTCGTGGTCGTCCGGGTCGGCGCCCGCCAGGGCAGCGCCGACGGGCCTCCGACACCGACCGGCGCCACGGCGAAGGCGTCCGACCCCGCGTCAGGTGCCGTCCGTGCAGCCGCCTTTGACGCCGCCCGCGGGGCCGCCCGTGAACCGGTACGCCACATCACCGTCGAGACGCCGGCCGACGTGGCGGGCATATGGCGGCCCCCGCGCTGACACGCCGGGAAGCTGACACGCCAGGAAAGGGGCTGACATGTCGGCCGATACCCATGCCCGTGGAGGCGTGGCCGCGCTGATTCCGATCGGAATGCTCGCGTTCGCCGTCGGCCTTGCGTTCCACCGCGTCTACGGGCTGTCCGAAGTCCTCGTGCCCGCCCTGGTGGCGTCGACCGTCCCCGTACTCCTCGCGGCGGCGCTGCACCGCGGGGTGCGGGCACCCGCGCCGGTCGCGGCGGCCGTGAGCGTCCTCATCGCGGTGGCCGCCGGATGCGCGGGATATGCCCGCGACCACCTCGCCGGCGGGATCTGGCCCACCCCGGGGGCGGCGGCCGAGTTGTTCCACCGCCTCGCCGACGCGCCGTCCGAGGCCCTGACCACCGTCACCCCGGTGCCGGCGGGAAGCGGCGGGACGGTCCTGGCCCCCGCGGCGGTCTGGGCCGCCGCCGCGGTGGGTGCCGAACTCGCCCTGCGTACCGGCTATTCCGCGCTTCCCGTACTGCCCGCGACGCTGCTGTTCGTCGGCGCGATCCTGCTGGCGACCGGAGCCCCGGGCGCGTCCCTGCCGCTGGTCGCGGCGTTCGGCGCGGTCGCCGTCGTCGTACCGGCGTTGCGCGGGCCGGTACGGCGTCGCGGCCAGACCGTCGCGGCCGCCCTGCTCGCGGTGCTCCTCGCGGTCCCCGCCACCGTCGTGGCGCCGCTGCTGCCCGGCGCGGGCCGCCACGCGTTCGACCCCCGCACGCACGTCGACACCCCGAAGCCGCTGACCGTGCGCGGCACGAACCCGCTCGCCTACATCTCCTCGTGGCTGCAGCAGCCCGAGACGCTGCTCTTCACCGTCACCGGACCGCCACCGACCCCCGGCGGCACCCTCTACCGGCTCGCCGCCATGCAGGACTTCGACGGCGTCTCGTGGCTGCCGAGCGACGCCTTCCAGCCCACCGGCGGTCGCATCCCCCCGGCAGCGCACGCGAGTTCGGCTGCCGCGAACCTTGGCCCGACCCTGCGCCAGGACGTCGTGGTCGGCGACCTGACCGGGGTCTTCCTCCCGGCCGCGGACCGACCGCTGCGCGTGGACGCGGCCGACGAAGCGGTCGCGGTGGACCCGGACACCGGCGTCCTGGCGGGCACGACACCCCTGCACCCCGGCATGCGCTATCAGGTGACCAGCCGACCGGTCGCGCACGATCCGCGGGCCGTGGAGTACGCCGCCGCAGGCGACTCGGCCGCCGCGCTGCGCCTCCCGGACCGGGACGCCTCCGGTGCCCCGATCCCCGTGGTCGACGAACTGCGCGGCTATGCACAGGAAGCCACCAAGGGCGCCGGATTCCCGTACCAGCAGGCCGTCTTGCTCGCCGCCTGGCTGCGCGCCCGTGCCGTGCTGGACCCGCAGGCCATCCCCGGGCACTCGTACCGGCACATGCAGTACTTCCTCGAGACCAGCAAGCAGGGCACGCCCGAGCAATTCGCCACCGCCTTCGTGTTGTTGGCCCGCACGCTCGCGCTGCCCAGCCGCGTCGTGGTCGGCTTCCGGGTGCCCGAGGCCGACACCCGGGAGGCCACACCCGTGCGCGGCGGCCATGTACTGATGTGGGCCGAGGTGCAGTTCGAGGGCGTCGGCTGGGTGCCCTTCTTCCCGACCCCCGGAGTCGGCACGACGACCTCGGCGGTGGCCCCGCCCACCGAGGAGGTGCCGACGCCCGCGCCCGTCCCGGCCGCGCCGCCCCCGGCCGCCGACCGGGCACCCGGCCGGGACGAGGTGGATCGGGCCATCGAGGACGAGCAGCACCCGCCCGCCGCGTCGGCTCCGCACGGCGGCGACGAAGGACTCGGCGAAGCATCGGTGTTGGCCGCCGCGGCGGCCGCCGCGCTGCTCGTCGGCGGCTATGTCGTGGTCGGTCTGTCCGGTCCGGCACTGGTACGTCGGCGGCGGGCCCGCGGCTCGCCGCGCTGGCGCGTCCGCGGAGCCTGGGACCAAGTACTGGACGACTTGGGCCGCGTCGGGCCGCCGGTGCCGCGCAGCGCGACGTCGACCGAGGTGGGCGGCTTCGCCGCCGAACGCCTCGGGGAGTCCGCCGGGTCCGCGGCACTGGCCCTCGCCGGCATCGTGGACGCGGTCTCCTTCGGCGGCCAGGACGCCTCCCCGCGCGTGGTCGACGACTGCGCCCGCCACGCCGAGACCGTGCGCTGCGGCCTGGGCCCGGCCATGGCCGGGAGCCGCCGGGCCCGGGCCGCCGACGTGCTGGGGCGGCTGCGCTTCGGCGCGCTGGCGCGGACGTACGCCGTGCACCGCGCCGCCGCGGCGGACCGCAAACGGGCGGGGTCCTGAGGCGGGCGTCACGGCACCGGACGCGGTGCCGACGGGCGCCCGCGCGGTTGAAGCCGCTGCACGGCGGTGTCGCCCGAGGTGCGGGCCCTCCGGCATTCGGCGGCGAAGGCGGCCGGGGTGACCCCCAGACTGCGGCTGAAGTCGTTGATGAAGTGCGGCTGGTCGAAGTAGCCGAACTGGGAGGCGACCCGCGTCCACGGATCCGGCGCGCGCACCAGCGCCGCGGCCGCGCCCAGGATGCGGCAGCGGCGCATCGCCGACTTCGGCCCGGTGCCGAGGTGCGTGTGGAACAAGCGTTGCAGCGACCGGATCGACAGGCCGTGCCGGTCCGCCGCCTCACGCACCTGCCGGTTCCGGCCGGGGGCGAGCACCGCCTCCAGGACGTCGCGGGCCCACACCGGCTCGCGTTCGCGGCCGCGGCATCGCGCCAGCCGTTCGGAGAGCACGGCGACCATGTCCGCGGGCCCGGCCGATGCGGCCAGGGCGTCGCGCAGGGCTGCGGCGTCTCCGGTGCCCGTCCAGTGCGCCAGCGGCACCACGCGGTCGACGAGCGCCGAGGCGTCCCGGTCGCCGAACAGGGCGGTGAGCGCGCCCGGCCGCAGTTCGACCGCCAGAACGCTGCCGGTTCCCCGGAGTTCGTGCGTGTGGCGCCGGGTCCACACGCCGGCGACGGCGACGCGGTCCCCGGAAACCACGAGGTGCGGGACCGGGTAGCCGAGGACGACGGCCTGCCGGCGTTCGGCCGGGGCGAAGTCCCAGGCGGCGTACGCCCACGGGCCGAGCCACGGATCGTCCGTCGGGGGCTGCCCCCGTTCCGAGCGCGGACCCGCGCCCTTGACGCCGATCACCGCCCGGTCGCTGGTCGCGGTCCAGTCACGGTCGTTCGGACGGGCGGAGGGCATCGCGGCGGTCCTTTGCACAGGGCGGGCCCGCACGGGCGGCGGAGGCCGTCCGCCCGGATGCGCGGGCCCCGCCGCGAGCCAGTTTTCGCGCGCCGGGGCCGATGCCGGGAGGCCGAGGCCGTTACCCAGGACTTGCCCGGGTGTGGCAGGCGTCCCGGCGACTCGGCACCCCCTACGCCTCGGCCGGCGTACCGATCGGCAACCCGTCGGGCGCGGCCACGGGCCCCTCGGCCGCCGGACGCCCCGCGGCCGCCACGTCCCAGCGGAGGGTGAGCGCACGGGGAGCGTGCAGGTCGGCCCGGCAGCAGGTGATCAGCACCGTGCCGTCCTCGCGGTGCGTCCAGGCCACACCCGAGGACGACGGCGCCTCCCGGCCGTCGGCCTGCTCCTCCAACACGTCGCAACCGCGCAGTATGGCGACCCCGAGTTGACGCACGGTCAACTGGAGCTGCTTGGTCGGCCGGACGATGTCCTGCCGCCAGTAATGGTCGTTCACGAACAACCCTCCGGTGCACAGGTATTGCAAGACCAACGACTCCCGGGGCGCGAGCGGCGGGGTGATCAGGCACGCGAACTTCAGGAAGGTCTCCGTCTCGTGGACCCGCCGGATGGTCACCGCGTGCGAGGGCGCGGTTCCGGCGGTGGGGGACCGTACCGGAACCAGCGAGATGCGCCCCGAGGTCTGCTCGAACCACACCTGCCGCGCGAACCTGGCCATGGGCCGTTCACCGAGGTTGAGCAGCACGTGCCGGTACAGGACGCGGGCGTGGCCGCCGACCGCGATGTCCAGGGCGACTTCGGTGCTGAGTTCGACGACCTTCTCGGCGTTCTCCGCGAAGCCGACGTCGAACGCGTCCGCCAGGGCCGTGTCGTGGCCCGACGAGGCGCCCTCGTGCTCCCCGCTCCCGGGCCACGGCGGACCGGTGGGCTCCCCGCCGATCCGGGGCACACGAGGTGCGGGCAGCGCCGGTACGTCACCCGATTCCCAGGGACGCGGCGCAAGGCCGAGCATGTGCCCGGGAATTCCGAGGCCGTCCGCGACCCGCTCGATCACCTGCTGCTGTTGCGCGTGCGACCGCCCGGAGATGTACTCGCCCACCCTGCTCGGTGTCAGCCCGCACAGCCGTGCGAGCCTGCTGTTGTAACAACCGGTGTGCCGCCTCGCGAGCCGGAAGACCGCCCCGATGTCCCGGGCCGCGCACGCCTCGATCATCTCGTCGCGGCCCAGCAGCCATTCCGGCATGCGGTACTCGGACTCGCGCCCCTGCATTCCCCACCCCAACCCGCCGGCCCGTCGGCCGCATCGCGAACACACCTGGTACGGCGTGGAATCCATGATGTGCGCCGGACACCCGGCGGACGTGTAAATACGCGCCGATATTCGCCTCGGGCAAACCGACCGGTAAACCCACGGAATGATGGCGCCTTTTTCCAGAAATCCCGGGGGAAGATTGGCGTTACGATTCCGAAGGGGAATCGACGCAACGGGGATGCGGGGACTCTTGTGGCCACTTCGACACGCACAGCGGTACAGCGGCGCACATTCGACCGGGCACCGGCGGAGCCGACGTGAACGGGGACCGAGTACTACGGCACCGGGACACCGCCACCAGCTTCGTCGGACGCCGACGGGAACTGGCTGACATCGCCCGGGTGTTCGCGAACGGAGCGCGACTGGTCAGCCTCGTCGGCCCCGGCGGCATCGGCAAGACGCGGTTGGCGATGCGCGTCGCCCGGCTGCGCGCCGACCGCGGCCAGGAGGTCGTCCTGGTCGACCTCGCCCCGATCTGCTCGCACGGCCGCCTGGAGGACGCGGTCCTGAGAGCGGCCACGCGCGGCGCCGAGGCGCGCGGCCTGCCGCCCAGGTCGTTCACCGAACTCCTGGGCGACCGAGAGGTCCTCGTGGTCCTCGACAACTGCGAGCACCTGACCGCCGAGGCACGCCGAGTCGCCGAGTCACTGCTCACCGACTGCCCCGGCGTGCGGATCATCGCCACGGGCCGGGAACCATTGCGGGCCGAGGGCGAGACCGTGCGGCACGTCGAACCGCTCGCGGTGGACTCCGAGGCAGAGGGTGCGGGCGGCCACGACAACCAGGCGGTCCGCCTGTTCATCGACCGCGCGCGCCTGGTCCGCCGCACGCTGGACGTCTCACCCTCCGCGGTCGGTGACGTACGCCGCATCGTGCGCGCGGTGGACGGCATCCCGCTCGCGATCGAACTGGCCGCCGCGCGCGCCCGCATGCTCACCGTCCACGAGATCGCCGACGGCCTCAACCTGCACATGCTCTCCGCCACCCGCCGCGGCGGCGACGCCCGGCACCGCACCATGAGCACATCACTCGACTGGAGCTACTCACTGCTGTCGATCCCCGAACGGGTGCTGTTCCGGCGCCTGTCGCAGTTCCGGGGCCAGTGGTCGGAAGAGGCCGCGATCGCCGTCTGCGCGGACGACGACCTGCCCCCCGAGGCGGTACCGGGCCACCTGCGCGCCCTCGTCGCCAAGTCGCTGGTCGTACGCCGCGAGACGCCCCTCGGCGAACGGTTCCGCATGCTGCTGCCGATCCGCGACTACGCGCGCGAGCAGGTGTACTCCGCCCACGACCCGGCCGTGCACCCCGTCGCGGGCGTCCCGTCCGCCGACCGCCATCTGCGCTACTACGTCGAGCTGGCCGAGCGCGCCGACGCCGCACAGTGGGTCCTGGACTTCCAGGGGCGCGAGGAACTCGAGGACGCCTCCGCCAACTTCCACGCCGCCCTGGAACACGCCTGCGCACACCACCCGGAGGACGCGCTGCGCCTCGCCGCCGCGCTCGGCTTCTACTGGCGCGTCACCGGCCGCCTCACGATCGCGGCCGAGGCGTCGGCCCGCGCCCTCGAGGCCGCGCCCGGCACGCCGCATCCGGCGCGCGCCGTCGTGCTGGCGAACCAATCGGCGCTGCTCTTCTGGCTCGGCAACGTCTCGGACGCCCACGCCTACGCGGTCGCCGCGGTGGATTCCGCGAGCCTGACCGGCGACACCCGGGCCCGGGCGCACGCACTGGTCCGGCTCGGCAGCAGCTTGGCCGCCACGTGCGCCCGTGAGGCGCAGACGGTGATGCGCGAGGCCGTCGACCTGGCCCGCCGATCGTACGACCCGGTCGTCCTCGGGGACGCGCTCGTCAACCTGACGCTCAGTCTGATGTGGCAGGAGGACTACACGGCCATGCGCGAGGCCGCCGAGGAAAGCGCCAGCCTCGCCTACATCTTCGGCTTCGACTACATCGAAGCGCTCACGCTGTGGTGCCAGGCCCACGAGGCCAGGGCACGGCACGACCCGGCCAGGGCACGGGCGTCGGCCGAGCGGGTGCTCGAACTGACCGGCGGGGACACACCGGGGCGAGGCGGCTGCGACGTACGCACTTTCTGCCACAACGGCGCGGTCCAGATCCTCGCGCTCACCGCGGTCGACGAAGGCGACCCGGAACGCGCGGCGGCCCTCGTCGCCGCCGAACTGGCCCGCTGCGAGAGCGAACCGGTGCCGTGGGGCGTCGGCGTACTCCTGCACGCCCGAGGGTGCGCCGAACTCGCCGCGGGGGACAACGCCGCCGCCCGTGCCACCGGCATGCAACTGTACGAGCGCGAGCGCGGTGGCAGCGCGGCCCTGGCCTGGCGGGGCCTGGAGATCCTGATGCGCGCGGCACTCGCCGAAGGGGACACCGCGGCCGCCCGGCGCCACGCCGAGGGCATCCGGATCCTGGCTCGGGACCTGGGAAACCGGGTGGCCGAGGCCACCGCGACGCTGGGCACGGCACACGCGGACCTGGCCGCGGGCGACGCGGGCAGCGCGGAGATGCGTGCCCGGGAGGCGTTCGGCATCGGCCTCGCGGCGCGGATGCCGGCACATGCCGTCGCCGCGCTGGAACTCCTCGGCGAGATCGCGGTGGCCCGCGGACGTCCGGCGCAGGCCGCGTGCCTCGTCGCGGCCGCGGACGCCTCGGGCGGTGCCGTGCGGGAGCCGTACCGCCAGGCCGCCTACGCGGCGGTGCGCGGGGCGATCGACACGGCGCTGGACGCGTCCGAGCGCGAGGCCGCGTACGCGCAAGGCGCCGGCATGACGCTCGACGACGTCGCGGGATACCTCCGCCGTACGCGCGGCAAGCGCGTCCGGGCCGACCGCGGATGGGCGAGCCTCACCGCGACCGAGACCGCCGTCGCCCGGCTGGCCGCGGACGGGTTGCTCAACCCCGCGATCGCGGAGCGCCTGGTCATCGCGCGCGCGACGGTCAAGGTGCACCTGTCGCGGGTGTACGCCAAGGTCGGTGTGGCCAACCGCACCGAACTGGCGGCTCAGTTGCGGGCGGTACCGCCGACGTGACGCCGTGGGACGAGCCGGAGGGGCACGTACGGGTCGACGTGTCGCTGGAGAAGCGCGGGCCGGCGGGGAGCCGGTCCGCGGGACGGTTGGTGCCGCCGCCGGACCCGGGACTCGATCCGGCGCTCGATCCGGGACCCGATCGGGGACCCGAGTCGGCACCCGAGTTGGGTTCGGCGCTCGCGGCGGCAGTCGGGCCCGAGGCGGAATCGCCGCACCAGGTCGGCCCGCCGGCTGAACCGGACCCGTCGGTCGAGGCTCAACCGCCGGTCGAGCCGCAACTGCCGGTCGAGCCACAACTGCCGGTCGAGCCGCGACAACCGGGCGAGCCGCCACCGCCGGGCGATGCGGCAGCGCCGCCGAACCTCGACGCCGTACCGGCCGAGGTGTCCCTCCGGATCCCGCTGTGGTGGTCGGACGGCGGACGGTCCACCGCTGCGCCGAGCAATCCGCCCTACTGGGCCGGGACCCCGCGAAGCGACGGCCCCGAACGCCCCGATCACCCCGACCCGGGCGACGACGGCAGGGGCGGCGGCCCGGCACCCGCGGAGGCCGAGCGGTCGTTCGCGTGGGCCTTCGACGGTGCCGAAGATCCGCCGGTGTACTCGTCGAGCGGCCGCCGCTTCCTCTGGATCCTCGGCGGCGTCGCCGCCGTCGCCGCCGTGGTGGCCGCCGCCCTCGTGCTCGGCGGCGACGGGGAGAAGACCGCGAAGCGCCCGAACGGCCCCCCGCAATCGGCCGCGCAACCGCCGCCCGCCGCGGCACCGCCCGGGCCGGCGTCCGCGTACATGCCCCGGACCCTGGCCCTCAGCGGCTTCGAGAACAAGGTCCAGGTCACCTGGCAGCCACCCGAGCGAGCCGGCGAGGCGGTGGGCTTCATGGTCGTCGCGCAGAGCCGTGAAGGCGCCGTCCTGGAACACCGTTTGGTGTCCGCGGGGGAGACCTCGGCCGTCTTCGCCGCCCCGCCCATGACCCGCGACGGGTGCGTCGTCGTGGCGACACTCGTCCGCGGCCCGACGGGAGTCACGCCCATACGCGCCGACCCGGTCTGCCGCTGACGCCTGTCGGCGGTCCGTTGCGACGGCAAGTCCCGCCCGCCCCACCTCTGCCAGCCCGCGATGCCGACGGGAGCCCTTGGATGATCGACGAAACGGCCGTCCCCGACTGGCCGGTGGTGACGATCCGGATGTCGCCCGACGGGCGTGCCGAGGTGGACGGCCAACCCGTCGTCCACGGTCCGGGCGAGGATGCCAGGGACGCCGCGATGAGCCGGGCCGCCCACGCCGCGCAAGGGCTGGGCCGTCCGGTCCGCGTCGATGCCCGGGAGGCCGACGGGACGCTGTTCCCGCTCATCGTCGATCCCACCGGAGCGGTCACCGAGGCGGGGCCGCCCGTACCGGCCGCCTCCGAGCGGCGCGGTCTGCTGCGGCGGCGCAGGAGCACGGTTACCGAGGAACTCCCGAGGCCGCCGGTGGCATATGCGGAACCTCCGCGACACGAACCGGAGTTCGTGCCCGCGAGCGCAGGCTCGGCGGGCCCGGTCCGGGCCGTCGCCCACCCGTCCGAGGTCACCGGAGACCCGTCGCTGCCTCGGCCGGGCGTGCACCACGTACAGGTCCTCGACCAAGTACACGGTCTCGCGGAGTCGGGCGACCACCCCGCGGCGCTCCGCCTGCTGGCGGAGCTCCAGCCCGACGCCGATGCCGAGGAGGCCGTCGCCCTCGGCGAGATCCGGGCGTATCTGGCGTTCCTCGAGGGCGATGCCGTACGCGCCACCCGCCTGTACACGGATGCGGCACTCGCCTGGTTCCGGCTGCGCACCGCGGTGGACGGGTGGGTCCTGGGCCTCGCCGAATGTGCGCACTACAGCTGGGGCCACGTTGACGACCCGGATCAGGCGTTCGGCCTCGGATGCGAACTCGTCGCCGCCTACCAGACATTGGGCATCACCGATTCCCCGCGCGCCGACGTCGCCCGGGCGAGGCTGGAGCAGACCCGGGACCGGCTGCTCTAGCACGCGGGTCCCGGCCCCGCGGCCGCATCACGCGCCGGATCGGCCGACCAGTCGGATCACTCGGAGTACTCGGAACAGTTGGACCAGGCAGGCCAGGCAGGCCAGGCAGATCAGTCGGCTGAAGCCAGGCCCGTGGTCGTGGGCCCCTTGGTGGTGGATCCGTCCGCGCGCCCGGCCGGCGACGGCAGCACATTGAGCATGGGGTGCTCCGCGACCTCCGGCGGTGCGGGCAGCAACGGCAGGGGTTCGGGCGGGAATTCGCCGTGGCCGCTCTCCGGGTCACAGGCGGCGAAGGGCCCGTACGTCGGGTCCATCAACTGGCGCATGTGCGGGTCCGCGTGGTCCAGCCACCAACGCGACAGGCCCACGGCCGGATCTCCGCGCATGTGCTCGAACGAGCGCCACAACACGGACAGCCGGGCGATCGCCTCCGGGTGCTTCCACCAGGCAGGGCACCAGATGGCGGTGGCCCGGTTGAGCCTTCTGCGCAGGACCTCCGCGAGGTAGTCGCGTACGAACGCCTCCAACGAGTCGAAAGCCGGTTCCGGGTCCGCCGGTTCGGCTACCAGGATCATGCGGCACTCGCCTTCCCGGGAACCGCCTCGGTGCGAGGCGCCGGCCCGTGTTCCAAGAGCGATGCGCGGATCTCCGTGGCGTGGTCGCCGTCCCACCACGGCACGGTCCGCACGAGAGCGGGCGGGCTTCCGCTGACCTGCACGAACGCGCGTCCGCGCGGCAGCGACGCCAGGTCGGGGACGTCCAGCACCGGTTCGGAGCGGGACCCGGTGCTGATGTTGCGCTTCCAGACGTCGCTGGTGGAGTAGCTGACGCCGACGGTGTGCGGCTCGAACACCCCGGAGGCGGACGACAGGTCGGCGAGGAACTTGGTGTCGAGTACGCCACCGCCATACACGCGCACGTTGGCGGCGCCCCACAGCTTCGCCATGCCGGTCTCGCCCCACGCGGACACCCCTTGGGCCCACGACTGGAGGATGGTCATCATCACGATGCCGCGCGATCCGAAGTGCGAGTACTTGTCGGGCAGGGCCTTCCACGGGCAGACGTTCGCGGCCTCGTCGAGGACGAACAGCATGGGGGTCGGCAGTCGGCCGCCCGGCCCGGCGGTGCCCTGGTTCTCCGCCTCTTCGGCCAGCGCGGCGGTGAAGACGGTGATCAGCGGCGCCGCCATCTTGTTCGTCTCCTCCGACAGCAGGTACAGGCTGTCGGTCGCGTCGCGCACGAACTCCTTGTAGCGGAAACGGGGTCGGCTGGGGTCGCTGCCGGGTGTCACCCACTCGGTCATGCTCGGTGCGGTCAGGAACGACGCCATCTGCGCGGCGGTGCCGTACACGCCCGCGCGCTGCCGCTCGGGCGAACTCACGATCGCCAGAACCGAGTCGGCCGAGAGCGTGTGGCCGTGCGCGCGCAGGATGCGTACCGGGGCGTCGTCCGCGGGCCGGGTGAGCCAGGTGTAGACGGCGGTGATCACCCGTCCGTCCAGCGACGCGGCGAGCAGGAGGTTCGCCAGCAGCTCCTCCGCGGCGGGCTCGAAGTACGCGTCGCTGCGCACGTGTTCGGCGCGGTTGATGGACGCGATGCGGCTCGCCGTCTTCACCGCGAGGGTGATCTTGCCGTTCACGTACTCCAGCGGGTCCCAGTACCAGGACGGCGGCTCGTTGGCCTGGTTCTGCGGGTCGAAAACCCACACGCGCCCGCGGCGGGCCCGCGAGTTCCGGGTGGCGTCGACGACGTCGCGCTTGTTGGACGTCACGACGACGGCGCCGGGGGCCGCCACGATGTTGGGGATGGCCCGCGCCGAGGTCTTCCCGGTACGCGGTCCCCAGATGTCGACGTGCATGTCCTCCCAGGAACCCCACAGCATTTGGCCGCCGCGCACGAGGCGGCCCACCGCGACACCGGGAGGGTCCACATGCCCGTAGCCGATCTTGTCGGCGGTCTCGCGTACGCCCCGCGTGGTGGTGGCCATCAGGTCCCGCGGCCTGGCCAAGTACGGGATCGCGCGGTCGACCTTGACCCGGCGACGCTTGCGGAGCAGGACCGACACCCCCACCATCAGCGCCGAGCTGAGGAACGCCGCGCCGAGCAGGGACGCGTACAAGGTGGCCTTGGCCCCGGGCCACGTGTAACGGCCGTTGCGCAGGTGCCAGATCATCGTGATGGGCGACGCGGGCGGCTTCGGCGCACCCGCCGGCGTGGCCAGATAGGCACCCAGCCAGACCACCCCGCAGCCGAGGAAAGCGACGACCACGAGGCCCAGGAGCACGTGGAGTTCGCTGAACGGGTACGGCCCGCGGCGACGGGTCGTGGCGCTCATCGCAGGATCCTTCCGAAGCCGGTGCGGGTGGTTCGGGTGGTTCGGGTGCCGCGGTCGGGCGGCGGTGCGGCGTACCTCACGGGACGTGCCGCGGGGTCTGCGGGGGCCGCAGCCCGGTGGGCACCTGGACGCCGAGCGGCAGCGCGGCCGCGAACGCGGCCGCCTGGCAGCCGTAGGCACGGCGCAGTCGGACCTGCGTGCCCAGGGACAAGTGGTCCAGCGCCGCGTCCCGGGCTTGGCGCACCGTCGCGTACGTCGCGGTCAGGAGTGTCGTCGGGCGCATGGCCCGCGAGCCGCCGTGCGGCGGGGCGTGGCCCGCGACGGGGCGTCGGTGCAACAGCGCGAGCCGCGTGGTCGTGGCACCCGGCAGGCCGTCCCCGACCAGGCCGGCGAACGGTTCGCGGTCGGGGGCGCCCGACATGACCCACGTGACGGAGGCGCATCCGTCGTGCGCCAGGTGATCCCAGGCGTCCAGTGACGAACGCGGCGCCGCCTGGCCCCACTTGGGTCCCTCCGCGGCCGAGGCCGGCATCGCGTCCACCATGCGGGCGACGCTCGGGTCGTACGCGCTGCGCACAAGTCCGCTCAGCGCCTGGGTGGTCAGCGGCACGACGGCCGTGTCCAAGGCGGATTCCAGGGTGGAGCAGACTCGTGGCAGCGCTGCGCCGACGATGGCGGCCGCCTCGACGGCCCCCGTCCCGCCGAGGCGCCACCGGGACCGGCGTCCCTCGGGTGCGGTACGCCAGGTCAGCCCGACATGGCCGCGAAGGCCGGTCGGGTCGACCCGGACCGCGACGGTGGCGGCGACGAGGTGGGGATGGTCGCCCAGCGACGCGATCACCTCCGTCCAGTTTTCCGCCCACTCGGACACGGCCCGTGCGGAGACGGCCGACTTGGAAGCGGATGGGGACCCGGCACGCTCGGGCCCGGCACGCCCGGACCCGGTGGCGCCCGGCCCGAGCGTGCCGCCGCCCTCCGCCGTGAGCACCGCGGTGTGCGTGCCGGGTGTGGCGGCGAGCAGCGCGTACGGTCGCCCGTAGGCGTCCCGTGCGGCCACGAGCCGGTGCGCGAAGGCGAGCCCGGGCAGCCGGACCGCACCCATGGGCGTGGCCTCGACGGCCCGTGCCCGGCGGGGGGCGTCGCGCGCGGGCCCGGTGCGCTCGGCACCCGGGGACTTGACACGGTTCGTCATCGCAGGATGTCTCCGCCGATCGTTCTCGCGGGCGGCGCGGTCGGCCCGGACCCGCATGCACGCGGCGGTGCACTCCAGACGGGCCGGGCGCCGTGCCGGCGCATTTGGAAAACATCGGCCCCGAGGGGGAGTTGCGGGCGCCGTGCCGCCCACCATCCGGCCCCTCGCCCGAGTTCGTCAAGATGCCTCGGGCAAATCCCGTGGTACACCCTGGAATTGTGGCGCGTTTGTCCAATCAAGCCTGCTCGGGGCGTTCCTACACTGGACGGGTCAGCGACCGGACCGCATTTACGCACGGGCAAGGCCGATACTTCGCGCAGGGTGGGTCATATGGACGCGCTATTGAAACTCTGGATCTCGTGGGACGTGTCGCTCGGCGCGCCCATGGCGCCTGCGCCGCCCCCGGCTCCACCGCCGCCGGACAACTCGAAAACGATTCTGGAACCCGGCGGGGCGCATATTCCGGAAAGCCTCACCGGAGGATTCTCCAAACTCCTCGCCTTCGGGTCGTGGATCGTCCTCGGGCTGTGCGTGGCAGGGCTCCTGGCCACCGCCGGGCGCATGGCGTACGCCCACAAGACCGGCGGCGAGGTGCACATTCCGGGCCTGCTGATGCCCATGGCCGCGTGTGTCATCGTCGGCTCGGCCTCGGCGATCGTCGGCATCGTCGCCGGACCTTGACGGACGGCGGGCGGCTTCCCGCGCCTGCCGGCGCCCGCCCATGAGCCTCCCGGGCCTGCCCGTGAGCTTCCCGCGAGTCGTCGCGCGCTGACCCGCGAGGCGTCCCGCGCGCATTCCCGCGAGCGCCCTGGGTGCTCTCGCGCGCTCTCTTTCGGCCGTCGGGCGGGATCCGCCCCGGTCCCGGCAACTCCCCCAGTGGAAGACGGAGATCCCCTTGTTCGGTCGCAGGCGAGGCGAGCGGGCCGCGGACGGCGCGTGGCGCGCGGATCGCGGCTCGCTCGCCCAGCCGGGCTTCATCGGCGCCGCGCTGGTGCTGGTCGTCGTGCTGGTCTTCGCGGTGCTGCTGATCGTGGACGTCACCACGACCGCTCCGCGCGCGGCCGCGGCCGATCCCGCCGGGAGCAGCGGCCCCGTCACGAGCGTGGGGGACGGCGGCACGTCTCCCACCCCACCGCCCAATCCGGCGGCCCCCGGCGTGACGGTGCCTCCGCCGCGGCCCGCCGTCTCCTCGGACGGCTCGTGCCCGTCCTTCCAGGACAGCCCGACCGCGCAGCCCACGCAGGTGCCGTCGCACATCGAATGGGTGGACTACCGCGGGCTCATGGTGCCGCTGTCGCGGATGGCCGGGCCGGCCGAGCGGGTCGGCAGCGTCGCGCGCTGCTTCGCCCCGACGCCCGCGGGCGCGCTGCTCGCCGCCGCGAACATCGTGATCCGGCATCCGGTCGCGCCCGACTGGCGCAGCCTGGTCGAGCGGCAGGTGGTGCCGGGTCCGGGACGGGACGCGTACGTGCGGCTGCGCGAGCGGCAGCCCGGCCCGACCGTCGACTCGGTGGTCCCGCCGGCCGCGGACCGGCTGGCCCGGCTGGCCGGCTTCAGATTCGTCAGCTACTCCCCGCAGTCCGCCGCGGTGGCCCTGCTCTTCCGGATGTCGAACGGCGAACTGCGGGCGAGCGTCCACACCGTGCTGTGGGCCGAAGGGGACTGGAAGCTGCAGATGCGCGACGACGGCTCGGACGCGTTCATGGAGCAGATCGCCACCGGCCCTGAGGGCTACGTCGAATGGGGAGACGCATGACCGGCGCGCGTCGCTCCGCGAAGGCCGTGCTCGTCCTGCTGGTGCTGGGACTCCTGCTCGGGCTGCTGCCCGGCTCCGTCCCGAGCGCGACCGCGGAGGAGACCGGCCCGTCCGACCTCAAATACGAGGACTCGTGCATCTACATCCCGATGAACATCAGCGGATCGCAGTGGTATTACGTCTGCCCGCAGCAGAACTGGTCGACTTCGGTGGTGCTGCGGAACGAGAAGAACGAGCGTATCAACGGGTGGTGGCAGCCCGACAACATCTCCGGCGGACCGCCCTGGTTCAACTTCACGTCGGGCACCGAGGAGTACAAGGACCTGGTCGCCGAGCAGGAATCCTGGGCGGGGCTGTGCACCGAGCAGTGCGCCGGTCAGACGGACAAACGCGCGGTCGCCCCGAAAAGCGACACGTACGGCCCGGATTCGTTCTGGGGAAACAACAACGAGAACGCGGACGCCAGCAGTCCCTGTGAATTCCTGAAACCGCGGACGCAGCGCAAGATCAGCTGCGTCGACCCGCGCGTCGACCCGAACAAGCCCGAGGACCGCAACAAGTCGCTGTGCCCGGAGGACCGCCTGCCCGGCGGCGGGCCGACCAGCCTGTTGGAGAAGTGCCGGGCCGCCACCAAGGCGTTCCACGACCACTTCAAGTACGGCGAACGCACCCCGGAACAGCCGAGCGCCTGCGGCACGGTGGCCGCCGCCGCGTGCGACCGAGGCGACTCGCGGCCGGTCACCACCGCCGGGTACGACCCGTCGATCAAGTTCCTCGACGACCCCATCGCGTGGACGAAGGTGAACCTCGGCGCCGCGGCCGCCACCGTCTCCACCTGGTGGGTCAACTCGCCCGACCCGGTCATCAACAACGACACCGGCTACAAGCTGGAGCAGAACGTCGACTTCCTGGTCCGGCACACCAACGTCATCACGTACTTCCTGGTGATCGTCTCGATTCTGATCGCGGCGGTCCGGATGGCGCTGACCCGCGACGCGACGCCCGCCCGCGACGTCCTGCGCAGCATCGCGACTCTGATCGTCGTCTCGGGCCTGTCCGTGATGGTGGTCAACGCGCTTGTCCGGGCCTCGAGTTACTTCTCGTCGTGGGTGCTGATCCGCGGCCTGGACCCGAGCAACCCGCAGGAGATCACGCCGGAGAACACCAGCAAGGCTACGAAGGAGGCGCTGGCCACGCTCACCGGCGCCATCTCCGACTCGAACCTGAACTTCTTCGTCTTCCTGATCGTCGTCGTGTGCCTGATCGCCAGCAGCCTGATGAACTACTTCTACATGACCGTGGCGTTCTTCATGGTCATCGTGCTGACCGGCACGCTGCCACTGGCCACCGCCGCCACCAACACGGAGGCGGGCCGCAGTTGGATGCGCGGGCACCTGTCGTACCTCGCGGCGTTCATCCTGCTCAAACCCGCGACCGTGCTCGTCTTCGTCGCGGGCGCGCGCATGTGGGCGCCGCAGACGAACGACCCGCTCACCACCGAGATGCAGTTCCGCGGGGTGTTCGTGCTGATGCTCATCACGATCCTGCTCCCGGCACTGCTCCGGATCGTCACGCCCATCGTGAGCCCGGCCGCCGGATCGGACGGCGCCAACGCGGCGCTCGCCGGCGGCATGCTCGTCACCGGGGCCAAGGCCGTGGGCGGCGCCACCAAGGTCGTCGGCAAGATCATCCGCCGTTAGCCCGGCGCGGCGGAACGGACCCTACCCGGCAAGGCGAGGCACCCGTCATGGACTCCACCCCCACCACGGAACCCCTGGGACCGCGGACGTACGGCAACTGGCGCAAACCGCTGTCGCCCGGCATCGGCGGCATCGGCGCGGCGGGCACCCTGCTGCTGTTCACCGGGATGCTGCTGTTCATCATCGTCATGTTCGTGTCGATGGTCATGGCCGTCGGCGTTGCGGTGGTGTTCGGAATCGCCCTGCTGCCTTTGGTGTTCCGCGACAAGCACGGCAGGAACGGCCTCCAGCGCATCACCGCGCGGGTCGCCTGGATCCGCGGGAAGCTGGCCGGGAAGCACCTGTTCCGTTCCGGTCCGCTCAGCGAAATCCCGGCGGGGACTTGTGAGTTGCCCGGTGTCGGCGCGGCGTCCTCGGTGTACGCGTCCACCGACGCGCACGGCCGCCCGTTCGCCCTGGTGTCCTTCCCGGGTGTCGGCCACCACACCGTCGTGCTGTCCTGCGAGGCCGACGGAGCCTCGCTCGTGGACGGCGACCAGATCGACACCTGGGTCGGCTACTGGGGGCAGTGGCTCGGCCAACTCGGCCACGAACCCGGGCTGGTCGGCGCGTCCGTCACCATCGAGGCGGCACCGGACTCCGGCGAGCGGCTGCGCCGCGAGGTGACCGACAACCTCGCCGCCGACGCCCCCACCGTGGCCATCGACGTGCTGCGCGAGGTGGTGCGCTCGTACCCGAAGGGCTCGGCCAGGCTGTCCACGTGGGTGGCCCTGACCTACTCGGGTGTCTCCCGCATCAGTGGCGCCCGCATGTCCGTCGAGGAGGTCGCCGCCGGGATCGGGTCCCGGCTGCCGGGGCTGTGCGACGCCTTGCAGATGACGGGTGCGGGCCCTGCCCAGCCCATGACGTCGCGCGAACTGGCGGAGGCCGTACGCGTCGCGTACGACCCGCGCGCCGCGGCCACGCTGGAGCGCAGCCACGGCGAGGGCGAGGAGATCCCCTGGTCGGAGACCGGCCCGATGAGCGCGGTCGAGGCGTGGGACCACTACCGGCACGACAGCGGCTGGTCGGTGACCTGGTCGATGTCCGAGGCCCCGCGCGGCGGTGTGTTCTCCTCGATCCTGCTGCGTCTCGTGCTGCCGCACGCCGACATCCTGCGCAAGCGCGTCACCCTGGTCTACCGGCCGCACGATCCGGGCACCGCCGCCCGGCTCGTGGAACGCGACCGCAAGGACGCGCTGTTCAAGGCCAAGCAGGCGAAGATCCCCAACGCGCGCGACTCGGTGGCGGTACGCGCCGCCGAGCAGGCGGCCCACGAGGAGGCCACCGGCGCGGGCGTGGTGCGCTTCGGGATGTTCGTGACCGCGACTGTCGACTCCGCCGAGGCGCTCAAGCTCGCGGCGTCGACCGTGGACAGCCTCGCCTCGTCGTCGCGCGTCCTGCTCCGCCGCGTCTTCGGCGCGCAGGCCACGGCCTTCGCGGCGACCCTGCCGCTCGGCCTGGTGTTGCCGTCGCACCTGCACGTACCGCAGAAGCTCAGGGAGTCGATATGACCGCCTTCGAGGCGGCTCCGGGACGGCGCCGGGGCAGGACTTGGTGGGGGAGCGGGGGCCGGAAGGGCGGCGGTTCCGCGTCCGGTGCCGCCGGATGGCCGGCGGGCGAAGGACCGGGCGGTGTGGTTCCAGGCGGTGGCATGCCGGGTGGCGGCATGCCGGGCGTCGGGTTGCCGGGCGTGGGGGGCGGCCTCGTCCCCCCGGCGCGCGGGCACGACGGATGGGGCCGCGGCTCGGCGGCGTACATCGAGGCCGCCCCCGAATGGCGCGCGACGACCGTGCAGGCCTGCGGACTCTGGCCGTTCGGCGCGGGCTCGGGAACACCCATCACCGGCGTGCCGATCGGCCACACCCTCACCAGCGCCGCGACGTTGTGCTGCGATCCGATCAGCTGGTTCCAGCGCGCCAACCTCATCCTCAACCCCAGCGAATTCGTGCTCGGCAAACCGGGGTTGGGCAAGTCGACGATCGTCCGACGGCAGGCGCTGGGACTGTCCGGGTACGGCGTGCAGCCACTCGTCTTCGGCGACCTCAAGCCCGACTATGTCGACCTCATCCACGCGCTCGGCGGCCAGGTCATCACCCTGGGCCACGGACGCGGGTACCTCAACATCCTCGACCCCGGCGAAGTCGTGGACGCCGCACCGCGGTTGCCCGCCTCCGCACGCCAGGTCCTGCTGGCCGAGGCGCACGGACGGCGGCTCAACGCCGTCGCGTCGCTCATCACCGTGCTGCGCGGCCACGCCCCCACCGACCGCGAGGAGACGGTGCTCAACACCGCCCTGCGGATCCTGGACGAACGTCACGACGGCGTACCGGTGTTGGCCGACCTGCTCGCGGTCATCAGGTCCGCGCCGCCGGAGGTCCGGGCCGCGGCGCTGGACCGCGACGACATGACCCGGTACCAGGCGATCACCGAGGAGTTGGAGGCCTCACTCGTGGGACTGGTCGGCGGCGGTCGTATGGGCACGATGTTCTCGAAGCCCACCACCGAGCCGATGCGGCGCGACCGGCCGGTCTGCTTCGACATCAGCAGCCTCGACGACAACGAGATGCAGCTGCAGGCCGCCGCGCTGCTGGCCTGCTGGACGTACGGGTTTGGAGCCATCTCGGTGGCCCAGGCACTGGCCGATGCCGGCCTCGAACCGCAGCGGAACTACTTCGTGATCCTGGACGAGCTGTGGCGCGTGCTGCGTGCGGGCCGGGGGCTCGTCGACCGGGTCGACGCGCTGACCCGCCTCAACCGGCAGCGCGGCGTGGGCATGGCCATGATCACGCACACGATGTCCGACCTCGTCGCGCTGAGCGCCGAGGAGGACCGCATGAAGGCGAAAGGCTTCGTGGAGCGCGCCGGGATGGTGATCTGCGGCGGCCTGCCCCGGGCCGAAATGCCGCAGCTGACCGACGTCGTGGGCATGACGGACGCCGAGCAGCGCATGATCGTCGACTGGGCGACGCCGCCGTCGTGGGACGCCGGAACCGGACGCAAGTCCGCCCCGCCCGGCCTCGGCAAGTTCATGGTCAAGGTCGGCGGCCGTCCCGGCATCCCGGTCGCGGTCACCCTCACACAGGCCGAACTCGCCATCAACGACACGAACCGGCGGTGGGCCAAGTGAGCCGTACGCGCGCCGCCGCGGTGCTCGCCGCGCTGGTGGCGGTGCTGGTCGTCGGCCCTGTCGTCGGGCCCGCGGTCGGACCGGGCGTCGGTACCGCGGCGGGCACGGCCGGAGGGTCCGACGTGCGCGCCCGCCCCAACCTGCTGCCCGCCGACGACGACATGCACGAATGCGCGGGCCGCGACGACTCGTTCTTCGTACCCGAGGACACCGCGGGCAGCCGGTTCCTCTGGTACTGCCGCAACGGCAAGCAGGGCAGCGGGTTCCGGCCGACCACCAGGGAGAGCGACTGGGTCAACGACAAGGACGACGACATGAGTCTGGGGCGCTGGGCCGCCCGCAACGGTTCGCCGGACGGCAGCGTCGACTTCGCGAAGCTCCGCGACGAACCCTGCGACACCTTCCGCGGCGGCAACGGCCTCGAACGGCGGCAGTGCCTCAACCTGCACGGCCTCCGCACCGAACGCGCGCAGGGCGTGTGCACCCAGTGGCGGAAGCTGATCGACGACCTGTCGCGCTCGGATCCGCAGAACGTGCCGCCCTACAACGACGCCCAGGACGGCGCGGTCATCTCGCAGTGCGACACCGACAATCCGGTGCTCACCGGGGCGTACCGCGTCAAGCCGCGTATGGACAGCAACCAGTACAGCCGCACCGACTTCAGCGCACCTCCCGGGGTCACCAAGCCGCTCGGCGAACTGCTCTCCGTCGGTACGTGGATCGCCCTCAGCGCCAGCGTCGTCGGCATCCTCATCTCCGCCGGACGCCTCGCGCTCGCCCGATCCCGCGGCGTCGGCGAGACGGCGCAAGGGGCCTTCGTGGTCCTGGCCGCATCGGTGCTCGCCGGTTCGTCGACGGCACTCGCCCAGTTCTTCCTGTTCGCCTGAACGCCTCGCCCGCACGCAGGTTCTCCGCGCCAACTTCTGAACGCATTTGAGGCGGACCGTACTTCGCCCGAACGCCCGACGACCCCTAGAGAGGAACGCGCATGGCCGGCATCCACGAAGGAACGGCGCCGATGGTCACCGTGGCGGTGGCCGGACTGACCCAACTGGTCACCGCCGCGGGGGACGTCGGCGCCAAGGTCGTGTCGGAGGTACGCAAACCCATCGCCGCGCTGGTCAGCGCCCCGGCCCGGGCGCCGTCCCAGGGCGTCGCGATGGGCAAGGAAAAGTCGTTCGGCGGCTGACGCCATGCGAGCCATGCTCCTGGCCGGGCCCTTCCTCGGGGTCCTGGCCGTCGTCGCGTTCTTCCTCGGGTCCTGCACCTGGATCCCCGAGGCCGCCGAGGCCTACCGGGAAGCCGAGGTGGAACGGCAGGCCAGCACCGGGCGTTCGGGCGTGCTGGCGGTCGACGTCGTCCCGGTGGCCCATCGTTCGTGGATCGAGAAGGCGGGTGCCATGTGCGCCGAGGTCTCCCCGGCGCTGATCGCCGCCCAGATCGACGCCGAGTCGTCGTGGAACCCCAACGCGGTGAGCCCGGTGGGAGCGCAGGGGTTGAGCCAGTTCATGCCCGGCACCTGGGCCACGTTCGGCCGCGACGAGAACGGCAACGGAGTCAGTCCCTTCGACCCGGCGGACGCGATCATGGCCCAGGCCCGCTACGACTGCCAACTCGCCGCCGAGATCAAGCAGATGCAGAACGGGACCTGGAAGCTGCGCTGTTTCGACGAGCGGCTGGGCCGCCTGATCCAGCCCCCGGTCGCGGGTGAAGTACGCGGCGACGTCCTGGAGCTGATGCTCGCGGCGTACAACGCCGGACCGTGCGGCGTGCGCATCCACCGGGGCATACCTCCCTACGCCGAGACACAGAGGTATGTGGTCAAGATCCTCAAGCTGCTGGAGAAATACTCCGCCCCGCTCCCGGCCCCCATCGCGGACCCGGTCGCGGTGGGGAGCTTCGTCGCCAACGTGCTGCGCATCGCCCACGCACAACTGGGCCTGCCGTACGTGTGGGGCGGCGGCAGCATCAACGGCCCCGACAACGGCTCGCGCGACCGCCCCAACGCGGAGGGCGAGACCGGATTCGACTGCTCCGGTCTCGTGCAGTTCGTCTTCTACCAGGCGACCAAGCACCTGCCGCAAGGTCAGCGCCTCATCATGAGCCCACCGGCGAACGCGCAGGCACAGTACGGCGCCCCGGTCGCGCGCAACGACATGCGCGCCGGCGACGTGATCGCCTACCGGAACAGAGGGACCAGCCAGTACAGCCACATCGCCATCTACATCGGCAACAACCAGATCATCGAGGCACCGCAGGACCCGCTGCGCGTGCGGATCTCGCCGGCCTCCATCTACGACGACAAGGACTGGATGATCCGCCGCTACACCGTCAACGGCTACACGGAGCCGGTATGAGAACCGCCCGCAACCCCGCGGAGATCCGCAGCCGGACCACGCTCGGCACGGCAGCCGCCGCGCTCGTCTTGTCCGTCGCGTCGGTGAGCGGACTGACGGCATGCTCGTCCGGATCGCCGTCGTCCGCGCCGCCGACCGAACCTGCGTCCGCGACAGGGCCGTTCCCGGTGCACGGCGCCGCGACCGGGAGCGTGACCCCGTTCCCCCCGGGCGGCGGCGGCCCCACCGGGACCGTCGGCTCGCCGCCAGGCCCGCTGCCCGCCACCACCTCCGTAGCCCCGGCCACACCATCCCCCGAACTGTCCGCCTCCGCCCAGCCGCTCCCGGTGCGCAGCCCCGCCCCGGCGCCGCCCGGCGTCCCGGCTGCGGGCGAAGTGAACCGTGCGGACGCGGTGGCCACCGCACGCGCGGCCGTCGTCACCATGTGGGCGTCCGACACCACCACCGACGCGGGCGAACGGGAGGCGTCCCTGCGCGCGGCCCCGTACCTGACCCCCGAGTTCGCCGCCCAACTGCGACGCGATCCACCGGTGGCCGGGCCCGGCGCGGAATGGCGGGAGTGGGCGGCGCACCGGGCGTACGTGTCCGTCACCGTCGAACTCGCCGACGAGATGGGCCGGCCCCCCGACACCACGAACACGTCGGTGCACACCTTGCAGGTCACCGCCACACCGGTCGGCCGCGACGGCTGGAAGGGCACCCCGCTCACCCAGACCGTGATGATCTCCTTGTCCCGCGCCGACGGCGCCCCCTGGGCCGTCACGTCCCTCCAGGTGAGGATGTAGCCCACCCCCGAAACAGCCCCCGCACGCCCACCCGGCCCTCCGGCAACCGCACCCCGGGCAGCCACAACGCCCTGCTGCGAAGGTCCCCCCAGCACGCGTCATGTCGGTTTGGGGGCGGGGTGAACGGATTTCGCTGGGGGCGTACATGCTCCTGTGGTTCGGGGTTGGCTGCCTACGATGGGGTATGGCCGAGACTGTTCCGCTGTTTCCGTCCACTGCCGACCCGTCCGTTGTCGCCCCGGCGAGCGCGGATCCTGTGACTGCGGGCCGCGCGCCTTCGGGGCGTGGCAGAGGTGCCGACTCGAATGCCGACCGACCGAACGGCGGGCGTTCGGGGACCGACGGCGACGTGCCCGGCAGGGGCGCGCCCCGGCCGGCGGGGGCGTCGGTGCGGGAGCCGCTGTGGCGCCATGTCCTCGGCGACCAGTTCCGTACGCTCCGCCACGAGCGCCGCGAGACCCTTGTCGAGACGGCGGGCCGTGCCGGGGTGTCCCCGCAGTACCTCTCCGAGGTGGAACGCGGCATCAAGGAGCCGTCGAGCGAGATGATCGCGGCACTCGCGGGCGCGCTGGACGTGACGCTGGTCGAGTTGACGATCGCGGTGAGCGAGAACCTGCGGAGTGCGGCGTCCGTCGGTGTCGCCAATGCCGTCCACCGGTCGCCGGTCTGCCGGGCCGCGTACGCCCTGGCTGTGTGACGTACCGCGCGGGGCGTCGGCGGGTGCGTCCGCCGGCCCCGCGCGGGTCGCGGGCCGGGTCGCGGCGCGGGTCAGCGCTCCGCGATGACCTGGTCGACGAGGCCGTACTCCTTGGCGCCGGCGGCCGTGAAGACCCGGTCGTGGTCGGTGTCCGCGCGCAGCGCGTCGGTCGTCTGCCCGGTGTGCCGGGAGAGGATGCGCTCGATGTCGGCGCGGACGCGTACCACCTCGTCGGCCTGGAGGATCAGGTCCGGGATCGCACCGCGCCCCTGGGCCGCGGGCTGGTGGAGCACCACGCGCGTGTGCGGCAGGGCGGCGCGCTTGCCGGCCTCGCCCGCCGCGAGGAGGACCGCGCCGACGCCGATGGCCTGTCCGACACACGTGGTGGCGATGTGGGGGCGGACGTACCGCATGGTGTCGTAGATCGCGAGCATGGCGCTGGGGTCGCCGCCCTCGCAGTTGATGTAGAGCTGGATGTCCTGCTCGTGGTTGTCGGCCTCCAGGAACAGCATCTGGGCCACGAGCGCGTTGGCGACGCCCGCGTCGATGCCGGTGCCCAGGTAGATGACGCGTTCCGCCAGGAGGTGCGAGTACACGTCCATGATGCGTTCGCCGCGCGAGTTGCGTGTGATGACGTTCGGGATCGTGTAGGTGCTCACCGCGGGCCTCCTCGGAATCCGGTGTTGGCGGCGGTCCGTGCCGCGCCGCTCGGGGCGATGTCGTCGAACTGCTCGACGATCGCGTCGACGAAGCCGTAGTCGAGGGCTTCCTGCGCGGTGTACCAGCGGTCGTGCAGCGAGTCCTCGAAGATCCGCTCGACGGGTTGCCCGGTGTCCTGGGCGATGAGGCCGAGCACCGTGTCGCGGGTGTGGCGCAGGTCGTTCGCCTGCAACTCGATGTCGACGGCGGTCCCGGCGATCCCCGCCGAGCCCTGGTGCATGAGCACGCGGGCGTGTGGCATCGCGCGGCGCTTGCCCCGGGTACCCGAGGAGAGCAGGAACTGCCCGGCGCTGTACGCGATGCCGAGCGCCAGCGTCGAAACGTCGCACGGGATGACCCGCATGACGTCGCGGATCGCCAGCATCGAGGGCACCGACCCGCCGGGGGAGTGGATCCACAGGGAGATGTCCGCCGACGGGTCGTCCGCCGCGAGGCTCAGCAACTGGGTCGCGAGGAGAGCGCCGTTGTCGTCGTCCAGCGGGCCGTCGAGGACCAGGACGCGCTGGTCGTAGAGGTCACGCCGCATACGTTCGTGGAACATCGGAGGCTTGCCGTTTTCGCTCATGCCTCCACCTTGCGCACCGCCGCGGCCCTGTGACCTCGGTATCTGCCCACGGCAGATCTGCTGACAGCAGATGCGGCGGGGCCGGGACCCTCAGGCCGCGGACAGCGCCCGGGCCGTACGCGAAGCCTGGGCCGCGAGGCCGGGGATGCTCGACGTGATGAACGACCCGCCGCCGACCAGGTCCCCGACCACGTGCACGCGCGGGTCGGCGGGGGTCACGCCGCCGAAGGGGTGCATCGTGGCGAGCCCGGCGTCCACGACGGATTGCACCGGCCCCCGCGCCGCGGCCGGGACCGCCTGCGGTGACGGGTTGACCGCGTTGACGACGAGGTCTGCGGTGTGTTCGCTGTCCCGGGTACGCACCCGGAACCGTCCGTCGCGCATCTCGATCGTGTCGAGCCCGGCGGCCAGGGTGAGTTGGCCGGAGTCCAGGAGAGCCATGAGCTGTACGGCGTTCACCGGGACCATGGGCGACGCGACGCTGGTGGCGGTGCGCAGGTGGCCGCGTATCCGGGCGCGGTCGGCTTCGGGCAGGAGGCGCCACGCGTACGGACCGACGGTGTGCGCGGTCACCTGGAGGACGCGGCGGCCGATGCGCGGGTCGTCGACGGCGGCGATCTGCCGCCGGAGACGGTCGACGGGATCGTCGTGCCCGGTGCTTCGCAGCTCGGCCGCAAAGTCGTCGAAGTCCTCGCCTGCCTCGGCGAGTTCGGCGCGCAGCAGGCCCACGAGGTCGGTGAGTGCGAGGCCGCCTTGCGCCTGGTGGAGTTCGGCGACGCGTTCGACCGTCACGTGCCGCGGGCGCCGCTCGACCGGGCGTTGCCACACGTGCGGCAGTACGCCGCTGCGCGACAGAAGCGTGATCCGCCCCGCGTGCCCGCGCGCCGCGAGTGACACGACGACGTCCACAGCGGTCAGTCCGCTGCCGATGACCGCCACGTCCGCGTCGGCTCCGACGCGTTCGAGGGTGTCCGTCAGCGGATACGGGTCGACCGTGAACCCGGGGTGGCCGGCGAGGCCGTAGAGGTCCGGCGGTGTTCCGCCGCCCACGCACAGTGCCACCTGGCCCACTTCGCGTACCTGTGCGTCGCCTTCCGTACGCAACGCCAAGCGGGCCCCGGCGCGGGCGACTTCGGTGACGCGGTCGGCCACGACCTCGACCTGCCGACCCTGTTCGCCCAGTGCTGCGACGGCTTTCTCGGCGGTGTTTGCCAGGTACTCGCCGTAGAGCGCCCGCGGGACCAGCGGTCGGTCGAAGAGCCGATCGAGGTGGTCCGCGCCGCGTTCGCCGAGCCAGGCCGCGTAGTGGCCGAAGTCGTCGGCGCGGATGGACATGATGGCCGGCGGCGCGTTCACCAGGACCGCGTCCAGGTCCGGTCCGTACGCCCGTCCCCGCCACAGCCACGGCGACGGCTCGAAGATCGTCACCGTACCGCCCGTCCGGCCCGCGGCGTCCTTCCCGGGCACAGATGATGCGGTCGCCGGGGCCGATGTGGCCAGTGCGTCCAGGAGGCCGACCGCTGCCGCGCCGCCTCCGATGATTGCGATGTCCATGTCCGCCCTCTCCGTCGGTCGTGTGCCAACGACCTTTGCCGCAAAGGCCGGAGAGCCCCATCCCCCGAACACGGGTGAACGGGCGGAGGCCGACCCCCTCAATCGGGGGGTGGACGCCACTCGCATGTAGAGGCAGGCTGACCTGCGGAGGGATACCCATGACCGATCCACGCCCTTCGTCGCTGCCGACCGGCGAACGGCTCGGCGCCCGGCCCGGCGAACAGACCCTCGAACGAACTCGTGAGCGGGCCCGCGACGCCTTCGAGCTGTTCAACCTGGCCTCCGCCGATCTGCGGCGCCGCGTGCCGTTCGACTGCGCCGTGTGGACCGCGGCCGACCCGGAGACCGGCCTGATCACCGCGCCGATGCTGGTGGAGAACCTCGGTTCCGGTGAGGGCTGCGCCGCGTACTGGGAGAGCGAACTGCTGGAGGAGAACGTCCTGCCGTTCCGCGAACTCGCCCGCGCGCCCGTGCCCGCCGCGGCACTTCGCGCGGCAACCGGCGGCCTCCCGGCGCGCAGCACCCGCTTCCGTCGCCTGCTCGGGCACCAGGGCGTGTACGACGAACTCCGCGCCGTCCTGCGGATCGCCGACCGCCCCTGGGGCCTCGTCAGCCTGTTCCGCACGGCCGACGCGACCGCGTTCCGCCCGGACGAGACCGCGCTGCTCGCCGACCTCTCCCGCCCCCTGGCCGAACGGCTGCGCCGGTTCGCCCGGCCGCCCGCGGTCTCACCCGGCAGCGGGGCGCCCGCGACCGGCCTCATCCTCTTCGACGAGGCGGGCGAGGCGACGTCCGTCAACGACGAGGCCAGGCAGCACCTCGCGCTGCTGCCCGAGGGACCGTCCTGCCCCTCGCCGCTCGGGCTCGACCTGCCGATCTGGGTCATCGGTACGGCACTTCAGGCGCGCGCCGTCGCCCACGGCCGGGACGACGGCGACGCGCGGATCCGCATCCGGACCACCGAGGGCCGCTGGCTGACCTGCCACGCGTCGTGCCTCACCGGCATCGGCGGGAAACCGGGGCCGGTGGCGCTGGTCGTCGAGCCGGCCGCGGCGGGCGATCTCGCGGTGCTGGTCGCCGAGGCGTACGGCCTGACCTCGCGCGAACTCCAGGTCACTCAGCTCATCGCCCGCGGCGGGTCCACCGCGGAGATCGCCGCCGCCCTGTTCATCTCCCCGCACACGGTCCGCGACCACCTCAAGGCGGTGTTCGGCAAGACCGGCGTCTCCACCCGAGGCGCCTTGGTGGCACGGCTGTTCACCGACCACTACTGGCCCGCGTTGCCGCGGCCGACCGAAGTCCCGGGGCCGGTCGGCGTACCGGCCCTGGCCCGCCGGAAGCCCCCGGTCACACGGCTTTGACCAGGTCGGACCTGCCCGTCCGGGACGCGCTCCGGACGGTGGTCGGAACCCCGGACAGCGCCTGCCGCGCGTCGTGGCGCGGCCACAGGAGGAGCGCGGCGACGGCACCCGTCCCGGCGAGGCCCGCGAGAACGGACCAGGTCAGCGTGAAGCCCGCGCTCGTGCCGAGCCATCCCGCGATCGGGTAGGTGACGAGCCAGGCCAGGTGCGAGAGGGAGAACTGGGCCGCGAACACCCCCGGCACCGCGTTCGGTGCGACGGAGGCGCGCAGGACGGCGCCCGTCGGTGTGACGACCAGCGCCATGCCGACGCCGATCACGGCCCAGACGACCGCCGTACCGGTCCGCGTGGCCAGTTCGGCCGCGACGAGGGCCACCGCGGCGACCGTGCCGCCGACGAGCACGCCGGCGCCGGTCATCATGGTCGCGCGGGCGGGGACCCGGTCGAGTACGCGGGGCAGTACGAGCGCGGCCAGGAGCGTCCCTCCGCCGGAGGCGGCGAGCATCCATCCGACGTCCGACTGCGAGCCGCCGAGGTCGTCGCGGACGTAGTTGACGGTGCTGACGACGACGATCGATCCCGCGGCCGCGACCACGAGGTTGAGCGCCATGACGCCGCGCAGCCGCGGGGTCCCGAGGAAGGTCCTGATCCCCGCCGCGGCCTTGTCCCACACCCGGGTGTGGGCGCTGGGGCGTGCTTCGGGGATGCGCGTGGGCAGGATGAGCAACGCGGAGACGACGAACCCGGCCGAAGTGCCCAGGAACAGCCAGTTGAAGCTGATGAACGCCAGGGCGACCGCGGTGAGGACGGGGCTGAGCAGGCTCTCCATGGTGTAGGCGACCTGGGACGCGGACAGGGCACGCGTGTAGTCGGACTCGTCGGTGACGACGTCGGGGATGACGGCCTGGAACGTCGGGGTGAACGCCGCGGACGCGGCCTGGAGCAGGCCGATCAGCACATAGATGTGCCAGACCTCGCTGACGAACGGAAGGGCCAGGGCCACTGCGGCCCGCACTACGTCGAGGAGGACCAGGACGGTCCGTCTGGGGAAGCGCCCGAGGTACGCGGCGGCGATGGGGGCGATGAGCACGTACATGACCATTTTGACGGTCAGGGCGGTGCCGAGGACGACGCCGGCGCTCGGGCCGGCGAGGTCGTAGGCGAGAAGTCCGAGGGCGACCGTCGTCAGCCCGGTGCCGAACAGGGCGATGATCTGGGCGCTGAAGAGGTAGCGGTAGTCACGGATGGCAAAGAGGCGCATGGCGAGTCCCTTCCGTTCTTCTGAGGCGGTGCTCGGCTCCGGGGTGGCGCTCGTGAACCGCACGTACAGGGGGGTGCGCTCATGTGCATCGGTGTCGCTCCCAGGTCTGCCGTGTTCTCTTGTGTCGTCCGCATCCATCGAAAATATACCCCAGGGGGGTATATGACAAGGTGGCATCACCCGAGAATCCCGCCCGCCCCCGCCCCGGAGCCGGCCTCCCGCCCGTCGGCAGCGGAACCGACTCGCGCTCCCACCGGCCTTTCGCTTCGCCGGCTGCGGGCATTGCGGATGCTTCCGGTGTCGGGAAGATGCGACGGTGTGGTCGCGGGAAACCGAACGACAGCCGGACGGAGAGGAATTGCCATGGTGGTGGGACGGGCGGCACGTCGTGCGGAGCGCGCGGCGAAGGTCGAGGCCGCGATGGGGGCGGACGCGGCTCCGGCGGCGCTGGACCTTTTGGAACTGGTCGAGTTCGCGTGGCACGACTGCTACGCGGAGATCACGCCGGACGAGGATGTGATCGACGACATCCTGGTATGCGCCGGAGGCGATCTCGCGCGGATGATCAGCTTCGCCCGGCTGGCCGTCGAGGACTCGCGCGACCTGAGGATGGCCGCCGACGCGAGGCGGGCCGCCGAGGGGCCGCCGGTCTGACGGTGGCGGGCGAGGGGTCTCGACTGTCGTGGTGGTCGGGGGTCGTCAGCCGCGCAGGCGGGTCAGAAGGTCTCGCAATTCGCGCGGCTTCGTGATGCCGGGGACGTTGTCGCGGGTGAGCCAGGACGGGGACGGGGGCGCCTCGTGGCGTGCCCACGAGGGCGCGTCCGGCCAGTGCTTTCGCGTCATGCGCTGAAGAGGCTCGGTCAGGCCGGCCCGCTCGCATGCCGCCGCGTACTCGACGCTCGTGTCGCGGGCGCCGGTGCGGTCCCAGAAGTCCTCTTCCTTGGACCAGAGCCCGTCGCCGGCGTACCAGAGCACGGACAGCCCGGCGAAGTCCCAGTACGGCGGCCCTTCGTCGGACGGGTTGTCCCGCCGGTTCAGGTAGTGGAACGTGACGATCCCGTTCTCGATCGTGTACCAGTCGAGCACGCCGTAGATCTCGGGGACGCCCTTCATGACGGCGTGGATCCACAGGTCGATCTCGTCCCGGCCGTGCAGCGGACCCCAGAAGTGGTCGATGTAGTAGGCGTCAGGCGTGTAGAGCTGCGCCCAGGAAGCCCAGTCCTCGCCGGCGTTGCCGATCGACCACCAACGGGCGAACTCCGCCTCCACTTCGCGCCGGTCGAACTTCACGGCCCAACCTCCCGGAACTTGATCAGTCGACCCGTTGTACACCAGATCGCCCGAGCATCCGAGAGACACACGAAGGCGATCTGGCCCGCGGGGTGTGCGGGATGACCCGGGGCGTGTTCGATCAGCGGGCGCCGGTTGGTCGCAGGGTGGTCAAAATCGCCCCTTCGCGCTTGAGCAGGCGGAACACCGTGGTGGTCTCGACCGACGTGACCCGCGTCAGCGCTGCGATCCGCGTCGTCAGGTAGCCGTACAGCTCGGTCTCGTCGCGGAAGCAGGCGACCGCGATGACGTTGGTGGCACCCGTGGTTGCCGCCGCGAAGACGACCTCGGGATGCAGGCTGAGCTTCGCGAGCACGTCGGCCAGGTGCGACGGCGGCACGGACATCCTCAGCGCGGCGGTCGTACGGTGGCCCAGCGCCGCCGGATCGGCGTCCAGCTCGAAGAACAGCAGGCGCTCACGGCGGAGTTCGTCCATCCTCCGGCGCACCCAGGACTCGGACTGCCCGGCGGCGGACGCCAACTCCGCGTAGCCGGAACGGCCGTCGCGAGCCAGTTGCTCGAATAGCCGGGTGTCCGCCTCGGTGGGCGTCACGCCGCTCGGTCCGGTGTCCAGATCGTGGTTCAAAGGGCCGTGGCCGGGGTCCAGTTCGGCGACCTGATCGGGGGTCAGCCACGCCGACTTCTCCCGCCAGCTCATCGGCCCGCCATGGGCGATGTGCAGCACGCACTGGGCGGTTATGTCGACGACCTTGGGCGTACGCGGCAGCGTGTGCCGCAGCAGATTGTCCGCGTCGGCGTTGCTGCCCAGGCGCGCGACGCAGCTGATCTCCGTGCCGCCCGAGGTGAGTTCGACCCAGGATGTGTCGCGCCGGCGGGCCAGGGCCTCGGCGATCGCGAACGCCGCGTCCGGGGTGCTGCGGATGCGTACCACCCACGTGGTCAGGCCGAGCCGCTGCGGGTTGGCCAGGCCGACCACGCGCGCGACGCCGGTGCCCCGGAGTCGGCGGTAGCGGCGCGCGACCGTCTGCTCCGAAACGCCGATCACCCCGGCGATGCGCGCGAAGGGCGCGCGGCCGTCGATCTCCAGGGCGTGGATGAGCGCGCGGTCGATCGCGTCGAGCGTCACCGGCGTGCCGGTCGTGCCGACGGTCGTGCGGGGAGTGGAGGATTCCATCCACAAGAGAGTACTCGTGGCGGATTTCCGCCGAATGCGGCCGCTGACTGGTTGACCTTGCGGCACGCCAGGAGCGTGGGCGTACCACTCCGAGCACCACCCGAGCACCGCCCGAGCGCTGCTCCACCCACCACTCACCGCACCGCTCCAACGCGAGAAATGAAGACGCCATGCGCAAATGGGGACCGCTCGTCGCGGTATGCCTGGGAGCGTTCATGCTCCTCGTCGACACCACCGTCGTGCTCGTCGCACTGCCCGACATCGCCGACGACACCGACTCGACCTATGCGGACCTGCAATGGGTGTTCGACGCCTACGCGTTGGCCCTCGCCGCCCTGCTCCTGGAGGTGGGTGCGCTCGCCGACATCGTGGGCCGCAAACGCGTGTACGCGGTCGGCCTCGTCGTGTTCACCATCGCCTCACTGCTGTGCGGCCTCGCGCCCGGCACCGGCACGCTGGTGGCCGCGCGCGTCGTCCAGGGCATCGGCGGCGCGGCGATGCTGGCCACCGCCATCGCGCTGATCGGGGCGGCGTACCAGGGCCGCGACCGCGGGGTGGCCTTCGGCGTGTGGGGCGCGGTCTCCGGGGCGTCGGCGGCACTCGGGCCGGTGGTCGGCGGGCTGCTGACCGAACACGTGAGCTGGCGCGCGATCTTCCTGATCAACCTGCCGGTCGGGGCCGTCGCACTCTTCCTCGCCCTGCGGTGGCTGCGCGAGTCGCACGGCGACCGTACGACGCGCGTGGACGTGCCCGGCGCGGCGGTGTTCACCCTTGCGGCGGGAGCGCTCACGTACGCCTTCATCCGTGCGGGTGAACACGGTTGGGGCGACGCCACGGTTCGAGGCGCCTTCGCCGCGGCGGCCGTCGCCGTGGTCCTCTTCGGCGTGGTCGAGACCCGCAGCGCCGCACCGATGCTAGATCTGCGCCTGCTGCGCGACCGGTCGTTCACCGGCATCCTGATTGCCGGACTCACCCTCCAGATCGCCGCATTCGCGTGGATGCCGCAGGTGTCGCTGTGGCTCCAGACACACCTGGGGAACAGCCCGGTGCGCGCGGGCCTGATGCTCGCGCCGCTGGCCGGCGTCGCGTTCGTGGTGGCGGGCGCCGCGGGGCGGCTGCTGCACGACGTACCGGCACGCTGGACGATCGGCGGCGGCCTGCTGTTCATCGGCACCGGCGCGCTGCTGCTGACCCGCATCGACGCCGGATCGGACTGGACGGTCCTCCTACCCGGCCTGATCGTCGCGGGCGTCGGCGTCGGCCTCGGCACCCCCGCACTCGCGTCCGCGATCCTCGCCACCGTGCCGCCGGAGCGGGCCGGCATGGCGGGCGGCGCGCTCAACACCTTCCGCCAGCTCGGCTTCGCGCTCGGCATCGCCGTCACCGGCGTCGTGTTCCAGGGCGAGGCCGAGACCGTCCTGCGGGACGCCGGGGTCGCCGGGGCCCACGGCGCCGCGGCCCGGCTCACCGAGGGCGGGGGCGGCGCAGGCCTGCCGCCCGGCGCGGCGGACTCGGCGTACGCCTCGGGCCTCGACGCCGTCGTCCTCATGTCGGGCGTGGTGGGACTCGTCGCGGCCGTGCTCGTGGTGCTGCTGGTACGCGGCGGACGCCCCGGGGTTCCTGCCCCGAAACCCGACAGGGCCCGGCCGGAGCAGGCCGAGGGCGCGACGATCGGCTGAGAGTAAGGTTTCGGCCACGCAACGTTGACAGGACAGTCACTCAGGGTTGCGTTACCGTTGTCGGTATCTGCGTTCATTTGTGGTTATGCGGTACCTGCGGGGAAGGGTGGCCGGTCATGCTCAGCGCACGCGGCATTCTTCAGGAGATCCACCAGGACGACGACGCGTTCCGCCTGTTCTGCAGCATCGCCGCCAAGGGCGAGAGCCAGGGCGGCTGGGAGAACGGGCGGATCGCGGCCCTCGTCCCCGATCCGGAACTCGCGCCCAAGGTCGCGCGGCACGGCGCCGACGAGGACAAGCACGGGCGCATCTTCAACGCCATGCTCCACCGGCGCGGCCTCGACCCGGTCGAGGTCCCGCCCGAGACCGACTACTGCATGCTGCTCGAACGGCAGGGCATCGGACTCGCCCACGAGCGCCTGCGCCGCGACGAGCCGATGACCGACGCCGACGTGGTCGAGTACCTCGTGCACTCGCGGGTCACCGAGCAGCGCGCCGCCGAGGACATGCGGCTGCTGCGCCGCTACCTGGGCGACGACCCGGACATCGGGCGCGGTATCCGGATGATCTGCGACGACGAGGAGAACCACCTCGCGTACTGCCACGAGGAGTTGCTGCGGCGTACCGCGGTCGGCGGCAGCCTGCAGATCAAGCGCGCGCTGGAGAAGACCGCACGCGCGGAGATCAAGGTCAACCGCGACGTCAGCCTCGCCGTCATGGCGCGGATGGGCAGCCTCCTCAACTGGTCGCGGGCCCGCCGCACGGTGCTGAGCGCCGGAATCCACGCGACGTACGTCTACGACCGCGTGTGGGGCACCCGCCGCATGGTCAAACTCCGCCCGCCCAAGCGTGTCAACGCCATGGGCCCCAGGCCCAGCGCCCACCCCAACGCCGCCTGACTACCGAGTCGCGGGAGTGGTTCGACCGGCGTTGGCGGTGGCGCGCAGGGGCGGTCGTTCAGTCTCCGACCAGGCAGAACTCGTTGCCTTCCGGGTCCCGTAGGACCTGGAAGGCGCCTTGGTCGTCCTTGACGATGCCGCCCAGGCTTACCGCGCCCAGGAGTTCGACCGCGCGGGTCGCCGCGGGGATGTCGGTGACCTGGACGTCCAAGTGCAGGCGGTTCTTGCCCGACTTGCCCTCGGGTACGCGCTGGAACGCGACGCGCGGCTTGCCCGGCGGGTCGACGTACGCCCAGGCGGCGTCCCGCTCGACCGCGTCGCCGCCCAACACCCGGGCCCAGAAGACCGCGAGGCGGTACGGTGCGGCGCAGTCGACCACCACCTCTTGGAGGTCGCGCCCGAACCGCGCGAGCCCCGCCGCGTGGCCCATCACGATCAGCGGCGTGACCGTGCCGTCCGCCTCGACGAACGGCGCGGAATCGGCGTCGGGCTCGTCGACGAAACCCTCGGCCAGGTACAGGCGGTGCGCACGGTCGTTGCCGGCCTTGACGTCGAGCCAGACGCGCCGGGCGCCGTGGACGGTGTACGCCCTGGTCAGCAACTCCCGCAGCAGTGCCCGCCCGTGGCCGTGCCCGGTGTGTGCCGTACCGACCACGATCCGCCGCACCTCGACGGCTTTGTCCTCGCGGGCGAGACCGGCGAGCACACCGAAGCCCACGACCCGGTCGTCCTCAAGCACGACCACGTGTTCCTGGGCCGGGTCGACCAGGACCAGGTCGTGCCAGGTGCGACCGATGTCGCACAACCAGCGCGCCGCGTCCGGTTCGGCCTCCAGTGTGATGATCGTGTCGAGGTCGGTTTCCTTGCCCAGGCGGAAAGAACGCACGTCAGGCAGGGTACCGGTGGTCCGCGGCGGTGACGAACGGTTGGTTCGGGTGCCACGGCGGATGTGGCATGCCCCGTCTGTCGGATAGCGTCTTCGCCATGCGTGACCTGGAACCGGGGGATCCGCACCGCCTGGGCGACCACGAGTTGGTCGGCGTGCTGGGCGCGGGAGGATTCGGCCGGGTGTTCATGGCCAGGACGCCGCAGGGCAGACGGTTGGCCGTCAAACTGACCCACCCTCACCTGCTGCGCGCCGACCCGGACTTCGCGATGCGCTTCGCCGGGGTCATGGGCGACCTCTCCCGTGTCCGCAACCTGGGCGCGGGACGCATCGTCGAGTGGAGCACTGACGGCGTACGGCCCTGGTACGCCCGCCGGTACGTCCCCGGCGCCTCGCTCGTCGAGGTCCTCGCCGCGGCCGGACCGCTTCCGCACGCGGCGCTGCGCATCGTCGCCGGGGTCGCGCGGGGCCTTGCCGCCATGCACGACGCGGAGTTGCCGCACGGCGGCGTGACCCCGGGCAACGTGCTCGTGACCGCGACCACCGCGCAGCTCGTCGACGGCGGCCTGGCCCGGGTGTTCGGCGGACCCGGGCAGGGCGGCGCGCAGGGCGCCCTCGTGCCGCTCACCGGTCCGGCGTTCGCGCCGCCCGAAGGCGCGGACGCGACCCTGGCGGCCGACGTGTACGCGCTGGGGGTGCTGCTGCTCCTGTGTGCCCGCGGGCACCTGCCGGAGGAGTCGGACGCATGGGGCGGAAAGGACGTATCGGCCGCGGGCCTCCCGGACGGCGTCGCCCCACTGGCCGCGCGGCTGCTTCATCCGGTTCCCGAGTCCCGGCCGACCGTCGCCGAGATCGTCGCGCAACTCGGCCGCCCCGTCGGCGAACTGGCGACCCATCTGCCGCGCGCCGCGCGGCGGGCGATCGGCGCCCACGCCGAGCCGGCCGGTTCGGGGGAACCGCCGATCGGGACAGCGCTCGCCACTCCACGGCCTGTGCACGCTCCTGCCGCGACCGACGTGGCACCGCAGGTGCCGGAGACCGCCGCGGAGGCGGCCGTGGCCAAGGGTTCGATCCCGAGGGCACGTCAGCGCCGCGTACCCGCGCAGGCGGCCGCGGTGGTCGGGACGGCGACGGCGGAGGCGGGCGCCGCCCCGAACCCGAAGGGGCGGCAGAAGGAGCCGAAGACGCCGCGCAAGCGGGCCGCGGGTGCCGGAAGCGCCGTCGTGAGCAGCCGCGGGAAACTTCCCGCCAAAGCGGCGACACCAGTCGGCGTCGAACACGGCGTCGAGCAGGACGCCGAGCACAAGATCGAACACGACTCCGCGCCGGGCGTCGAGCACGGCATCGAGCACGGCATCGAGCACGACGCCGCGCACGACCCGGCGTACGACTCCGCCCACGACGCCACCACCGGCTCCGCGCACCCCACTTCACCCGAACTCGGCGACGACCCCGCGGCCACCGCCGGCGGCACAGCCACTGCCGGCGCCACGTCCGCCGAACCGGCCGAACAAGCCGCCGCATTAGGCGCACAATGCCTCTGGACCCGGGAAATCCCCGGTGTGCAGAGCCTCTTCATGTCCGACGGCCTGGTCTTCGCCGGCGGCGAGAGCCTCGTGGCCCTCGCCCCCGAAACCGGCGAGCCGGTGTGGAGCAAGCCGGGCTGGCGTATCGTCGGCGAGCCCCGCGGCGGGCGCGTGTACGTCACCCAGGGCACCCGCATCGCCCTGCTGGACGCCATCACCGGGGCCGAGCGCTGGCGTACCGACGTCGCCGCCGCGCGCGGCCTCTGGGCCCGCGGCACCTCGCGACTCGCGCGCGCCGAGCGGGCGTTCCGACTGCACGCGGTGTTCGAGCCCGCCGAAGGGGTGCTCGCGGCGATCGGCGGCCACACCGAGCTCTTCGGACTCGACCCGGCCTCCGGCGAGTTGCTGTGGAACCGCCGGGAGGCCCGCCGCACGGCGTTCACCCGAGACGACGCGGGCGCGGTCTACCTGAGCGGCGACGGCCGCGAGCCGATGCGCGCTCTCGACCCGCGGACCGGCGAACTGCTGTGGCGCGACGACGCCGAGGACTCGATCGTCACCGCGGTGGACCGGGGCTGGGTGCTGTGCGCCCGGTTCCGCCCGGGGACCGCCGAGGTCGGCTCGTACGTCGTGCGCGCCGCCGAGGACGGCGGCCTCGTGCACCGCGACATCAGTCCCGGCGACACCGCGATCCTCGAGAACGGCGTCCTCTACGTCCTCGGCGGCGGCGAGTTCCGGGCGTTGCGCCCCGCGCAGGCCGCCCAGCTGTGGAGCATCCCGTGGTCCGGCGGTACGGCCGGGCTGTCCCTCGCCGTCGACTCCGCGGAGGCGTACCTGCGCGGCGAGGACCGCCGCGTGCACGCCGTCGACCTCGCCGACGGATCGGTGCGCTGGACGAGCGGCCCCATCCCGGCCCGTCGGCCCCTCGACGCGGTCGGCGGCCAACTGGACCGTACGCTCCCGGTCTTGGCCGACGGCCCGGTGGTGTGCGTGCGCTCGCACAGCGACTCGGTGCTCATCGTCCTGGACCGCACCCACGGCCGCGAGCTGTGGTGGTGGCGGGCCTGGTACGGCACGCTCACGATGGTCGCCCCCGTGGTGTCCGGTGCCTTCGTCTACGTTGTGGACGGAGACAGGGTCCGTGCGCTGACCGGCCGGGACACCGACGAGACGGGAACCGTGTGACATTTCTCGCCGCCATCCGGCCGGACCGCCGTGGGGGCACGGCACCCGCACCAGGATCCGCGCGCCCGCGGCGCCGCACCGACCTCCTGGCGATGGCGGTGCCGACGCTGTTCCTGGCGGTGATGGGCTGGAACCAGCGCTGGATGACCGACGACGGCCTGATCTTCACGCGCGTCGTGCGGCAGATCACCGCGGGCAACGGCCCGGTCTACAACGTCGGCGAACGCGTCGAGACGTCCACGAGCACCGCGTGGCAGTGGCTGCTGGTGGCGGTGCATTACCCGAGCCCGCTCTCCGACGCCGAGAACGCCGTCTACCTCGGCCTCCTGCTGGCGGTCCTGGGCTTCTGGGCGGCCCTGTCCGCCACCTGCCGCCTGCACCGGCGCCTGGCCCCGACCCGCCTGCTCCTGCCCGCCGGAGCGCTCGTCTTCGTGGTCGTCGAACCGGTGTGGGACTTCCTGACCGCCGGGATGGAGATCGGCCTGATCCTGTTCTGGATCGGCACCTCGTGGGCGCTGCTGGTGTCCGTGTGGTGTGCCTGGCCGGGCGCCGTCCCCGCCCGGCGTCTCCTCGGCCTGTCCTGCTACCTCGGCCTCGGTCCGCTCATCAGGCCCGACCTGGGCATCACGGCGGTCGCGTTCCTGGTGGCCGTCGCCCTGCTCGGGCCGGCGTCGGGGTGGACGCGGGTCGGGATGGCGGTGACCGCGGGAGCGCTCCCGGCGGCGTACGAGGTCTTCCGCATGGGCTACTACGGCCAACTCGTGCCGATGCCCGCGGTCACCAAGGAAGCCGGCGACTCGCAGTGGGGGAGGGGCTGGGACTACGTCACCGACTTCAACCGCCCCTACCAACTGTGGATCCCGCTGCTGTTCCTGACCGCCGCCGCGGTGCTCTACGCCCGACTCGGCCTGCCGAGGCGGCGCACGGTCCTCGTGCTCGCCGTCGCGCCCGCCGCCGCCCTCGCCCAGGCCCTCTACCTGGTCAAGGTCGGCGGGGACTTCATGCACGCCCGTATGTGGGTCCCCATCCTGCTGACGCTGCTCCTCCCGATGCTCTTGCTGCCGCTCCGGCGGGCCGTACTGCCGCTCGTCGCCGTGGTGGCCGTGTGGGCAGTCGTGTGCGCCGCGGTGCTGCGGCCCGGTGGCAGCGGCACCACCAAGCCGCCCGTGCCCGCCGCGAACGGGCAGAACCAGGTGTGGAACGAGCGCGGCGTGACGACGCGGGCGACCGGGGAACGGAACCCGGTGACCGCCGGGGCGCACGTCGCGTACAACGCGCAGATGCACGGCCTGCTGGTCGCGGCCCGCGACGACGGGCGGCACGTGCTCATGCTCGACCCGCGCTACGGCAAGGTGTTCGGGCTGCCCCCGGACTTCGCGCTGCCGCTGCGGCCCGACCTGGAGAACCCGGTCGCGCTGGTCATCGGCAAACTCGGTGCGGGCGGCGCGATGACGCCGCTCGACGGGCTGCTCGCCGACGTGTGGGGGCTGTCCAGCACCCTCGGCGCGCATCTGGAGCAGACCAACTTCACCGCCGCCGGGCACCAGAAGTTGTTGGCCCCGGTGTGGAACATCGCGCTGTACGTCGACCCGGCGGCCTTCCCGTCGGTGCCGCCGGCGCTGGCCGACCAGGAGCAACTACGGGCCGCGCACCGGGTCCTCGGCTGCGGCGACGTACGCGAGCTCCTGGAGTCGGTCTCCGAGCCGATGAGTTTCGACCGGTTCTGGAAGAACCTGACCGGTGCGTACGAACGGACAAACATCCGTATACCGGCGGATCCGGTCGAGGCCGCCCGCAAATTCTGCGACTGACCCGGGGCTGACCGGGCGAATTTCCCCGGTGAATTTCCCAACCGACGCAGCTTTTCGGACGCCCGACAGCGTCTTTGGTGAGTAGACGCCCGAGGCCGCCGGAGGCCGGGCGTCCCGCTCCGCGGCACACGCCGGGGCGGAAATGAGCCGCACTCCAACGCCTGTACCGGGATCCGAGCGGGGATCCGCCGCGGGCCGGAGCCGAAATCCCCCTGGGAGCCGCATGCCCCCGACGTCCGTCCCGGCCGCCACCCCCGCACCCGCGAACTCCGCCGACGTCGAAGAGACACGGCCGAGACCCGCGGCGCCGGACCAAACGGGCGGCCGCGCCCGGCCGTTCGCCCGCGCGGTCCGCCGCCGCCTGCCCAGGCCGGCCGACCTGGCCGTCATGCTGGTGCCGACCGCCATCCTCGCGGTCATGGGCTGGCACCGGCGCTGGATGACCGACGACGGCCTGATCTTCACGCGCGTGGTCCGGCAGATCGCCGCGGGCAACGGCCCGGTGTACAGCATCGGCGAGCGTGCGGAGACGTCGACGAGCACCGCGTGGCAGTGGGTGCTGGTGGCCTTCCATCGGGTCAGTCCCTTCCCGCCCGCCGAGACCGCGGTCTACCTCGGACTCGCCCTGTCCGTCACGGGGTTCTGGATCGCCCTCGACACCACCCGGCGCCTGCACCGGGCGTTGACCGCCAAGCGCTTCCTGCTGCCCGCCGGCGCACTGGTGTTCGTCGCGGTGCCGGTGAACTGGGACTTCCTCACCGCGGGCATGGAAATGGGCCTGGTCCTGCTGTGGATCGCCGTCTCGTGGTCGCTGCTGGTCGGCGCCTGGGCCGCGCCGGTCGCCGGAGTCGGCACCCGGCGGCTGCCGGCCACCTCGTTCTGGTTCGGGCTGGGCCCGTTGATGCGCCCCGACCTGCTCCTGACCTCGCTGGTGCTGCTCACCGCGCTGGCCGTGCTGACCGCGGCACGGTGGCCCCGGCTGGTGGCGATGGCCGCCGTCGCGGGGGCTCTGCCCGCCGCGTACGAGGTGTTCCGCATGGGCTACTACGGCCTGGTCTTCCCGATGCCGGCCCTCACCAAAGAGGCCGGGGACTCGCTGTGGGCGCGCGGCCGGGACTACATCCTGGACTACGAGCGGCCGTACCGGCTGTGGATCCCCGCCGTGCTGCTCCTCCTTGTCGCGGTACGCGGCGCCGTACTGCTCGGCCGCCGCCGGGACGTGAACCGCACCTGGCTGCTGGTCGCCACCCCGCTCGTCGCCGCGTTCGTCCAGACCCTGTACCTCGCCAAGGTGGGCGGCGACTTCATGCACGGGCGGCTCATGCTGCCCATCATGTTCCTGGTCCTTTTGCCGCTGCTGCTCGTGCCGTTCGACAAGCTGTCCGCGCCGCTGGTCGCCACCGTGACGGTGTGGGCCCTGTTCTGCGGCATCGACATGCGCAGCGGCGTGGTGACGACCCTGACCTCGCCCCGCGACGGCCAACCCCCGCAGAACCAGACGTGGAACGAACGCCGCGTCTACGTCGGCGACACCGGCCACGAGAACCCCGTCAGCTCCCAAGCGCACATCGCCTACCTGCGCAAGTCGTACTCCCTGGTGGTGCGCGCGGACGCGGCGGGCAAGCGCGTGCTCTATTGGGACTTCGGCTACGCCCGGGCGTACGGACTGCCCGGGGACTTCGAACTGCCGCTGCGCCCCGACCTGCAGAACGACGTCGCCCTGGTGATCGGACGCCTCGGCCTCGGCGGCGCGATCGTGCCGCTGGACGGCATGGTCGCGGACCTGTGGGGGCTTTCCAGCACCATCGGCTCGCACATCGAGCAGACGCACTTCGCGGCGGCCGGCCACCAGAAGCTGCTGCCGCCCGCGTGGAACATCGCGCTGTACGTGGACCCGGCCGCGTTCAAGGACGTGCCGCCGCAGTTGGCGTCGCCGGAGGCGATCCGCGCCGCGTACCGCACGCTGGGATGCGGGAAGGTCGCCGAGCTCATCGACTCGGTGACCGAACCGATGAGCGTGAAGCGGTTCTGGGACAACCTGACCGGCGCCTACGACCGCACCAAGCTGCGCATCCCCTCGGATCCGATCCAGGCGGAGCGCAAGTTCTGCGGAGGTTCGTGACCGCCGCGAAGTCGTCGCGCCGGCTCAGGACTTGAGGACGTCGTCGAGGCTCCCGGCCAGATCGCCGAGAGCCTCGTCGGCCGCCGCCAGCAGGCCCGCGCCGACCTGGAAGATGTGCCACAGGTCCGGGTAGTCGGTGTGGTCGACCGTGACCCCGTGGGCGGCCGCGCGGTCGGAGAACGCGGCCCCTTCGGGGGCGAGGATGTCGTCGGTGCCGCACTGCACGATCGTCGGCGGCAGCCCCGACAGGTCGGAGTTCCGCGCGGGGGCGAGCGTTTCGCGGTCGACGCCGTTCGCGTACCACTCGGCGCAGCAGGTCAGCCACGTCGGCCGCAGGACGGGATCGCGGCCGTAGCGCGGTTCGTACGGCCAGGGCCGCAGCGGGTCGAGCCAGGGGGATATCAGGACCATCGCGTCGGGGACCCGGTCGCCGGGGTGCCCGCTGCCGCCGGCGGCCAGGCCGAGGGCCGTGGTGAGGGCGATCCCGCCGCCGGCCGAGTCGCCCGCGATCACGAGAGGCGTGGTCGCGGGCGTCGTCGCGGCCAGCGCGCGCCACGCCGCGAGGGCGTCGTCGAGGGCGGCGGGGTACGGGTGTTCGGGCGCGCGGCGGTAGTCGAGCAGGTAGACGGCGCTCCGCGTCGCCCGCGCGAGGTGCGCGCCCCACGACAGGTGCGACCGCGACGAGCCGGTGGCGTACCCGCCGCCGTGCAGGTAGAGGATCGTGCGCTCGGGATCCCGCGGCCCGACCGAGACGCGGCGCGCGGGCACCCCGCCGGGCGAACGGCGCAGCACGTGCGTTCCGGGCGGCAGGGGGCCGGAGTTGGCGTCGAGGCGGGCCCGCTGCACGGCGAGCGGGACGCGGGGGTGCAGGAACGGCCGAATGGTGCGGCGGGCGAGACCGCGGGCCAGGGGAACGGTGAGCTTGGGCACGAGGGTCCTCCTCGGGGCTGCGTCCCGGGCCGCGTCAAGGGGGCGGCGTCCGGGACTGCGTCCGTGGGCTGCGTCGCTCGGGCCGGGCCCGCCCCACCTACGGTGACACCCGCCCCCGCCCCTGACCAGAGCCCACCCACCCCAACCCAAACCCCACCCCCCCAACCTCAACCGCCAACCGCACCCCCAACCCCCAACCGCCGACCGCCAACCGCCGACCCCCGATCTCGACCGCCGACCGCCGACCGCAGAGCGCCCGAGCCCCGGCTACGTGTGCCGGCGGGCGATCGATCTTCCACGTTGTCCGGCTTGCGGCTACCTTGCGTGCGTCAGCGGGAGCACGGCGGGCACGCCCCTTCGGGTGTCGCCAGGCCGGGCGCCCCAGGAGCGCACCCACGAGCGCGCATTCGTGCGCGCACACGAGCACAGCGGGAGATACGCATGGCCAGCCGGTGGTCCGTCACCATGAACGACCTGGTCCGGCAGCGGGTGGGCGACACGTCCACAGGCGTGCGGTACGGCGACTCTTCGTGGACGTGGGACGAGCACGTACGCCTGTCCGCCCAGCGCGCCGCGTTCCTGGAGTCCCGGCGCGATCCCGACAAGCCCTTCCACGTGGGCGTGATGCTGGAGAACGTGCCGGAGTTCTCGTTCCTGCTGGCCGCCGCGGCGGTGTCGGGCGCTGTCGTCGTCGGCCTCAACCCGACCCGGCAGGGCAGCGAGCTGGCGCGCGACGTCGAGCACACCGGCTGCACGCTGCTGATCACCGGCGACGCGCACGCGGCGCAGCTGGCCGAGGCGGTGCCGGACTTCCCGGCGGAGAACGTGTGGAACGTCGACTCCGCGGCGTGGACCGACGCGCTGGCCCCGTTCGAGGGTGCCGAGCTGCCGGGCAGCTCGCCCGCACCGGACGACCCGTTCATGCTGATCCTGACGTCCGGGACGACCGGCCACCCGAAGGCGGTCATCTGCTCGCAGGGCAAGATCGCGTCGCAGGGCGGCTCGGTCGTGGCGATGCAGCAGCTGGGCGGCGAGGACGTGGCCTACTGCGCGATGCCGCTGTTCCACTCCAACGCGATGATCACCTGCTGGACCCCGGCGGTGGCGTCCGGCGCGGCACTGGTGCTGCGGCGTCGCTTCTCGGCGTCGGGCTTCCTGCCGGACGTGCGCAAGTACGGGGTGACGTACGCGAATTACGTCGGCAAGCCGCTGTCCTACATCCTGGCGACCCCCGAACTGCCGGACGACGCCGACAGCACGCTGACGCGCGTCTTCGGCAACGAGGGCGGGCCGCAGGATGTCGAGCGGTTTGCCCGGCGGTTCGGGTGCAGCGTGCGGGACGGGTTCGGATCGACCGAGGGCGGCCTGTCGTTCGTCCCGGTGCCGGGCATGCCGCCCGGCGCGCTGGGGACCGCGAGCGGCGACATCCGGGTGCTGAACCCGGATACGCGCGAGGAGTGCGCGACGGCCCGGTTCGACGCGGACGGGCGCCTGCTGAACGCCGACGAGGCGGTCGGCGAACTGGTGAACCTCGACGGCGCGGGCTCGTTCGAGGGCTACTGGAACAACGACGCGGCGACCGCGGACCGGCTGCGCGACGGCTGGTACTGGAGCGGCGACCTGGCCTACCGGGACGAGCGGGGGATGTTCTTCTTCGCGGGGCGCAGCGGTGAGTGGGTCCGCGTCGGCGGCGAGAACTTCGGCTCGGCGCCGGTCGCGCGGATCCTCGCCCGGCACCCGGACGTGGTGCTCGTGTCGGTCTACGGCGTGCCCGACGAGGCGGCCGGCGACCAGGCGATGGCGGCGGTCGTGCTGCGTGAGGGCGCCGAGTTCGACCCGGCCGGGTTCGCCGCGTGGCAGGCCGAGCAGCCGGACCTCTCGCCGACGTGGCGTCCCCGCTACGTGCGCGTCGCGCGCGAACTCCCGCACACGCAGACCAACAAGGTGCTGGTGCGCGTGCTCTCGCGGCAGGCGTGGTACGCGGACAACGGCGACGCGCTGTGGTTCCGGCCGGGCAAGGACGGCCCGTACCAGCCCTTCACCGAGGCCGACGTCAAGGCGCTGGAGACTCGCTTTGCGGAGCACGGCCGGGCTCACGTGCTGGACCTGCTGGACCGTCCGTAGCAGTGGTGGCGGCCGTACCGGTCGTGGCGGCGGCAGCGCTCGTCGCGGTCGCGGTGCTCGCGGGCACCACGACGGCGGGGGCCTTCAGCGGCTGCGCGGCGGCCGTCGCGCGCAGGGACCGGGCCTTCGCCCGGGTCCTGCGCGCCTGGCCCAGCGCATCGACGGTGAGCACCGCGAGCGCCGCCCAGATCAGCCCGAAGCCCGCCCAGCGGGACGCGGGCATCGCCTCGTGGTACACCCACACGCCGACGCCGAACTGCAGGATCGGGCCGAGGTACTGCAGCATGCCGATCGTCGACAGTGGGATGCGTACGGTCGCCGCGCCGAAGCACAGCAGCGGTATCGCGGTGACCACGCCTGTGCCGATCAGCAGCAGCGTGTGCCCGAAGGACACGGTGCCGAGCGTGCCCTCGCCGGTCCACGCCAGGTACGCGAGGTAGCCCGCGGTCGGCAGGAACATCACCGCGGTCTCGGCGGTCAGCGATTCGGTGGGGGCCAGGCCGACGGTCTTCTTGACGTACCCGTAGATCGTGAAGCTGGTGGCGAGGACCAGCGCGAGCCACGGGAGCCGCCCGTACGCCACGGTCAGCACCAGCACGGCCGCGATGCCGAGGGCCACTGCGGCCCACTGCGCGGCGCGCAGGCGTTCGCCCAGGACCAGCACCCCGATCGCGATGAACGCGAGCGGGTTGATGAAGTAGCCGAGCGAGGTCTCGACGACCTGGTCCGAGTTGACGCCCCAGATGTACAGGCCCCAGTTGGTGGTGATGACCACGCCCGCGATCGTGATCTTGGCCAGCCGGGCGGGATTGCGCAGCAGCGCGCGGATCCATGACCAGCGCCGCAGCACGGCCAGCACGAGGAGCATGAAGACCAGCGACCACACCATGCGGTGGGCGAGGATCTCGACCGCTCCGGCGGGCTTGAGGTGCGGCCAGTAGAGGGGGAAGAGCCCCCACATCACGTACGCCGCGACGCCCAGCCACAGGCCCCGACGCTGCTCCGCCGTTTCCGTCAAATCGCCCACGGCCGGACCCTAGCCACGGATCCCGCCAAGTGTCGCGGTCCAATTCGCCTCGGGTGGATCGTGGACGCCACCCAACCGGCTGCCCGAGCCCGACAGTGAAGGGCCTGTAGCCGCCCGTGACCAACGCATGCGTATGTCGCGAAATCGTTATATGACGACCCGTCAGATTCCGGGCCGATCGAGTTAGGTTGACCGAATCCACCACTCCGGTTGCCTTGCAAAGCCGGGTCCCCTGAACTGCCCGGCGGTCGGTCCTCATTTCGCCCGACCCGGGCCGCCGACACAGCGCCAGGAGCAGTTTTGCGTCTCGAACGACTCCGTACACCCCGCACGATGGCCGCGGTCGCAGGTGCCGCCGCCATCGCCCTCACCATGTCCGCATGCGGCGGCGGTGACGACAAGGACTCCGGCTCCGGCGGCTCGGGTGGCGGCAGCGCGGCCCCCGGTGGGGCCGGCAGCAGCGGCGACCTCACCGTCCTGATCACCCAGGAGACCCGCGGCGTCGACCCCGCGATAGCCACGATCTCGTCGGTCAACGGCGGCACCCAGGCCGCGGCCGTCTTCGACGTGCTCTTCTGGATCAACCCGAAGACCGGCAAGGTCGAGCCGCAGCTCGCCGAGTCCGCCACGACGTCCGAGGACGGCAAGGTCTGGACCGTCAAGCTGCGCCCGAACGTGAAGTTCACCGACGGCACGCCGCTGGACGCCGAGGCCGTGAAGTTCAACTGGGAGCGCCACCAGGACCCGGCGGCCAAGTCGGTCGCCGCGCTGGCCGCGAAGGACCTCAAGTTCGACGTGGTCGACCCGCTGTCCCTCAAGGTGACGCTGCCCACCCCGAACATCCACTTCGACCAGATGATCGCGCACAACCTCGCGTTCATCGGTTCGCCGACGGCGATCAAGGCCGACCCGGCGGGCTTCGCCACGAAGCCGGTCGGCGCCGGTCCGTTCAAGGTCAAGAACTGGGTGCGCGACAGCGCCATGACGCTCGAGCGCAACCCGGACTACTGGAACAAGGACCGCCCGCTGCTCAAGTCGGTCACCTTCAAGCCGGTGCCGGACCAGAACCAGCGCCTCAACTCGCTCGCGAGCGGGCAGGCGGACCTGGTCACCACGATCAACTTCAAGATCGTGAACGACGCCAAGGACAAGGGTCTGACGGTCGCCTACGCGGAGAAGAACGGCGGCTTCATGACCATGTTCAAGACGGACAAGGCGCCGTTCAACGACCCGCGGGCGCGTCGCGCGTACGCGCTGATCATGGACGCCGGCAACCGCAACAAGCTGATCCAGGGCCCGGCGGGCGCGGACCAGACGCTGAGTACCTTCTTCCAGCCCAGCTCGTCGTACGTCAACCCGGACGCCAAGATGCCGTCGCAGAACAAGGCCGAGGCGCAGGCCCTGCTGGACCAGCTGGCCGCCGAGGGCAAGCCGCTGTCGTTCACGTACACCACGAACGACAGCCCGGCCGCGCGCAAGTCGGCCGAGTACTGGCAGACGCAGCTCCAGGGCATGCGCAACATCGAGATGAAGACCGAGTTCCTCAACGGAGCGCTGTACGGCTCCAAGGTCATGATCCAGCGCGAGTTCCAGGCCGCCGAGTTCAACGTCTTCTTCGACGACCCGGAGCCGCTGTTCTACAACATCCTGCACTCGAAGGGCGCGGAGAACCGCACGGGCTACAGCAGCCCCGTCGTGGACGCCGCACTCGACAAGGCGCGCAACTCGACCGACGAGAACGTCCGCAAGGAGCAGTACGGGATCGTGCAGGCCGAGATCGTCAAGGACCTGCCGTTCTGGTCCTACGAGAAGGGCTTCATGGCCGCGATCCAGGGCAAGAAGGGCAAGGTCGACGGGCTGGAGCTGTTCGAGGACGGCCTCATCCTGTTCGACCGCGTCAGCGTCAGCTAGGCGAAAAACCGCCTGACGGCGTGCCGCTGACAGCGCGTCACTGACATAGCGTCGGCCCGGCCTTCTCGGTCGGGCTGACGCGGCGTCAAAAACGAGCGGTGGCCGGGTTCCTGCTCCCCGGCCGCCGCTCGTGGCTGTACAGGCCAGGCGAGTTCGGGCCTGGCACGTTCGGCCTGACCGCACGCGGCCCGAAGGGCTTCGGGCCGCACGCTGTCGGACCGAACGCGTTCAGACCGCGCGAGCCCGGATGAACAGCCCCTCGGCGTCCGCCACCAGCACGCCGTCGGCGTAGGAACGGGCCTCCACCCACGCCTTGCGGCCCTCCACGCGGGTGACTTCCGCTTCGTAGTCGATGCGTTCGAACAGCGGCGTACCGCGCTTCAGGCGCACCGTCAGGTAGGCCGTCATGCCGAGCGCCCCGGCGCCCGACCGGGCGACCCCCATGACCTCGTCGAAGGCCGCGCATACGTAGCCACCGTGCACGCGCCCGGTGGGGCCCTCGTACGCCGCCCCGAAGACCGCGTGCGCGCGGATGACCGGCCCGTCCGCCACCAGCTCCATCGGCGGCGCCAGCGGGTTCGCCGCGCCCACGAACGGGCTGCGTTCGTGCAGTTGGAGGTCGTCGAAGGTGGGTTCCCGATCGTTCAGCGAGGCCATCGCGGAGATCCGGGCTGCCAGATCTGATACATCGTCAGCTACGCTCTTGAGCGCGTCCGCGTCGCCTTCCGGGTCGACCAGCTTGACCGCCTCGACCAGGCGGCGGGTGGCCTCGGCCAGCCGGTGGCGTGCCGCGCGGCCCGCGCTGCCCGGTGCGGGACGTGGCGTCCAGGTGCTGCGCAGCTCCGCCAGGACGTCGGCGGGCACCTCGGGTACCCCCGAGGCGGCCGCGGGCGTCTCGTCGGGCAGCGGTTGGATCGTGGACATGGCGACCCCCAGGTCGTTCTAGGTCTGGCACCGGCGCGGGCGTCCTCCGGGGGCGGCGGCGCGCTGCGGTGTCGGTCACAGAGGCGGCCGATCATTGCACGGAAACGAAAACAAGTTCTAGTTTGTGAGCGCTGCCGGTCACCCGGAGCGCATCACGGACTTGATCACCACACCAGGGAGGAGACGTCATGCCGATCGACGTCGCAGTGGCCACCGGCGCCGAACCCCGCAAGGGCGAGATCAGCTGGACGCACAAGGATGTGATCCTCTACCACCTGGGCGTGGGTGCGGGCACCCCGGCGACCGGCGCGGACGAACTGCGCTACACGTACGAGAAGAACCTCCAGGTCCTGCCGACCTTCGCGACGGTCGCGGGCACCAAGGTCGGCGGCAGCCTCTCGGCGCTGCCGGGCATCGACATCAACCTCGCGGCCGTGCTGCACGGCGGCCAGGAGGTCGTGATCCACAACCCGCTGCCGGCCAAGGCGAAGAACATCCAGGCCACCAGCCGCATCGCGGACGTCTGGGACAAGGGCAAGGCCGCCGTCATCGTGCTGGAGTCGTCCGCGACGCTCGAGGACGGCACACCGCTGTACGACTCGCGCGCCGAGATCTTCGTGCGCGGCGAGGGCGGCTTCGGCGGCGAGCGCGGCCCGGTCACCAAGATCGACGTCCCGGAGCGGGACGCGGACCACGTGATCGACGTCGCCACCCGCGAGGACCAGGCGCTGCTGTACCGCCTCTCCGGCGACTGGAACCCGCTGCACGCCGACCCGGAGTTCGCCAAGCGCGCCGGGTTCGACACCCCGATCCTGCACGGCCTGTGCTCGTACGGCCTGACCCTCAAGGCCGTCGTCGACACCGTCCTCGGCGGCGACGTCGCCCGGGTCAAGCGCTACCGCACCAAGTTCGCGGGGATCTTCTTCCCGGGCGAGACGATGCGCATCCGCGTCTGGGACGAGGGCGGCAAGCTCATCGTCCAGACCTCCTCGGTCGAGCGCGACGACGCCATCGTGCTGTCCGACACGGTCGTCGAGTACTCGGACTGACACCCGTGAGGTAGTGGCCGCCTGACGGGCTGTCACAGGCATTGGCGAACCGCGAATTCGCGGTCCGGCAATCGTGAAGGGGCGGGTCTTCCCGACGGGGGACCCGCCCCCGCCCCTCCGTCGTGCGGCCCGTGTTCTTCCTCGCCCCCGGGTGCCTACTCAAGCGGCCCCCGCAGCCACGCCCGGCCGACGCGCCGCCGACAGCCCGACAGCCCGGCTCCACTGACAGCCTTCTGCGGCCTGTCCGGCCACCAACCGGCCTTCGGGGAACGCGTTTCGTTCCGGTCTTCACGGTGGCTCTGGTGGGGCCCGTGGCAATTGGCCTGGGCATCGGCGTCGGCCTCACTTTTCGCCGTCTCCGTCGACGCCGTGTACGACCCCGATAGGCCCCAGCGATCGCTCCTCGCCGCCGAACTGCAAAGAGCCGGCGAGGAGTCCTGCCCCGCGGTCTTCCCGCTGGGCTTGCCGGCGTTCGTCCTGGGACCGGGGATTTCGAGTCTTGTTCTTCTGCCGTGGTGGAGCCACCGTCAGCGGCTGAAGGATTGTGGGCTGCACTCGCGGTGTCCGATCTGCGCGTCGGGCCGCTCACCCCGGCGGTGCGCAGGTTGGCGAGGGGAGTGTCTCGGACGGCAGTCGTTGCACGTGGCACGGCAGCGCCCGGCGAAGCCGCTGTCGGCGCGTTGGCTATTTATGGTGATTTGATAATTTTGCAGAGAGTCTGCTTTTTGCGGAGTCCCCTGAACTGCGGTGTGCGCAAAGACTCTTTTGTCGGTTCGGGAGCGGTTCTGCCGGCGGTCGGGAGCGTGCTCCGGAGGGTCTGATGGCGGCCAAAGGGCCCCGAGGGCTTCAGCAGACTTGCCCGGGCGTATAGCTTGACCTTGTCATCGACCTTGTCGGAAACGAGAACGCGTTATATTTTCGCGACGTCGGCGACCGCACCCCGACCGGGCCCGACCGGGGCCACGGCGACCTCATGGGCACGGCTAGGACGAGGAGCAGCATCATGCGCGCAGCCATCCTGCACGAGACCGGACAGGACAAGCTCGAGGTCCGCGACGACGTCGAGGCCGTCGGCATGGGGCCGGGCCGGGTGAAGGTCAAGCTGCACGTGACCGGCGTGTGCCACTCCGACCTGTCGGCGATGACCGGCGTACTGCCGCAGCCCGCGCCGTTCGTGCCGGGCCACGAGGGCGCCGGCGAGGTCGTCGAGGTCGGTGACGACGTCACCACCGTCGCGGTCGGCGACAAGGTCATCGTGTGCTGGGCGCCGCCGTGCGGCACCTGCAACTTCTGCACCGGCGGCCAGTCGAACCTGTGTCTGTCGGGCTTCATGAACGCCGGCACCCAGAACTTCACCTTCGGCGGTACGCCGTCCTTCGGCATGACCGGCACCGGCACCTTCGCCGAGGAGGTCGTGGTCGCCGCCCCGTGCGCCGTCAAGGTGCCGGACGACGTGCCGTACGAGATCGCCTCGCTGATCGGCTGCGGCGTGACCACCGGCATGGGCGCGGTCTTCAACAGCGCGAAGATCGAGCCGGGCATGAGCACCGCCGTCATCGGCGCGGGCGGCGTCGGCATCGCCGTCATCCAGGCCCTGCGCGCGTGCGGCGCCTCGGAGATCGTCGCCATCGACCCCGCGACCAGCAAGCACGCCTGGGCCAAGCAGTTCGGCGCCACGCACACCGCCACCCCGGACGAGGCCGCCGCGCTCAAGCAGGAGCTGACCGCGGGCCAGGGCTTCGACGCGGTGTTCGAGGTGGTCGGCAAGTCGTTCACCGTGCGCAGCGCGTACGACCTCACCCGCCGCGGCGGCCAGGTCGTCGTGGTCGGCGCCGGCGCCATGGACGACAACGTGCAGTTCAACATGTTCGAGCTGTTCTTCGACCAGAAGCAGATCATCGGCAGCATCTACGGCGGCGGCGACATCGTGCGCGAGTACAACCGCATCATCCGCCTGTGGCGGGCCGGCCGCATCGACCTCGAGAGCATGATCACCCACCGCGTCGGCATCGCCGACATCAACCAGGCCTTCGAGCTGATGCGCAGCGGCGAGTCGATCCGCACCATCGTCACCCTCGCCTGACCCCGGTCCGATCCTCAGTCGGCGGGCCGGGCCGGACGCGCGGAGCCCCGCGGACCGGCCCGGCCCCGCCGACGACCACACCGCACACCCAGGAGAGCAGCACATGACCACGTCCCTCGCAGGCAAGGTTGCCGTCATCACCGGCGCCGGCGGCGGTCTCGGCCGCGCCGAGGCCCTCGAACTGGCCAAGCAGGGAGCGAAGGTCGTCGTCAACGACTTCGCCCCCGAGGGTGCCCCGAACCCGGCCCAGGCCGTGGTCGACGAGATCGTCGCGGGCGGCGGCGAGGCCGTCGCGCACCGCGGCGACATCTCGGTGTTCGAGGTCGGCGGCGAACTGATCCAGCTCGCGATCGACACGTACGGCTCGATCGACATCCTCGTCAACAACGCGGGTGTGCTGCGCGACCGCATGCTGTTCTCCATGACCGAGGCCGAGTGGGACCTCGTCCTGGCGGTGCACGCCAAGGGCACCTTCAACACCTCGCACCACGCCGCGAAGTACTGGCGCGACAAGTCCAAGGCCGAGGGCGGCCCGGTGTACGCGCGCATCGTCAACACCGCGTCCGAGGCCTTCCTCGCCGGCTCGCCCGGCCAGCCGAACTACGCCGCCGCCAAGTCGGCCATCGTCGGCCTCACGATGAGCACCGCGAACGGCTGCCACCGCTACGGCATCCGCGCCAACGCCATCGCCCCGCGCGCGCTCACCAACATGACCAGCAACGTGTTCAACGCGAAGGACGGCCTCGCGGACGGCGAACTCGACCCGCTGGCGCCCGAGCACGTCTCGCCGCTCGTCGCGTTCCTGGCCAGCCCGGCCGCCGAGAACATCTCCGGCCAGGTCTTCGTCGTGCACGGCGGCTTCGTCGCGGTCGTCGAACGCCCCACGCTCCAGGCGAAGTTCGACTCCAAGCAGGAGACCTTCACGCCGGAGGAGCTGGAGCAGGTGCTCGTGCCGCACTACGCGGACAAGAAGCTCAACCAGGGCTACTCGGCGACGGACCTGCTGTTCCTCAAGCGCGAGCGCTGAGCGCCGGGCCGCCCGGCGCGGCCACCCGGCACCTGCGTGTACGGCGCGCCCGGCCTTGTCCGGGCGCGCCGTCCGTCGCCGCAATGTCGACACGTGTCACCTGAGTACGCGGCCACCCGAGTACGTCGTCAGCCGACCAGCCGTCACCTTGACCAGCCGTCACCGCGGCCTGCCCTTCCGGACCCGGGCCGCCTCATCCGTCGGGCCCGGCCCGCGAACCAGAAAGGGGCGCCGCGTGCTCACTCCCGCGGACGACTTCCCGATCCACCAGACCCCCGAGCCCGTGGCCCACCCGGGCACTTCGGACCGCAACGCGTACGACCGCTACTGGTTCAACGGCTACGACCGCGACGGCGCGTTCTACTTCGCGTTCGCGCACGGCCTGTACCCGAACCGCTTCGTGGCCGACGCGCACTTCACGGTCAGCGTCGACGGCGTGCAGCACAGCCTGCACGCGTCGCGCCGCGCCGCCCAGGACCGCTTCGACCTGACCGTCGGTCCGCTGGGGATCGAGGTCGTCGAACCCCTCAAGGTGCTGCGCATCTACGCGACGGACAACGAGACCGGCCTGACCTGCGATCTCACCTTCACGGCGCGCGCCGCGGTGATCGAGGAGCCGCGCGTCACGACCCGCAACGGCCACCACGTCATCATGGACGCCACCCGGCTCACCCAGTTGGGTGTCTGGTCCGGCACCATCACGCTGCCGGGCGGCCGCGAGATCGCCGTCGACCCCACCACCACGCTTGCCACGCGCGACCGTTCGTGGGGCATCCGCCCGGTCGGCGAGCGCGACGCGGGCGCGCCCAAGCCGTTCAACCCGATGATGTGGCTGTGGGCCCCCATCCATTGGGAGAACGAGGTCACCCTCTGGGGGTCCTTCGAGCGCGCCGACGGCGAGATGTACCAGAAGGACGGCCACCGCATGGTCGCGCAGCCGCTCGGCACCGTGCCGGACACCGCCGCGCTCGCCGTCCCGACGGACGGCGCGGGGGCCACCGGCTACACCGAACTGCACCCGGTACGCCACGAGTTGACGTTCGTGCCCGGGACGCGCCGGGTGGCCGGCGGGACGATGCACCTGGCCGACGCGGAGGGCAAGGAGTTCGCGTACCGCATCGAACCCATGGGCACGCGCGGCTTCCTGGCCGGGCTCGGCTACCTGCACAGCAAGTGGGCGCACGGCGTCTGGCAGGGCGAACTCGCCGTCGAGGGCGAGAGCTGGGTCGTGGACGAGGTCGACCCGCTGGCCTTCGACCGGCAGCACCAGCAGCAGGTCATCCGGGTCACCGAGATCGGCGGCGAAGGCCGCGTGGGTGTGGGCGTGCTGGAGCAGATCGTCTTCGGCCCGCACGAGCGGTACGGCTTCCAGGAGATCCTGGACGGCGCGACCGACACGGGGCTCGGCGCGGGCGCCGTCGAGTAGTGGAGCAACGGACGCGGCCGTGCGGTAGCGGACGAGCCCGACAGGCGTGCGTGCGCACGTAGGCGCGCACGCACGTACCCACGACATAGGGCGGGGCGCGGTACGGAGACGTCCGTACCGCGCCCCGCCCGCTGCCGTGGTCAGTAGTCCGAGTAGAGGATCACTGTCGAGCCCTCGTCGACCAGCGTGCCCGCGGGCGGGTCCGTCGACACGACCCTGCGGTCCGCGGTGAGCGACTGCGCGGACTCGCCGACGAGGTTGAACTCCTCCAGTTTCGTGCGCGCCTGAGTGGGCGTCATGCCGACCACGTCGGGGACCTTGACCTTGCCGTCGCGCAGGCTCAGGACCACGGTGCTGCCCTGCGGCGCCATCGTGGACGGGACGGGCTTCTGTGCCTGCACGAGCCCGCGCGGTCCGCCGGTGCCGGGCAGGTACTGGAACTGCACCTGGAACCCGGCCGCTTCCAGCGTCTCGGCGGCTCTGCGGTCGGAGATGGTGGTGACGCTGGGGACCCGGACGAGAGTCTTGGTGGGCGGGGTGGTGATTTCCCCGGAACCCCCGTTCCCCTTACCGCCGTTCCCGTTCCCGCCGTTCCCGTTCCCGCCGCCCGAAGCGCTCTTGGAACCGTCGTCGTCCCCGCCGGCGTCGTCGGTCGGCGTCACGGTGGACGTGGGGGCGGTCGGAGCGGTCTCGCCGACCGTCACCGTGGTGGACGGCCTCGCCGCCGCGTTACTCGCGCCGCCGCCGTCCGCGTTGTTCGCGGCGACCGCGACCACGGCGGCGACCGCCACGATCAGCGCGATCACCGCCCCGCCGACAAGCATGGGCGTGGAACGGGCCCGCAGTCCGGACGAACGGCCGTCCTGGCGCTCCTGCCGGAACCGGGCCGGGACGTCCACCGCGAACGCCGCACAGGCCGCACCCTGGTTCGCCGTCGTCGACACCACGCGCAGGGCCACCCCGAAGCGTTCGCTGCGCCCGTCGTTGACGCGCCCCGCGGCGTCCGCCCCCGGTACGCCGAAGCGCGACGCGACGTCGATCCCCAGCGCCGTGCGGTCCTGCGGAAGCGTGTACCGGATCGCCACCACGCGCGTCTGGTCCGGCGCCAGCGGCACGTTGAGGACCGTGGCATCGAAGTCGAGGCGCCCGTCCACTTGTTCGACCGGCTCGACCCGGAAGGTGTCGGGGCGCATCCCCGAATTGCGCACCACGAGCCGCACGGTCACGGTACGGCCCGGCTCGCCCCGGATCCGCTCGGGCTCGCACCACGCTTGGACCCCCGTGTCGTTCCCCGCCCGCAGGTCCGTGCCGCACCGGTTCCCGGGACAGTACGACCCCAGCCGTTCCTGCCCATCCGTGCGCGCGCCGCACAGGCGGCAGAAGAGCCTCATCCCGAATTCCCCTCCCAATCCGGCCCGTTCTCCTCATCCATCGGGATGTCCGCCGGGATGTATGGGGGACGTGAACCCCGCGGCCCCCGGTTCCGTCGGACCGCCGGACACGCCGGAGCGTGAGGGAACACCCTCAGGCGCGATGCGACGGACGCCGCGGGGATCGCCGGCGGGCGAACGCGCGAGACCCGCCGAGTCCCCGGGACGGGACTCGGCGGGTGCTCCGACCGTTCAGCACCGGGCGGCGATCCAGGCGCTCTCGACCGAGTTCACGTCACCCAGCCGGTAGGCCCGGCCGGCTGCGGTGCACTTCCAACTGACGTGCCCGTCCCTCCACTTGATGGTGATCTGGGCGTCCGCCCACGTGCAGTTGTAGTACCAGTCGCCGTACTGCGGGAGGCTCAAGTGGTGCGAGAAGCCGCACTTCATGTAGTCCCCGGCTGCGGGTCCGGCGGGTCCGGCGGGTCCGGCGGGCCCCGATAGCCCCGCGGGGCTCGCCGGTGCGACCGAGGCGGCCTGCCCCGGCCCGGCGAAGGCGCCGACGGCCAGCAGGGCGGCTGTGCCCAGCAGGGCGAGGCGATTGCTGCGCTTGCGCACAAGTTGCTCCTTTGTCGGTGGACCTGCGCCCGCGGTCAGGGACCAGGGCACTCGTACGCGTAATTGGCCTCGACGTTCTCCTGGAGCGTCGAGATCCAGTGGTACCGAGCGGACTGTCCGGGTCCGAGGGCCTGGCACGTGGGGTCGAAGTGGTAGTCGAGCTGCACGGTGACCCGGTCGATGTGGCGTCCGCAGTCGTTGCGGACGTCCGCCCACCTGTCGAAGATCGTCGGATGTCCGCCACCCTGCTTGGTGATCACCAGGCAGGCGGCGCGCGGGCTGTCCTCGGCGGGTACGGACTCCGCCGCGCCGGCGGGGGCGGCGACGACGGTCCCCAGCAGCATCGTGGAGGCGAGGGCGAGGGCGGCCGGCAGGAAACGGTGTCGGTGCACGACGAGCTCCTTGATGTCTGTGACTAAACGGTTGGACCTGCGATCAGCATTGATTACACTCGGGAGTCGATCAACCGCATGGCGTGAAGATGCCATTTGTTCGGCATTGAACAAACGGATCGGCGCCGTGGCGGGCCACGCTGCGCCGAGACGGCGACGGGGGACGAGCCATGGACCGCGGTACGAGGCGGGCGGAGCAGGCGACGGGCACTGCCGCCGCCGCGAAGCGCGAGGACATCCGGGAGGCCGTGGCCCAGGCCCTCGACGAGTCCGCGTTCCACGCGAAGCAGGGCATCCGCCCGCCCACGCTGGTGGTGCCGCCCCCGCAGGTGGGCCATGCGGCGGCGCGGTTCTCCCGGACCGCACGCCACGAGATGCTCATGTTCGACGACCCCTCCGGCTGCCTGGACCAAGGGGTTCCGGAGCGGAAGCTCGTGCACGTCGCCAACTGCATGCGCGGGGCCGCCGCCCAGGTCCCGGCCGTACGCCAGATCACCTCCCGGCAAGGGCTGCTCCGCGACGCGCCGATCGGCACGATCGCGTGGCAACAGGGCGCCCACGCCCGGCTGATCCCGCGGATCCCCTTCCGGCTCTCGGTCATCGACCGCACCGTGGCACTGCTGCCGCTCGACCTGGACGTCTTCTACAACGGCATGCTCGTCGTCCGCGACCCGGTGGTGGTCGCCGCGCTCGTCCGGGTGCACCAGGGATGGTGGAGCAGCGGCGAGGACCCCGGTGCCGACCGGCCGGCCCACGAACTCCCCGGCTACTTGGCCCCCGTCCTCGGCTGCCTCACCGAGGGCCTCACCGACGCCGCCGCCGCGGCGCGCACCGGTCTTTCCCCGCGCACGTACGCCCGGCGCGTCAGCGAACTCCTGGCTCTGCTGGGAGCCGCCAGCCGCTTCCAGGCCGGAGTGCTCGCCGCGCGGCGCGGCTGGCTGTGAGCCGGTACGCGCCCGCCGCTCAGGCGCGGGGCGCGCTCGCGGTGGACCAGTGGCCGATCAGGTCGTTGTAGAGGGTCGAGCGCGCCATCAGCTCGTCGTGCGTCCCGACCGTGGGCAGGTGGCCGTCCATCAGGAGGATCTGGTCCGCGCGGCGCGCCGAGTCCATCCGGTGGGCGATCACGATGAGGGCTCCCGGGCGGGCCGCGAAGGCGGATTCGGCCAGTGCCTCGGTGCCGGGGTCGAGGTGGCAGGTCGCCTCGTCGAGGATCACCAGGCGGGCCGGAGAGACGAACGTACGTGCCAGCGCGATCATTTGGCGCTCGCCCGCGGAGAGGGCCGCCGGGTCGGGGAGCTCCGCGTCGTAGCCGCCGATCCGCTCCGCGAGCTCGCGGGCGCCGACCAGGCGTACGGCACGGTCGAGTTCGGCGTCGGTCGCGGCGGGTTGCAGGTAGGCGAGGTTCTCCCGGAGCGTCCCGGCGAAGACATACGCCTCCTGCGGCACGACGGCGATCTCCCGTCGCAGGCGCTCCTCGCCGAGGTCGGACGTCGGCACGCCGCGCAGCAGCACCGTGCCGTGCTGCGGCGTGAGCAGACCCGCCAGCAACGCCGCCAACGTCGACTTGCCGATGCCGCTCGGGCCGACGATCGCGAGGTGTCCGCGCTCGGGGACGGACAGGTGCAGGCCCTGGACCACGGGAGCCGCGTACTGCCCGTAGGAGAAGGTGACGTCGCGGGCGGTCAGCGCGGCGGGCCGGATGGAACGCTCGGTGCCGGGTGCCGGGAAGGCGGCCAGGGGTTCGGCCGCCGCCTTCGGCCGCCCGCCGGACTCGGCCAAGCGACCTGCCACCACGCCCAGTTCGAGGATCCAGTCGCCCACGGTCGCGGTCAGCGCGCGCAGCGCCGGGGCCAGCTCCTTCACCAGGTAGAGGACGGCACCGGCGACCTCGCCGGGGGAGAGAGTGCCCTCGCGCAGTAACCGGGGGGCGGCCAATAGCAGGATGATCAGCGGAAGTTGACCGCCGATACCGACGATGAGCAGGCGCAGCGCGGAGGCTCGGGCCAGTGCCCGCGCGGCCTTCGCCTGGGCTTCGATCGCGACCCGCAGTTCCGCGACGACGCGGTCCTGTGCGCCGAGTGCGACAACGTCCCGCAGGCCGCCCACGACGCGCCCGGTGTCGGACGCGATCCGCTCGTCGGCAAGGACCAGCGCGCGGCGCCGCCGGGCCAGCGGCCCGAGGAGCCGGACGAACAGCCACGCGGCCGGCATCAACGGGATCAGGACGAGCGGCAGCACGATCGGGGCCAGGACCGCGAGGCCGACCAGCGCCGCTACGACGGTGACGGCCAGCTGCCGCAGGGTCCGCAGCAGCGACGCGGTCAAGTTGCGGCAGGTCTCCACCTGCTCGGTCAGCCGCGCGACGGCCGCCGACGGGTCCGTCCCGCCCGGGCGCCGTCCCGCGACCGCGGCGTCGAGTGCGCCGCCGACCACGCGGCGCACCAGCGCGTCGCGCAGCGGCTCGACGACCGCGGCGAGGTGCGGGAACATCGCGTACGTCGCGGCCACGCGCAGCAGCATCGCCAGGCCCAGCACGCCCAGCAGCACGAACCCCACGGCGTTCCGCCCCGCCAGGAACCCCTGGTCCAGAGCCGCGGCCACCAGCGCGCCGGACAGCAGCGCAGGCATGCCCTCCAGGACCGACCAGCCCAACACGCGCAGGAACGCCGCTTTCCGCGGACGGAGTTCGCCGACCAGCAGATCGCGGCCCGCGCGTATGCCACCCGGGTCGACCGGTGCGTGCCGTGCATTGTCGCGTGCCCGGCGGCGGATCACCGCGCGTCCTCGACGGGCGGTCCGATCGGAGGACGCGAGGCCGAGCTGGACACGGTGCCCAAGGCGGCGCCCGACGCGGCACCCGATACGGCACCTGATACGGCACCTGATACGGCGCCCGAGACGAAGCCCGAGACAGCGCCCGACGCGGTGCTCGACACCGAACTCGCGAAGACCGCACGGTAGTCCGCGTCGTCCCACAGGTCTTCGTGCGTGCCCAGTGCGCGGATGCGCCCCGCGTCCAGCCACGCGACCCGATCGGCCTGCGCCGCCGCGGCCGCGCGGTGTGCCACCACGATGCGGGTGCGTCCCGCGAGCCGCCGCCGGAACGCGTCCATCACCTGATGCTCCGTCACCATGTCGAGGCCCGAGGTCGCGTCGTCCAGCACCATCACGCGCGCGTCCTGGGCGACCGCGCGGGCCAGGCCGAGCCGCTGCACCTCGCCGCCGGACAGGCCGAGGCCCTCGACAGGGGTGGAGTAGCCGTCCGGAAGACGCAGGACGAAAATGTCGGCCTGGGCGATGGCCGCCGCCCGGCCGATCTCGCCCGCCCCCGCGCCCGGGCGTCCGTACCCGAGCGCGTCGCGCAAGTCGGAGCCGAGCAGGGCCGGATCGGGGAACGCGTACGCCACCGCCCGGCGCAGCTCCCCTTGGGCCAAAGCCGCCACCGGCAGCCCGTCCACGAGGACTTCGCCTTCGTCGGGGTCGTGCAGCCGCCCCGGCAGCGCCGCCAGCAGCGACTTGCCCGAGCCGGTGGTGCCGACCAGTGCCAGGCAGGTTCCGGCGGGCACGGTCAGGTCCACGCCGCTCAGCAGCGGGCGGTCGTCGGCCGCGCGGACCGACACGTTGCGGAAGGCCAGTTCGCCCCGGCCGGGGGGCAGGACCCTTTTGGTCCCGTGCGGGGCGACGGGCACGGACAGCAGTTCGTCCGTACGCCGCCGCCCCGCACGGGCGTGCGCCACTCCGACCAGGCTTTCCAGCTGTTCCAGGAACCCCAGTCCGAGTGCCGCGTACCCCGCGGCTGCCACCAGGTCGCCGGGGGGGATCCGCCCCTCCGACAGAGCCCACCCGGCGACCGACAGCACCGCGAGTTCCACCACCGGTGCGAGCAGCAGGATCTGGGCGACGGCACGCCGTTGTGCGCGCCACAGTCCGTGTCCGACGGCGGAGAGTTCGGGGAGGGGCCGCAGTACGCGCGACTCTTCGCGGTCGCGCGTGCCGCAGGCCCGGATGGTACGGATGCCGCCGAGGGCGTCCGCGAGTCGTGCGGAGATCCGTGCCTGGACCTTCTGGTAGCGCTCGTTCAGGTCCGTCGCGTGGACCATGAACGTGCGCACGATGACCAGGGCCGGCACCAGACCCGCGACGAACGCGACGGCCAGCCACGGGTCGAGCAGTCCGAGGGCGACGATGCCGCCGAGCGAGGTGGCCAGTGCCCCGAGGGTGCCGATCAACGCCGGTACGAGCCGCGCCGCGTCGGGCGCGCCACCCACCAGACGCCCCGTCACATCGCCTTCGGGGTACGGGTTGCGGCCTCCGGTACCGAGCGCCACCACGTGGTCGGCGAGTCGGCCGCGCAGCCGCGCGGTGAGCGCGGCCGTCAGCGTGGGGCCCGCCAACTCGCCGAGCAGCGCCGCGATCAGGCCGAGGGCCAGCACCGCGGCGAGCGGGGGGAGCGCGGAGCCCGCGCCGCCCCCGTCGAGGATCGTGTCGACCGCCTCCGCCGCCGCCGCCGGAAGGAGCAGCGCGGCGGCGGACGCGGCCGGCACGGAGACCGTCAGCGCGGCCATCGGCCCGGGAGCGTGCCGCCAGGCGGCACGGAACCCGGTTCCGGAGTCGGCCACGTCGAAGGTCCCTTCCTGTGTGGTGGTGCCTGAATGCGTTGGTGCCTGAATGCGATGGTGCGTTGGTGCAGTTGCCGTGCCGTGCTGTATTCGTCCGCTGCGGCGTCGGTGCCGCCGCGTACGTACCTCGTGCACGGCCCGGTTCTGGTGTCGCCTCCGCCGTGCTGGCAGAGTTGTCGGAGAACCGGGAGCTCCTGATTCCGGCAGGAACTCCCGGTTCTCTCACGGCGGTCCGGGGGTGGATCCGGACGCCGTCACCGACCACCGGCCTCCCGGCGGGGCGTCAGCAGCCGATCGTGAAGATCAGGCAGGTGACGATCAGGCAGGTGAACTGGCAGCCGCCGCCGCCCCCGCCGTGGCCGCCGCCCAGCTCGACCGACTCGGTCTCGGGCAGGCGCTGCAGGGCCGCGAGGTCGGTCTCAAGGTTCTGCATGATGGTGTCCTTTCGTGACACGGACCGCCCCCCATTGGGTGTCCGTGGATCGTGGGCCGCGGCGCGGTGCGCACGCGGGTGGTGCCGGGGCCGCCGGGCCGAGGCCCGTCGGTGGGCCGGTCCGCCCGTCCGGCAGCTCGCGCGGGACTCGTCACGAGTCCCGCAGGAACGCCGTGAGGCGGGTGTACAGCTCCGGGGCCCCGTCCCCGGCGAAGACCTCGTGGCCTTGGCCGGGAAGCTCCAGATAGCGGAAGTCCGTCCCCTCGCAGCGTCCGAGCTGCAGGAGCCGGTGCCGCAGGGTGCGGGACTGGCCGACCGGGATGATGTCGTCGCGGTCGCCGTGCACGAACATCAGCGGTGCGCGTACGCCTTCGCAGAGGCGTACGACGTCGCGCGGTCCGAGGGCGTCGTCCAGTTCCACGTCGCCGCCTAGGCGCGTCATCAACGCCCTTACCGGCAGCGAGGCTTCGGCGATCAGCCGCGGGCCGGACAGGAAGGGCGCGATGGCGAGCACCCGAGACCAGGAGTCCGGCGACGTGCACGCGGCCAGCAGAGCGAGGTACGCGCCGTAGCTGGTGCCGAACAGCGCCGGCAACGGCAGCCCCGCGGCGGCGCGTTCGCTCACCAGCGTGCGGGCGATCGCGGTGATGTCGTCGAGGTCCGGTCCGCCCCAGGCGCCGTGCAGGCACGAGGCGTACGACTCGCCGTAGCCGATGCTGCCCCGCTGGTTCGGGGCCACGACCGCGACCCCGTTGGCCGCGAGGTGCTGGAGCACCGGGGAGAACTCGAAGCGCCAGGCTGCCGCCGGGCCGCCGTGCAGCGCCAGGACCACATGTTCCGACGTCCGCCAGTCCAGACCGCCGTAGACGACCGACTCGACCGGCCCAACTTCGCCGACCAGAAGCTCCAAGTGTGCGGATTCCCAGACGGGTTCCGACGCCGGGTCGTCGGCCGAAGCGGATTCCTCGGACGCGGTCGCCGCCGCGACACCAACTGCCGCGACCCCAACGGCCGAGCCGCCCGCGGCCGGGGCACCGGCGGTGCCCGTGAGGTGCCAACTGCCGGGCCGGTCGGGCAGCACCGTGGCGAGCCCGCTGGGCCGGTCCGGCGCGGAGAACGGGATGTGCAGGCCCGACCGCGTCCATCGGCCCAGGCCGCCGAGGCAGCCTTCCGGCATTTTGACGTCGAGGAGCGTGCCCTCCGCCGGCCCCCACACCGCCAGGCGCGAGGTCGCGCCCCGGTCGAGTTGCAGCGCGACACGGTCCCCGTCGGGGGCGATCGCCACCGGGCGCACCGTCGTGTTGGGCAGGTGCACCATCTCGGGGAACCGTACGCGGCCGGGCGCTTCGCCGCGGTCCTCGGCCAGTCGGATCCACCCGAGGCGGTCGTGGCCCGGCGCGTCGCTGGAGATCACCAGCAGGCCGCTGACCGGATCGCACATCTGCAAGCGGTCGTTGCTGGTCTCGGACATCTCGAGGAGTGGGTTGAGCGAGCCGTCGTCGAGGTCGAGGACGGCGCTCTTGACGCGTCCGTCGCGCACCGCGTCGAGCGCCAGCCGGCGCCCGGCCGGGTCGAGCCACACGCCCCCGCCGAACAGGCCCTGGAGTTCCGTCAGGACCTCCAGCGGACCGCCGTCGAGCGGTACGCGCCACATGGTGGTGACCGGCGTCGTGTCGGTGCCGAGAACGAGGGCGAGGCCGTCCGGACCGGGGTACGGCAGCAACCGCAGGCCGGGGCTCCGGACCGTGGCGATCCGCCGCTCGGCGCCCTCGGGTCCGCCCAGGAGCACGAGTTCGTGGTGGCCCGGCTCGTGCCGGCAGACCAGCACGCTGCCGTCGTCGAGGGCGAGCAGCTGCGTGTGCAGCTGCTCCGGCTTGTCGGCGTGCGGGCGTTCGGGAGCGCTCAGCACGCCCGAGCCGTCGTCCGGGCGCAGCGACCAGGACTCGACATGCCACGCGCCGTCGCCGGCCGTGGCCAGGCAGGCGGCGTGGTTGCCGTCCGCGGAGAAGGAGTAGCTGACGCGGCGCAGGGGCGGCGCGACGAGGGTCGTGGTCATGCGGCGTGTCCTCCTTCGGTCTCGGCGTCTTTCCGGGCGATCGGGGATGTGTCGGCGGGCGGTTCGGTGGCCATGGTGTCCATGCCGCCCAGGCGCGAGGCGGCGTCCACCGGGTCCACCCACAGGCGCGGGCCGCCGTGTCCCAGGCGGAGCAGGAAGGCGACCACGCCCGCGAGGCCGGTGCCGTACGACGCGGAGATCCCCACCGCCGTCTCGTCGCACGGTACGAGCCGGCCGCCGACCGACGCGCTGCGCGCCGCGACGAGTTCGGCGCATTCCTCGGCATAGCCGCGGTACAGCTCGGCACCGCCCGGGTCGGACAGTTCGGCGACGTCGAGCAGGAACTCGCCGTTGCCCGCGAGTCCGTGGCAGGCGGTCGTGCCGCTGTGCCAACGGGCCCGGCGTACCGCCGTCGCGGCCTGTTCGGAGAGGTCGCGCAGGACCGGGTCGCCGGTGGCGTCCCAGAGGCGGATCAGGAAAGTCCCGACACCGGACGAGCCGCTGCACCAGTGGGCGAGGCGCACCCCCGGCGGATCGGCGGGCCCCTGGGCCCACCACGCGGCGCCGTCCTCGGCGCGCACGGTTCGCGAGAGTGTGCGTCCCGCCGCCAAGGCCGCGTCGAGGTACGCACCGCGCCCGGTGGCCCGGCCGGCGGCCAGCAGGAACGCGCCGATCCCGGCGACGCCGTGCGCGTACCCGAGGTGGGCGGCGCCCGCGAGCTGGGAGTCGAAGTCCTTCGGGACCTGCCACAGCATCAGGTCGCCGTGTTCGCGGCCCGCGGCCAGCAGGCCGTCGGCGCACGCCACGATGCGCTGGCGGAACCGTCCGTCCCCGGTCGCGTCCCACATCCGCAGCTGGGTGAACCCGGCGCCCGCGGCGCCGTGGCACACGTCCGGGTTGGGCCAGCGGACCGGGACGCGCAGCGCCATGTCGGCGGCGTGCCCGGCGAGTTCGCAGTCGTCCAGCAGCTCGGCGGCCTCCATGAGGGCCCACGCGGTGCCCGAGCGGCCGAAGTGCAGGCCGGGCAGCGTGACCGGTTCCCGCGCCGCGTGCTCGCGCAGCCAGGTGGACGCGGTGCGCACGCGCTCGACGAGCATCTCCCGCAGCTCGGGCGCGAGCGTCGGGGTGCGGGCGGCGCGGGCGAGGACGCCGAGGACGCCGGCGCCTCCGTACTGCACGCTGCACGGATCCATCGCGGCTCCGCCCGGCGTCACCGGCCACAACCGGTCGCGGCGGTCCGGGGACATGCTCTCGGCGAGGTGCGTCAGGCCGTCCGCCAGCACCCGGCCGAACCGGGCGTGATCGCCGTCGTCAAGGTCGGACCCGTCGCCGGTCGGAGGGCCGGAGTGCGCCGCGGCGGCGTGGTACGGATGCGGCCGGGCGGCGTCGCGTACCCGGCCGGGGGCGGGCACGGGGGCGCCGCCCCGCCGCTCGATGGCGCCGAGGTGTGCGCGCACCCGGGCCAAGTCCCAGCGCTGTCGCGGATCGTCGCGCAGGAGCCCACGGACGGCCGGTGCGAGGAGGCGCGCGGTGCGTCCGTACCGGGTGGCCAAGTCCAGCCAGGGGCCGATGCGTTCGACTGTCGGACGCGAGCCGGCCGCGGTCTCCTCGGCGTCGTCGGGCAGACCCGGGTCGGCGCCGGTGACGAGGAGGAAGAGGAGGCCGCCGAGGCTGTAGAGGTCCGCCTCCGGCGAGACGGCGTGGAGGCCCCGGCCCCGCGCATGGCGCGGCACGGCGCGCTGCTCGGGTGCGCGGTAGCCGGGAGTTCCCGCCGCTCCCGCGAAACTGCCCGCGTCGGCGGCGAGTTCGAGGTCGATCAGGCGCAACCGCCCGTCGGGGGTGACCATGACATTGGTCGGCGCCAGGTCGCGGATCACCAGACCCGCGCGGTGCATGCCCCCGACGACGCCGAGGAGTTCGGCGACGACGTCGCGGGCGAGGTGCCACGGCACGTCGGGCGAGCCGCCCGGATCACGGGGTTCGGTGCCGGCATGGCGCATCACCCAGGCGCGGAGCGAGGTTCCGGATATGCGCTCCTGGGCGAGGAACAGCGTGCCCTCCTGCTCGACCAAGGCCACGTGCGCGGGGGTCAGCCCCGTGTCGGCGAGGCGTTCCAGCAGCGCGGATTCGTGGCGCAGCGCGGCGTGGGCGTCCCGACCCGAGTGGTCGACCTCGACGTACGCGCGGGCCTGCTTGACCACGACGTCGGCGCCGGTGACGGTGTCCGTGCCGACGAACACGCCGCCCTTGGCCGAGTGCCGGATCGCCGCGGTGACCGCGAAGCGGCCCGCGACCAGCACACCGCTGTTGCCGTCGGCGTTTTGGCGGGCATGCCGGGACGCCAGCGGATCGGGCGCCCACGGGGGAGGCGAGAACCACGCCGCCCGGGAGTCCTCGACGAGCGAGCCGTCCGGAGCGGTGAGGGTCGGCCGGTACGCGCCGTCGTTGCCGAGGCGCGAACGGTGGGTGAAGCCGCCGTAGCGGTAGTGCACGATGCTGCCGGGACGGCACGCACGGTCGGACATCACGCTCGGGCCGACCATGCCGCGCGTGGCCAGGTCGAGCGCGTCGACGAGCTCGACGAACTCGATGTCGTCGCACGGGTAGACCGTGATGAACTTGCCCGATGAACTACGGTCCGCCTCACGTGAGTTGAGCATGCGCAGCAATTCGGTTCCGGCGGCCAGCTTGAACGGTACGCCGCGCGGCACGACGACGTCGCACACCCGGTCGAGTACCTCGGCCGCACTCCCGGTCGCCGCGCTGACGTGGATCTTCCAGCCCTGCGCCGGCAGCACGTGGTCGCGCGGCGTGACGGTGCACCAGAGTTCGTCGGTGCGGATGTCCCAGACCCGGCGGTCGGCGGTCCGGCCGTCGATGTCGGTGTCGGTGTCGGTGTCGGTGTCGGTGCTGCCGTGCGCGCCTTCCGGCGTCGCCCCCTGCCCGTCGTCCTGTGCCTGGTGCTGCTGCTCCCGGGCGCCGGCCTGCTGGTGCCGGTCGAGCGCCGCTCGGACGCGCTCGACCAGGGTCCCCCCCGGCAGGTCGCGGGCGGCGCCGTGCACGGCACGGTGCCCACGAACTCGTGTTGCGGCCAACCCTGATACCCCCCTCGCGCCCGGTCCGGCGGACCTTTCTCGGTCCGTGGGGCCGGCGCCCGGAAACCTTCCGCCGACGACCGTCCGTTTGGCGGTGTCGGCTTGAACTGCCCGTCGTCCGACCGCTGTTGCTTCGGTCCGTTCGGGACGAGAAAGACCGTACGGTTCGTATTCGCGGCGACTCAACGAGTTACGGAGGGGTTCACCCGCATGGGTGAAGTAACCACCGAATGTCGGCGGTAGTGAAGGGGGAGCTGTAGAGAGCGTGGTGTGACGATATGACGAACGTGCGGTTGGGTGACCCGGCGCACGGCATGCGTACGGGGTGCCGGACCGTGCTCCGACACCCCGTCAACCGGCTTTGTAAGAAGGCTACTTGGGCTGGAAGCGGATACCGCCGTCCAGACGGATGACCTCGGCGTTGAGGTAGCTGTTGGTCAGCAGTTCGTACGCCAGGCTTGCGAACTCCTCCGGCACGCCCATCCGCTTCGGGAACAGCACGGCCGCCCCGAGCGTGTCCTTGACCTGCTGGGGCGCGAGGTCGAACAGGGCCGTGTCCATGGTTCCGGGAGCGATCGTGTTGACGCGTACTCCGATCGCGGAGAGGTCGCGGGCGATCGGCAGGGTCATGCCCGCGACCGCGGCCTTGGAGGCGCCGTACGCGGCCTGGCCGATCTGGCCGTCGAACGCCGCCACCGACGCGGTGCACACGATCGCGCCCCGCTCGTTGTCGGCCTGGGGGTCGTTCTTCGCCATGGCCGCGGCGGCGATGCGGATGGCGTTGAACGTGCCGATCAGGTTGAGCTTCACGATGAACTCGAACGGCGCGAGCGGGTGCGGGGATCCGTCCCGGCCCACCGTGCGGGCGGCGTACCCGGTGCCGGCGCACGCGACGAGCGCACGGAGCGGACCGGCCGCCACGGCCGCGTCGACGGCGGCCTGCACCTGCGCCTCGTCGGTCACGTCCGTGGCCGCGAAGACGCCCTTGATGTCGGCGGCGACCCGCGCCCCGCGCTCCTCGTTCTTGTCCGCGACCACGACGGTGGCCCCCGCCTCGGCGAGCCGTCGCGCGGTGGCCTCCCCGAGGCCGGAAGCGCCGCCCGTGACGACGGCCGAGGCTCCTGCGAGATCGAGCATGGGTCGGGTCCTCCCTGACACTGCCCCGGCGACTGCTTGACCGAAGCAAGCTGATACGACGTCACGGAGCATCGCACGGACGACGCGGGGAGGGGCGGGCCCGGGCATGTGGCGCTGATCGCACCCGATCGCACAGGACCACAGGACCACAGGACCCCACAGCACCACCGTCGGCGCCGTCGGCGCGGGATTGACCTCGACGCGACGTCAACGTCTTGACTTGCGGTATGCGAATCGGAGAGCTCGCCGCACTTCTGGGTGTGTCCACCCGGACCGTCCGCCCCTACCACCACCAAGGCGTCCTGCCCGAAGCCGTACGGCTGTCCAACGGATACCGCGAATACGGCATGCGCGACGCCGTCGCCCTGGCCCGCGTACGCCGCCTTGTGGAACTCGGCCTGAGCCTGGACGAGGTTCGCGACGTCATCGCCGACGACCGCGCCCGCGAGCTGCCCGAGATCCTGCACGACATCGACGCGAGCCTGGCCCGCCAAGAGACGGAGATCCGGGTACGCCGCGCCCGCCTCGCCGAGCTGCTGGCCCGTGCGGACGCCGGGGCGCTCGACACCGACGACACCGCGTCGCCCGCGCAGGCGACGCGCCCGCATGTCGTGTCGGAGTCGGAACTGCGGATCCGTAACGGTGCGGTGTCCGACCTGCGTGTGCCGCGGGCGTCGATCGTGTCCGCGCGGGTGGCCCGCCGGTGGGACCACGAACGTACGCTGTCGGTGGCGAACGGCGAGATGGCCCTTGCGCTTTCGCACCAGACGAACGTCCTGGTGCAGTTGTCGGAGTCGGTGACCGTACACGGGTGGCGCGGACCGCGCGGCGAGGCGCGGACGCTGCGGATACATGCGGACGACGCGCAGGCGATGGTCGACGCGCTGACGGCGACGGACCGCGACGAGAGCCGGCCTGCGTCTAACCGCGCACCGGCTCGGTCGACGGCGACGCCGGCGGCGACGAGGACGGCGGCGCCGGGGCTTTCAGGGTCAGAGTGACCGTCTTGCCGGCGTCCGGGGGTGACTGCGACGAGACCGTGCACGTACCTGCCGACTGGCCGTCCAGGCACTCCGGGTCGGAGGCCCCCGAGCGCTCCGCGTCGAAGCCCGCCCTGGCCAAGGTGCTCCGAGCGCTGCGCCAGGTCTCACCGACGACATTGGGGGGAGGCGCCGGAGGCTCGTTCGTCGCCGTCGGCCGCGTCGCCGTCGGCGGTGCCACCGTCGGAACCCCCGGCCCCGGGACCGTCGTCGGCGGACGGCTCGACGGCGGCCTCGTGGTCCGCGTCGCGCTCGGCGTCCGCGTGGCGGTGGGCGTCGTGCTCGTCGGCGCGTCGGACGACGGTATTTCCGTGGGGACCGTCTCCATCGGCGCGGGCGAGTCACCGCCGCTTCCGGTGGCGGACGGGGCCGTCGAAGTGGCCCCGGCCTTCCTCGTCGGATCCTTCTTGCCCCCGCCACCGGACCCGGCCGAGGCCATGCCGACGATGAGCGCGACCACCACGGCGACCGCGGCCACCGCACCCGCCGCGGCCATCTGCGTACGCCGTGCCTGGTTGCGCCGGGCGCGGGCGGCCCGCGGCGAGGGGAACTCGTCGGGCTCCGGCGTGCCGCTGAGCGGACGTACGGTGAGCGTGGCCCCGGCCGCGACCCCGCGGTCGAGCGTGGAGACCACGCGCAGCGGCACCACGATGGCGTCGTCGAGCGGTGCGCCGTACGCCGTCGGGTCCGGGCCGGTGCCGTCGAACAACCCGCCCGCGCCCACGAGATGCGCTGCCGGGTTCCAGTCCGGCGGAACGGTGTACCGCACGGTCCACACGCACAGTTCGCCCGCGAGTACGTCGCCCGGCTTGCCGTGCCGTTCGACCGTGATGCGGTCGCCGATGTCGCGGCGGAGCTCCAGGACGTACTTGTCGGCGATGCTGCCCGCGTTCCGGAGGGTCAGCGTCGCCGCCACCGTGTCCCCGGGGCGGGCCTCGACCTCCGCCGGCTCGCAGTCGACCTGGACCGCGAGGGACGTGTCCCCGTCGCGCTGCGCGGCCAGATCGGCACCGCAGCCCAGCCCCGCGCAGTACTGGGCAGCCAAGTCGTTGCCGGTGCCGCAGAGTATGCAGTGCACCATGTTTCCCCGCCCCCCTGACGGATACCCCACCCCGGGCCGGTCGGCCGGGCGTGCCCCCGCGGTTCTTCGGGTCGGACGCCGTTGTCGCGACTGCGGCGGGCCTTGTGCGAGCCGGTGCCGCGTGGCCGGTCCTACCGGTTCTGCCGGTCGGTTGGGAGCGTTTCGCGGAATCGCGGCCGGGAGCCGCAGCCGATTCCCGGCGTTTCTCCTGATGTGGGGGAAAGCTTCTCGTGCATTGTCGACACAGTGACGATGATCGGCGGAGGGGCGGCGGACGTCGGGCGAAGGGGCCGCGTCGCGGTGAGTCGCGAAGATCGGCCGCGGCCGGGCGGCGCCGTGGATCACGGTAACCTCGGACCGTGCCCAAGCTCTCCGACGTCCTGACCGCGCTGCACGGCCTCTACGACCCCAGCTGGGCCGAGTCGTGGGACGCCGTCGGCCTGGTCTGCGGGGACCCCGACGCCGAGGTCCGCAAGGTGCTCTTCGCCGTGGACCCGGTGCAGGCGGTCGCGGACGAAGCCCTTGCGTGGGGCGCCGACCTGCTGGTCACCCACCACCCCCTCTTCCTGCGCGGTGTGCACTCCGTCGCCGCGACCGGCTTCAAGGGCCGCGTCGTGCACAGCCTCATCAAGGGCGACTGCGCGCTCGCGGTCGCGCACACCAACGCCGACTCCGCCGACCCCGGCGTCTCCGACGCGCTCGCCCGCGCCCTCGGGCTCGTGGTGGCCGGGCCGCTCGACCCGAGCGCCGCCGACCCGGAGGGTTGCCGGGGGATCGGCCGCATCGGCGCGCTGCCCGAGCCCGAGTCCCTCGCCGCGTTCGCCGCACGCGCGGCCAAGGCCCTGCCGTCCACCGCGGCGGGGCTCCGGGTCGCGGGCGATCCGGAGCGCACGGTGCGGACCGTCGCGGTCTGCGGCGGCGCCGGCGACAGCCTGTTCGGGGCCGCCCGCCGGGCCGGGGTCGACGTGTACCTGACCGCGGACCTGCGGCACCACCCCGCGTCCGAAGCCATCGAGGCCGGCAGCCCCGCACTCGTCGACGCCGCGCACTGGGCGACGGAGTGGCCGTGGCTGGAGCAGGCCGCAGCCGAACTGACGGCCGCGTTGGCCGCGTCCGGGGCTACGGTGGAGACGTACGTCTCACGACTGCCCACCGACCCCTGGGCATTCCACGTTCCCAGCACCACCTGACCGACCCCGATCACGTCGACCGATCACGTCGACCGACCAGGCCGCCCGACCGGGTCGGCCGTACGGTGGCCGCCGCACCGGCGCGCCTCCCGCACCGGCCGGCAGCAGACGACGACCACACGCGCTAGGAGACCCCGCTGAACGCCGCCCCCGCCGACCAGCTCCGCCTGCTCGACCTGCAGGCCCTCGATTCGCGCCTGGACCGTCTCGCCCACCGGCGCCGGACGCTCCCCGAACACGAGGAGATCGACCGTCTCGGCACCCGCCTCGCCACGCTGCGCGACCTGGTCGTCGCGGCCCAGACCGAGGACGGCGACGCCGCGCGGGAGCAGACCAAGGCCGAGCAGGACGTCGACCAGGTCCGCACGCGCGCCGAACGGGACCAACAGCGGCTCGACTCGGGGCACGTCAGCAACCCCAAGGAGCTGGAGAACCTCCAGCACGAGATCGTCTCGCTCGCCAAGCGCCAGGGTGACCTCGAAGAGGTCGTCCTGGAGATCATGGAGCGCCGCGAGGAGATCCAGGGCCGCCTGGCCGGACTCGTCGAAGAGCGCGACGCCGCACAGGCCGAGCGCGAAGCCGCCGAGGCCCGCCGCGACGCCTCCGTCACCGAGATCGACGCGGAGAGCGCCGGCGACACCAAGCAGCGCGAGGTCGTGGCCGCCGCGCTGCCGGCGGACCTGATGAAGCTGTACGAGAAGATCCGCGACCAGCAGCACGGCGTCGGTGCCGCCGCGCTGTACCAGCGCCGCTGCGAGGGCTGCCGCCTGGAGCTGGGCATCACCGACCTGAACGCGATCCGGGCCGCGGCGCCGGACGCGATCGTGCGGTGCGACAACTGCCGCCGCATCCTCGTGCGTACCGCAGAGTCGGGCCTTTGAGCGCGCGCGGGTTCGTCGTCGAGGCGGACGGGGGGTCGCGTGGGAACCCGGGGCCCGCCGCGTACGGCGCCCTGGTGCGCGACGCCGCGACCGGCGCGGTGCTGTGGGAGATGGGCGAGGCCATCGGCGTCGCCACCAACAACGTTGCGGAGTACCGCGGCGTGCTGGCCGGGCTGCGTGCCGCGCGCGACCTGGACCCGGAGGCACCGGTCGAGGTGCGCGCCGACTCCAAGCTGGTCGTCGAGCAGATGTCGGGGCGCTGGAAGATCAAGCACGCCGACATGCGGGACCTCGCGGCCCAGGTCCGCGACGTGTACCCGGCGGGGCACGTGAAGTACACCTGGGTGCCGCGCGAGAAGAACAAGCACGCCGACCGGCTCGCGAACGAGGCGATGGACCTCGCCGCCAAGGGCGAGGTGTGGCGGCCGAAGACCCCGGTGGCGGTCGACCCCGAACTGGTCGAGTCGGCGACGGCTGCGGGGCCGGCGGCGGGGACGCGTACCGCCGTGGTGCCCGGCGCCAGGGCCGACGCGGGCAGTTCGCCGGACCGTGCCGCCAACTCGGAGACGCCGCCCGCCGGTTGGGGGCCCGACCTGGGCACCCCGACCACCTGTGTCCTGCTGCGGCACGGTGAGACGGCGCTGACCCCGCAGAAGCGGTTCTCCGGCGTCGGCGGCGATCCCGAGCTGTCCGAACGCGGGCTGTGGCAGGCCGAGCGCGCCGCCGAACTGCTCGCCGCACGCGGCACGATCCAGGCGATCGTGACCTCGCCGCTGGCCCGCTGCCGCCAGACGGCCGCCGCCGCGGCCCGCCGCCTGGGACTCCAGGTGCGGGTCGAAGAGGGCTTCCGCGAGACGGACTTCGGCGCATGGGAGGGCCTGACCTTCGGCGAGGCCCGCGAACGCTGGCCGGACGAACTCGCGGCGTGGCTGGCGTCCCCCGACGCGCCGCCGCCCGGCGGCGAGAGCTTCACCGAGGTCGCCCGCCGCGTCGTCGTGGCCCGCGACAAGGTGCTCGCCCGCTACCCCGCGAAGACGGTGCTCGTGGTCACCCACGTGACGCCCATCAAGACGCTGGTACGCCTCGCGCTCGACGCGCCCGCGCAGTCGATGTTCCGCATGGAGCTGTCGGCGGCGGCGCTCACCGCCATCAACTGGTGGGCGGACGGGAACGCGTCGCTCCGCGTCTACAACGACACGTCGCACCTGCGGGAGGGGTAGGGCGCGGAGGTCCCGCGGCCGGACCGTCGCGGGGCGGGATCAGATCTCGGAGACGACGACGTCGAGCGCCCACGGCGTACCGCGCTTCGCCGGAGGCTGGGCCTCGACCGTCCAACCCAGGTCGCGCCACGTGTCGGCCAGTTGCGCGGGAGTCCTCGGCTGTGCCCCGGCCTCCAGCAACTGCCGGGTGAGCCGGCCCTTCGTCGCCTTGTTGAAATGGCTGACGACAGTGCGGCGGACGACGCCGTCCACCTCGCGCTCGTGCAGCACGCGTACCGTCGCGGTACGGCCCGCCACCGCACCTGTCGGCCGCCACGCGGGCGTGTACGCCGACGACCGCAGGTCGAGCACCAGCCCGCCGCCCGCGAGTTCGGGCAACGCCGCGTCCAGCGCGGTACGCCACAGCGCGGGCAGCGCGCCCAGCCCCGGCAGCCGCACACCCATCGACAGGCGGTACGGCGGCACCCGATCCGTCGGCCGCAGCGCGCCCCACAGGCCCGAGAACACCAGCATGCTCCGGGACGCCCGTCTGGCCGCGGCCTTGTCGAGCGTGCCGAGTGCGAGCGCGTCGTACAGCACCCCCGTGTACAGCTCCGCCACCGGCAGCGTCGGTGCCTCGCGCAGCTCCAGATTGCGCAGCACCTCCCCGCGCAGCTTCGGGCCCAGGCCCAGCACTTCGAGGGCCTTCATCTCATCGCCCTCGCACAGGGTCACCAGCGAGTCGATCACGCGCTCCCGGGCCTGGGTCAACCCGGGAAGGGAGAGCCCGGCCAGGTCGAGCGCGGGGCCGGAGCCCCCGGAGGCCTTGCCTTCCGAGGGCGGCAGCAGGACGAGCACGGACGGAACTCCCAGCGACGCGCGGATGATGCGCCCTACCCTATGACGCGCCCGGGACGGTGAATCATGACGCGCCCATGCTCCGGACCCGGCCGCGGAATCCGCAGGTGAGGAGGCCGGCCGACCGGTTGCGGAGGCAGTCGGCCCCCGATGGAACCGGGGCGAAGCCGGCCGAATCCCGCAGCGCAGGGCCTAGGCTCGGCCCGTGCCCCGACGGAACATGCACCTCAACGCCGCCGACGGCGCGCGTCTCCGCGCCGGATTCGCCGCCCTGCGGGCCGACCTCGGTCTGCCGGACGCGTTCCCTCCTGAGGTCCTCGCCGAGGCCGAGCGCGCGACCCCGCGGCTCATCGGCGACGACGCGACCGGCATCCCCTTCCTGACCGTCGACCCGGCGGAGTCGATGGACCTCGACCAGGCGATGCACCTCGAACGCCGCGGCGACGGCTACCGCGTCAACTACGCCATCGCCGACGTCGCGTCGTGGGTGGTGCCGGGCGGCGCGATCGACGCCGAGACCATGAAGCGCGTCGAGACGCTCTACCTGCCCGACGGGCGCGTACCGCTGCACCCTCCGGCACTGTCCGAGAACGCCGCGAGCCTGCTGCCCGGCCAGGACCGCCCGGCCGTGCTGTGGACGCTCGACCTCGACGCGGGCGGCGAGCTGACCGCCACCGACGTACGGCGCGCCACCGTGCGCAGCCGCCGCCGTCTCGACTACTTCGAGGCACAGCGCCTGATCGACGCGGGTCCGCCGGGCCGGACCGACGAACCGCTCGCGCTCCTGCGCGAGATCGGCCTCCTGCGCGAGCGCGTCGAACGCGAGCGCGGCGGCGTCAGCCTGCCGATCCCGGAGCAGGAGATCGTGCAGCGCGGCGACACCTGGGAGCTGGAGTTCCGCGCGCCGCCGGCCGTCGAGGGGTGGAACGCGCAGATCTCCCTCCTGACCGGGATGGCCGCCGCGGACCTCATGGCGTATGCCGGCGTCGGCATCCTCCGCACCCTCCCGGACGCCCCGCCCGGCGCCCTCGAACAACTCCGGCGCGTCGCGCGGGCGCTGGAGGTGGACTGGCCGGACGGCGCGACGTACGGCGACGTGATCCACCGCATCGACCCCGCCCTCCCCAACCACGCCGCATTCCTGCAGGAATCCACCGGACTGCTGCGCGGCGCGGGCTACACGGCCTTCGACGCGGGCGTCCCGGAACTGGCCACCCACGCCGCGGTCGCCGACGAGTACGCCCACGTGACCGCCCCGCTGCGCCGCCTTGTGGACCGGTTCGCCGCCGAGGTCTGCCTGAGTGTGATCGCGGGCGACGACGTGCCCGACTGGGTGTTGGGCCGCCTGCCCGACCTGCCCAAGACCATGGAGGCGGGCGACCGCAGGGCCCACGAGGTCGAGCGCGAGGCCGTCGACCTGGTCGAGGCGGCGGTCCTCGGTCCCCACGTCGGGGAGGAGTTCGACGCGGTGGTCGTCGACCTCAACGACAAGGGCGACGCCGGCACCGTGCAACTGCGCGAGCCCGCGGTGCGCGCCAAGTTCTCCGGCACCGGCCTCAAGCTCGGCTCGGCGGTGCGCGTGCGCCTGACCGAGGCCGACCCGGCGAAGCGCCGCGTACGGTTCGCCCCGGCCTGACCGCTAGGCTGGGGGCGCGGCGGAAGAGCCGGCCGGGCGGCCGCGTCGGGACCCTCCGGGGTCCCGCCGAGGAACGTCCGGGCTCCACAGGGCAGGGTGGTGGGTAACGCCCACCTGGGGCAACCCACGGGACAGTGCCACAGAAAGCAGACCGCCAGGCGTCCTCGGACACCTGGTAAGGGTGAAACGGTGGTGTAAGAGACCACCAGCGCCCGAGGTGACTCGGGCGGCTAGGTAAACCCCACCTGGAGCAAGGTCAAGAGGGAGCCGACAGGCTCCTGCGCAGGCGTTCGAGGGCTGCCCGCCCGAGCCTGCGGGTAGACCGCTAGAGGCCGACGGCAACGCCGGTCGTAGATGGATGGCCGCCACCGCTCGGACCGCGAGGTCCGAGCGGCCACAGAACCCGGCGTACAGGCCGACTCTTCCGCCGCCCCCGCAAACACCCCCGCCAGCCGGGGCTTGCCCCAGGCATCGGCCCAGGTCGACGTGCGCCACGGCGAACGTCCCATGGCCTGCTCACCAGGCGCCGAGTTCTTCACACTGTCACCGAGGCGATCTCGGTCGTGCGGCCCCTGGACGGGCGCCCGGCCCTGGTCGCACAGCTCGCGCCCACCAAAGTCCGCACGCAAGGCGGGCGAAGCACCCCCACGCGTAGACCGCGCCTCCGTCGCCGCAACCCACGCAACCGGAACCGCCCGCCCAAGTGGTCGGCCGCCGAGCGCGGTCGGCGGGTCCCCGTGTCGCGGTACCTGGTGTCGCGGTACCGGTTGATCCGTCCCTTCGCGCCGCGGGGTTCGGCGATGACGCGGCCGCGGATCACGCACGGGGGCGGGCGGAGTCACGCGTTCCCCACCGGACGGTGCCGAGTGTCGATGGGGTGGGGTCACTCCCGACCGCGACGGTCCGATCACCGCCGACCGGGCCGTCGCGCCGCGGCACCGGCCGCGGCGCTCGATCGGCTGCGCAAATCGGATGTCGGATGACGAATGTGCCGCTGGGCAGGTCAGTTGTCGATGTAGCCGTTGCGCCCGTCGTGGCCGTCCGCGTCCGCGTCGTCGAACCAGTGCCCGCCGTCGGCCAAGTAACGGAAGTACACCCGCTGTTCGGCGGGGACCTGGACGGACACGGCACGGGTGCCGTCCTTGCGGGTGGCAAGCGTGTGTACGCCGGGCTCCCACGCGTTGAAGTCGCCCACCACGCTGACCGGGCCCGAGGGCAGGTCGCCGGGCAGGATGAACGTGACGTCGACCTTGTCCTTCAAACGGGTGCGCTCCAGCATCGCCGGCGGACTCCTTTCGGGAGGGGGTACACGGACGGACGGTCGGTCCGACCGTGCCGACTGGCCGACATGCTGCCGTGCCCCCGGCCGAACGACCGCCCATTGCGGGCGCGGCGCGCGGTGATTCCGCCAAACGGCGGCTCGGCCCGGAGGAACGCGCAGGGCCGGTCAGGCCGACGCGACGCGGAGCAGCGCGTCCGACATCGCGGCCAGCGCCGGGTGGTCCGGCGCTGTGTTGCGGACGGCCGCGTACACGCCGCGGACGGCCTCGGCGTCGCGCAGGTCGCGGACCACCACACCCTCGCGCACCCGGTCGCCGAGGCCGATGCCCGGGACCACGCTGATGCCCAGCCCGGCGGCGACGAAGGCCTGTGCGGTCACGTAGTCCTCGGACCGCACCGTGAACTCGGGGCGGAACCCGGCCGCGGCGCACACCGCGAGGACCGCGTCCATACACGGCCCCTGCCAGGCGCTGCCGACCCACGGCTCGCCGACGAGGTCGGCGAGCGCGAGCGATTCGTGCGCCGCGAGCGGGTGTTCGGCGGGGAGCAGCACGCGGTAGCTGTCCGAGAGCAGGTACGTGAAGCGCACCCCGTCCTCGGACGGCGGTCCGCCCGCGCGCATCACGAGACCGAGGTCGGCCCGTCCCTCGCGGACCTCGGGCAGCGGATCGGCCGGGTCGGTGAGCCGCAGGTCCACGTGGATGCCGGGACGGGTGCGGCGCAGCGCGGCGACGGCCGGGGCGACCAACGCGGCCCCGGCGCTGGCGAAGTAGCAGACGGAGACCCGGCCGGAGCGGCCGGAGCGCAGATCGGCCAGCAGGGCTTCGGCCTCGCTCACCCGCGCGCCCACGGCCGCCGCGCATGCGCCGAGCAACTGCCCCGCCTCGGTCGGCCGTACGCCCCGCGCCGTACGTTCCAGCAGTGGCAGCCCGGCCTCGCGCTCCAGCGCGGCGATCTGCTGGCTGACCGCCGAGGGCGTGTACCCGAGGCGCCGGGCGGCGGCGGTGATGGACCGCTCGGCCAAGACGGCTTCGAGCACCTGCATGCGTCGCACATCAAGCATGCAGCGCAGCTTAACGCCGCGTGCAGATCTTTGCGCTTGTCTTAACGGAGGAACGGCGAGACGGTAGCTATCGAAGGTCGGCGGTCCGGTTCTCCGGGTCGTTCCGGGGCGGCGCGGTCGAACGTGCTGCCTGGCCGGACGTGCTGCGCGGTCGGTTGCATGGCCGCCGCTGCTCGCCGGGGAACTGTCCTCGAAGAGCCGCTGCGCCCTCGCCGCACAGCCGCCGAACTGTTGTCGAACGAACCAGCCTTGCCCAGGAGGAGTCATGTCCGGATTGATCATCGTCGGAGCGGGACCGCTGATCGGCCGTTCCGTGGCCCGTCGCTTCGGCCGCGAGGGACTTCCGGTCGCGGTCGTCGCTCGTCGCCCGGCCGCGGCGGAGGAGGTCGCCGCCGCGGTGCGCGCGGACGGCGGTCGCGCGGTGGCCTTCGCCGCCGATGCCACGGACGAGAAGGGCCTGCGTGCCGCCTTGGACGCCGCGGTCGAGGCGCACGGGGTGCCCGACGCGGTCGTCTACAACGCCGGACTGATCCGCGCGGACCGGCTCGGCGAACTGGCTTCCGACGAATTCCTCGAGACCTTGGCGGTCAACGTCGTCGGCGCACTGACCGCCGCCGCACACCTCGGCCCACGGATGGCCGCGACCGGAGGCGGTGCGTTCCTGATCACCGGGGGCATGCCGCAGCCGCTCGCGAGCCACGTCAGCCTGTCGCTCGGCAAGGCGGGCGTACGCGCTGCCGCGGACATGCTGGCGCAGGAACTCGGACCCTCGGGCGTCCACGTGGCGACCGTCACGGTGGCCGACGAGGTCAGGCCGGGCACGGCGTACGACCCCGACGACATCGCGGACCTGTACTGGGAGTTGTACCGGCAGTCGCCCGAGGAGTGGGAACGGGAAGTCCTGTTCGCCCGCTGAGCGGCCGACCGCCGGGGCGCGCACTCGGCAGACGGGGGAGCCGGAAGCGGGGAGCCGGAAACGGGAGCCGCGGAGCTGAAGTCGGAAGCCTGGGGAGTCGGATGCCCTTGCGCTTCTGAATCAGAAGCATAGGCTGGGCGCGTCGAGTGATTCTGAAATCGAAGCGCAGGAGGTCGTCCCGTGCCCCGCATCGCTCCACTCTCCCCGCCCTACGAGCCCGGCGTCGGCGACGCCCTCACGGCTTGGATGGGCGGGGTGGACAAGGAACCGCTCCTGCTTTTCCGCACCTTGCTGCGCAACGAGGAACTCGCCTCACGCATGCGGGTGTTGGGTGCCGGACTGCTCGCCCACGGCAAACTCCCCGCGGCCGACCGGGAACTGGTGGTCGCCCGTGTGTGCGCCCGCTCCGCCTGCCGGTACGAGTGGAGCGTGCACGCGGCGATCTTCGGAGAGGCCGTCGGCTTCACCGCGGACCTGCTGGCCGCGACCGTGACGGCTCCGCCGGACGACCCCCGCTGGTCTCCGCGTCAGGCCGCGCTGCTCGGCGCCGCGGACGAGTTGCACCGTACGGCCGCCCTCTCCGACCCGGCATGGCAGGCCCTGGCCGCGCACTTCGACGAGGACCAGATCCTCGAGTTCCTGGTGCTCTGCGGCTGGTACCGGACGGTCGCCTACCTCGCGAACGGCCTGCGCCTGGAGTCCGAGCCGTGGAGTACGCCGTACCCGGGCACGTAGGGCGTCGGCGTCACCGCCGCGGGCGACCCGCCTCGGTGCCGGTGCCGGTGCCAGTACCGGTGTCGGCGCTGGTACCGGCTCCGTCGGCTTCGGCTGCGCCCATCTGCCGCGCCCACTTGTCGCTCCACGCGTTCAACGGCCCCAGCGCGTCGACCAACTCGCGTCCCAAAGCCGTGAGTCGATAGCTGTCGTCCCCCGACTCGACGAGCCCCGCGTCGGCGAGTTCGCTCAGGCGGGTGCTCAGGACGCTCGACGACATGCCCTCGCAGCGCCGCTGCAACTCGCGGAACCCGGCCGGGTCGAGGCTCAGTTCCCACAGCACCCGCAGCGCCCAGCGGCGACCGAGTAGGTCCAGGGCGGCCATCACGGGGCGCCCCGACGTCGAACCGCGCACCGGCGTACCTGGACGCGGGCTCGGATGCGAACCCGGATGCGAACCCGGATGCGGACCCGGATGCGGACCCGGATGCGGACCGCGTGCTGCCATTGCCTGTCCTCCTGTTCGCCCGTCCGCCTTGCCGCCCGGCCGCCGGCCGACTTTCCCTCGTACGCCGGATGCAGGATAGAGGCGGACGACTTGTCGCCATGTGTACCAGCATCCGAGACACCCTTGCCGCGCCGGAAAACCGGCGGCCAGGATGGCGGCATGGCCCTTGACCTCGTCTCGCGACGCCACGTGGATCTGATGCGTGTCGCGACCATGGCGTGTCGGGCCCACTCTCCGCGTGCCGCCCGCATCTGACGCAGCACGCCAATTCCGCCGACTCCGGTTCCAGCCGCACTCACAGCCGCACTCACACGTGCGCGTTCGCGCGCCGTACCCAGAGCCGCAGCCACACCTGCCCCGCCGGTCGTACGCCGCCCCGCGTCCACCCACGCGGGCGCGCCGCTCCCGTCCGCCCATGACTCCCGGGACACCGCATGTCGCCAGCCCCCTTGTTCCACTGGTTCCTGCCCACCGGCGGCGACGGCCGCGACCCCGGCGGTGTCACCGCCGTCCAAGGCCGCACCGGCGCCGCCACCCGACGCCCCGCCGACATCGGCTACCTGTCCCAGGTCGCCCGGGCCGCGGAGCAGTCCGGCTTCACCGCGCTGCTCACCCCGGTCGGTCTGGGCTGCGTCGACCCGTGGATCCTGACGGCGGCACTTGCGCAGCACACCGACCGGATCGGGTTCCTGGTGGCCTTCCGCGCCGGCTTCGCCAGCCCCACGCTGATTGCCCAACAGGCGGACGCCTTCCGCAGGTTCGCGGGCGGGCGCGTACGCCTGAACGTGGTGACCGGCGGCGATCCGGCCGAGCAGCGGGCGTACGGCGACGACCTGGGCCACGACGCGCGCTACGAACGCACCGACGAGATCATGGCAGTGCTGCGTGACCTGCTCGACGGCAAGCGCGTGGACTTCGCCGGCCGGCATGTGCGGATCGACGGAGCGCAACTGGTGGATCCGAGTGTCGGCTTCCCCGTGCCGCTGTACTTCGGCGGTGCGTCGCCCGCCGCCGAGGACGTGGCGGCGCGCCGGGCGGACGTGCAACTCCTCTGGGGTGAACCGCCGTCCGCGATTGCCGACCGCATCACGCGGCTGCGCGAGCGAGCCGGCGCCGCAGGCCGCTCACTCCAGTACGGGCTGCGCGTGCACGTCATTTCGCGCGACACCTCCGCCGAAGCCTGGGCCGAGGCCGAACGCATCCAGTCCCGCTTCGACCCCGAGGCCGTCCGTGCGAGCCAGGCGCGCTTCGCGGCGATGGACTCCACCGGGCAGGCGCGCATGGCAGCCCTGCACGGCGGCGCGCACGACGCCTCGGTCCGCGACCTCGTGGTGGCGCCCAACCTCTGGGCCGGGATCGGGCTCGTACGCGAAGGCGTGGGCACCGCCGTCGTCGGCTCGCACGACGAAGTCGCGGCCCGGCTGGCGGAGTACCACGGGCTGGGCATCGACGAGTTCGTGCTGTCCGGCTATCCGCATCTGGAGGAGGCGTACCGCGTTGGCGAGGAGGTCGTCCCGCGGCTGCACGCGCTGCTCGCCACCACCCGCGACGCGGCGGCATAGCGGCCCGAGGCACCAGGCTCTCGGTACCAGGCACCAGGCTCTCGGTACCAGGCTCCAGGCATCGGGCATCGGGCATCGGGCATCAGACACCAGGCATAGACACCAGGCATCCGGCCGCAGGCCTCCTCTCCCCGCCACCCCCCAGACCTCACAACACCGGTTCCTCCGGCGGTTCGAGCGGGGAGTAGAGCGCGCGGCGGTTGTTGAGGTGTGCCAGGTGCCAGATGCGGCCCTTGGCGTCGAGGTCCAGCGGCGGGGGGTTGGGGACCCACGCCAGCGTGACGCCCTCGGGGGAGACCGCCTGCATCTTCTCCACGTTGCGAGCCGCCGCGAAGCGTTCGGCCGCTTCGCGATCGCGCCACAAGGGGTGCCCGGGATAGTCGCGTTCGCCGCGCCCCGGTCGGGTCATGGCGCGCAGGAGTGCGGGGCTGTAGATGCCCCTGACCCGGAAGTTCTCGAGGTGGCGGCTTTCGATGACGATGCGGATGTACGAGGTGCGGTTGCCCCGGTGGCGTCCGACGACGAACAATTTCTCGCCGCCGTCGCCCCACTGCGGGGGCAGGACCCACACCTTGGCCCCGCCGGAGAAGTGCCGCAGGCCCCTGCGGATGTCGAGGCCGCCCTCGCCCTGGGCGGTTTCGGAGCGCACGTTGGCCACCACTCCGAACGCCGACATTTCCGCCGGTGTCTGCGCCCCGGCCGCCGCGGTGCCGTCCATGCGGCCATGCTCGCGGCGTACCGGTGCGTCGGGCAACGCCTTTCCCGGCTTGCGGTGGGCGTCGCGAGGTCAGACCGGACTCTGGCCGGTGCCGCGACAGGTCGAGCAGTCGACCCATTCGCGGCGTTCGACGACCTTGCCGTCTCTGACCTCGGTGACGATCCGGAAGTAACCCTTCCGGCCCCCACACACGCCGCACTCCATGGGAACGTCCTCCGTCCGCGTCCACGGCCGTTACGGTGAGTCTAGGACCCCTCACGGCGCTGGAGTACCCGTGGACGATGACAACGGATGGCGTAACGCGTGGCCGTTCCGCTGCCACGACGAAGTCCCGCACGCGTGGAAGTACAACGGGGAGTACGTGCCGGGAAAGCCCTGGTCGAAGTACTGCCTGGGCTGCTTCATGGTCAAGGCGGGTAACACCACCGACAACGACCCGACGCCGGAGGCGGCCGCGATGCCTCGGATGAACGGGTGAATCAGGACAACTCTCGCGTTTCTCTCCATGAGGTGCGTCGTTGAGCACGTTGCCGAACCCCATCGGCAGCGATTTCGTGGAGGAATTGTGAACAACATCAAGAAGGCGGCCGTTCTCGTCGCCGTCGCCGGCGGCGTCGTGGCCGCGGGCACCGGTGCCGCCCACGCCAGCTCCGAGGCGGACGGCGCGGCCGTCGGTTCGCCCGGTGTCCTGTCCGGCAACGCCGTCCAGGTCCCCGTGCACATTCCGGTGAACGTCTGCGGCAACAGCGTGGACGTCATCGGCGCGCTGAACCCCGCCTTCGGGAACACGTGCATCAACAACGGCTGAGCCGTCCTGCCGGACCGCGGCCTGCCTCCTTGGCCGCGGACGGCTGCGACAAGCGCCCCGCCTCCCGGTACGCCGGGAGCGGGGCCGCTCGCGTTTCGGGCCGCGACCCCGGACACTTGGACCTTCCAGTCGACTTCGAGCACGCGGCTCCCGGCATTCGTCGACCTCCGGGGAGCGGGGCGCGAGCGGGTCCGACCCCGGGCACGGGAATGTGCGCGCGTATCGGACACTTGAACGAGGACCTGATCCGGACACTTTCGAAACCTAAATCGGTATCGAAGCGCCCAAGTGTGGTGACCGGATGCAGCTCTTCGATCGCAATCCGGTCACCTCGGCACCCGACCCGGCCCGACGGCCCCGAGAACCGCGATGATGGGGATTGCCTTCGTCGTTCTCCCACGTTGTTCACGGTGACGCCGCGTTCAGGGTGAAGCCGCGCGTCGGGAGACCAAGGTCAGTAGGCGGAAGAAGGGGTGCCATGGACCGTACGGATCGCATCGGCAAGCGGGCCCGCGTGGCCGGATGGCTGCGTCGCGTGCAGCGCGAGGACCCGGGAGCGGGACGGGACCTGCGGGCCGACCTCATCCTCGACGTGGTACGCCTCGGCTGGCCCGTCTGCCCCGCCGCCCACCCCCTCGAATACGGCTGTTCGTGCGACCGCGTCGGCTGTCCGTCGCCCGGCATGCACCCCGTCTCGTTCGCCTGGCAGACCCAGGCCACCACCGACGTCGTCCAGGTCACCCGCTGGCTCGAGCGCCATCCGGACGCCAACTTCGTCACCGCCACCGGTGTCGCGCACGACGTCCTCGACGTCCCCGCGCAGGCCGGCGAACTGGCCCTCCAGGCCCTCGGATCCGAGGTCGGCCCGGTCGCCGCCTGCGGCCCCGACCGGCACCTGTTCTTCACCGCCACGCGCGGCACCCCCGTCGACGAGGACGAGTGGTGGCCCTGCGAACTCGACTGCCACCCCGAGACCCTCGACGAACACCCCGGCCTGCGCTGGCACTGCCGCGGCAGCTATGTGCTCCTGCCGCCGTCCCGACACCCGTCGGGCGAGCAGATGCGCTGGATCCGCGGCCCCGAGACGCCGCTGCCGGACCCGCTGCGCGTCCTCGACGTGCTGACCGACGCGTGCGACACGGTCGGTGCGACGGCCACCGACTCCCGCTGGCTCATGGGCATGTGACCCCGGGGCCCACTTTCCTGCCCAGCCCCTCCAGTTCCGTCGGTTCCTCCCGGTCCTTCGCGGTCGTTCCCGGCCCTCCTCGCTGCTCCCGCTGTTCCGTCACTCGCCCTCGGCACCCACGACGCCCGACATGGTCGCGACCACCTGCACCTTGCCGGCCCCAGCGAGCGGCACCAGTGCCGCGTACGCCGCCAACTTGTGCTCGGTGACCGACCGCTTCGGCTTCGCCGCCAGGAACGCCTGCTGCGCGGGCTCCACCTCGCCGAGGGTGTTCGGCGGCTGCACCGTCAGCTTCATGCTGTGCGTCACGGCGAACAGCACCAGCGCGCCGCCGTCGGCGGTGCGGATCGCCAGGGGCGCGTACTGCGCCGCCGGGGTGTCCACGAACTGCCGTACGTAGCCGTTCTGCACGGGCTCCTCGCGCAGCTTGCGCGCCTCGCTCGTGTGCGGCCCGGGCGCGAACAACTCCGCGGACGAACGCCCGTCCGTCAGGTAGCCGGTCAGCGCCGCCGCGGTGTCGCGGGGGAGGGCTGCCAGGCCCGGCGCGTCCAGCGGCAGCTGCTCGACGTACCCGTCCTTGTCGCGGTGCGGCTCGGGGAAGGCCGCGCCCGCGCGCAGCGTCGGCCCCCAGGTAGCCCGCCACGGTGCGTCCGGGTCGTCCTTGCCGAACACCAGCAGCATCGGGCGGGCGTTCGCGTACGACGGCGTGTTGTGCACGGCGAACCACTTCGGCCAGCCGACCGTGCGCGGGATCCAGAAGGTCGGCTTGTCGTGCGTGAACGCCGGGATCTGCCGCTTGTGCTCCGGGTCGCCGAACGCCATGACCCGCAGCGACGCCTGGTCGATCGCACCAACCGAACCGGTCTCGATCTCGGCGTTCAGGGCGGCGTCGCGCTTCGCGTAGACCTCGTTGTTGCGGGCGTCGAAGTCGGCGAGCACGCGCGCCGCCTCGCGCTGGTCCAGCGGCGCCACGCGGGCGGTCTTGCCGTCGACGGTCACACAGCCGGCCGCGGCCGCGCCCAGCACGAGCGACAGCACAAGCGCCGGGGCGGCTCTGGATATTCGGCGTACTCGGAGGACTCGGCGCATGCGTGATGCCGACGAACGATTCTGCCTGGGGGAAGAGTGTGCGGTACGGGCCACGACGGGGAGACTACGGCAGCGTCAGAATCTCCGCGCCGCCATCCGTGACGACGATGGTGTGCTCGAACTGCGCGGTGCGCTTGCGGTCCTTGGTCACGACCGTCCAGCCGTCGTCCCACATGTCGTACTCGTGTGTGCCGAGGGTGAGCATCGGCTCGATCGTGAACGTCATGCCCGGCTCCATCACCGTCACGGCGCGCGGGTCGTCGTAGTGCGGGATGATCAGGCCGGAGTGGAACGACGAGTTGATGCCGTGGCCGGTGAAGTCGCGCACCACGCCGTAGCCGAAGCGCTTCGCGTACGACTCGATGACGCGGCCGATCACGTTGATCTGGCGGCCCGCGCGAGCCGCCTTGATGCCGCGGTTCAGCGCCTCCTGGGTCCGCTCGACCAGCAGGCGCGACTCCTCGTCGACGTCGCCGACCAGATAGGTGGCGTCGGTGTCGCCGTGCACCCCGTTGACGAACACCGTCACGTCGATGTTGACGATGTCGCCGTCGTTCAGGCGCGTCGAGTCCGGGATGCCGTGGCAGATGACCTCGTTGACCGAGGTGCACACGGTCTTCGGGAAGCCCCGGTAGCCCAGGCACGACGGATAGGCGCCGTGGTCGAGGATGTACTCGTGCGCGACGCGGTCCAGCTCGTCGGTCGTGACGCCCGGCGCGACGTGCTTCGCGGCCTCGGCCATCGACCCGGCGGCGATGCGCCCGGCGATCCGCATCTTCTCGATGGTCTCGGCGGTCTGGATGTCGGGGCCCTCGTACGGCGCCGGCGCCGCCTTCCCCACATACTCCGGTCGGGGGATTTCGGCAGGGACGGTGCGGATCGGGGTCGGCCTGCCGGGAACGAGAGTCGCCATAACCTGCGAGTGTAGCCAGCGCCGCAGGGGCATCATCACCCGCGAACGCGCACCGCGAAGTCGACCGGCAGGGGAGCCCGCATGTTCAGGCTGTGGCGGCGGCCGAAGGGCCGCGAGGGCGAGTGGTTCTACTGCGTACGGCACAACAAGGTCGAGGAAGGCCCGGAATGCCGCGCGCTCGACCGCCTCGGCCCGTACGAGACGCGGGCGGAGGCCGAGCACGCCCTGGAGATCGCCCGCGAGCGCAACGAGTCGTGGGACAACGACCCGGACTGGAACGACCCGCGGCCGGGTGGTGGGAGCGGCCCGGCGGACCCCGGTGGTGGTCCGGGCGGCCCGGGCGCTCCGGGCGAGGGCGGCGCGCGACCGGGGGCGTGAGCGCCGCGGTCATTCACTCGGTTCGGTGACGAATCCTCCGCCGACCGCCAGGACGCCGTCCAGTTCCGCGAGATCGGCGACGAGTGACTGCGGCTCGGCGGGGCCGTCGAGTTGCAGGACGACGTACGTCACGCGCCCGCGTACCCGGTCGATCGCATCGGGTGCCTCGGCCGCGGCCGGATCGTGGTCTTGGTGGTGCACCGAGACGTCGTTGACGCGGAACCCGTGCGCGACCGCCGCGACGAGTGTGGCCGGCAGCACCGCGTGCGCGGGCAGGTATGTCAGGCGGAGCTCGACGTTGTTGTCCTTCTGCCCGTTGAACAGTCTGATGAGCGGCGTGTAGCCGAAGACCACCACGAAGTGGAGCGCGGTCACGCCTATCGCGAGCAGCGGCAGCCCGGCCGCGCAGGCCATGCCGACCGCGCAGGTGAGCCAGACGACGGCGGCGGTGGTCAGGCCGCGCACACTGTCACGGCGGACGAATATGAGTCCGCCGCCGATGAACCCGATGCCGGAGACTATTTGGGCGGCGATCCGGGACGGGTCGTAGTTGGGGGAGCCGGCCGGAAGGACGTCCCAGAACCCGTATTTCGACACCTCGACGAACAACGCGGTGCCGACTCCGACGAGGGCGTGTGTCCGCAGGCCCGCACTCTTCTGCCGGATCTCACGCTCGATTCCGATGGCGCTCGAGAGCGCGAACGCCAGGAGTACTTCCCAGAATTGGCGCCACTGGTCGCCTTGCGTCAGGTCCGCGGCCAGCCCGAGCCCGCCGGATATGCCGTTGTCCACCCCAACACCGCCTCACGCCCGCAACCGGACCGAACCGAGATCACGCTATGACCTCGGAGAACGGCCCACGTTACGGGCGTGAGACGGGGCTTTCGTGGAACGCCGGTGCGGCGTGGGTGACTTCTCGCCTACTTCTTGGCGGCGACGCGACGCGTCGCGGTTTTGCGGGTCGTCCGCTTGGTGGCGGGCGCGCGCTTGGCCGCCGACTTGCGGGCGGGTGCCTTGGTCGACGCCTTCTTGGTCAACGGCTTCTTCGCGACCGACTTCTTGGCCACAGCCTTCTTGGCCATGGGCTTCCTCGCGACGGTGCCCTTCGCCGCGGTCTTCCTCGCGGCCACGGTCTTCTTGGGCGCGGTCTTCTTCGCCGCGGACGTCCTGGCCGTGCTCTTCTTGGCGGCGCTCTTCTTGGCCGTGGTCTTCTTCGCGGTCGCCTTGGTGGCCGCGACCTTCTTGGTGACCGCCTTCTTCGCCGTGGTCGTGCGCTTTGCCACCGCCTTCTTGGTGGCGGCCTTCTTGGCGCCGGCCTTCTTCGCGACGCTCTTGGCGGTCGCCTTCGCGGTCGCCTTCTTCGCGCCGGCCTTCTTGGCGACGGTCTTCTGCGCCGCCGTCTTCTTGGCCGCGGCCTTCTTCGCGGCCTTCTTGGCCGTCGCGCTCTTGGCCGCGGTCTTCTTCGTCGTGGACTTCTTGGCGGTGGACTTCTTGGCCGCGGCCTTCTTCGGGGCCGCCTTGGCCGTCTTGGCCGCGGCGGTCCGGTCGTCGACCTCGCTGGCCGAGCCGCTGCGCTGCACGGAGCGAAGCGCGGCCATTGCCTGCGCCTTCGTCGCGTACGACATCGACTTCGCGAGCGTGTCGCCGTTGGACGCCTCCAGGACAAAGCCGTACTTGCCTGTACGCCCCTTGCTGAGAACGAACTTCGCCGGCATCGGTGCCTCCCGTGATCGGGCCATGTCCGGCCCGTTGCCGAACGATTTCCGTATCAAATAAGCACGAATTGTGGCTGTTGTCACATATTTCGGTGCTTTTGGGTGAAGTGTCAAAGGTCGGAAATACTCGAATGGCGGCTTAGGCCCGAATTGAGCTGTGACGTCGGCTGCATCTGGGCGTAGCCCTGGTGCCTCTTGCGCACCCCACTGGCAGGATCACGCCATGACTACCCCCTCCAACGCCCAGCGCGACCCGCGCGACCTGCCGGACGTCGGCAGCCTCGTCGTCGGCGTCCTCGGCGGCACCGGTGAGCAGGGCCGCGGCCTCGCGTACCGGCTCGCCGTCGCGGGCCAGAAAGTGATCATCGGTTCGCGCAGCGCGGACCGTGCCGAGTCCGCCGCCGCGGAGCTGGGCGCGGGAGTCCGCGGTACCGACAACGCCACGTGCGCCGCCGAGAGCGACGTCGTCATCGTCGCGGTGCCGTGGGAGGGCCACAAGGAACTCCTCGTGTCCCTCGCGACGCAGCTCGCCGGGAAGATCGTCGTCGACTGCGTGAACCCGATGGGCTTCGACAAGCAGGGCGCGTACTCGCTGCCCGTCGAGGAGGGCAGCGCCGCGCAGCAGGCCGCCGCCGTCCTGCCCGAGTCGCGCGTGACCGCGGCTTTCCACCACGTCTCCGCGGTGCTCCTGCTCGACCCGAACGTCGAGTCGCTGGACACCGACATCATGGTCCTCGGCGACGAGCGCGCCGCCACCGACGCCGTGCAGGCGCTGGCGAGCCGGATCCCGGGCATGCGCGGCGTGTACGCCGGGCGCCTGCGGAACGCGGGCCAGGTCGAGGCGCTGACCGCCAACCTGATCTCGGTGAACCGCCGGTACAAGGCACACGCGGGCGTCCGCATCACCGACGTCTGACGCGGGTTCCGCATACGCGGGACGCGCGCGGGGGCACGCGTATGCGGGTGCGTACGGCCGCGGCCTCGATGCGCGAGCACGCGCCGCGATGTGTCCCGAGCTTCACGGCCATGCGCGAAGGCCCGGCACCTTTGGTGGTGCCGGGCCTTCGCGCGTCCGCGCCCCCGATCGGGCGCGCGACGAGTGTCTCTGCCGGGTGCTTCCCGGCGTTCTGCGTGTGCCGCCGCAGGGGTGCCCCGGCGCGGGCGGGGGCGCTCCGCGAATCAGCCCGCCAGGGAGGCGGCCCAGGCGTTGAGCGCCTTGGTGTGCGTCTCGCCGGTCTTGGTGTCGACGGCGTTCTGGAGGCCCTGGAGGAGGAACTTCACCATGCCGGCGGTTGCCGGGTCGGTGAGCGTGACGCGGGCCTGCTCGTCGACGCCCAGGCGGGTGTGCACCTCGGGGATGGCGATCTCGGGGCCCTGCACGACGTACGCGGCGAGGTTCCGGAGCTGGCCCTTCAGCTCCTCCTGGGCGCGGATGCCGCCCTGGACGCCCGGCGAGGAGGACAGCACGGCGACGGGCTTGCCGGCCCACGAGGACTGGCCGTACGGACGCGAGGCCCAGTCCAGCGCGTTCTTGAGCACGCCCGGGATGGCGCGGTTGTACTCCGGGGTGGAGATGATCACGCCGTCGGCGGCCTGCACGGCTTCACGCAGGCGCGTGACCGAGGCCGGTACGTCGCCCTCCAGGTCCTGGTTGAAGTGCGGCAGCTCGTCGATGCCCTTGAAGACCTCGATCGTCATGCCTTCCGGGGCGAGCGGGCCGAAGGCGTTCAGCAGCGCGGTGTTGAACGACTCGGTGCGGATCGAACCCGAGATGGCGAGGATGCGGGTCATGACGGAACCTCCAGCGGCATGGGTGGTTGAACGTTTAACAACATACCTTCGGGTCGTTGAGATTTCAACTTCACCGGTTGCGGTGCCGGTTGGGGTCCCCGTGGGGTGCCCGTCGAGTCCGCGTGGGCGGCCGGTCCAAGGCCGGTCTCGATGGCAGGCTGGCGCCGGGCCGGGGGCGTTCGTGGTGCCGGGGCGGGTGCGTTTGCCCGCTCCCTTGGCCGGCTCCGCACGACGTCGCCGGGGCCGCCTCGTACGTGCCGCTCCCGCCTATGCAGGTCCGCGCGCCGGACTTTTATTCCGTTCGGCCACAATGGCGTGTACGACACCGCCGCTTCGGGAGCCGACCACATGTCCTCCGCGTCCCCCGCACCTTCCTCTTCCGCCCCTTCCGCCGCGCCCGCATCCGGCGGGGGGAGGGGTTCCGTGCGTACGCCGCGCGTCGCCGTGCTGGCCCTCGTCGTCTGCGTGCTCGCGCTCGCCGCAGCCGTGATCGCCTTTGCGGACGGCAGTTGGCTCGGCGTCCCGTTCCTGCTGCTGGCTGCTGTGGACGGCAATATCGCGTGGTTCTACCTGCGCCGGGCCCGCAAGGCCCATGCGGCGGCCGCGGCCGGCTGAAGCCCGTCCGGCTCAAGCCCCTCCGGCTCAAGCCTGTCCGACTGAGGCGCGTCCGGCTGAAGCCCGTTCGACTTGAAGTGCGCCCCGACGTGAACTGCTTCCTCGGTGTGGGGGCGGCTTCCGTACGCCTGGCGCGCGCCCCTCACGTGATCGTCGCGCCCCCGCGACACGCCGTGGCCGCCCCTTGCGAAGCTCCTCTTTCGCCTGATCTTCGGGCCGTGGTCGTGTGTCGGAGTCGTACTCGAACAAACTTTCGCTTACGCTGGTTCGGCGGAGTTATCCACAGGTGTGCGAGGCGCGTCCCGCGATGTCGGTGGGACGGGTTAGCGTCAGGACAATGAAGCGCACACCACGACCCGACAGGGCGGCATCACCGATGGCAGGAGCAGGACAGGACCGCGAGAAGGCGCTCGACGCCGCGCTCGCCCAGATTGAACGGCAGTTCGGCAAGGGCTCCGTCATGCGTCTCGGCGACGACGCGCGGGCCCCTGTCGAGGTCATCCCCACCGGGGCGATCTCCCTCGACGTCGCGCTGGGCATCGGCGGTCTGCCGCGCGGCCGCATCGTCGAGGTGTACGGCCCGGAGTCCTCCGGCAAGACGACGATCGCCCTGCACGCGATCGCCAGCGCGCAGCGCGCCGGCGGCGTCGCCGCGATCGTCGACGCCGAGCACGCCCTCGACCCGGAGTATGCGAAGAAGCTCGGCGTCGACACCGACGCCCTGCTGGTCTCGCAGCCCGACACCGGTGAGCAGGCGCTCGAGATCGCCGACATGCTGATCCGCTCGGGTGCGATCGACATCATCGTCATCGACTCCGTCGCGGCCCTGGTGCCCCGCGCGGAGATCGAGGGCGAGATGGGCGACTCGCACGTCGGCCTCCAGGCCCGGCTGATGAGCCAGGCGCTGCGCAAGGTCGCCGGTGCGCTCAACCAGACCAAGACCACCGCGATCTTCATCAACCAGCTGCGCGAGAAGATCGGCGTGATGTTCGGTTCGCCGGAGACCACGACCGGTGGCCGCGCGCTGAAGTTCTACTCGTCCGTGCGGCTCGACATCCGCCGCATCGAGACGCTGAAGGACGGCACCGAGGCGGTCGGCAACCGCACGCGCGTCAAGGTCGTGAAGAACAAGATGGCCGCGCCGTTCAAGCAGGCCGAGTTCGACATCCTCTACGGCGAGGGCATCAGCCGCGAGGGCGGCCTCATCGACATGGGCGTGGAGCATGGCTTCATCCGCAAGTCGGGTGCCTGGTACACGTATGAGGGCGACCAGCTCGGCCAGGGCAAGGAGAACGCCCGCAACTTCCTCAAGGACAACCCCGACCTCGGCAACGAGATCGAGAAGAAGATCAAGGAGAAGCTGGGCGTGGGCCCGCGCGTCGACGCCGAGGCCGCCCCGGCCGCCGAAGCAGCTCCGGCGGCGCCGGCGGCGGAGGGCTCCTGACCGACCCGCGGTAGCGGGTGCAGGGGCGCCGACGAGGGGACGGGGCCGGGCGGGTGACACACCCGGCCCCCCACGCGGAGACGACGGCTCGGGGGCCGTCGGCGTGGCGACGACGTTGCCGTGGCAGGGAAGTGAGCGGAGGCAGTGCGAGCGGTGGGCGGCGAAGACCGCCGTGACGAGGGACCCGCGCGCGGCGGTGCCGGACGGCCCGCCGACCGGCGGGCCACGCGGCGTACCGCGGACGCGGTAGGGACCGACGACAGCGTGTCCGACGGCGTGCAAGACGGTGCCCTCGGCGGGGCGGAACCCGCGGGCACCGCGCCCGGCTGGAACGACACATGGGCGGGCCGGGTCAGCCCCGAGGAGCAGGCGCGCGCTCGCGCCTTGCTCGGACTGGCCCTGGAAGGCGGCTCGGGGGCCGCCGACGCGGTGAAGGAGTGGGCCGAGGCCAACCGCCGTACGCGCCTGGCGGGCCGCCGCGGTTCGGGCGACGCGGCAAACCCGGACACCGGGCCGCCCGACGGCGTGGCGCCTGGTGAGACGAAACCGGGCGGGACGGAACTCGGCGAGACGGGGGCGGACGGCGCGGGGCGGCGTACCCGAGAGGCCCGCGGTACCACGACGCGCGGGTCCGGTCGGCGGGTCGGAGGACTCGCGGGGAGCGGCCGGGGCGACGCGTACGAGAATTCCGGTTCCGGGGGCGATGGCGACGGCGCCTTCGGCGAGTCGACCGACGGCAGCGCGGCACGGCCGGGCGGCAGGCGCCGCGGTCGGCGCGGCAGAGACGACGCCGGCGAACCCGGGGGCCGCCGCCGGGAGCGCCGGATCGGTCCCGCGCAGATCGACCCCGACGAGGATCCCGAGGCCCAGGCCCGTGCGATCTGCCTGCGCCAGTTGACCGGCCAGCCGCGCACGCGCGCGCAGTTGGCCGACGCCATGAAGCGCCGGGGCGTCCCCGACGACGTGGCGGAGCACGTGCTCGGGCGCTTCACCGAGGTCAAGTTGATCGACGACGCGGCCTTCGCGGCGGCATGGGTCGACACCCGGCACATCGGCCGCGGGCTCGCCCGCCGCGCACTGGCCCAAGAGCTGCGGCAACGCGGCGTCGACTCGGCACTCGTCAGCGAGGCCGTCGAAAGGCTGGACCCGGAACAGGAGTTGGCCACCGCACGGGCCCTGGTGGAACGCCGCATCCCGTCGACACGCCGCCTCGACCGCCAGGTCCGCATGCGCCGCCTCGCGGGCATGCTGGCCCGCAAGGGCTACGGCGAAGGGCTCGCACTGCGTGTCGTACGAGAAGCCCTCGACGCCGACGAGGCGTGGCAGCGCGAGGCCGAGGACGACGACGGCTGGGCCCACGAACCCTTCGGCGCCGACGACACACCCCCGGAGCCGGAGGACTAAAAGTTGTTGTAGAAGGCTGGTCGGGGGTGTGATCGGCCGGTGGTTGGGGTCGTTGTCATGCTGCCTCGGCGGTGTTGTGGCCCGCGGACTGTCCGGCGGACTGTGAAGACACTCCCCAAGTCGTGTCCGAGAGAATTCCGCGGGACTTGGCGGGATCTCTCTTCGGGAGGCTGCCCCGCCCACCCCGCGCGCCCTACACCCGTGCTCGCGCGCTGCCGCGCATGCAGCGCGCGGAGGCCGTAGGCCGTGGCGTCACCCCTCTGGCCGGGCGGGCAACTCGCGTGTGGATATAAGGGAGTTCCTGCCCGGTTGCTTGACCCTCCTGTGATCAGCGGCCTAGCCTGTCACAGACAGTGAGGGATCATCGCGGATCATGTGACCGTACCGTGCCGTACGCCATTCGGGGCCGCCTCGGGGGCATCCCGTGGCGCGGGCCGACCGACGCCGAGCGCACCACTCGATAGTCACGGACATCTACTCGACAACTCCGGCCGACCACATTCGGCGGCCGTCACCAGCAACCGCGCCCGGCAGTCACTTCTCGACCATCGCCGTCCGCCCGCACGGCGGCCCGTGGGTAACGCCGTCGCCCACGCCGCCGCCCCGTCGGCGCTCGACGCGGGTCACCTCCAACCGGCTCCGGCCACCACCCGCCGGAGCGGCCCCGGTCGCGATCCGCGACAACCGCCCTCCTGCAGCTCCCGCACGCCCTGACGAGCCTCGCCGGGCGCGCGGAGTCGGTGACTGAGAGGGAGTGGGCCCGTGGTGACGTTCGGCCTGGAATCCGATGTGGTCGCCCCCGTGGCCGGGGCCGTGTTCTTCACGGTGGGTGCGGTCGTCTGCCTCGTCGCGGTGCTGCGCATCCGGGCCCGGGTGCCCGCGATGGTGGAGGCGGAGCTGTCCCGGGCGGCGCGTACCGCCGACGAGGTCAGGGCACGGGCCGACCGCGAGGCCGCCGAGACCCGCGCCCGTGCCGAGGCCGACGCGGCCGACATCCGGGCCGCGGCGGCGGGGATCCAGCGCGAGAACCGCCGGGTCACCGAGGAACTGGGCGACCGCCGCAATGAGTTGGAGCGCCGCGAGCAGCGGCTCGCGGAGCGCGAGGAACGCCTGGACGCGGACCGCGCCCGCTTCCGCGAGCGCATCGCCGACCTCGCGGTGGCCGAGGAGCGGTTGGAGGCCAAGCGCGCCCAGCTCGCGGACGTCGCGGCGGAACGGCGGCTGGTGCTGGAGCGTACCGCCGCCCTGACCGCCGAGGCCGCGAAGACCGAACTGGTGCGCGGCATCACGCACCAGGCCAAGCGGGAGGCGGCCGTCGTGGTGCGCGACATCGAGGCCGAGGCGCGCCGCGAGGGCGAGCAGCGCGCCCGCAACATCGTCACGCTCGCCATCCAGCGGGTCGCGAGCGAGCAGACCGCCGAGTCCGTGGTGTCCGTCCTACACCTGCCGTACGACGAGATGAAGGGCCGCATCATCGGGCGGGAAGGGCGCAACATCCGCGCGTTCGAGGCGGTGACCGGCGTCAACCTGATCATCGACGACACCCCCGAGGCCGTGCTGCTGTCCTGCTTCGACCCGGTGCGCCGCGAGACCGGGCGGCTCACGCTGGAGACGCTGGTCGCCGACGGGCGCATCCACCCGCTCCGTATCGAAGAGGTGTACGAGCGCTGCCGCCACGAGGTCGAGCGCGGTTGCGTCCGCGCCGGCGAGAACGCGGTGGTCGACCTCGGCATCACCGACCTGCACCCAGAACTGGTCGCGCTGCTCGGCAAGTTGCGCTACCGCACGTCGTACGGGCAGAACGTGCTCAAGCACCTCGTCGAGGCAGCGCACATCGCGGGCATGATGGCCTCCGAACTCCGGCTCCCCGCACCGCTGCTCAAGCGCTGCACGGTCCTGCACGACATCGGCAAGGCGCTCACCCACGAGGTGGAGGGCAGCCACGCGCAGATCGGCGCGGAGATCGCGCGGCGCTACGGCGAGTCGGAGGACGTCGTACACGCGATCGAGGCCCATCACAACGAGGTCGAGGTCCGCTCGGTCGAAGCGGTGCTCACCCAGGCGGCGGACGCCATCTCCGGAGGCCGGCCGGGCGCGCGGCGCGAGTCGCTGGAGGCGTACGTCACGCGCCTCGAACGCCTGGAGCAGATCGCCCTCGCGCACGCCGGTGTGGAGAAGGCCTTCGCGATGCAGGCGGGGCGCGAGGTGCGGGTCATGGTGTTGCCGGAGGAGGTGGACGACTTGCAGGCGCAGGTCATCGCCCGGGACGTGGCCAAGCAGGTCGAGGAGGAGCTGACGTACCCGGGGCAGATCAGGGTCACGGTCGTCCGGGAGAGCAGGGCCACCGAGTTCGCCCGCTGACGGTCTGCGGAGGCGTGCCCCTGCCCGACCCTGACCGTCTCTGCCTGACCCCGACCGCGTCTGCCCGCTTCTGCCTGCCAGTCTTCCTGTGTACGCCTATGTCAACCTGTGTCCGCCTGTGTCTGCCTGTGTCCGCCTATGTCGGCGATCACGCCGCGAAAGCGCCAGCGCATACCCTGGGACGACGCACCACCCGCGCCATCGTCCGCGTGCCCGCCACAAGTGGGCCTGCCCGCCTCCGTGCGGGCCGGGCGCCCATACCGACCGTGACCCCACGAAAGGCCACCTCCGTTGGCGATCAGCGTCTTCGACATGTTCTCGATCGGCATAGGCCCGTCGAGTTCGCACACGGTCGGTCCGATGCGCGCGGCCCGGATGTTCGCCCGCCGCCTCAAGTCGCAGGGCGTGCTCGCCCAGACCGCGTCGGTGCGCGCCGAGCTGTTCGGTTCGCTGGGCGCCACCGGCCACGGGCACGGCACGCCGAAGGCGGTCCTGCTGGGTCTGGAGGGGTTCTCGCCGCGTACCGTCGACCCGGACGGCGTCGAGCCGGTGCTCGAACGCGTGCGCTCCACCCGCCGCCTGCGCCTGCTGGGCGCCGAGGTGGGCGACGCGCACGAGATCGCCTTCGACGAGTCGTCGCAGCTGGTGCTGCACCGGCGTCGGTCCCTGCCGTACCACGCAAACGGCATGACGCTGTGCGCGTACGACGCCGAGGGCGCGCCGGTGCTGGAGAAGACGTATTACTCGGTCGGCGGCGGCTTCGTGGTCGACGAGGACGCCGTCGGCGCGGATCGGGTCAAGCCCGACGACACCGTGCTGCGCTACCCGTTCCGCACCGGCGACGAACTGCTGCGCCTCACGCGCGAGACCGGCCTGTCGGTCTCGGCGCTGATGCTGGAGAACGAGAAGGCGTGGCGCACCGAGGACGAGGTACGCGCGGGGCTGCTGGAGATCTGGGACGTCATGCGCGCGTGCGTCACGCGCGGACTCAAGACCGAAGGCATCCTCCCCGGCGGCCTCAAGGTCCGCCGCCGCGCCGCGCACACCGCCAAGGCGCTGCGCGCCGAGGGCGACCGGGCGAGCCACGCCATGGAGTGGGTCACCCTGTGGGCCATGGCGGTCAACGAGGAGAACGCCGCGGGCGGCCGGGTCGTCACCGCCCCGACCAACGGGGCCGCGGGCATCATCCCCGCCGTCCTGCACCACTACGCCGCGGCCGTGCCGGGCGCCGACGACGACGGCGTGGTCCGCTTCCTCCTGGCGGCCGGCGCGGTCGGCATGCTCTTCAAGGAGAACGCCTCGATCTCCGGTGCCGAGGTGGGCTGCCAGGGCGAGGTCGGCTCGGCCTGCGCCATGGCCGCGGGCGGCCTCGCCGAGGTGCTCGGCGGTACGCCCGAACAGGTGGAGAACGCCGCGGAGATCGGCATCGAGCACAACCTCGGCCTCACCTGCGACCCGGTCGGCGGCCTCGTCCAGATCCCGTGCATCGAGCGGAACGGCATGGCCGGGGTCAAGGCCGTCACCGCCGCCCGCATGGCGCTCCGCGGCGACGGCCGCCATCACGTCTCGCTCGACAAGGCGATCAAGACGATGAAGGAGACCGGCGCCGACATGAAGACCAAGTACAAGGAAACCGCCCGCGGCGGCCTCGCCGTCAACATCATCGAATGCTGACCGCGGCACGCACGAACACCCCTTAGCCGTCGGAGTTTTAGCCGTCTGAGTTCGTGCCCCGAGCTCCGAGCCGCAGAACGACCTCCCCGCAGCACTCGGCACACAACCACATCTCCGCCGCCGCGACCCACACAACCGGCTCTGTCGCCGCGGGCATGCAGCCCTCGCAGTGAAGGTAGGCACGCGGCAGCCGAGGAAGGCCCCAGTCCGACTCCGCAGGCGCAGGAACCCGTACGGCGCCCGCAGCCAGCGCCTCGCGATTGAGCTGCTGCACAGCGCGAACTGCGCAAGACACACAGCACACAGCCAGCCCCCTAAGCAAGCAAACAAAGCCGCCCCCGCCGCCCCCCATGCAACACACAAACGGCCTCCGTCCACTCGGGAGCCGAATACGTCGCCGACCCGCCCTGGCATGGATAGATACTGCCTGCGCCGCGGCGCTCCTGCGGTGTGACGGCGGGTTCGGCGTCCATGTGTCGACCGTAGAAATCCCGGCGATCGCGTCTCAAGCAGTGTGTGCGAATTTGCGTGCTGTCACCCGAGGGCGGCAATCGCAGCCGTGATCAACGCGCGGGCCTCCGCCCCGTAGACGGCGAGATCCGCGAGCGCCGCAAACGTGTGCTCGTACATCCGGACCTCGTGGGGCTGCGTGATCGTCAGGTGCGCCGACACCAGCTCCACGTTCACCTGCTCGGAGTCGAACATGAAGAACGTCTCCAGTGGCCACATGTACGCGTCGCGCATCTCCAGGTGTACGGCGGTCCGGCGGCAGCCGCGCATCAGCTCATCGATCGTGGCCGGACCGCCCACCGCTCACCTCCGGGAAGAACCGCATTATGCGGCGCGGGAAATCGATGACGGTCTCGTGCGGCGGTACCGCCAGCTCGGCCAGGCGCTCCGGGTCGGTGATCCGCCCTCCTTGGAGGATGTAGGTGTCGGCGACGTCGTCGTAGTAGACGGCGGGGGAACCCCCGTTGGGGCTCTCAGGATCCTTGCCCAGCCGGTGCAGTGCCACGGTTGGCCTCCGTTGCCGTGGTGGACGATCGGTGCGTACGAGTTTGCGGTCACAGGCGGTTCAGGGCCCAGGAGTTTGCGCGAACGTGCGTGACGGCCGCACGGCGAAGCCGGATCCGTGCCCGGGGACGGCCGCGCGGAGCAAAAGTCGGGAAACCGCCCGTGGCGGGCTTGCGGGGAACATCATTGATGGTGAGGTGGCGTCATGAGTGCGGGGCGCTCGATGATCTTGACGATGGCCCGGGTGGTTCGCCGCGTAGCATCGGGGGCAAAGTAACAGGCCCTGACTTCGGATGGCCAAGCGTCCGAACCCGAGGCGCCCGCGGAGCGGGTGGAATGTGTGGGCGCGGGGTGGGTGTTGCGTCTGGCGTGGACGAATTGGTGGGAAACGGGTCCTCGGTGCGGGCGCGGTTGGCGGCGGACCGGGAGGCGACGCTTGCCCAGATTGCCGCGCTGAGTCGCGATTTCGACGAGATCGTGGCGGCGAACGCGCTCGTGGCGGTCGACGACGAGCACGATCCGGAGGGATCGAGCACCGCCTTCGAGCGTGCGCACGTCGCGTCCCTCCTGACCCAGGCCCGGGAGCGGCTTGCCGACTTGGATGTGGCGTCCGAGCGGTTGGCGCGCGGCGAGTACGGGCGCTGCGTCGACTGCGGCGAAGCCATTCCGGCGGAGCGGCTGGAGGTACGTCCCGCCGCGACGACTTGCGTGCGCTGCGCCGAGGCGCATTCGCGCTGATCCCCGTTGTCCGACGGCGTGTCCGATGGCATGTCCGACGACACCGGTCGACCGCATGCGGAGGGTCCCGCCGCCACCCGGCAGCGGGACCCTCGGTGTGGTTGGTGGGGTGGGTGTCCGTTAGACGCCGGCCATCATCTTCTCGGGCTGGTGTTCGACCACCGGCGCGGCGGGGGCGTTCTTGCGTACGGACTCGATGCCGTCCATGCACGCCTGCTTCGACTTGTACGCCTGGCTGGTCGCGATGATCTGGCCGTTGCCCGCAAGTAGGTGCCAGCGCCACTTGCCGGCCTTGTCGTTGAACCACTCGAACTTACCCGTCACGGAAATCACCTCAAATACCGTGGATGGTGATGTATTGGCAGCGTAGGCCGGTGGGTCCAACGGGGCATCTCGAATGGGTGAAGGCTCCGGCATGCTGGGGGTATGTATGGCGAGCGACGAGCCGCGGTCCCCGGGGCGGTGGTGTGGTGGCGGGGTCCCGACGATTCGCGGGGCGCGGCGACGCGCGTGCTGCCCGACGGGTGTATGGATCTCATCTGGATGGGTGGAGACCTGGTGGTGGCCGGGCCCGACACGGTCGCGCACGTCGTGGGCGGGCCGGCGGGAGAGCCGTACACCGGCATCCGTTTTCCGCCCGGGCTCGGGCCCGCGGTGTTCGGTGTGCCCGCCGTCGAGCTGCGCGACAGCAGGGTGCCGCTGACCGACCTGTGGGGCGGCCCGGCCCGTGATCTGATCGAACGCATGAGCGACTCAGAAGACCCCGGGAGCCTGTTGGAGGGCGTCGCCGCACGGCGCCTGTGGGACGCCGCGCCGGACCCGGTCGCCGCGATGGTGGCAAACGGCCTCGCCCGCGGTACGAGCGTGGCGGACCTCGCGGAGCGGGCCGGCCTCAGCGCCCGGCAACTGCACCGGCGCAGCATCGCCGCGTTCGGGTACGGCCCCAAGACGCTCGGCCGCGTGCTCCGCCTCGGCCGCGCCCTCGAACTGGCGCGCGGGGGAAGCGGGTTCGCCGACGTGGCGGCCACAACGGGGTACGCCGACCAGGCACACCTTGCCCGTGAGGTGCGGTCTCTGGCCGGCGTACCGCTGGGCACGCTGCTCGGCCGCTGACCGGGGCCAACGCGGCCCCGGCGCGGGCGCAGAGTCTGGGCCGACGAACGCCGGAGTCGGCGGAGGCGGCCGAGTCAGTCTGCCCGGTCAGCCTGCGGTCGGCAGGGCGGCCAGCAGGTCGACGGCGTTGCCGTCGGGGTCCAGGACGACGGCGTAGCGCTGGCCCCAGAACGCGTCCCAAGGTGCCTTGTGCCCTGTGTGGCCCTCGGCCACGAGTTCGGCGTACAGGCTGTCGACGTCTGCCGGGCTTGCGCAGGTGAAGGCCACGGCCATGCGGTGGCCGCCCTTCGGGGGCTCCCAGTCCGGGTCGAACGAGCGGACGGTCTCGATCGTGTCGAACACCAGCAGCAGCCCGCCGGGCAGCGGCACGTCGACGTGCGGCTCACGGTCGGCGTCGGCGGGGATGTCCATGCCGAGGCGCCGGTAGAAGGCGAGTGAGGCCGCCATGTCGGCGACGACCAGACCGAAGAAGGTGATCTGCGGTTTCGGAGTGCTCATGGGCCCAAGCTATGCGCGCGGTGGCCAGGGGTCTTGAACGAATCGGACGCGGCGGTGGTCCGTGTCGCGCCGAGGACCGGCCGTCGGCTGACGAGCCTGGCGAGGCGAACGGTGGCGGCGGCTCGTGGCACGCGGGTAGTGCGGCCGAGGGCGGTGGTGCGAAAGAACGTGGGCGGTGGTCCAGTACTGGACCCACCGCCCACGGCGTGGCGAAGTCGTCGGTCAGACGGCGTGGTTCGAGCCGCCGCGGCGACGGGCCGCGAACGCCGCGCCCGCACCGACCAGGACGAGGGCGGCGCCGCCCGCGGCGAGCGGCAGCGTGGCGTCGGAGCCACCGGTCTTGGGGAGCTGCGGCTTGTCGGTCGGGGCTGCGGTGCCGGTCGGGGCGGGGGTGCCGGTCGGAGCCGCGGTGCCGGTCGGCGCGGCGCTCGGCTTCTCGGTGGCCGCCTGGCTCGGCGCCGGGGCGGCACCGCCCGCGAAGGTCAGCTTGAGGCGGGCCGGGAGGGAGTGAGTGGCCATGTCGTACACCACGACGCCGCACTCGACCTTGGCGCAGTCGGTCGTCGCGAAGGAGCCCTTGACCGCGAAGTCGGCGCTGAACGCGCCCTGCGCGTCCGTCTGCACGGACGCCGTGGCGGCCATGTCGCAGCCTTCGCCGCGCTGCGTCGAGAGGGCGCAGTTGATCAGGGTGAGCGACTTGCCCGGCTCGAAGCCGGTGCCGGAGACCTTGATCGTTTCACCGGACGCGGCCAGTCCGGTGGTCTTGCTCGCGGACAGCGAGCCCGCGGCGTTCGCCGGCGCGGCGAAGCCCACGGTCAGGGCCGCGGCGGCGGCGGTCAGGGTGAGACCGGTGATGAGGCGCGAGGACGTCATGGTCTGCGGACTCCAGAGAGAAAGGTCGTGCGCGGTTCTGGGCCGGGGCAGCCCGGTTGCTCGGCGCGAACGTCGCAGCGGGTCCTGCGGACCGTGCGTCGCCCCGCCGGCTCGCGATCACACTAACTTAGGCAAGACTTACCTCGGCAAGGGGCCCGTACGTGGGCTCCGGCACACGGCCGCGCAGGCACCGCACGCGACCGTACGAGGAGCCGCGCAGGGACCCGTGCAGGGGCCGGACAAGACCGCAAGCGACACCACACGATGGACGCCACAGCCCGCTGCGACTCGCTGCCGGGCGTTCCGGAGCGCGTACGTGATCCGCTGTGCGGGAACCGGAGTTCGCGAAACTGGCGACTTTCTGCCTAACGCTCGGTAGGGTGCCCCCACCACACGCCAGTCGGGGGGCTCGCCGTGCCACGCCGCGTACCGCAACGCCGCGTACTCGCCGCAACCGTCGGTCTGATCCTGTCCCTCTCCCTCACGTCCTTCGTCACCGGATGCCAGAACGCGGACGCCAACGGCCGCGAGGATTCGGCGCCGGGCACTTCCGACGGTGCGGGCGAGACGCCGGGCGGTGTGCCGGGCGGACCGTCGGACGCGTCCGCGGCACCGGGCCCGTCCGTGCCGCCCGGCCCTGGGGCGGGTACGCCGCCCGGTGCCCGGTCCGGCAACCAAAGCACCACCTCACCGGGACTGCCGCCGCAGCCGGAAGCCGAGACGCGCGCCCGCTACGCCGCGGCCCTGGACGCCATCGACCCGCGCATCGTCGGCGGAGATGTGGCCGGTGCGGTCGACCGCGGGCGCGCCACCTGCCAGTCGATTGCCGCGCACATGAACCACACGAAGCTCATTACGCAGACGAAGCAGAAGTTCGCCCGCGCCGGGTACACCGTGACCACCGCGCAAGCGGAGGCGATCGTTCGCGCCGCCAACACGCACCTGTGTCCGTCGTCAGGAGCCTGATCCGGCACGGCATTTCGTGCACAGCGTGCGCTCTGGGAAAGCGCGGCGGGCTGGTCTAGGCTCCCGGCGCGCGAGCGTACGCCGACGTACGGGAGCGTGTTCGGGCCGGAGGACGACCCTAGAGCACTGGCGAGTCCGACGTACTGAAGGCACTGAAGCACCGACCCGACGGCACGGAAGTACCGATGTGCCAAGTACCGAAGTGCCAAGTACCAAGTACCAAGTACCAAGTATCGAAGTGCCAAGTACCGAAGTACGAAGCACCGACAAGTCTCTGGGGGATGGGGATCGTGCGCGATTTCGCGGGTCGTACCGCCGTGGTCACCGGAGCCGGCAGCGGCATCGGCCGCGCTCTGGCACTGCGATTCGCGGCCGAGGGCATGCGCGTCGTGGCGGCGGACGTCGAGGAGGACGCGCTCGACGAGACGCTGGAACTGCTCGACAAACGCGGCGCCGAGGCAGCCGCGAAGGTGACCGATGTCGGCGATGAGGAACAGGTGTTCGCACTCGCCGACTTCGCCTACGAGCAGTACGACGCCGTCCACGTGCTCTGCAACAACGCCGGGGTGTTCTCCGGCGGCGTGATCTGGGGACGCCCGCCGACCGACCTGGAGTGGACGCTGCGCGTCAACCTGTGGGGCGTCATGCACGGCATCCGGGCCTTCGTGCCGCGGATGATCGCGCAGGACAGCGAGGGGCACAGCGTCACCACGTCGTCGGCCGCGGGGTTGTTCGTCCCGGCGTACTCCGCGGCGTACACCATCTCGAAGTTCGCCTCGTACGCCGCCACCGAGACCCTCGCCCACGACCTCGCCGCGCAGGGTTCCAAGCTCAAGGCGACGGTCCTGTGCCCGGGGAACGTCAACACCGGGCTGCCCGGCTCGGCGCGCAACCGGCCCGCCGAACTCGCCGCCGAAACCACCCCCGACGCCGAGTTCCTGGAACTCGCGCTCGGCGAGACCGCGGGGCGCGGCATCGACCCGGCGCTCGCGGCCGAGACCGTCGTCGAGGCGATCCGCGAGGAGCGCTTCCTCGCCCTGACCCACCCCGAATACGCCGAGTACCTGCTCGCGCGCCCGGCCGAGCAACTGTCCGGCGCGGTGCCGCAGACGCCGCCGCTGGGCTGAGCCCGAGCCCGTCGTCCGCGCGGCCGGGGCGGCAAATCCGCACCGGCCACGCGGACGAACCCGTGAGCCCTAAGAGGGCGGTAAGAGAGCTGGTGTCCGTTTCGTGATTGTGGGCGTCGGTGGCGGCAATGTCGCTGGTGGGGCCGGTGTTCAGGGCTTCGGGAGTG